>JBBSEJ010000001.1:0-112052 GCA_038239825.1 Gaiellales bacterium
CGCAAGCGCGACGGCGATACCAGTGGCCACGAGCACGCGGCGGGAGACGCGAGGCAGCGGCACCCGGCGCAACAAGGCGGCCGCGGCGGCGCCGGCCAGGAGCAGCACGCCGAAGATCACCCCGTCCCGCCAGCGGACGTGGGACGACTGGCCGTTGCCGGTCACCCCGGGCAGCGCGAAGGCGATCCCGACGACAGAGGCTGCGGGCAGGGCGCCCGCGAGGAGCGTGCGGGCGCTCTCGAGGCGGTCTCCCTCGAGCGCGAACCAGGCGAGGACGAGCAGCGCGGCCGTCAGCAGGCCGCCGCGGGAGTAGGTGAGGAGCAGCCCCGCGAGCGCGACGTAGGCGAGCAGCGTCCCTGCGAGACGCCGACGCCACAGCGCGAGGACGAGGGCGAAGTCTGTGACGAGCGCGAGCTGGTTCCAGAGGCCGACGGGCCCCCGCAATCGCCCGACGCCGGGCGGCCCGTAGTCGTACAGCGCCGGCAGCACCTTGCCTGCGAGCGACCAGACGATCAACGCGGCAAAGAGCGCCGTCAGGCCGTGAGCGAGCTCTCGCCTGCGGCCAGCAAGCCAGAGGCCGAGCAGCGCCACGAGGAGGTAGACGAGTGCGCGGTCTGCGTACTCCCACGAGTGATCCGGCAGCACCGACCACCGGATCGAGAGCGCGAGCCACCCGGCGAGCAGCGCGAGCGGCAGCAGGAAGCGCGAGGCCGGGGGCAGCCCGCGCAGGCCGAGCGCCGCGAGAATCGCGAGGAGGGCGCCTCCGCCGAGCCACGGCAGCGAGCCGTAACCCGGCCCCCCACCGAAGAAAAGTGCGGAACCGGCGAGGATGAGCGAGGCGGCGAGCGGCAGTTCCCTGATCGCCCGCATCCCGAGCGAAGCTACCATCCGCCGCCAGCGTGTCCGTCGCAGGTCTCACAAAAGCCTTACAGCGAGGTCGTAGCGTCACGCAGCAGCACCGCCGGTATCCGCAGGCACCTGTAGGACGTACCCGTCAGATGCATTCCGTCGCCAAGACGATCGTCGCCGTCGCGCTCCTTTCCGTGGCGTTGCTCGCGGCCGCCGCCCGGCCCGCCGCGGCGGCTGCGCCGTGCTGGAAGACGCTTCTGAACGACTGGTACGACGGCCGCATCGACCAGACGTACCCGAGTCACTGCTACACCGAGGCGATCCATCACCTTCCCTCGGACGTTCAGACCTACTCGAGCGCGAAAGAGGACATCTTGCGCGCGCTCCAGAGTGCGAAGGCGCGGGCGCGCAAGTCGGGTCGGAAGGTGGGGCCGAACACGCTCCTCGGGCCGGCCGCCGGCGCCGGCACGGGCGGGAGCGGCTCGGGCTCGGGCGGGGGCGGCGGCTCGGGCGGCGGCGGCTCGGGCGGCGGCGGCACGATCGGCGGCGGCACGACCGGCGGCGGCGACGCGGGCGGCGGCACCAGCACCACCACCGTCCCGGCGGGCACGGATTCGACGAAGCGCAAGGGTCTCGCGAAGGTCGCGGACAAGCTGAATCCGGGCAGCGCCTCATCCCTGCCGGTGCCGTTGCTCGTCCTCGGCGGCCTCGCGCTCCTCCTCGTCGCCGCGGGCGGAGCGGGCCTCGCGGTGAAGCACATGCAGGCCCGTCGAACCGGCCCGTAGGGCTCGGCACGAGCGCCCCGCGCACGGTTTCTCGGCTCCGTCAGGTCCCCTCCCTATGGTTCCCAAGCTCGCCCATCGGGGTCTCGCGCCCACTGCGGCAGACGGGCCCCGCAAACTAGAATTCGAGGTTGGAGGAAGAGAGAAATATGGCGTCGCTAGAGCAGGAAAGCACCGTGCAGATTCACCCGGACGATCTCGACAACCACGTCGTCGACGACGACGCGACTCTCGCGGTCCGCCGCCTCTTCACGATCGAAGGGCGCGATCCGTTCGACGAGATCGAGTGGGAGGTGCGCGATGCGTTCATCCCCGGCAAGAACGGCCCGACGTTCGAGCAGCGCGACGTCGAGTTCCCGAAGTTCTGGACGCAGACGGCGACGAACATCGTCGCGCAGAAGTACTTCCGCGGCCGCATGACGAGCCCCGAGCGCGAGCGCTCGGTCAAGACGATGATCGGGCGCATCGTCGGCACCGTCGGCACATGGGGCCGAAACGGCGGGTACTTCGCATCGGACGAGGAAGCACAGACGTTCGAGGACGAGCTGAAGGCGATCCTCGTCAACCAGCTCGCGGCGTTCAACTCGCCGGTCTGGTTCAACGTCGGCTTCGAGGAGAAGCCGCAGTGCTCGGCCTGCTTCATCCTCTCGATCGAGGACAACATGGACGCGATCCTCGACTGGATCCGCCGGGAGGGCGTCATCTTCCGCGGCGGCTCCGGCTCGGGCGTCAACCTCTCGCGGCTGCGCTCGTCGAAGGAGCAACTGTCGAAGGGCGGCTACGCATCCGGGCCCGTGTCGTTCATGCGCGGCGCCGACGCATCCGCCGGCACGATCAAGTCGGGTGGCAAGACGCGCCGCGCGGCGAAGATGGTCGTGCTCGACATCGACCATCCGGACATCGTCGAGTTCATCTGGTGCAAATCGCACGAGGAGGAGAAGGCGCGCGTCCTCGAGGCGGCGGGATACGACATGTCGCTCGACTCGCCCGACTGGGCGTCGATCCAGTACCAGAACGCCAACAACTCGGTGCGCGTCTCCGACTCGTTCATGGCGGCCGTCGAGGCCGACGCAGACTGGAACCTCACCGCGCGGTCCGACGGCACGGTCGTCGACACGATGAAGGCGCGCAAGCTGCTGCACGACATCGCAGAGGCCGCGTGGCGCTGCGCCGACCCGGGCGTGCAGTACGACACGACGATCAACGCGTGGCACACGCTGCCGAGGAGCGGCCGCATCAACGCGTCCAACCCGTGCTCGGAGTACATGTCGATCGACGACTCCGCATGCAATCTCGCGTCGCTGAACCTGATGAAGTTCCGCCGCGACGACGGCGAGCTCGACGTCGAGGCCTTCGAGCACGCCTGCGACGTCATGTTCCTCGCGCAGGAGATCCTCGTCGGCAACTCCTCGTACCCGACAACCGAGATCGAGCGGAATGCGAAGGCCTACCGCCAGCTCGGCCTCGGCTACGCGAACCTCGGCGCGCTGCTGATGGCGCGTGGCCTCGCCTACGACTCCGACGAGGGTCGCGCGTACGCGGCGGCGATCACCGCGTTGATGACGGGGCGCGCCTACCGCAAGTCGTCCGAGATCGCGGGGCGCATGGGCGCGTTCGCGGGCTACCGGCCGAATGCGGCCGCGATGCTCGGCGTGATTGCGAAGCATCGCGCGTCGGTCGGCAACATCGCAAACGCGGAGACCGTGCCGGCCGACTTGCTCGGTGCGGCCCGCAAGTCGTGGGACGAAGCGCTCGACCTCGGAGAGGTCAACGGCTACCGCAACGCGCAGGCGACCGTGCTCGCGCCCACCGGGACGATCAGCTTCATGATGGATTGCGACACGACGGGCGTCGAGCCCGACTTCTCGCTCGTCAAGTCGAAGAAGCTCGTCGGTGGCGGCGAGATCACGATCGTCAACAAGACAGTCGCCGGCGGCCTCGAGAAGCTCGGCTACGCGCCGAACGAGGTCGACGAGATCGTCGCGTTCGTCGACGAGCGCAACACCGTCGTCGGGGCGCCGTACGTGAAGGGCGAGCACTATCCGGTCTTCGACTGCGCAGTCGGCGAGCGTGCGATCCACTACCGCGGTCACGTGAAGATGATGGGCGCGATCCAGCCGTTCATCTCCGGTGCGATCTCGAAGACGGTCAACCTGCCGGAGACGGCGACGATCGAGGACGTCTCGCAGCTCTACGTGGACGCATGGAGGCTCGGCGTGAAGGCCGTCGCGATCTATCGCGACAACTGCAAGGTCGCGCAGCCGCTCTCCGGTAAGGGTGAGAAGGGAGCTCAGGGGACGATCGGCCATGCGCCGGCGGGCGCGTTCGCGGCGCCGAAGCGGCGGCGGCTGCCCGACGACCGCACCGAGATCGGGCGCAAGTTCCGCGTCGGCGAGTACGAGGGTTACATCCACGTCGGCGTGTTCGACGACGGAAGCCCCGGCGACATCTTCGTCGACATCGCGAAGGACGGGACGACGCTGCAGGGGCTGATGAACTCGCTGATGATCGCGGTCTCGATGGGCCTGCAGTACGGCGTGCCCCCCGAGGTGTACGTCTCGAAGCTGTCGCACCTGCGATTCGAGCCGTCCGGGCTCACGAACGACGCAGACATCCGTGCGGCGAAGTCGATCCCCGACTACATCTTCCGCTGGTTCGGCAAGAAATTCCTCGACGTCGATCAGCAGGAGGAGGCGGGCATCCTCTCGATGGAGGTGCGCGCGCAGATGGCCGAGCGCGTCGCGAACGGCGACGCGCACCCGGCCTCGGCGCCTCACGCGCCGGGGCAGACGGCGCTCTTCAATCCGCACGAGGACGCGATCGAGTGCAACCGCTGCGGCGGACGGATGGTGCGGGCGGGCACCTGCTACACCTGCCGCGACTGCGGCACGTCGACCGGCTGCGGCTGAGCAACGCCGTCGCGATCCATGAAGCTCGAGCGGGGGCCTCTGGCGACAGAGGCCCCCGCTCTCGTTCTCGGCGGCGAGAGCTGCGACCTCGGCCGGCGACACTCCGGCTGTGATCGCCGTTCGCGAGCTGACAGCCGGCAAGGTCGAGCGGGTCGCTCGTGATTGCCGCTCAACCGCCTCGACCCAGCAGGGCGCCGAGCGATCGACCTACCCGATCGCGTGGGACGGGCTCCCGACCCGTCGGCCAGGCGCATATCGTCTGGCGCGGCACTCATCTCGGGGCTGCGGGAGAACCGGCGCCGCCTCGTGTCTCGAGGGGGCAGGTCCGACGGCAGCCGTCGTCACGAAGGTGGAAAACCAGACGTACGACTCGTCGGCCGCCGTGACGAGACGGTGACGCAACGCCGTCCCGCTCAGTACAGGCCGTCGCGGCGGGCGTACCTGGCTGCTCGCTCGCGGTCGTACTGCTCGAGATCGAGCTCCGGGTCGCTGATCGCCTTCAAGATCTCGCCGCTACTCGGCAGCTCCGAGCGGTCGACGTGACGCTCGGGATTCCAGAGATCGGACCGGATGAGCGCTTTCGAGCACTGCGTGTAGGCCTCTTCGATCGTGATGAGGATCCCCAGGCGAGGAACCTTGCCGTCGACGGTGCTGCCCGCGAGCAGCTCGGGGTCGTCGACGACGACGCCGCGGCCGTTCACCCGCAAGCTGTCGCCGACGCCGGGGATCAGGAAGAGCAGACCGATGCGCGGGTCGTGCAGCAGGTTCGTGAGCGTGTCGGCAATGCGGTTGCCCGGCCGCTCGGGCAGGAGCAGCGTGCGCTCGTCGAGGATCCGCGTGAAGCCGGCGGGATCGCCGCGCGGCGACACGTCGAGGCCGCCGTCGGGGCGTGTCGTCGCGACACAGACGAACGGTGAGCGCTCGACGAACTGCCGGATCAGGTGGTTGAGCCGGTCGGCGATCTTGCCTGCGACGAGCTCGGACGGCGAGCCGACGACCGCCCGCAGCTCTCGCTCGTCGCTGATCGTGCTCCACGCCACACTGCGAGCATAGCCCGGCCCGACGGACACTAGAACGCCTCGAGCGTTGCAGAGCGTCGCCCCTGATACTCGAGCACCCGCAGCATCACGACACCGGCCACGAGGTACACAGCTCCCACCAGCGCCTCGGTGCCGAGCAGCCCACTGACGGCGCCGAGCGACTCCCCCGCCCCGAGCTTGCGGCCCGCCGCGATCCCGTGGGTGAGCGGCAGCAGCCTCCCGACGGCCTGCACAGCCCCAGGCAGCTGGGCGAAGGGAACGTTCGCGCCCGAGACGAGCAGCATCGAGCCGCCGACCATGTCGGCGAAGAGCGACACGCTCCGGCCGCGCAGACCGAGCGCCCCGAGGCAGAGCCCGAAGGATGTGCAGGCGAACGACGCGACGAGCGCCGCGACCGCGAGGCCGGCGAGCTCGCCTCCCTGGAAGTGGACGCCGAGGATGAGCCTGCAGATGCTGAACGCCGACGCGGCGACGACCAGCCCCGTCAGGATCGAGGGTACCGCGCGACCGAGGAACAGCGCGAAGCGATTTGCCGGCGACGCGAGCAGCGTCGCAAGCGTCTGCGAGCGCCGCTCGCCCCCGATCGAGTTGCCCATGCCGAAGAACCCGGTGATCGCGATCGCCATGAAGGCGTTCCCGATGAGGAAGAACTTGTCCGACTGCACGTTCGCGAACCGGCCGAGGTAGGCGAAGAAGAGGATCTCGAAGATCGGGTAGCCGAGCGTGTGTGGGACGAACACCCACGGGTTGATCCAGTTGAAGAGCGCGCGATAGCTCATGATCCCACCGACGAAGAACACGCGCAGCGAGTTCATGTCAGCTTCAGCGAGCCGCGACTGCGAGCGACGTGCACGAACAGGCGAAGAAAGATCGCGCCGACGACGAAGTACGCCGCGCTCACGGCGACAGACATACCGATGTACGTCCATGCCCGAGACCCGAGCGCCGCTTCGCGGATCGCGCGGAAGCCCCAGTATGGGCCGAGGAACCAGCCGATCTGACGGACGAACGCCGGCAGCGTCGAAAGCGGGACGAGCAGCCCCGTCGCGATCCACACGGGGTACTGCAGGGCGAGGCCGAGGCTGAACGCCGCCCGGTAGAGCACGAACGTCGACGCCATCACGAGCCCGAGCATCCCGATCGCGAGCACGCATGCCGGGAGCGCCACCGCAAATGCGAACGGGTGGGCGATCACGAGCGGAACCCCGTAGAGCAACCTGCCCCACACGAGCGTGGCTGCGATCCCGTAGGCTCCGACGAATCCGCTCGCGACGCAGATCGGTGCGATCACGACAGCGAACGGGACGGGCGCGGCGACGAGAAGCTCGAGTGTCCCGAGCCACCGCTGGTTCTCGAGCGCGCTCGACGATCCGATGACGACGAGCGACCACATCAGCATCACGGCCGCGCCGAGGGACGACGCGAAGAGGAGTCGCGGGTCGTGCTTCGCGTCGAGCAGGTAGTACGCGATCGACGCGTACAGGATCGGCCACAGGAAAACGCCGCTCAGGTCGAAGGGGTTGCGCGAGAACTGCACCACGTGCACCCGCATCCCGCTCGCGAACGCACGGATCACGCGGTCTGCACCAGCTCGACGTAGGCATCTTCGAGCGTCGGCTCCCGTGCGATCACCTTCCCGAGCGTCGCACCCTCGAGCTCATGGAGGAGCGCCCGCGTCAACTCGGAGCCGACACTCGACTGCACCAGGATCAGCTCTGCTTGATCTCGCTGCTCGGTTGCGACCGAGAGGACGCCCGGCAGCGCACGCAGGCGATCGAGCGCTTCCTCCCCGACTCCGAAGGACTCGATCTCGATCACCGTTCGGTCGAGGACGCGCGCCTTCAGCTCGGCCGGTGTCCCGGAGGCCACGAAGCGGCCGCCGGCGATGACCGCGAGACGCTGACAGAGCTCGTCGGCCTCGTACATGTAATGCGTCGTCAGCAGGATCGTCTTTCCCTGGTCGCGAAGCCCCGCGATCGTCTCGCGCACCTCGCGGGCGCCGACGGGATCGAGGCCGATCGTGGGCTCGTCGAGGAACAGCACATCCGGATCGTGTAAGAGGCCGCGTGCGATGTGCAGCCGCTGACGCATGCCGCGCGAGTACGTCTCGACGCGCTCCCGTTCACGGCCCTTCAACCCGACGAGCTCGAGCAGCGAGTCGATCCGGGCGCGCTTCTCGCGCACCGGCACGCGATAGAGGTCTGCGAAGTAGCGAAGGTTGTCGAGCGCCGAGAGGCGGTCGTAGAGCCCTCGGTCGCCACCGAAGACGTGACCGACGCGCCTACGAACCTCGCCGGCCTGACGCGCCGGGTCGAAACCGAGCACGCGAGCCGTTCCGGACGACGGCAAAAGGAGCGTCGTCAGGATCTTGATCGTGGTCGTCTTGCCTGCGCCGTTCGGGCCGAGCAGCCCGAAGAGCTCACCTCGCTCGACCTCGAAGCTGATTCCCGCGAGCGCCTGGACGTCCGTTCGACGCCGTCGCACGATGCCGACGTGCGTGCGATACCGGCGGCAGAGGTCTGTCACCTCGATCGCGGCCACGCGCTCGACCCTACCTGCGTGCCCGTGTTCTTTTTGTACGGTTCCTACATGGAGCAACGCACGCTCGGCCGCACCGGCCTGCACGTCAGCCCGCTCTGCCTCGGCGCGATGATGTTCGGCGCCTGGGGAAACCCCGACCACGATGCCTCGATCGCGGTCATCCATCGTGCGCTCGATGCGGGGATCAACTTCATCGACACCGCCGACGTCTACGCTCGCGGCGAGTCGGAGGAGATCGTGGGCAAGGCGCTGAAGGGCCGCCGCGACTCGGTCGTCGTTGCGACGAAGATCCACGGCACGATGCACGACACCGATCCGAACATGGCCGGCAACTCGCGGCGCTGGATCCTCCAGGAGATCGACGCGAGCCTCCGCCGCCTGCAGACCGACTGGATCGACGTCTACCAGATCCACCGCTTCGATCCCTGGACGGATCACGAAGAAACGCTCGGCGCGCTCACCGACCTGCAGCGCGCGGGCAAGATTCGCTACCTCGGCTCGTCGACCTACCCGCCGTCCGCGATCGTCGAGGCGCAATGGATCTCCGAGCGCCGCGGGCTCGCGCGATATGTCTGCGAGCAGCCGCCGTACTCGATCCTCGCCCGCGGCATCGAGACCGAAGTGCTGCCCACGTGCGAGCGCTTCGGCCTGGGCGTGATCCCGTGGAGCCCCCTCGCCGGCGGCTGGCTGTCGGGCAGATACCGTAAGGGGCGCGAACATCAGAGCCACCGTGCGCAGCGCATCCCCAGCCGCTACGACCTGGCGGTTCCCGAGAACCAGCTCAAGCTCGATGCGGTCGAGGAGCTCGCGCTCCTCGCCGAGGAGTCGGGGCTCGAGCTGATCCATCTCGCACTCGCCTTCGTGATCCGCCACCCGACGATCACGGCGGCGATCATCGGGCCGCGAACGCTCGAACAGCTCGAAGGCCAGCTCGGCGCCGTCGACGTCGAGTTGTCCGACGACGTCCTCGACGCGATCGACGCGATCGTCCCGCCCGGGACGAACCTGAACCCGGCGGATACCGGCTGGAGACCGCCGCATCTCGACGACCCCACCTCTCGCCGGCGCTGAGCTAGGCGAGCCGCTCGAGCCAGCGATGCCCGGGATGGACGAGCCGGAGCGCGTCTGCGAGCCAGCGGCGCTCGGGTCCGCCGAGACGCGGGAGGACGGCAGCGAAGTCCGCCTCATCCTTCTCGCGCGTGTGTTTCGCCTTGAAGAGGAGCGTGACCTCCGGTCGCGCGTACGGAATGCCTCCCGCGGTGTGCTCGACGAGATCGGCGTAGGCCATTCGAAGAGTCTCGTCACGCCGCGCGATCCAGATGTTGCCGTCTGAAGGCTCGCGGAACACGTCGAGGCGCCAGGTGCCGGCGGCCCGGTCGAGCCCCCAGGTCTGATGCGACTCCGCGAGCGCCGCGTCGCCGGTTTCCGCAAGCGGAACCGCACGACCCTCGATGATCGGGTGCAGCTCGAGCCCTGCGCGCGCAAGCGGTTCGACGAACTCCTGGAACCGCGCGCTCGGCACCGCGATCTCGAGATCCTCGTGCTCGCGGCGCTCACCGCCGAGGAAGAGATCGATCGACCATCCGGCAGCGACGTACCACGGCGCCTCGACGCCGGCGAGGGCGCGTTGCACCTGCTCGGGGCGCCAGGCGTCCCACGAAAAGAGATCAGGGTCGATGCCCATCGGCCGACAATAGTGCTGCCCTCGTGAGAGGATCGGAGGATGCCGACGACGCACGAGCTCGACCTGCCGGACGGCCGCACGCTCGAGGTGCATGAGATCGGGGATCCCGGCGGACTCGCGATCATCTCGCATCACGGATCGCCCGCATCGGGTCTTCCGTACGAGCGCTGGGCGACGCCGGGGATCAGGCTGATCACCTACGACCGTGCAGGTTACGGCGGGTCGACGCGCAACCCGGGCCGTGACATCGCAGCCATCGCCTCGGACATCGAGGCGGTCGCCGACGAGCTCGGACTGGACAGGTTCGCCACGTGGGGCATCTCGGGCGGCGGGCCGCACGCGCTCGCGTGCGCGGCACTCTGCGGCGAGCGCCTGACGGCGACGGCAAGTCTCGCGGGCGTCGCGCCCTTCGGTGCCGAGGGCCTGGATTGGCTCGCGGGGATGGGCGAGGGGAACGTCGAGGAATTCGATCTCGTGCTCGCAGGTGAGGCTTCCTTGCGCCCTGCGATCGAGCGTGATCGTCTGTTGATGATCGAATCCTCCCCGGCCGGGATGCGCGAGGTGTTCGAGACGCTGCTCGGCGAGGCCGACCGTGCGGTGCTCGAAGGGCCGCTCATCGAGCACATGCACCGCAACACGATTCATGCCCTCGAATCAAACGCGGACGGCTGGATCGACGACAATCTCGCGTTCGTGCGCCCCTGGGGCTTCGAGCTGGCAGCGATCACGCGGCCCGTCCTCGTCGTGCAGGGCGATGACGACCGTTTCGTGCCGCGGTCGCACGGCGAATGGCTGGCGGCGAACGTACCGGGTGCCGAGGCCTGGATCGACGACGCCGACGGCCACCTCACCCTGCTGGAGCATCGCATCCCCGAGGTGCACGACTGGCTGCTCGCACGAAGCTGAACGCCGCCGTCAATGCGACGTTGCGCAAGGGCATCTTCGCGGCGGCCGACAGCAGACGGGTGCAGCAGCTCGTGAGCCGGCACGGAATGCGGCTCGGGGCAAGCCGGTTCGTCGCCGGCGAGACCCTCGATCAATGCGCCGCGGTGCTGCGAGCTCTCAACGACTCCGGCCTCGCGGCGAACACGACGCTGCTCGGCGAAGGCGTGCTCGAGCCTGGGCAGACGAGCGAGGTCGTGCAGGCGTACATCCGCGTGCTCGACCGCATCGCCGCCGATCGTCTCCGCGCGAACGTCGCGTTGAAGTTGACGCACCTCGGCCTCGAGATCGACGAGGAGCTCGCGTGTGCGAATGTCCGCACGCTGGTCGAGCACGCACAGAAGCGTGGCGGCTTCATCCGCATCGACATGGAGCAGTCGCAGTTCGTCGAGGCGACCCTGCGCATCTACCGTCGCCTTCGCGAGAGCGGGCTGACGGAGGTCGGCACCGTGCTGCAGGCGTCTCTCTACCGCACGCCCGACGACCTCGACGCGTTGCTACCGCTCGCGCCGAACCTGAGGCTCGTGAAGGGCGCCTACCTCGAGCCGCCGGCGATCGCCCATCCGCGCAAGTCTGACGTCGACGCCGCCTACGAGGTTCTCCTCGAGCGAATGCTCTCGGGTGACGGCTACACGGCGCTCGCCACCCACGACGAGCGCCTGATCGAGCAGGCGATCCGCTTCGCAGACGTCAACGATGTCCCCCGTGACCGGTTCGAGTTCCAGATGCTCTACGGCGTGCGCCCGCACCTTCAACTCTCGCTCGCACGCCGCGGTTACAAGGTGCTCGTCGCGACCCCCTACGGCCCCGAGTGGTACCCCTATCTGATGCGACGGCTCGGCGAGCGGCCCGCCAACCTCCTCTTCTTCCTGCGAAACACCTTGCGGGGCTGAGGGGCCGGAGGTGGCGTCGCGGCAGCGCATCACGATCACCGGCTTCCGAGGCGCGCGCGATGTCGCGCTCGAGCCGGGGCGCCTCTGCGTGCTCGTCGGCGAGTCGTCGTCGGGCAAGTCGACGGTGCTCTAGGCAATCTGGTCACTGCTCGAACCTGCGGCGCCGATGCCGACGGGGGCGGACGGCTCGCTCGGTCACGCGCGTGTGCACGTCGAGGCGACCGTCGGCGGGCGCACGCTGTTCCCCGACGCGCGCCCGCCGGGCACACGCAACCTCAACCGGGAGGGCACGCCACCGACCCTCGAAACACTCGGCTTCGACGGCGACCAGGAGGCGATCGCGATCGTCGATTGCAGCGGCAAGGGGAACATGCCGCTGTACGCGGAGATCTGCAACGCGTGCGAGATCCCCTACGTGATCGTGCACGACCGGGACGCGCCACGCGGAAGAGCGCCGGCCGACGCAGAGCGGATGGCGAACGACGCGATCAGCCGCGGTGCGGGGCGAAAGCGCACCGTCACCCTCGTTCCGGACTTCGAAGGCGTCACCGGTCTCCCCTCCAGGCGGCAAGCCGGCCACGGCCTGGAACCGCTTTCAGGGGGGCGACGCCGGCGTGCCGGGTGCGCTCCGACAGGCCGTGGAGCGGGTCGTCGCGACAGCCCACCGGGAACCACGGACGACCCGCGGCGCCTGAGTACCATGCCCGCGTGCCGGGCTGGAAGCGCATCTTCGACTGGGTCGCGACGATCTGCGTCGCGATTGCGATCGTGCTCGCGTTCGAGGCGGAGGTCGCGAAGCCGTACCGGATCCCCACCTCCTCGATGGAGCCGACGCTGCACTGTGCGCGTCCCGGTGCCTGGTGTGAGGCACGCTTCAGCGACCGCGTGATCGTGAACCGACTCGCCTATCGCTTCGACCGCCCGAAGCGAGGACAGATCGTCGTCTTTCGGTCTCCGGCCGCCGCAGCGGTGCAGTGCGGGGAAGGCGGCACGTTCGTGAAGCGCCTCGTCGGGCTGCCGGGGGAAACGGTCTCCGAGCGCGGTGGATCGATCAGCATCGACGGTACGAGACTGAGCGAGCCGTATGCGTCGAACACGAAGGACGACACCATCCGAGGCACGTGGCACGTGCCTCGCGGTCACTATTTCTTCATGGGCGACGACCGAAGCCACTCCTGCGACTCGCGAACGTGGGGCTCGGTGCCGCGCGGGAATCTGATCGGGCCGGTGCTCGTCACCTACTGGCCGCCCGCCCGCTTCGCAGTGCACTGACCGCCGCCCGGAGCGCTGCGGGAGCGCGCCTCCGTGCGTGATCGAGCGTGTCGTGCAGTGCGCCGGCCGCGTCCTCGAAGACTGCCTCGCCGTGACCGACGAGGATGCGCTTCGGCTCGAGACGGCGCATCGCACGCGGCGGGAACAGGCGCAGCAGCGGATGGACGCCGACACGCTCGGCGGGCGCGCGAAAGAACGGGATCGTGCCGAGCGCATCCGCAACGACGAGCGTCCGGGCCACCGGCTCCCAGAGCGCGACCTCGTGCCAGAAGCGTCCTGTGCGAAGGGTCACGACCTCGAACGGCGCGGCGAGCCTCTCCCAGGCACGGTGATGCTCGACCCCGAGCCTCTCGGCCCACGCAGCGCAACCACGCTCGTGCCGGTCGAGCAGCTGGACGACTCCGGCCGGCACTCCGAGCGCGCGCACGCGGCCCTCGAGCTCCGGCTCGTCGACCGGATCGACGAGCCACACACCGCCGTCCACGAGGAGCGCGTGCGAGGTCCGCTGCATGCGCTCGTCGCAGAGCCAACCGATCCCGCCGTCCCACTCGTCAGTCAGCCGATACGCCACGTGGTTCCATGATTGCATCGATCAGGCCGTAGGCGACCGCCTCCTCCGGCGTCATGAAGCGATCGCGGTCGATGTCGCGGAGAACCTGCTCGACGTCCTGCCCCGAGTGCCGCGAGATGATCTCGGCCATCCGCTGCGTCATGTCCAGGATCTCGCGCGCTGCGATCTGAATGTCGGCCGGGGTGCCGCGGAAGCCACCCGAGCCCTGATGGATCATCACCTTCGCGTTCGGAAGCGCAAAGCGCTTGCCGGCGGCGCCACCGCAGAGAATCATCGCACCGGCGCTCATCCCCATGCCGAGGCAGACCGTCGAGACGTCGCAGCTCACGTACTGCATCGCGTCGTAGATCGCCATGCCGGCGTAGGCCGACCCGCCAGGGGAGTTGACGTAGAGATGGATGTCCTCGCCGGGCCGCTCCGCGTCGAGAAAGAGGAGCTGCGCGGCGATCAGGTTCGCGAGGTCGTCGTTCACCTCCTGGCCGAGGAACACGATGCGCTCGCGCAGCAGGCGTGAGTAGATATCGAACGAGCGCTCGTACGCACCCGACTGCTCCACCACCATCGGTACCACTGAACCCACCAGCACGGCGACCTCCTTCGTTAATGTGCAACCCGTAGGTTGCTGACAATAGCGCAACTTGGAGGTTGCATATGATCGTCAAGGAGATCGTCCTGCCCGCTCCCCGTGAGGAGGTCTGGGAGGCTCTCACCGACCCGGGCCGGCTCGAGGACTGGTTCGCGAACTCGGTCGATCTCGACCTTCGGCCCGGTGGCGGCGCGAGCTTCCGCTGGGGCAACGGCGAAGAGCGTCACGCGACGTTCACCGATGTCGACCCGGGACACCGGCTCGCGTTCGAGTGGGACGACGACGGGGAGGTCGAGTTCAGGCTCGACGACGACGCCGAGGGGACGAAGCTGACCGTAACCGAGTCGTCGCCGGCGTGGTCGACCGCGCTCGAGCTTCGGGCCTCAGCATTGCAGCGTGTCTGACCCGCTGAATCTCGTGTTCGGCGCCCTCGCCGATCCGAGCCGTCGACAGGTGATCGGCTATCTCTCGGAGTGCGGCACCGCAACCGCGACCGAGCTGACGGGTGAGCTGCCGATGACGCGCCAGGCCGTGTCGAAGCACCTTGCGACGCTCGCCGGTGCCGGCCTTGTCGAGTCGGAGCGCCAGGGGCGCGAGACGCGCTACCGGCTGACCGAGGCCGGCGCCGACTGGGACGGCCGCCTCGACGCGCTCAAGCAGCACCTGCTTCGGCGGCACTAAGCTCGGAGCATGAACGCCTGGGACGCCGTTCGCTCGCTGCCGCTCGAGATCGAGAGCTACGAGCTCGAGCCACTCGAACGCGAGGTTGCCCGCGGCTTCACGCTCCGGCGCACCACGGTCGCCCTGCGCGGGGCCGGCGAAGAGGGCCAAGGCGAGGAAGTCGACTACGACCCGTCACAGCAGCAGCAGTTCCAGGCGCGTCGCAGCGAGTTGCCGTTCGCGGGACGGCACACGCTCGAGTCGTTCTCGATCCTGCAGGCGGGCCAGACCGAGTACCGACGCTGGGCGTTCGAGTCGGCCGCGCTCGACCTCGCACTCCGGCAGGCGGGCCTGGGTCTCGCGGAGGCGCTCGGGCTGAAGCAGCAGCCGGTGCGCTTCGTCGTCTCGACGCGCGTCGCGAACGTCCCGTCCTGGCTCGCGGCGGCGCCCGACCTGCGCTTCAAGCTCGACCCGGACGCTGACTGGCCCGACGAGACGATCGACGCACTCGCGGCGAGCGGTCGTGTCGAGACGCTCGACTTCAAGGGCGTCTACCGCGGCGACTTCGGCTCCCCACCCGACCCGGCGCTCTACCGCCGGATCGCCGAGGCGTTTCCGGCTGCGTGGCTCGAAGATCCCGCGCTGAACGCCGAGACGACCACGGCGCTCGCGGCGCATCGCGACCGCATCACCTGGGACGCGGCCATCCACGAATGGAGCGATGTCGAAGCGCTCCCCTTCGCTCCGCGCTCTCTGAACTGCAAGCCGTCGCGCTTCGGGTCGGTGAAGCGCCTCTTCGACTTCTACGACCGCTGCGCCGAGCACGGGATCGCCCTGTACGGAGGCGGCCAGTTCGAGCTGGGGCCGGGCCGCGGTCAGATTCAGCTGCTCGCCTCGCTCTTCCACGCGGACGCCCCGAACGACGTCGCGCCGGCGGGCTACAACGCCACGGAGCCCGTCGCCGGGCTACCGGCGAGCCCGCTCGAGCTCAGCCGCGAGCCAGGCTTCCGGGCGCAATAGTGCTGATCGCCTTCGCGGCCAGCCGGCCCACCGACTCGTCACCCGCTTCGCCGATCGCATACCACGCCGCACCGTCGCACGGCCTGCCCTGCCCGACGAGCAGATAGCGCACGTCGAGGTGAAAGTGGGCGGGCTCGCCGGGACGATCCGGGATCTCGTGGATGTCGAGGTCGAACGGTCGCGGAGCTCGAGGGTGGAACTCGAGCTCGAGCGCGGTCTCCTCCTTCGCCTCGCGCAGTGCGGCCGCTTCGAGCGTCGCATCGCTCGGCTCGACGTGGCCGCCAGGCTGCAGCAGCCGCCCGAGCTTCGCGTGCGCGACGAGGCAGACACGACCGCAGGCCTCGTCGATGACAAACGCAGACGCGGTGAAGTGCGCACGCTCCTGCCCGCGCGACATGGGCTCCTCGAGCTCGTCGGCGAGCCGTAGCATCGCGCAGCGGTCGGCCTCCTCGCGGTCATCCGCGGCGACGAACGTTCGCAGCAGCTCCGCGACCGTCATTCGTACTGGAGTGCCGAGAGCACGTTCAACCGTGCCGCACGACGAGCCGGGAAGATCGCCGCCAGGATCCCGACGACGATCGTCATCAGCGCGAAGATGATCAGCGACGTCAGGGGCAGCGAGAACTGGATGAAGTCGACGCGCGCGACGAGCAACCCGCCGAGCACGATGCCGAGAGCGATGCCCAGAGTGCCGCCGATCAATGCAGTGATCACGCTCTCGTGACGGATCATGCGCCGCACCTGACGCCGGGTCATGCCGATCGCGCGCAGCATCCCGATCTCACGCGTGCGCTCGAAGACCGTCAGCACGAGTGTGTTGACGATCCCGAAGAGGCTCACGATCACTGAGAGGGCGAGCAGCACGTACAGGATGTTCAGCACCGAGCTGAGGCCGCTGATCTGATTGTCGATGAACTGCTCACGCGTCTGCACCTTCGCGTTCGGGAAGCTCTTCAGCGTCGCCGCGAGCTTGGCGAGGTTCGCCTTGCTCTCGCCGCCGCGAACGCGGATGAAGGTGTACAGGTTGCGGGGGTTCTCGTTGTGACCGTCCCACGCCGCCTGGGAGATCGTGATCTTCCCGAACGGCGAGCCGCCGGGCGGCGGGTCGAAGATGCCCCTGATGACGAACGACGTTCGTCGGCCGTCGGCGAAGGTGACGCGGATGGGCGAGCCGACACTCAGCGTGTGGGACTTCGCATATCCCTTGTCGACGAACGCACCGTTCCGTCCCAGCGTGGCCATCGTCTGCTGCGACCCGGTGACCCAATCCAGGTGGAACATCGTGCTGCTCGGCGGGTTGACCGCGGTCGCGAAGAGCCGCTTGCCGAACGCCCCGACCTCGCCCGTGCGCACGTTCCCCACTGCTTCCACGATCGGGCTCTTCGCTGCCGCCGCGGCGGCGGTGGGCGGGATCGGGCTGAAGTTGTTTTGTGCCGTGATCGCGTAGTCGGCGTTCTGCCAGATGTTGTTCACCGAACCGCGGAAGCTCGTCGTGATGCCGGCTGCGAGCACCGCGACCAGGGTCACGAGCGCGAGGCCGATCATCAGCGCGGCCGCGGTCGAGGCCGTCCGCTGGGGATTGCGACGTGCGTTGTCGCGCGCGAGCTCACCCGCCGCTCCCCCCACACGTGTCGCGGGCCATCCGAGAGCCCAGGCGAGCGGCCGGATGAAGCGCTCGGAGAGCATGGCCACGCCGACGAAGATCAGGAGCGCGCCGATGCCCATCGCCACGAGGATGCCGGTCGTACCGAGGTGCGACTTGAAGAGGCCGTAGGCGAGCGCGGCGAATCCGAGAGCGGTCGTGAGCGTGGAGCCGAGCGTGCGGAACCGGTGGAATCGCGACACGGGCAGGCTCGCACCCTCGCGCACGGCGGCGATCGGCGGCACGCGCGTCGCACGGAGCGCAGGGCGCAGGCTCGCGACGAGCGTCACGAGAATGCCGGCGACGAGGGCGACGACCACCGTCGACGTGCCGAACACGATGCCGCTGTTTGGAAGCGTGAACCCGAACGCGTTGAACAGCCTGAACAGGCCTTTCGCGAGCGCGAGACCGAGGAAGAGCCCGGTCACCGCCGCGAACACGCCCATCACGAGCGCCTCGATCACGATCGAGGTCAGGACCTGTCGGCGGCTTGCGCCGAGTGTTCGCATGGTCGCGAACTCACGCGTACGCTGCGCGATCGTGATCGAGAGCGAGTTGGCGATCACGAAACTGCCCACGAACAGGGCGATACCGCCGAATGCGAGCAGGAAGCCGCGCAGGAACGAGATGAACGAGTCGGTCTGCTTCGCGTCCTCCGCGGCCTGAGCGTTCCCGGTGCGCACCTGCGCCGTCGCCGGAAGGATCGACCGCACCTGCCGGAGGAGAGCGGGGGTCGTACTGCCGGTCTTCCGCGCGATCGAGATCTCGTCGAAGCGCCCGGCCTTCTGGAAGAGGCTCTGGGCGTCCGGCAGGTCGAAGCCGGCAAGGGTCGCGCCGCCGAGCGCCGAGGCGGTGCCGAACTTGACGATGCCGGAGATCCGGAACCGCCGCACCGGCCCCTCCGCCTGGACGCCCACATCGCTGCCGACGAGCAGGTGCTTCTTCGATGCGGTGCTCGAGTCGATCACCACCTCTTGGCCGCTTGGCCACCCGCCGCTCACGAGCGTGAGGACGTTGAACGGCGAGTCGCCCCGCGAGATGCTGAAGCCGAGATTCGGAGCGCCGCCGAAGACGATCGCCTTGCCCTTGCGGTCGATCAGCTGGGCCTCGCCGCTCACGCTTCCCTCGGCATCCTGAACCTCGGGGAGCGCCCGCACCTTCTCGAGGAGCGAGCTCGAGATCGTCGGCGCGAACGTCCCCTTGTTGTTGCCCTGCACGTCTCCGATCGCGGACTTGCCGCTGATCACGGCATCGGAGCCCTGCCGAACGTCGGTGTAGATGAAGTTGAACGCCTTGTCGATCGAATCGGTGAGCACGAGCGTGCCGCTCACCATTGCGACACCGAGCACGATCGCGAGCGCCGTCAGCGCCGTGCGGAGCTTCCGCCCGAGCAGGCCGGAGAGGGCGACCCGGATCACGTGCCCGCGCGGCCCATGGCTGCGAGGATCTCGGGCGCCCCGCTGCGAGGCAACTCCTCGACGATGCGTCCGTCGGCGAGGAAGAGGATCCGGTCGGCGATCTCAGCCGCGTTCGCGTCGTGGGTCACCATCACCATCGTCTGACCGAGCTCCTCGGCCGACGAGCGCAGCAGCTCGAGGATGCCGGCGCTCGTCTTGGAGTCGAGGTTCCCCGTCGGCTCGTCGGCGAAGACGACGGTCGGCTTCGACACGAGCGCACGCGCGATCGCAACTCGCTGCTGCTGCCCTCCCGACAACTCGGACGGCCGATGCGATCGGCGATCGGCGAGACCGACGCGCTCGAGCAAGTCCTCGAAGAAGGCCGGCTCGGGCTTCTCCCCGGCGATCGAGAGAGGCAGGCGCACGTTCTCCTCGGCCGTCAGCATCGGCAGGAGGTTGAAGAACTGGAAGACGAAGCCGATGTGCTCGCGGCGCAGCAACGTCACCTCCCGATCGGAGAGCGCCCCCACGTCCTCGCCCGCGATCCGCACCGAGCCCGATGTGGGCTTGTCGAGGGCGGCGAGGAGATGCATGAGGGTCGACTTTCCCGAGCCGGAGGCGCCCATCACCGCCACGAGGGTGCCCGAGGCGACCTCGAGTGAGACCCCCTGGAGAGCGTCGACGACCGCCTCACCCTCGCCGTAGCGGCGGGTGACCTCGGTTGCGCTCACGACTGCCCCGTTCGCGCTCATGGCGACGTGGAGGCGACTGCGAGCTCCGGGATGATGTCGTCGCCGTAGGCCTGCAGCGTCTCCTCTTGCCCATGGGTCATGAGGTAGATGTTGAACTGGTCGACACCGACCTCCTCGAGCGCCGCGAGCTTTGCCCGGCACTGCTCGACGCTGCCGATCACGCAGAAGCGGTCGCAGATCTCGTCGGTGACGAACTCGCCGTGCTTCGCACCCACACGCGAGTGCTCGTTGTAGTCGTAGAACTTCCGCGCCCGCACGTAGTCGGTCAGCGCCTGTGGAACCGAGCTGCCGTCGGTGCCATAGCGGTCGATCAGATCCTGTACGTGGTTCGAGACCATTGCGGGGAACCAGCGCACCTGCTCGCGCGCGTCCTGCAAGTCGTCGGACACGTGACTGGGAGCACTGACGATGCACTTCAGCGCCGCCGGGTCGCGGCCGGCGTCGTCGGCTGCCTTGCGAGCCGTGTCCATGATCCACGTGATGATGTCCGGGTCGGCGAGCTGGATGATGATGCCGTCGCCCTGTCGCCCGCCGACTGCGAGTGCCTTCGGCCCGTAGCCCGCGACGTGCATCTCGATCTCGGGCAGCTCCGGGCGCACCCACTTGAGCTCGAGCTCCTTGCCGTTCCAGGTCACCTCCTTGCCGTTCATGAACGGCTTGATCAGCTTCAGCGCCTCCTCGAACTCCGCGACCTTCACGGGCTGCCGGCCGATGTAACGCACGGCGGAATCGCCGCGACCGATGCCCATGATCATCCGGCCGTCGGAAATGTCATGCAGGGTCGCATACGCGCTCGCGAGCACCGTCGGCTCGCGCGTGCCGGGGTTCGTGACCATGTGCCCGAGCTTGATCCTGGACGTGCGGTCGGCGACGAGCGCCATGACCGGGAACGACTCCTGCCAGAGGACGTGCGAATCGTAGGTCCAGGCGTACTCGAACCCGTGCTGCTCGGCGAGCTGGACGAGCTCGATCAGCCGACTGTAGGGCGGATCGGGAAGAACGGTGACGCCGAAGCTCAGGCTCATGGGACCTCCAGTCGCGTTGGGTCTAGCCTAGTGCACCGCTCCAACCGTCTCGCACGCCGTGGCGGCTGCGAAGCAGCGCCGGTCTGCATCACGGGACGGGAACCGGCGAAGCCAAACGGCCCCGCCGGGGACGTCGATCCGAGGCGGTGAAGCCCAGAATGATGCGCGAACCGAGCTCAGCCGGCAGGGGCTGCGCGGCTTTCGGCGCACTGTTGTTCCACTCCCGACACGACGGCTGGCGCCGGGCATGTCTCTAGCGGACATCCAGATCGAGACGGTGGTCTCCGCAAGGAGGGAAACGCTCGCCGCAGACGACCGCGAGCTGGACGGCTGAAGGTGGCTGCACGCGCGTAACTTCCGTCACGTCGGCTGCCCTCGGCGGGCCGTCGATCGCGGCGCTCGTGATCGAGCGAGACAACTCAAGCGCCTCCGCCACGAGCGCCGGGGCCGACGAGCCAGTCGATGGTCTTCGCCGCGAGCCGGTCGAGTGCCTCGACCGACAGCACGAGATGCTCGCGCTTCGTGTCCTCGAGCTTCGTGTGCGAAAGGCCGCGGAGGCTCTGGACGAAAATCATCACCGTCGGGATCCCGGAACGGGCGACCTCGGCGGCGTCGTGCAGCGGGCCGGAGGGCAGCCGGTGTGACGTCCCCGACACCTCGCGGATCGCCTCGTCGGCGAATCCGATCAGCGTCTCGTCGAACGGGATCGGCTCGATCGACCAGATGCGCTCCCACTCGACCTCGATGCTCTCCTCTGCCGCGAAGCGGGCTGCGTCGTCCTTGGCCAGCTGCAGCATCCGCGCGAGGGCGACTGCGTCGAGGTGCCGCTGGTCGAGCAGCTGCTCGGCCGTCTCGACGACCGAGGTGACGATGCCCGGCTTCGTCACGACACCACCCGACGTGCACACAGCTCCCTCCCCGACCTCTCGTGCGATCTCTCGAATCGAGAGCGCGAGCTTCGCCGCGCCGGCCAATGCGTCGCACCGTCTGTCCATCGGCGTCGACCCGGCGTGCGCGGCCTGCCCACGCCACGTGATCCGCGAGCGCTCGACGCCGAAGGTCCCGAGCACGACGCCGAGCGGCAGGTCGAGCGCCTCGAGCACCGGCCCTTGCTCGATGTGCAGCTCGAGGTAGGCAGCCGCGCTGTGCAACTGGGCGCGTGCAGCGGCCGCATTGTCGAGGTCGATTCCGTGCTCGTGCAAGGCGTCGGGCAAGGCGACGCCGTCACGATCGACGAGCGTGCGCAACTCGTCCTGATCTCGCATCGACCCCGCTGCCGCCGACGAGCCGAACAGCGAGCGCCCGAAACGCGCGCCCTCCTCGTCGGCCCAGCTCACGAGGCGCACGGTCACGGGCGGCCGCCCGTCCTCCGCGAGCCGGCGCAGCACCTCGGCGCCCGCGACGACGTTCAGGGAGCCGTCGAGCCAGCCCCCGTTCGGCACGGAGTCGAGGTGCCCGCCGATCACGAGTGCGCGCTCGGACTCACCTCGCAGCGTGAACCACTGATTTCCTGCCGCGTCGATCTCCTCGTCGGCCCCGGAGCCCGCGAGCGTGCCGCGCAGCCACGCTCCCGCGCGCTCCCACGTCTCGGTCCAGGCCACGCGCTGTGCGCCGTCAACGTCGCCCGTGAGGGCCCTCAGCTCCTCGAGCTCCTCGATCGTCCGGTCCGGCCGAAGCGGCATCCGCGCGACTCTACAACCGCGCGGGGAGTGTGATATTGACTAGCCATGGCACATGCCGGTCACGCGGCGGCGCTTCGAAGTCGGACGCCAAACCGCGCGCTTTCGCGCGACCGCATAGCCGCTTCGGCCGCACGCGTCGGCGTGATCACCGTCACGCTCCTCGCCCTGTGGGGGCTCTGGGAGCTCTACCGGTTCATCTGGGTCGAGACCGGCTGGACACGGCCGTTCCCCGTCAACGGCACGACGATGCCGCACGTGCACACGATCTTCAAGGCGTTCGGCCAGCAGTCGCGCTTCGACGGCCCGTTGCTGATCTCCGTCCTGCTCCGTGCAGCGCTCTTCACCGGCAAGGAGGCCCTCGTCGGGTTCCTGATGGGCGCGTCGATCGGCTTCGTGATCGCGATCGGCCTCGTGCACTCGCGCCTCGCCCAGCGTGCGTTCCTGCCGTACATCGTCGCCTCGCAGACGATCCCGATGCTGGCGGTCGCGCCGATGGTGGTCGTCTGGCTGCAAGCCGGGTGGCTGTCGGTCTCGGTGATCGCCGCGTACCTCACGTTCTTCCCGGTCGCGATCAACACGCTTCGCGGCCTGCAGTCCGCCGACCCACGCGCCCACGAGCTCTTGAGCACCTACGCGGCCGGCCGTTGGAAGGTCTTGTGGCACCTGCGCGTGCCGGCGTCGCTGCCCTACCTCTTCAGCGCGCTGAAGGTGAGCGCGACCGCGAGCGTCGTCGGCGCGATCATCGGCGAGCTGCCGAGCTCGATCGAAGGCGGCCTCGGCGGCGCCATCCTCAACTTCAACCAGTACTACTCCCTCGTCCCTCAGAACCTCTGGGCGACGAACCTGATCGCCGCTGCGCTCGGGATCCTCTTCTTCCTCGGCGTCGTGCTCCTCGAGACGCTGGTCGTGCGGCGCGCTCCGGTGCAAACCGCGTGAGCGTCGTCGCGATCCACGGGGTGACGAAGACCTTCCCGAAGGGAAACGTGACCGCGCTCCAGGAGATCGACCTCGAGATCGAGCCCGGTGAGTTCGTCTCGCTGATCGGGCCGTCAGGCTGTGGCAAGTCGACGCTCCTCCGGGTGATCGGCGACCTGATCCAGCCGAGCGCCGGCTCGGTCGACGTGAACGGGAAAGCCGCGCACCAGGCGCGGCTCGACCACGATTACGGCATCGTCTTCCAGGATTCCGTGCTGTTCGACTGGCGCACCGTCGCGAAGAACATCGCGCTCCCTCTCGAGATGCTCGACTGGAACCGCGCCAAGCGCAAGGACCGCGTCGAGGAGATGATGCGGCTCGTCGAGCTGCAAGGCTTCGGAGACCACCACCCATGGCAGCTCTCGGGCGGCATGCAGATGCGGGTCGCGATCGCACGGGCGCTTGCGTTCGAGCCCCCGCTGCTGCTGATGGACGAGCCGTTCGGAGCGCTCGACGAGATGACGCGCGAACGCCTGAACATCGAGTTGCTCGGGATCTGGCGTCGCATGGAATCGACCGTGGTCTTCGTCACGCACTCCATCTCGGAGGCGGTCTTCCTCTCCACGCGCGTCGTCGTCATGAGCCCCCGCCCGGGGCGCATCGCGGGCGTCGTCGACATCGACCTCCCCCAGCCCCGCACGGTCGACACGCGTGAAGATCCCCACTTCTTCGAGCTCGTGACAGCGGTCCGCGAGCTCCTGCGCGGCGTGGGAGCGGACGAGCACGGCTCGGTACCGGCCGAGGAGACCGCGTGAACGTCGCGGCGCGCGCGCGCGACTGGGTTCCCGCGATCATCGTCTTCTGCGCCGGCATCGCTCTCTGGCAACTGTCGATCGAGATCTTCAACATCCAGAAATTCCTGCTACCGAAGCCCTGGGCGATCGTCCACGCGTGCTGGACGCAACGACACACGCTCTGGAGCGCAGGCTGGCTGACGCTGAAGGAAGCCCTCGGCGGCTTCGCGATCGGATCGAGCGCCGGCATGCTCTTCGCCGCCGTGCTCGCGCGCTTCCGGCGTCTGGGCAGCGCGTTGATGCCGATCGCGATCGCGGCGAACGCGATCCCGATCATCGCGTTCTCACCGATCTTCAATGCCTGGTTCGACCCGCTCTCACCGGCCCCACGCATGGCCACGGCCGCCGTCCTCTGCTTCTTCCCGGTGCTCGTGAACACGCTGCGGGGGCTCACCTCGGTGCGGCCGGCCCAGATCGAGGTGATGCGGTCGTACGCAGCCGGAGAGGTTGCGATCTTTCGCCGGGTTCGGGTGCCGACCGCGCTGCCATTTGTCTTCTCGGCATTGAAAGTTGCGACCGTCCTCGCGATGATCGGCGCCATAGTGAGCGATTACTTCGGTACGTTCGGGTCTCTCGGGATCACGATCAAGAACTCCGTGGCCCTGTTCGACTTCGAGACGGCCTGGGCGGCGATCCTCGTCGCCAGCATCCTCGGCGTCCTGATGTACATCGCCGTGTCGCTCGCCGAGCGCTTTGCTCTCCAGTGGGATCCAACACGTCAGGAAAGGGGAACTGCATGAAGAGGAACTCGATCCTCGCGCTCGCCGCCATCGCCGTTGCCGCCGCCGCCCTCGCGGCCGGCTTCGGGATGTCCCGCGCGCAGGCTGCACCCAAGCTCACGAAGGTGACGCTGCAGTTGAAGTGGGTCACGCAAGCCCAGTTCGCCGGCTACTACGCGGCCGTCGCCCAGGGGTACTACAAGAAGCTCGGCCTCGACGTCACGCTGAAGGTCGGCGGGCCGGACATCACACCCGAGCAGACCGTGCTCGCTGGCCAGGCCGAGTTCGGCATCGACTGGCTGCCGAACCTGTTCGCCACACGCGAGAAAGGCGGCAAGATCGTCTCGATCGCGCAGGTCTTCGACCGCTCCGGGATGACCGAGCTGACGTGGAAGAACTCCGGGATCACCTCGGTCGCGAAGATGCGCGGCAAGAAGGTCGGGGTCTGGTGCTGCGGCAACCAGCCGGAGCTCTTCGCCGCCCTGACGAAAAACGGGATCGACCCGGCGAAGAAGAGCGACGTGACGATCGTCAACCAGCCGTTCGACATGAACCTCTTCCTGCAGCACAAGATCGATGCGGCTGCAGCGATGACCTACAACGAGCTCGCGCAGGTGCTCGAGTCGAAGAACTCGGCGACCGGCCAGCTCTACAAGCTCTCCGACCTCAACGTGTTCAAGATGGCCAGCCCCGCGGTCGGAACCGGGATGCTCGAGGACAACATCTTCACGACCGAGAAGTACCTGCACGATCCGGCGAACAAGTCCACGATCGTAAACTTCCTCCAGGCCTCCTTCCAGGGCTGGATCTACTGTCGGGATCACGTCGCCTCATGCACCGACATCGTGCTGCGCAACGGCACGGCACTCGGACACGGCCACCAGCTGTGGCAGATGAACGAGATCAACAAGCTCGTCTGGCCGAACACGAGCGGCATCGGGCACGTGTCAAACGCCCAGGTCGCCAACACGGCCAAGATCGCGAAGACCTACGGCGTGATCAAGAAGGTGCCGGTCGGGGCGTTCACGTATCAGTACGCCGATCAGGCGCTGAACAACCTGAAGGCGGCCACCGACATCTACGGCTCGAAATACAAGCCGATCACGGTTCACGTGACGCCCGGCGGCAAGTAGGCACCGGCTCGGTTCGTTCTCGAGGGAGGCCGCCCTACCCGGGCGGCCTCCCTCGTTCTAGAGTCCCCGGCAGCATCGAGGTCGACGAGAGGAGCCGCCGCATGTCCGTGTTGATCAAAGGGGGTCGCGTCATCACCGCGGCGGACGACTACGTCGCCGACGTCTTCATCGAGGGCGAGCGGATCACGATGATCGGCGAGTCGCTCGACCGAGCGGCCGACAAGGTGATCGACGCGAGCGGCAAGTACCTCCTGCCGGGCTGCGTCGACCCGCACACCCACCTCGCGATGCCGTGGCGCGGCGAGACGACGATCGACGATTTCACGTCGGGGCACACTGCGGCGGCATTCGGCGGCACGACGACCCACATCGACTTCTGCATCCAGGGCAAGGGTCAGACCTTCGGCGACGCCCTCGCCGCGTGGCACGCCAAGCGCGACGGCAAGGCGCTGATCGACAACGGGTTCCACATCGCCGTGACCGACCTCCGCGAAGGCGGCACCCTCGAGGAGCTCGCGAGCCTTCCCGAGGAGCACGGCGTCACGTCGTACAAGCTCTTCATGGCCTACAAGGACTCGCTGATGGTCGACGACGAGACCCTGTTCCGCACGATGCAGGTGGCGGCGAAGACCGGGGCGCTCGTGATGGTGCACGCCGAGAACGGCGACGCGATCGAGGTGCTCGTCGGCGAGGCGCTCGCGGCCGGCGACACGGATCCGATCTACCACGCGCTCTCCCGCCCACCCGAGCTGGAGGGCGAGGCCACGAACCGGGCGATTCAGCTCGCACGCATCGCCGGCGCGCCGCTCTATGTCGTGCACGTCTCGTGTGCCGAGTCGGTCGAGCCGCTTGCGCTCGCGCGCGAGAAGGGCTGGAACGTCCACGGCGAGACGTGCACGCAGTATTTCTTCATCGACCAGTCGTTCCTCGAGCGCCCGAACTTCGAGGGCGCGAAGTACGTCTACACGCCGCCGCCGCGCGACAAGGCGAACCAGGCGGTGCTGTGGAACGCTGTCCGCACCGACATTCTCTCGGCGATCTCGACCGATCACTGTGCCTACCTCCTCGCCGGGCAGAAAGACGCGGGCAAGGACGACTTCTCGCAGATCCCGAACGGAGGCCCGGGCCTCGAGAACCGACTGCAGATGATCCATCATTTCGGTGTGGGCGACGGCCATATCTCGCTGAACCGGATGGTCGAGCTCCTGGCGACCAATCCGGCGAAGCTCTTCGGGCTCTACCCGCGCAAGGGCACGCTCGCGGTCGGGTCGGATGCGGATGTCGTCGTCTTCGACCCGAAGAAGCAGGTCACGATCACCGCGGCGACCCACCACTCCAAGTCGGATTACAACCTCTACGAGGGCATCGAGGTTCAGGGCTCACCGGAGATCGTGCTGCTGCGCGGCACCGTGCTCGTCGAGAACGATCGGCTCGTGGCGACCCCGGGAAGCGGCCGGTTCATCCGGCGCGCGAAGTTCGGCGAAGAGCTACAAGCCGAAGCCGCGTCATAACTCGCTCGCCGCTCTCGGTTCTCCTGCTCGCGCTGCTCGACGGCGCGATCGGTGCGTGCATCCTGGCGTTTGCGCTGTCGCACGGGCCACATCGCGGTGTGCTCGCGCACTTCATCGTGTACGTGGCCGTGGTCGGGCTCTTCAAGGCGCGCGATGCAGCGCGGCGGCTTCCTGCGTTGATCGGACAGGCGAAAGCGGCGAGTGGATCGCTCGCGTTCGGGCCGCCGTGGCTGCGAGCAGCCCGGCTGCTCATCGGCTACGACTCATGGTCGCGCACCGAGCGACTCGGGCTGGTGGCGATCTCGACGATCGTCGTCCTGCTGTTCGGCTGGGACGACGGCGGCCCGTTCGCCGCAGCGCTCTTCGTCGCGGTCGCCGCGATCGACGCGGCCCTGGCGCTCGCCGCCTGGGCGGCGCGCCTGACCGCCCGCTGAGGCACCACACCCCCACTTCAAGCCATCGCCGGTGTCGGCCGCACGCACGGAACCGTGACGAGCGTGTGGCGGAAGTGTGACGCCGCGCACACCGTCCGATCCGGCCGCGAGCTCGTGGGCTCTTCGAACGGACGCGCTACCTCGTCTGCGGGAACCCCAGGTCGACCTTCGAGGTTGCCGGGTCGGGCCAGCGCGACGTGACGACTTTCGAGCGCGTGTAGAAGTCGATGCCCTCCGGCCCGTACACGTGCCGGTCGCCGAAGAGCGAGGCCTTCCAGCCGCCGAAGCTGTAGTAGGCGACAGGCACCGGCACGGGCACGTTGATCCCGACCATTCCCGCCTGCACCTCGAACTGGAACTGGCGTGCCACGCCGCCGTCGCGCGTGAAGATCGCGGTGCCGTTGCCGTAGGGATTCTCGTTGACGAGGGCGACGGCCTCCTCGTAGGAACTGACGCGCGTGACGCCGAGCACGGGCCCGAAGATCTCGTCGTCGTAGGCCCGCATGCCGGGCTTCACGCCGTCGATCAGCGACGGCGCGAGGAAGAAGCCGCCGTTCTCGGATGCGCCATCGCGGCCGTCGACGACCACATTCGCGCCTTCGTCGGCACCGATGTAGGACGCGACCTTGTCGCGATGCTCGCGGGTGATCAGCGGGCCCATCTCACTCGACGAGTCCATTCCGTCGCCGACCTTCACGTTCGGGATCCGCGCCTTGATCGCCTCGACGAGCGGATCGGCGGCGTCGCCGACCGCTACGAGAAGCGACACGGCCATGCAGCGCTCGCCGGCCGACCCGTAGGCGGCCGAGACGGCGGCATCGGCGGCCATGTCGATGTCGGCGTCGGGCAGCACGATCATGTGGTTCTTGGCGCCGCCAAGTGCCTGGCAGCGCTTGCCGTTCGACGTCGCGGTCTCGTACACGTACTTCGCGATCGGTGTCGAGCCCACGAACGAGATCGCCGCGATGTCGCTGTGCTCGAGGAGCGCGTCGACAGCCACCTTGTCGCCGTGCACGACGTTGAACACCCCGTCGGGAACGCCTGCCTCTTTCAGCAGCTCGGCGGTGTAGTTCGATGCCGAAGGATCTTTCTCGGACGGCTTGAGCACGAACGTGTTCCCGCACGCGAGGGCAGGCGCCCACATCCACATGGGCACCATCGCCGGGAAGTTGAACGGCGTGATGCCGGCGACGACACCGAGCGGCTGACGGATCGAGTACACGTCGATGCCGCTCGACGCCTGCTCGGTCATCCCGCCCTTCAGGAGATGCGGCAGCCCGCAGCAGAACTCGATCACCTCGAGCCCACGCGTCACCTCGCCGAGCGCGTCGGACAGAACCTTGCCGTGCTCGGCGGTGAGGTGCTTCGCGATCTCCTCGCGACGCTCGTGGAACAGTTCGCGGATCGCGAAGAAGAGCTCGGCGCGCTTCGCGAGGGAGAGCGCGCGCCAGGCCGGGAATGCCGTCTTCGCCGCCTGGACGGCCTGGTCGACCTCCTCGACGGTCGCGAAGTCGACAGCGCCCGTCTGCCTGCCCGTCGCCGGGTTGTAGACCGGGCCGGAACGTCCGGACACGCCGGCGGCGGCACCGCCCGAGATCCAGTGGTTGATCGGCGTGGCAGCCGCGGGTGCGTGGATCGTGTCGGTCATTCCAGGCCTCCTCAGATGGTAGGGAAGCGTGTGCGCGGCAAGCGTACCGTGCGCAGGTAGCGTCGAGGAATGGGGCCTCCCACGCCTACGCTCGCGGAGCTCGCCGAGGAGACGACGCTCTACCTCCGGCCGCGCCCGACGTTCGAGACGATCGACCGGGGCGGCTACGTGTACATCGCCGGCCCTCGCGGCGGCACCGTGCACCGCGTCCGGCTCGGCGACGTCGCCGCGGCTGTCGACTGGACGCGCGCAGAGTCGCGAAGGCGCGGTCATCGCGAGCTGACCTGGTGGGTCGGCGAGTCGGCCACGCCCGGGAGCATCCTCGACGAGTTACCCCGGCTCGGAGTCGTCGTCGACGAGGAAGAGCCCATGCTGGTCGGGATGACGGTGACCTCGCCGCCCCCCGGAGGCGATCGCGTGGAGGTTCGGCGTGTGGAGCGCGTCGCGGACTACCTGGCCGCGCTCGAGGTCGACTGGGAGGTCTGGAGGACTCCGCAGCCCGAGCGCGCCGAACGACGCCTCCTCGAGGCCGAGCGGTTCACGGAGCAGCAGAGCTCCGGTGTCGTCCATCACTTCTCGGCGTTCCTCGCCGGCGAGCGAGTCGGCTTCGGCCGGGCGATCGACATGGATCGGGCGGTGGCGCTCTTCGGAGGCTCCGTGCTTCCGGGCGCACGTGGCCAGGGCGTCTACCGGGCGCTCGTAAGGGCGCGCTGGGAGCATGCGGTCGCCCGCGGGACACCGGTGCTCGTCGTCCAGGCGGGCGCGATGTCACGGCCCGTGCTCGCCGGCCTCGGCTTTCAGTCGCACTCGCAGGTCCACCTCATGGTCGATCGCCTGTCGGTGTGAGCGCGTACCAGGTGAGGCCGCGTTCTTCGCGTTCGAGCTCGAATCCCGCCCGCTCGAGTGCGCGACGCGACGGTGCGTTGCCGGCAAGCACACCCCGGGCGACGACGCGTCGGACGTCGCTCCGTGCGATCACGTGCCGGGCGAGCGCCGGAACGAACTCCGTCGCGAGGCCGCGCCCTCTCGCTGGTTCCGCGAGCCCGTAACCGATCTCGACGTCGCCCTGCTCGTCGGGCGGGCCGAAGGTCCCGGCATCGCCCACGACGACGCCCTCCTCGAGGATCAACCAGGCTTCGGAGCCGTGCTCGGCGACCATCCGCACGCCGTCGAGCGTGTCGGCATGGGGCCAGCCGGGGCCGTGGCGCAGCCCGTCGGGCGCACCGGCCATCAGGGCGCGCGCGGTCTCTCGAGACAGCGGCTCGAGGACGAGGCGGGCTGTGACGATGCGCTCGCTCATTCTCTAGGATCATGACATGGCAACGACGGAGATCAGGAGCACCCTCGAGAGCCGCGAGCTCGGCCGTCAGATCGTCGAGGACGCGAAGAAATACGTCCTCTACTCATGGAGCGTGCAGGATGCGGTCAACCCGATCGCGGTCGAGCGGGCCGAGGGCCGTCACTTCTACGACTACGACGGGAACCGCTACCTCGACTTCGCGTCGCAGCTCGTCAACGTCTCGATCGGCCATTCGCACCCAAAGGTCGTGCAGGCGATCAAGGACCAGGCCGAGAAGCTCGCAACGATCGGACCGCCGATGGCGACGGAGTCACGCTCCCGCCTCGGCAAGCTGCTCGCGGAGGTCACCCCTGGCGACCTCCAGATGTCCTTCTTCACGAACGGCGGCGCCGAGGCGAACGAGAACGCCATCAAGCTCGCGCGCTGGTACACCGGCCGGCACAAGATCATCGCGCGCTACCGCAGCTACCACGGCGCGACGGCCGGCGCGATCACGCTGACCGGCGACCCGCGCCGCTGGCCGGCCGAGCCCGGCCTGCCCGGCGTCGTGCGCATGTTCGACCCGTACACCTACCGGTGCCCTGCCGGGCATCCGGAGCCGTGCCCGGTGTGCACGGGCGGGCCGCACCTCGAGGAGATCCTCCAGTACGAGGGAGCCCACACGGTCGCTGCGGTGATCCTCGAGACGGTCACCGGGACGAATGGGATCATCGTGCCTCCGGACGGGTACCTCCAGTCGATTCGCGAGACCTGTGACCGGCACGGGATCCTGCTCATCTGCGACGAGGTGATGGCGGGGTTCGGACGCACCGGCACGTGGTTCGCCGTCGACAACTGGGACGTCGTACCCGACATCCTCACCCTCGCAAAGGGGATCAACTCCGGCTACGTGCCCCTCGGCGCGATGGTCGTGCGGGAGCCGATCGCCGACTGGGCGCGGAGCAGGTATTTCGCGGGGGGGCTGACCTACAGCGGTCATCCGCTCGCCTGCGCCTCGGCCGTCGCCTCGATCGAGGCGTTCCAGGATGAAGGGATCGTCGAGAACGCCGCTGCGATGGGTGAGGTCTTCCGCGTCGAGCTGATGAGGCTCGCCGAGAAGCATCCGTCGATCGGGGACGTTCGCGGCCTCGGCTGCTTCTGGGGGCTCGAGCTCGTCCGCGACCGTGAGACGCGCGCGCCGCTCGTGCCGTTCAACGCGAGCGGCGAGGACGCGAAGCCGATGGCTGCGGTGATGAAGCGCGCGCTCGACCGCGGTCTTTATCTGATGACGCACTGGAACGTCGTCATGTGCTGCCCCCCGCTGACGATCACGCGCGAGGAGCTCGACGAGGCGCTCGACGCGCTCGACGACGCGCTTTCCGTTGCCGACGAGCTCGTCGCCTGACGGCAGACGCGTCGGAGTGATCTCGGAGGACGTCCGGCGGTTCGCCGAGGACCCCGCCGCGTGGAGGGAGATCCCTTCCGAGACTTCTATGCGACGGATCCTGACGGACCGTTACTGCCTCTTGCTCGGGCCGGTGCCGATGTTCACAACCGTCTCGCGGTTGCGGCTCGAGCCGGACGACGTCGCCGAGGTTCTCGCTGAGGTGCGTGCCCGAGTCGCGGAGGCTGGGCACCGCGAGGCGATGTGGCGGATTGGGCCGTCGGCCACGCCGGGGGATCTCACCGACCGGCTTCGCGCCCACGGCCTCGTGCCGGACGAGCGCGCGGGCTCGGAGCCGCACTCGACGACGATGGCTCTCGTCACCGAGCCCGAGCCTGCGGACGGCGATGTCGAGGTGCGACGCGTCGCGAGCCTCGAGGACTTCCGCACGGCCGACAGGATCACCGCGAACGCGTTCGGGGAGTCCCAGGAGGATCGAGCAGCCCACGAGGCCATCGTCGAAGAGAGCTTTGCGCGAGAGCAGGCGGGTCATGCGCCACGCACGTACCTCGCCTCACTTGCGGGCCGGCCGGCCGGGGCCGGGGGTGCCCTCTTCGCGTCCGATTGTCCCGCGGTGTTGATGATCGGCGGCGGCGTGCTTCAAGAGGCGCGCCGCCGCGGGGTCTATCGCGCGCTCGTGCGTGCGCGCTGGGACGATGCCGCCGCGGCCGGCACCCCGACCCTCGTGACGCACGCCGGCGCGCTGTCGCGTCCCATCCTCGAGCGCTCCGGTTTCCGCGCCATCGCAGAGCAGGAGATCCTGCTCGATCCAGCCACGTGCTGATCTCAGCGGAGCTGCGCGAATACGCCGAGACCCCCGACCGCTACGCGCGTGTCCCCGAACGCGCATCCGTGTCGAGGATCGACGACGGCCGCGTCTGCGTGATCCAGGGACCGACCTGGGCGAGCGTCAGCGGCCCGAGGGTCGCGGAGGACGAGGTCGAGGATCTGCTGGCCGGGATACGGCGCCTGATCTCGGGCGAGAAGCGGACGACGTGGTGGATCGGTCCGTCGGCGGAGCCGGCCGACATCGTCGAGCGGCTCGCGACGCTCGGCCTGCAGCAACCGCACGACCGCGTTTCGCGACTGCGCTCGCTCGTCCACACCGAGGAGCCGGCGCAGATTCCCTCCGGTGTGGAGGTGCGGCGGGTCGAGACCTACGCTGACTTCGCTGCGGCTCGCGAGGTGCAATGGGACGCGTTCGAGATGCCTGCACCGCACAGAGACGCGAACCGCGGCAGGCTGCGGCTGGACTTCGACGAGGCGATGCGCTTTGGTGTCCCGGCCGGGTTCGTCGCCTCGCTGGACGGACGTCCGGCAGCCTCCGCGATGTCGATCCCGTCGGAGCGCGGCGTGTTCCTGATCGCGGGCGCGGTCGCGCCGTGGGCGCGTGGCCGCGGCCTCTATCGAGCCCTCGTGCGAGCTCGCTGGGACGATGCCGTCGCTCGCGGCACCCCGGCGCTCGTCACACAGGCGAACCCGGAGACGTCGTATCCCATCTTGCGCCGGCTCGGCTTCGAGGAAGTCTGTGAGATCCACCGCCTTGAAGATCGACGCTGATCGGTGGATCATCGAGGCGTGACCTTCAACGATGGCAGCCGGCAGTACCAGGATCGCTTCGACACCCGGCGGCTCGCGGACAGGATCGACGAGCGGCTGGTGCGCGACCGGATCGACGACGACGACCGGGCATTCGTGGAGCGTTGTGACATGTTGTTCCTCGCGACCGCCGACAGGGAAGGCCGGCCGCAATGCTCGTACAAGGGTGGCGAGCCCGGCTTCGTCCGCGTCGTGGACGAGCGCACGATCGTGTTCCCGAACTACGACGGCAACGGGATGTTCCTGAGCGCCGGCAACGGGCTCGTGAACCCCCACGTCGGCGTGCTCTTCATCAGCTTCATCGAACGGAAGCGCCTGCGGCTGAACGGAGTCGCCGAGCATGCCGACGACGACCCGCTGCTCGCCGAGTACCCCGGGGCTCAGTTCCTGTGGCGCGTTCGCGCGACCGAGGTGTTCCCGAACTGCACGCGGTACATCCACCACTACGAGCTCGTCGAGCGATCTCGCTTCGTTCCGAAGCGCGGCTGCGAGACGCCCGTGCCCGAGTGGAAGCGACGCGACTGGGCGCGTGACGTGCTCGCGGCCGACGATCCGGCGAGCGCCTCGAACGAGCTGTGACCGCCACGAGCACCCAGGTTCATATCGAGCCTCGAGGTGCTCGTGGTCGGTCGATCACCAAGGTCGCTACCCGTCGAGGCGGGTCAGGCTACCCGTCGAGGCCGGTCAGGCATCCCACCGGACCGGCACCCATGCCGGTGCCCGTTCCCCGTCCGGCTCCAAGGTCCCCGTCTCGGCGTCTCGCTTCCGTAAGCCGTGCCTCACACTCTCGTAACGGTGCCTGGCACCGACTCCGTTCGTAAGCGGTTGGTCGTTTCCCGATCAACTCGCCGTTCCGAGAGGGCCGTGGGTGGATCGTCACACTCCCGTAACGGTGCCTGGCACCGAGCGGGGGCCCCTGGCACCGAGCGGGTGGCCCCGCGAGCGCGGCAGGCTCTACGAGGCCGGTGGAACGGCTCCGGCCTCGAAGAGCCTGCGAAACGATGCGACGACTTCGGGATCGAACTGCGATCCCGAAGCCTCGGTCAGACGCCTGACCGCTTCCTCGTCCGGCAGCCGCCGGCGATACGGGCGGTCGGTCGTCATCGCATGGAACGCGTCGCAGACGAGGACGATTCGTGCCTCGACGGGGATCTCGAGCCCGGCCTTCCCGTCCGGATAGCCGTGCCCATCCCAGCGCTCGTGACAGGCCCGGACGATCGGCCGCACATCGGCGAGCCGGTCGATCGGCGCGAGGATCCTCTCGCCGAGCTCGGGATGCTGCCGCACGATCTCGAACTCCTCGTCGGTCAACGGCCCCGCCTTCTGCAGAATCTCCGAGGGGATCCCGATCTTGCCGATGTCGTGGAAGAGCGCGCCGAACTCGAGCCGCTTCAGCGCTTCCCGGTCGAGCTGGAGCTCGCCGCCGAGAAGCAGCGACATGTCGGTGATCCAACGCGCGTGCGAGGAGGTGTACTCGTCGTTCGCCTCGAGCGCATTCGCGAGGGTTGCGACGGTCGAGACGAAGGTTCGCTCGAGGTTGTCGTAGTTCTCGGCGCTCTCGATCGCGATCTTCGCCTGATCAGCGAGGCCGGCGAGAAGCCGCAGCTCTCGCTGCTCGATCACCCGATCGCCGATCATCGCGGTCAGTGCACCGACACGCCCTCCCTCGAGCTTCAGGGGCGCGACGGCGAATCGCGCGAGCCGGGTGTGCTCGGGCACGGCGGCGATGCCGGCGAGATCGGCAGGCTCGAGGAGAAACGGTGTCCCGCGCTCGAGCCAGGCGTGCGCGAGCGCGCCGGGAAAGCGCCGTCCCGAAGCGGGATCCTCGTCGGCCGGGTACCCGAACGAGGCGCGGCCGACGAGGTCGCGTGGATCGTGCTCTTCCTGGATCCAGAGTGCCGCCCGCTCAGTCCCGAGCACACGGGACGTCACCTCGACTGCACGGCGGACGACGTCCTCGGGCGACTCGGCCGTGGCGAGCTCGCGACTCGCATCGAGCAAGGCGTTCGCGACCTCGGCAGCCTCGAGATGCTTCCCGTAGAGCCGTGCCTTTTGCAGCGCAACGGAAGCCTGGTACGAGAAGGAAGCCAGCAATCGCTCGCCGTGCTCGTCGAGCTCCCCGCGCTCCAGCACGAGCCGCCCGCGCACACCTTCCCCCTCGGCGAGCGCTGAGGTGATGCCGTCGGCAAGAGCCTCGCCGACGCTCGCGACACACTCCTCGCCCAGCCAGAGCGATGCACGCTCGGCTTCGAACAACGCGGTCGCCGACTCGACGGTCCGCGCACAGATCTCCTCGAACGACGCCGCCCGCGACACCTCGTCGGCGAACGCGAGCAATGCCTTGGCACTCTCGGCTTCCCAGCGCTGCTGCTGATAGAGCCTCGCATTCTCGAGCGCGACCGACGCGTGGCCGGCGAGCACCTCCAGCAGGCGAACGTCGTCCTCGTCGAACTGATTCAAGCCGAGCTTCGAGATGACGATGGCACCGGTCACGCGTGAGCCGTGGCGCAGCGGAACGACGGCGAGCGACTCCTCGAGGTCCTCCGTGCCGGGGATCCTGTAGGCGAACTCACACTCGAGCGCGTTGGGGACGAGCAGCGACTCGCCTGTCTCCGCGACACGGCCCGTGATTCCCTGGCCGACCCTGGCGGTGTAGGCGTCGGTGGCCGTGCCCGCCCGCGAGTCGTAGTCGCCGATGAACGCAATGGGCCGCAGATCGTCGCCGTCACGAAGGACGACGCGGCAGTTGTGGTAGTCGATCAGCATCCTGAGCTCGCCGGCGATGGTTCCCGCGATCTCTCGCACGTCGTTCAAGCGGTTCAGCTTGCCGGCGAGCGACTGCAGCATCTTCATGTGCGCGATCGAGCGAACACCGCGACCGGCGGTGATGAGGGCCGACGTCGGCCGCTCCGTCGCATCCTCGTCGTACAGAACCGTCTGATCCTTGCCGTGAGCCTTGGCGGTCATCATCGCGGCCTCCGCGCAGGCGATCAGCTCGCGAGGGTTCATGGCGTGCTGCGGCCCCTGGGAGATGCCGATCGAGACCGTCATCCGGCCCGCGAATTCGAGCTCGGTGTCGCGCAGCCGATCGGTCAGGCGCGCCGCGAGAGCGAGCGCGTCACCCGCGTCGCACGACGGCATGATCACGCCGAACTCCTCGCCGCCGATGCGGCAGACGACATCGGATGTACGCACGGTCTCGCGCGCGATCCGTGCGACCTGCACGAGCAACTGATCACCGGCGCCGTGACCGTAGACGTCATTGACGCGCTTGAAATCGTCGAGATCGAACATCAGCACCGCCACGGGGTCACGGGAGCGCGACGCAAGGGTCAGCTCCGACCGCAGGCGCTCGTGGAAGAAGCGATGGTTGTAGAGGCCGGTGAGCGAGTCCGTCTGGGCGAGATGCTCGAGGCGCGCGCGAACCTGCGCGTTGTCGAGGGCGAGGGCTGCGGCATCCCCGAACCACTTCGCGAGCTCGAACTCGTGCTCGTGGAACGCTGCGTCCTCACCGATGCGGTAGATGTTGAGCGCCCCCTTGAGCGCCCCGCGCGCGATCAACGGAACCGTGATCAGCGCCTCGGGCTCGACGGGCGTGCCGGGGACGTTGACCACACGCGGGTCGAGATCCGCCCGATTCGTCCAAACGGGCTCGCGGTGCTCGGCCGCCCACCCGGTGATGCCCTGGCCGAGGCGTGGTCGGTCTTGCATGATCTCGTCCGCATACGCCTGGGATCGTGCGAGGAGCGGGACGAGCTCACGGCGCTCCTCGTCGACCTCGTAGATGTGGAGCGCCTCGTAGGGCATCAGGTCGCCGAGCGTCTCGGCGATCCGGACGAGAAGCGCATCGAGGCTCTGCTCCGAGAGCACATCGTGGAACACCTCGGCCAGCCGCCGGTAGGACTCGACGAGCGCCTCGGGATGATCGCTCCCGCCCGTCAGCGGCCCACCGATCAGTGGGATTCGCGCAGCTTCGGACCGCACAACCATTCAGGCCCTCATCGGCGGAAGAACGCCGTTGCTTGAGGAGTCTGCTCGTTACCGCAGGCCGCACGCTCGCGCCGTATTGGGCCAGGGATCGAAGCCGCGGCCCGAGGCGTAGGCACGAGTCGCGGCCTCGAGCTGAGCCCGAATGGGCCACGCGTCCGCCGTTCCGAACCGGGCGAGGAACTCACGCCCGTACAGGCGCTGGAAGGCGAGGTCCATCTGCAGGCCGCCGTAGTAGCCGTTGCCGCTGTTCGACGTCCAGGCCCCCTCGTAGCGATGGATGCAGCTGAAGGCGCCCGCGAGCCAGGCGGGAATCGCCGGTTGCGGCCGGACGCCGTGGAGCGCGACGGCAAGCGCTGCGGCGGCGCTGCGCTCCTGCCAGAGCCGCAGCGTGCCGCGATCACTGTGAGCGCGGGCACTCGCGAAGGAGCGGGTCACCGTTCCCGGATAGATGTGACGGAGACGCAACGTCAGCTTCCGGCTGTAGCGAAGCCGGGCGGAGGCCGACGAGCGGAGAGCGGGCTGGGCCGGCAGGCGAACCGCAAGGTGGCGATGGATCGACCCGAGCGCGCGCCGTTGCGCCACGTAGGCGCGCCGCGTCCAGAGAGCGAGCGCCCACCGGAGGTAGGAACAGTCCGAGCTGCGCCGGTACGAAAACGAGGTCGCCGTCCTCCGGGCCCGAGCCGCTCGCTGGTACGTCCAGGCGAGCGAGCGATTGCGATCGACGAGCGCCCGCAATTGCGCCGTAGTGGCCGTGGCATCGGACGGCCGGACGGTCTGCCCGGCACGGGCGACACCGACCGCGAGGACGGCAGAGGCGAGGGCAAATGCAAGTCCAGCGCCGAGGGGCCTCAGCGAGAGGGGTGCGCGCATGTGACGTTCTTCCTCCTTGGCCCGAGGTCGAGATCCGCAGGTTTTCGGCTTTCGGGGGATGTCCGGGGCGCCTGGGCGTCTCGCCAACCGAACGACCGCGGCACCGTAGCGGCCAATCCGGTCCTGCCGCGGAGAAGAGATCAGGGAAATGTTAAGGCGGCACCGCCGGCGCGCCGGCTCGCCGGCCTTGTCATCACCACGCGAACTGCGCTAAGACACAGGGCGTGGCTCGGGTTCTCGCGGTCGCGGTCGGAGCATGCCTCGTCGGCGGGAGCGCCTTCGTCCTCGCCGGGTGTGGTGGCAAGGGGACGGCGGGCGCCGCTGCGACGACCACTGTCAAGCGCCACGTTCAGCAGTTGCCCCGAAACGCGGTTCGGATCCACTGGAAGAGGGCGGCCCTCGTCCCGGCGCCACGGGCCGGGCGCGTCTGCGTCGTCACCTACAAGACGGGCCATTTCTGCGCGAGGTACGCCTTCGGAGAGATCCCCGCCACGGTGTTGAGGCGGAAGCTTCGATCCAGGGGCTGGGTCGTCGTCGAGTCGAGCTGACGACCGGCCGCAGACGTCGTCCCTCAGCGAAAGAGGTCGAGCTCGGCGTCGATCACGATCTCCTGCGCGGTCCCGTCGCCGGTCAGCTGAAGACCGCGGACGATCACCACCGGCACTCCCTCCGCCTTGCCACGCGCCAGGTCGGCCGCGGCCGCGACCTCGTCGGCAATCGCGACGCGGCTGGCGCGGAGCTCGTACCCCACCCGGTCGGTGGTGCCGCGCAGGTCGAGGATCGGCTCGAAGCCCGAGACGCCGATCGCGACGTCGGTCGTGCCCTGCCGAAAGGGCCGCCCGAAGGAATCCGTGACGACGACGCCGACCGTGCGGCCGGTCAGCCCGAGCAACGCGGCCCTCAGCTGACGCGCGCTCGCGTCGGGGTCGACCGGAAGCAGGACGAGCGTCCCGGGCTCGGGTGCGTTCGAGTGATCGACCCCCGCTGACGCGCAGACGAACCCATGGTGGGTCTCGGTGATCACGAGTGGGCCGCGCTCACGGATGACGCGCTTGGCTTCGCGCAGGATCACCTCGATCTCGCGCGGGTCCCGCTCGTCGCCGGCGAGCTCTCGTGCCTTGGCGGACGCCTCATAGTCGTCGATGCGCACGACCCGGCCCTCGGCCTTCGAGACCGCCTTCTGGGCGACGACGACCACGTCACCGTCCTCGAGGGTCGCACGGCCGGCAATCATCGCAGCGAGATCGTCGCCGGCCCGGATCTCCGGCAGGCCGTGCACGGGAAGAAGCTGGATCACTCGGATCCCGAGGAGATACCTGAGATCCGAACGCCGGCATGCGCCTTGTACCGGCGGTTCAGGTTCACGATCACTGCCGTCAGCCCCTCGAGCGCGCGAGCGCTCGCAAGCGGTCCCGCGTCGAGCGCGCGGCCCGCAACGAGCCTGCCCGCGACCGCGAGCACGAGCTCCTTCGCACGAGGGTCGTCGCCGCAGATCAGCGCATCCTCCTCCGGTGGCGCCTCGTGGAGGTTTGCGGCCGCGATCGAATGCAGGCCGGCGACAACCGGTGCGCGCACGACGTCCTGCACCCGCTCGGCGAGGCTTCGCGCCTCCGGGTCGGGGAGCATGCCGACTCCTTTCCGGAACTGAATCGCGCTCGCGACCGAGAGGAGGGGCGTCTCGCCGAGCGCGTCAGCGACGGCGCGTGCGGTCGCGAGCGCGCCGTCGGCCTTGACGGCGAGGATCGCCAAGTCGGCACGGTTCACGGCTGCGTCGTTCGTCGCGCCTGAAACACGCGTGCCGCCCAGTTCGCGCGCTGTCTCCTCGGCGTGCGCGACGTCGCGCGAACCGATCACCACGTCGTCATCGCCGAGCGCCACGAGTCGTCCGGCAAGCGCACGTCCAAAGCTGCCGGTGCCGCCGAGGATCGCGATCCTCACGCGAGCGCACCCGCGGCGTGCACCGCTGCAGCGGCAAGACGGCGCTCGGCACCGGCGTCGCTCATCAACGTCTGGGTGACGACGGTGCTGCGTAGCCCTGGAACCGGGGTCGACGGCGCGTCCGCGTCGTCGACGACGAGCACGTCGATCAGTCCCTCGTAACACGAGGCGACGTGAGCGGGCGTCGTACCGCCCGCGAGGCGCGTGAGCATCCGGTCGGCCGGCCCCTTCACCGCACGGCCGCCGATCAGCGGGCTGATCGCGACACATGCCACCCGCCGCCGTTCGAGCGCGGTGCGGATCCCGGCGACGGCGAGGATCGGGCCGATCGAGACGTAGGGGTTGCTCGGGGCGATCAGGATCAGATCGGCGCTCTCGAGCGCTTCGAGCACGCCGGGCGCTGCCTTCGCCGCGGGTGCACCCGCATAGTGGACGGCGTCCACCTCGTCTCGATGGCCACGGGCGACGAACCACGTCTGAAACGGGAACGTGCCGGCCGGCGTCTCGAGGAACGTCCGAACCGGCTCGTCGGTCGCGGGCAGAAGTGTCGGCCCGAGCCCGAGCACGTGTGCGAGTCGGTCGGTCGCCTGCGAGAGGGGCACGCCGGCACGCAGCAGCTCGGTGCGCACGAGGTGCAACCCGATGTCACGATCGCCGAGGCGAAACCAGGACTCCCCTCCGAGCGCAGCGACCGATTCGAGCGCGTGCCAGGTCTCTCCTGCGCGGCCCCAGCCGCGCTCGTCGTCGGCCAGGCCCGTGAGCGTGTAGAGAATGCTGTCCAGATCGGGCGAGACACGCAGGCCGAGCACTTCGATGTCGTCCGCCACGTTGCCTATGATGGAAACGCTGCCTGGATCGACGACACCGACCAGCCCACGCAGGAACCGTGCGCCGCCCACGCCGCCCGAGAGGACTGCGACGTTCACGCGGCCGCCCCTCGATCGAGGGTGAGGATCGGCAGCGAGTCCAACGCCCGGCGCGTGTGGGGGCCGACCCGCGGAGCAAGGCGGCGGAGATCGTCGAGCGTGTCCACGTCATCGACCAGATTCGGGGCGTCGACGACCCGCGAAGGCCCCAGGCGCACGAACCGTTCTGCGCTGCCGGGGCCGTAGAGCGGGCGGAAAAGGCTCGCGCCGGCGAACGCGAGGGCGTTCGTCGTCCCGTCGGAGGCGACGGCAAGGGCCAGGCCGCCTTCCGGCACGGCTCCGGCGAGTGTCAGGAGGTCGCGGGGTGTCACGCACGGAAGGTCGGCATTGACCACCAGGTAGACCCCTGATGGGCGCGCGTCTGCGACCTCGAGAGCTGCCTTCACCGCCGCGCCTTGTCCGTGCCGCGGGTCGGCCACGAGCTCGACCCCATCGGGCAGCTCCGGGACCACGGAAGCGACGACGACGACCCGCCCGACCGCGAGCGCGGCGTCGACGACGTCGGCCAGCATCGCCTCGGCGAGGAGGGCGCGACCGGGCTCGGAGACCGGGTCGAGCCGCCGCTTCGGATCGTTGCCTCGAAAGGGGACGACGACGGTCGGCATCGCTCGGGGACACTACCGAGGTGGCCCCGCCAGACAACGCCGCGCTTGCCGAACGGCTCGAGGCACTCGCCTCGGTGCTCGATCTCGCCGGATCGAGTTATTACAGTGTTCGCGCGTACCGGCGGGCGGCGGAGCTCATTCGGGCGACCCCGGCCTCCGTCGCCGAGCTCGTCGCAACCGGGCGCGCGCAGGAGCTGCGCGGCATCGGGGCGTCGATCGAGGCGCGGCTACGAGAGCTCGTCGATACGGGCCGCCTGAGGGAGATCGACGAGCTCGAGGGCGAGGTGCAGCCCGAGCTGATCGGCCTCGGCCGTCTCGTCGGGCTCGCGCCGAAGCGGATGCTCGCGCTCGGACGAGCGCTCGGCGTCCGGTCGTCCGCGGAGCTGCGAACGGCCGCCGACGCGGGCCGGCTTCGCGATGCGCCGGGAATCGGCCCGGCGACCGAGGCGAAGATCCGCCGTGCCCTCGAGGAGCCTCGGCCGACGCCACGGCACGGACTGCTCCTCCATCGCTCGCGACAGCTCACCGGCGGGATCGCCGAGGCCCTCGGTGGTGTGGTCGCCGGCGACCCGCGACGGTTCAAGGACTCCTCGCTGGAGCTCGCCGTCGTCGTCGCCTCGCAGAGCCCTTCCTCGGTCCTCGAGCGATTTGCCGGACTGCCGGAGATCGTTGCGGTGGTCGACCGCTCCGACCGGCGGGCAATCGGTGTGACGGTCGAAGGTGTGCCGGTCGAGCTCGTGGTCGCCGCGCCGGAGCGGTTCGGGACCGAGCTCGTGCGGGCAACGGGGAGCGCGCCGTACATCGCCGCGCTCGAGTCGCGCCACGGCCCACTGCCGGATGCCGCCGATGAGGTCGACGTCTACGCCACGCTCGGGCTCCCGTTTCTTCCACCCGAGTTGCGCGAGCACCCGTTCTCCGGCGAACCGCCGAATCTCGTGCCGCAGGCAGCGATCCGCGGTGATCTGCACGTGCACACGACGTGGTCGGACGGCAAGGCGACCGTGGTCGAGATGGCTCTCGCCGCACGTGCACTCGGCTACGACTACATCGCGATCTGCGACCACACGCGGAACGTGCGCGTCGTTCCCGGGCTCGATGCCGACGACGTCCGGCGCCAGGGTGAGGAGATCGCCGCGGTGAACGCCGGGCTCGCGCCCTTCCGCGTCCTGCGCGGGAGCGAGTGCGACATCCTCGCCGACGGCTCGCTCGACCTGCCCGACGACGTCCTCGGCGAGCTCGACTGGGTGCAGGCGTCCGTGCACGCCGGCCAGCGGCAGTCACGAGACCAGCTCACCAAGCGCACCCTCGCCGCCGTGCACCATCCGGCCGTGCGCTCGATCAGTCATCCGCAGGGGCGAATCATCAATCACCGGCCCCCGAATGCCGTCGATCTGGAGGCGGTGTTCGCAGCCTGCGCCGAGACGGGCACGGCCGTCGAGACGAACGGGCTGCCGGATCGCATCGATCTCAGCTCCGAGCTGGTACGCCAGGCGATCGGCGCCGGCGTGCTCGTCACGTGCTCGACGGATGCGCATTCGGTGCTCGGGTTGCGCAACATGCAGCTCTCCGTCGCGACAGCGCGACGCGGCTGGGCGACGGCTGCCGATGTGCTCAATACACGGCCGCTCGCGGGGATCAGCGCTGCGAAGAGCTGAACTCGGCGAGCGCGAGCCAGTGCGTGCCGCGTAACGCCGCGACCACCTGCGGATCGGTGTGGTCGGGGTTGTAGACGTGCGACTCGAGATCGCAGCAGACCGCGACCGTGTCGCGCGAGACTCCCTCGAGCTGCACGAACGCGTCCGTCGGCAGGTGAGCTTCTCCGATCGTGTAGTGCATGAACTGGAGCTGGGGAGCGAGCTCCATCAACGTCGGCCAGTCGGGACAGGAGCGAGAGCTCACGTCCGCGCAGTTGGCGTGCGACCGGTGCTTTCCTGCATCGACCAGGCGCCGTCGAGCAGGACGGCGCCGGTCTCGTCTCCCGCCGGAAAGACGAAGAACCGCATCGCATCGTCGAGCGAGTGCAGCGGATGACCCGCCGCATCGAGCAGAGCGACCCGGAGGTGGAAACGCCCGTCGGCAAGCGGCAAGCGGCTGATTCGGAAGCGCAGCTCTCGCTCCCCGGCGCCGTCCCTCCAGCCGAGCGCCTCGGTCTCCTGCGCGACGGTCGCGAGGACGAGCCCGCCGTCGTCACGCAACTCGAGTGATACGCGCGGCGGGCCGACGCCCGCCTCGGCAGCGACCACCAGGCGCACCGTCGCAGGCTCCCCCGCGGCGAATTGCGTGCGCTCGTCACCGTCGTCGTCGAGCAGTTCGGCCGCGACGATACGTGCCTCGCCGCTGCCCCATTCGCGCAAGCCTGCTCCGAGCTCCTCCGGGTTCGCGTCGTCGGCGAGCAGACGCCGGTACGCGGCGATCGCCTCTCTGGTCGAGCCGTCGAATGCGACCTCGCCGTGGCGCAGCAGCACGGCTCGGTCACACAGGCGCTCGACGGCCTGCGCATCGTGTGAGACGAAGAGAATGGTTCCGCCGCGGTTCTTGAATTCGGCGATCTTCCCGAAGCACTTGCGCTGGAACTGCTCGTCACCGACGGCGAACACCTCGTCGAGCAGCAGCACATCCGACTGGATGTGCGCGGCGACGGAGAAGCCGAGCCGCATGTACATCCCGGAGGAATACGTGCGCACCGGCAGATCGATGAATCTCTCGAGCTCGGCGAATGCCACGATCTCGTCCATCACCTCGCGCACCCGCGAGCGCGAGAGCCCGTGGATCGAGCCGTTGAGATAGACGTTCTCGCGACCCGTGAAGTCGGGATGGAAGCCCGCGCCCAGCTCGAGCAGCGAGGCCACGCGACCCGTCGCCTCGACCCGGCCCGACGTCGGCTTGATGATCCCGGAGACGAGCCGCAGCAACGTCGTCTTGCCGGAGCCGTTGCGCCCGACCAGGCCGACTGCACCGCCCGGCTCGACGAGCAACGAGACGTCGCGCAGCGCCTGCACCTCCCTCGCCGAGCCGCGACCCCGCGAGACGAAAACATCCTTCAGCGTTCGCTGCGCCTTCGGGTAGACCCTGAACGTGCGCGACGCACGGTCGACGACGATGCGACCGGCGGCCGCCGCGCTCATGCTGCGACGGCGGCCACGGCGGCGCGCACGATCTCTGCCAGCACCCGGACGAACGCGGGATCGGCGTTCGGCATCTCGATTCGTTCGAGCCGGATCCCGAGCTCGCGCGCCCGTTCCTGTGCCTCGGTGTCGATGTCCCAGCGAATCTCGAGATGGTCGGACACGAAGCCGACCGGGCAGACGAGTACGTCGTCGACGCCGCGCTCCTGGAGGTCGACGAGGTGGTCGAGGATGTCGGGGCCGAGCCAGGGCTCGCCCGTGGGCGACTCGCTCTGGAACGAGAACGACCAGTCCTCGACCCCGGCGGTGTCCGAGACGAGCCGCGCCGTCTCCATGAGCTGGTCGCGGTACGGATCGCCCTCGTCGATGATTCGCGCGGGCAGCGAGTGGGCGGTGAAGACGACGTGCGACTCGGTATCGCGGATGCGGTCGGCGAGAAAGCCGACGAATCGAGCGTCGTCGTACCAGCTCTCCACGAACGCGACGCCCGCCCTGTCGGCGACCGCTTCGTCGAGCAGGCTCCGGTAGCCGCCGATCGACAACCGACTGTAGTGCGGTGCGAGCACCAGGCCGACGAGGGTGCCCGCGCCGGCCGAGAGCGCGGCGTCGACGGCGTCGCGGATGCGCGGGTCCCAGTGCTTCATCCCGGTGTAGACCGGCAGGCCGAGCTCGACTTCGAGCGCTGCGCGTGTCGACTCGGTGATCGCGTTCAACGGATTCGAGTCCTCGATCCCCAGGCGTCGATAGCGCGCGACGAGATCTTCGAGGTTCGCAGGCGCGATCGGCCGGCCCCCGCGGATGTCGGCGTAGTAGGCGGGGACGTCGGCGAGGCGTTCCGGCGAGCCGTAGGCCATCAGGATGCAAGCGGTGCCGCTCATCGCCCGGACGCTATCCCACGCCCGCGGTCTGGACGAGCTCGGCGAGCCGAGTCAGCTGGTCGGGATCGGTGCGCGGCAGCACGCCGTGGCCCAGGTTGAAGATGTGGCCCGGACGGCCCCCGGCGCGGGCGAGTATCTCGTGCGCCGCGGCTTCGACGCGCGGCCACGGGCCCAGCAGGACAGCCGGGTCCAGGTTGCCCTGCACGCCTCGATCGGCGCCGACGACGGCCCAGCCGTCGTCGAGCGCGATGCGCCAGTCGAGCCCGATCACATCACCTCCTGCTCGCGCCATTGCGGGCAAGAGGGTCGAGGCACCGGTACCGAAATGAATCGTCGGGACGGTCGCCGCCGTAAGGATCCTCGCCGACCACGGCCCCACGAACTCCTCGTAATCGGCGGGTGAGAGCGCGCCGACCCACGAGTCGAAGAGCTGCACCACATCGGCACCCGCACGCGCCTGGGCGGCGACGTATCCGGCGAAGCAGTCGGCGAGCTTCTGCATCAACGCATGCCACAACGCGGGCTCCGAGTACATCATCGTCTTCACGAGCGCGAACTCGCGCGACGGCTTTCCCTCGACCAGATAGCCGGCTACGGTGAACGGGCCGCCGCAGAAACCGACGACCGCCTGCTCGTCGCGCAGCTCGCCCCGCACGATCTTGATCGCCTCGAGCACTGGCGCGAACGCCTCGTCGGGGTCGGGCACGCGCAAGCGCTCGACGTCTGCCAGCGTGCGCACCGGCGTCTCGATCACCGGGCCGACGCCTTCGACGAGCTGCACGTCGAGACCCATCCCGAGCACCGGGGTCATGATGTCCGCGAACATCACCGCGGCATCGACCCCGTGGCGCTGCACGGGCTGCAGGGTCACCTGCGCGCAGAGATCCGGCGTCTGCGCAACGTCCCAGAACGAACGTCGCTCGCGGACCCGGCGGTACTCGGGCAGCGACCGTCCCGCCTGCCGCATGAACCAAACAGGCGTGCGTTCGACCGGCTCGCGCCGGGCGGCCCTGACGAGCAGCGGCTCCACGAGCCTCTAGGCTAGCCGCGCCGTGTCGAAGGGACCGCTTGCCGTCAGCTGGGGCGCGCCGCCGTCGCCCGACCCGCAGGCCGGCGTGCGGGAGCTCGTGCGGGTCGAGCTCGAGAACGCCGGCTCGGTCGTCTGGCGCACCGAGATCTTCCTCGCCTATCACTGGCTCGACGGCCGCGACAACCCGATCGTCTGGGACGGGGAGCGGACGCCCGCTCCCAGCCTTGCCCCCGGGGAGCGCGCAATCGTCGAGGCGCTCGTCAGAGCGCCGATCCCCCCTGGCCCCTACCGGCTCGCGTTCGACCTGGTCGCCGAGCAGCGCGCGTGGTTCTCGGAGCTCGGCAGCCCGATGCTCACGCGAGACACCGAGGTGCGCCGACGCGAAGGAGAGCCGAGCGCGAGCCTGCCGGCGAACGTCGAGCCGTCCGAGGAATGGGCCGACCGCGTTCGCTCCGCCCATGCCGAGGGATACGGGGTCGTCGGCGGCGCGATCGCATGGGTCGGCGATGTGGGGCACCGCCGACCGCGGGCGCTTGCCCCGTACGCGCCGGGAACGGGGCGAGTCCCCGGATTCTCCGCGCCCCTCCTCTGCCCCTCCGTGCTTCCAGGGGTCGAGCTCGAGCGCCTGGCAGACGTCGCGGGCCTGCCGGCGTACGCCGCACCCCACGACGAGCCGTGGGTCTACGACGGCCGGGCCGTCCTCCGCGTTCGCGGCTGACCGATTCGGAGGGAGCTCGACGAACGCTTCGTGGCGCCGCACGAGCCGGTGCTGCACCAGGTTCCGGTGCGGCCAGGATGAACCGGAGAACCTGCTTCGGATCACCATCCCGGCAGGCTTCCACGGCTTGCCGGCTCGGCGCGGGACCGCGGCGAGCCGGCCGAGGGCGCTGCGCGGCGCCTTCTACAACTCGACGGCGATGCGGTCGTCGACCTTCATGAACACCCACGCCCCGAGCACGAGTGCGAGTAGAGCGGCGACGCACAGATAGACGACGTCCGCGAGGCGCGGCAGGTTGCCCGACCAGAGGGCGTCGCGCACGGCGTAGATCGGTGGCGCGAGCGGGTTGCCCCAGCGCAGCACGTCGAGCAGGCGATGATGGCGCAACGCCTTCTCCGGCAGCGTCGATGCCTTCCAGAGGATCGGCGTGAGGAAGAACCACGGCAGAAGCGCCGCAGTCAGCACGTGTTCGACGTCGCGGTAGAGAACGTTGAGGCAGGCTGCGAGAAGCGAGAGTCCGCCGACGAGCGCCGCGAAGACGACCGCCAGCGGGATCGCGACCCAGACGGTGGAGCGCGCCGACGGCACGAAGACGAGCGACAGCACGATGACGATCCCGATCATCACCACAAACGTGACGGCCTGCGTCGCGACCATCGAGAACGCGACGAGCTGGCGAGGGAACCTGACCTTCTTGATCAGCTCGGCGCTGTCGATCATCGACCGCGACGAGCTCTGGAGCGACACCGAGAAGAAGATCCAGCAGGCGAGCCCGGCGAGCAGGTAGATGGGGTAATGGGCGACCTGGCCGTTCGGGAAGATCAGCCCGAAGACGACGAGGTAGACGACGAGCAGCAACAGCGGATTCAGCAGCGACCAGAAGATCCCGAGCAGCGAGCCCCGGTACTTCGCCTGGAAATCCCGCCGAAACAGATTGGCGAACAGCTCGCGATAGCGCAGGAGGTCGGCATAGACCGTCATCGGCTCGCACTAGTCTAGGGACGGCTGGTGCAGGCAAACACAGCCCTTACACCGCTCCACTACCCTCGACCCACGTGAGCACCCTCGCGGCACTCGCCGCTCTCCCCGCCGCCTCGCTCGCCGTCTGGGTGCTGCTCCGCTCTCCGGTCGCGGCGCACCTCAGGGCTGCACCGTCGGCCGACCGCTGGCACGAACGCCCGACTCCCCTCCTCGGCGGGATCGGCATCTTCGTCGGGATCACGATCGGTCTCTGGCTCGCCGTCGCCGTGGGAGCGGTGCCCGCGACGCGCGAGATCGCCGGCATCTACGGCGGCATCGCCCTGCTCTTCGCTGCGGGCCTCGTCGACGACCTGCGCCCGCTTCCCCCGGTCGGAAAGCTCGCGGTGCAGTTCGCGGCGGCGATCCTCGTGCTCGCAACGGGCACCGACGTGCAGCTCATCCACACACAGGTGCTCGCTTGGGCGCTCGCGCTCGTCTGGCTCGTCGGCATGACGAACGCGTTCAATCTCCTCGACAACATGGACGGGCTCGCGGCGACGCTCGCGGCGATCGCCTTCGCGTTCTTCGCGATCGATGCAGTCACGATCCATCCGAGCCACACGGTGCTCGCCCTCGCGCTCGCAGGTGCGCTCGCGTGCGTCGGCTTCCTGCCCTTCAACCTGCGCCTGCGCGGCAAGGCGCTCGTCTTCATGGGCGACTCCGGGTCGCAAGTGCTCGGGTTCACGCTGGCCGCCCTGGGTCTCTCCGCGAGCTGGAAGGTCGCCGGAACGACGGTCGCGACCCTGCTGCTGCCGATCCTCGTGCTCGCGGTGCCGATCCTCGACACGACGCTCGTCACGATCGTGCGACTGCTGGAAGGCAGGCCGATCTCTCAGGGCGGCCGCGACCACACGTCACACCGGCTCGTCCGCTTCGGGCTCTCCGAGAAGCACGCGGTGCTGCTCCTCGCACTGATTGCCACCGCGCTCGGTGCGACGAGTCTCGCGTACAACGTCCTCGATGACCAGCGGCTCGCACTCGTGGGGGTCCTCGTCACATTCGTCCTGCTCGTGCAGTTCGCGAGCTTCCTCGCCGACGTCGAGCGGCGAATCGCACCGGACTCGGATGCACCGGGCCTCGTGCAGACCTTCGCCGTGCACTGGCGCCGGCTCGTCGAGGTGTTCGCCGACTTCTGGCTGATCGCAGGGGCGTTCGCCGCCGCGTTCGCCCTGAAGTTCGGCTGGCCCGGGACCTCGAACCAGCGTCACCTCGCCGAGGTGACGCTGCCGATCGTGATCGCGGCGCGGTATCTCGCGTTCGTCCCGCTCGGCCTGTACCGCTCGATCTGGCGGTACGCCGGCGCGCGCGACGTCGCGGCGATCGCATTCGCCGTCTCGATCTCCGAGGTCGTGGCGCTCGCATACATCGCGGTGACGCAGACCCTTGGCGATTTCTCGCGTACGTTCTTCGTCGTCGATGCGCTCCTGTGCGTCGTCACGATCGGGGGCTCGCGTCTCGCAGAGCGCGCGCTCGTCACCGGCCTGCGCTCCTACCGCGACCGGACCGGCCGGCGTACGCTGATCGTCGGCGCCGGTCGTACCGGCCGGAGCATGATGCGCGAGCTCCGCGAGACCGCCGGCGAACGGGTGGTCGGGTTCGTCGACGACAACCCACGCCTCCGGCGCCGGCGAGTACACAGCGTGCCCGTGCTCGGCGGCGTGCACGAGCTCCCACGCCTGCTCGAGCGCCTCGAGCTCGACATCGTCCTCGTCACGATTCCCGATGCGTCGCGGGAGCGGCTGGACGAGATCGTCGAGGCCTGCAAGCGCGCCGCGGTCGACTGCCGCTTCGTCCGCCGCGAGACCGACCTCGACCCGCGCGTCGTGCTCGCAGCGGACGCCGGGGAATGACGAACGCGGCGCTCTCGCGACCCGCGAGGGCGGACAGAACGGCGCTCGACCGCTTCCTGGCGGCGATCCCTTTCGCCTCTGCCGCGCTCGTCATCCTCATGATCCTCTTCTGGGAGGCGTCGACCCGCGCGACCCCGACGATCTTCTCGGACGAGCTTAAATGGACGCAGCTCTCGCGGGCCGTTGCGACGTCCGGGCACGCAGCCCAGCGCGGGTCTCCCACGTCGTTTCAATCGCTCTACACGTTCCTGATCGCACCCTGGTGGTGGCTGCACTCCACCTCGGCGGCCTACCGGGCGATCGCCTACGCCGACGTCGCCGTGATGTCGAGCGCCGCCGTCCCGGTGTACTTCCTCGCGCGACGCCTCACCTCATCCACCGGTGCCGGAATCGCCGCGCTCGGCACGCTCTGCACGTCGGCCTTGTTCTACGCGACGTTCCTCCTTCCCGAGGTGCTCGCCTACCCAACGTTCTGCCTGTGCGCGTACGCCTGCGTGCGCGCGCTCGCGGGCGGCGGCCGCCGCTGGAGCGCCGGGGCGATCGCGGCCTGCCTCCTCGCGGTGGAGGTGCGGAGCGAGCTCGCCTGTGCGGGCGCGGCGTTCGCGCTGGCCGCAGGCGTCCTGTGGCTGGTCGGCCCGGCGGGCAGGAAGCTCCGTGCGGGCTGGAACCGATTCGACCACCTCTGCGCAGGAGTGCTCCTGCTCGGTGTCCTCATTCTCGCCGACTCGCTCGTCAGCCACCACTCGACGGTGTTCTCGTCCGTCACGCAGAACTGGAAGCTGCTCGCCTGGCACCTCGGCCTGGAGGCCGGCTCTGCGCTCGTGATCGGGCTCGGTGTCCTGCCGGCGATCGCGGGCCTCGCGTCGCTCTGGTTGCCCGAGCGCAGGACCGACCCGAACTGGCGGGCGTTCGCGGCGTTCCTCGCCGCGTCGATCGTCACGTTCGGTATGTACACGGGCATCAAGGCGGCGTACCTTGCGAAGACCTTCGGGACCTTCGTCGAGGAGCGAAATCTGATCTATCTCTCCCCGCTGCTCGTTGTCGGCGCGGTCGTCTACTTCTCGGCGCGCCGGCCCTCGCCGGCCGTGCTCGGACTCGCGACCGCAGTCTGCGGCTGGCTCGTCATCGCCTACGGCTATCAACTCGGGTACCCCTACTTCGAAGCACCCGGTTACGGCATCGCGGTTCTGGCAAATCGTTCCTTCCGCTGGGATCAGCCGGCGATCCGCATCGCGCTCGAAGCGACGCTCGCAGTCTCACTCGCCCTCGGCGCCGTACCGTTCGCCCGCAGGCGACTCGGCCGCGCGAGACCGGTCCTGCTCGGGATCGCAGCGACCGCGGTTGCGACCTGGGGGCTCGCGGGCGAGATCACGGGCGCACGCGGATCGACTGCCGGCGCGCATCAACTCGCAACGAACCTGCCTCAGCCGCTGAACTGGGTCGACCGCCTGACCTCCGGGCAGAGCGTGACGTTCCTCGGACAGCAGATCGGGACGGATATCGGCCTGCAGCTCACCGAATTCTGGAACAGCTCGATCAAGAACATCTGGACGCTCGACGGGACGGCACCAGGCCCGGGGCCGACGCTGACGCCCGACCTCGCGAGCCCGGACGGCACGCTCGCGCCCGACCCCGGGTACCCGTTCGTGCTCACCGACAACGGCGTGAAGCTCATCGGTCGCGTGCTCGAGCAGAACGGGACGCTCACCCTGGTCCGAACAGCCCACCCCTGGCGGCTGCAGGAGAGCTACTACGGACGCGCGCCGGATGGGTGGATCGCCGACCATCCCGACGCGACCTACGCGTACTTCGGACCCGTCCGGCGCGGCCTGCTGAGCATCGACGTGAGCAGAGCGGGCTTTTGCGCGAAAGGGGCGCCTCCGACACCGGTCACCGTTCGAATCGGCCCTGTGACACTCAACGAGCAGCGAGCACCCGCAATCGGACGGGCGGCTGTCGTCCGCCGGGTGCTTCTGCACAGCTGCGAGGAGATCCCGATCCACCTCCGGACAGCTGCGCCGGTCGCGGTCACGGTTCACGTCGCGAACCTCGTACGCGCAACGGATTACGGACTGAGCGACTCGCGTCTGCTCGGCGCGGTGTTCAGCGCCTCGTTCACCCCGACGCACTGACGAGCACGGGGAACCGGACGGCCGTCAGGAGCCGTGCGCCTGGGAGCGGCTCGAGAGCATAGAGCGCTCGTTGCGCGACGAGCGGCAAGCGTGCGCGCTGCGGCAGCAGGAAGGGTCGCAGCTCGACGTGCGAGAAGCCCGCATTGCGGACGTCGCTCACGACCGATTCCACGTCGTGCGCGCGCGGGTCGAAGTCGAACACGAGCTTCGTACGGGTGAAGCCGCGCACGCGCGCCAGGAACGCCCGACGATCGGGGACGAGATAGAGCGACCGAAAGATGGTCGTCGCATCGACGGGCTCCGGGGGGACGTAGTCGAAGCTGCCGAGAGACACCCGTTCGCCGAGCGTGCGGCGGGCGACCTCGATCATCCGCTCGCTCCCGTCGACGCCGCGGTAGTCGACGGCCAGGGCGAGCAGATGCGGCCCGAGTCCCCCGTCGCCGCACGCGATATCGAGTACCCGGGCGCCGCGGTCGAGGCGAGGGCCGTGCTCGACGATGAGCTGCGCGCGGCGTGCGTAGTAGCGCTCCGCGTCTGCGTAGTCGTGGAGGCTGTAGGTCTCGGCGATCGCGTCGTATTTGGGGATGACGCTCATAGCGCGCGCAGACGTTCCGGATGCTTGCGCACGAATCGTGCGATGCCCGCCCAGTGCCAGAGCGTCCGCCGGGTCAGCCAGTGCTTGTCGGTCTCCGCCTTGTGCTCGTGCCGGACGAGCGCCTGCGGCACGTACCAGCGCTCCCAACCAGCCTGCATGGCGCGGTAGGCGAGGTCGATATCCTCACCGTAGAGCCGAAAGCCCTCGTCGAAGCCGCCGAGCTCGTCGAACATCGACCGTCGCAGGAGGAGGAAGCCGCCGAGCATCCAGTCGGCGGGCAGAGGCTCTCCGGGCAGTGACTCGCCGAGGTGAAAGTGACGCCGCTGCGTGAAGACGAGGCGCAGCGGCGTCCGCCGCACGATCGTGCCCGTGACGGTGGGGAAGCGACGCCGTGACGGCTGCGGGGTGCCGTCGGGAAACACCATCCGCGGGCCGGCGATCCCGCAGCGTGGACGCTCGACCATGAAGTCGCGCAGAGCCGCGACTGCGCCCGGCTCCGGGATCGCGTCGGGGTTCGCCGCAAGGACGAGCTCCGCGGTCGTTCGCGCCGCGCCACGGTTGACGTTGGCGCCGAACCCGAGCGGGGTCGCATTGTGCACGGCCTCAATGCCGTCCGGAACCGAGCCCGGGACATTGGCGACGACGACGAGCTCGTCGACCTGAGGACGAAGCGCGGGCAGTGAGGCGGCGAGCTCGTGGAGATGACCGTGCGACACGACGACGGCAGCCACCTTCATGCGAGCACCTGCCGGTAGACCTCGGCGGTGAGGCGAGCCGACTCGGCCCACGAGAACCTCGCCGCACGTGCGATGCCCGCCGCCGACCAGCGCGCCCGCTGCGAGAGCGCGCGACGGAGGGCGGCGGCGAAGTCGCCGTCCTCCGCGTAGACACCGGCATCGCCCGCGACCTCCCCGAGCGCGGCGTCGTCGGAGAGAACGACCGGTGTCCCGCTGGCCATCGCCTCGAGCACCGGCACACCGAAGCCCTCGAACCGCGACGGCAGGATGAGCGCGGCGGCGTTGCGGTACAGCCCGGCGAGCTCGTCCTTCCCCACGAAGCCGCGGACGTTCGCACCACGCGCCCGAAGCTCGGCGGCGAGAGCAGCCTCCTTCTCGGGGCCGACGGCGACGAGCGGCAGGCCGACCGCCGCGGCCGCCGCGGCCGCTCTCAGTGGATCCTTGCGCGCCTGGATCGCACCGACGAAGAGAACGAACCCTCCGTCCTCACGGTCACCGGCTCCGGGCGAGAACGCGGGGTCGACACCGTGCGGCGTCACCGTCACCTTGCCCGGCGCGATGCCGTAGAGATCGACGATGTCGCGTTTCGTCGCCTCCGATGGAACGATGACGTGGTCGGCGCGGCGCACCGCTCGCGGTACGACCGTCTTGAACGTGAAGCGGTCGATGCGTCCCATCACGCTCGGATCGTGCTCGAAATGCAGGTCGTGCACCGTCACCACTGACGGACCGTGCCAGCCGAGTGGGAGTGCGTGCTGGAAGTGCGCCGCCTGCGGAGCGAGCCGGCGCAGGAGACGAGGGAGCGACCACGCCATCCTCGTTTCCTGGAACCGCGCCGGAAGCTCGATCGGCGACACCGCTTCTGGGACGAGCTCGGGATGCCGCGTCACGGCGGCGAAGCTGAGGTCGGGCGCCACGACCGGCAGCTGGCGCAGGAGGTTGAGCACATAGGTCTCCTCCCCGGTGCGGTTTCGGCCGAGCACGTCTGCGTCGAGGACGATCACGCCAGCTCTTCGTACACGGCGCGCGTTCGCGCGGCGACGTCGCCCCAGCTTGCGATTCGGCGCGGGGGCGGTGAGCGCACACGCCCGATGCCGTCGCGGATCGACTCGACATCGGTGGGGTCGACATAGGCGGCGTCGGCTCCCGCGATCTCCGCCATCGGCGAGTCGAGGCTCGTGACGATCGGGCAGCCGCAGGCGAGCGCCTCGGCGACGGGAATCCCGAAGCCCTCGTAGAGCGAGGCGTAGACGAGGCAGCGCGCGCCTCGGTAGAGCGCAGCGAGATCCTCGTCGGAGACATCACCGAGCCACGTCACGCCGGCCGGAGGCTCGACAGCGCCCCAGCCGCGTGCTCCCACCACCCGCAGCTCACCGTCGACGGCGTCGGCGATCCGGGCGAGGTTCTTGCGCGGCTCGAGCGTGCCGACCGCGAGCACGTAGTCGCCCTCGGCCCGGGGGCCTGCCGGCGAGAAGACGTCCTCGACGGCGTTCGGCACGACCCGGATCTTCGCGCAGTCGACCGAGAGCAGGAGCTCGAGCTCCCGGCGCGTGTGGTCGGAGACTGCGATCACGCGATCGGCCGCGGCCACGACGCGCGGGACGGCGAAGCGAGAATAGGTGGCCGTCCAACGGTTGAACCATTCCGGATGGCGCAGGACGCCGAGATCGTGCACCGTCACGACGAGGGGCGCGCCCGATCGGAACGGGCCCCGGAACGTCGGGCAATGCAACACGTCCGCGCCCCCCGGCGCGCGAAGGCGCGGATACCAGAGAGCGTCGGCCGCGACCGCTCGGAGGCGAGAGGTCGCGGGAAACGAGACCTCGACGAGTTCCACGTCGAGGTGAGCTCGCAGCCCGGCCACGTACCGGGCGGTGCCCGCCCGCGTCTGGCGCAGCGCAGTGGTGTCGAGGGCTACGCGAATCGCTCGTACCCCTCGACGAAGATCTCGCCGACTCGCCGCCACGAGAACTGCCGTACATGAGCAAACCCCCGTTCGCGTAGCTCCGCCCGACGGTCGATCGCCTCGCGGATCGCATCACGAATCGCCGCCGCGCTTTCGGGATCGGCCCTGACTGCCGCATCGCCTGCGGCCTCGTCCATCGACGGGTGCGCCGAGGCGACGACCGGCGCACCGGATGCCATCGCCTCGGTGATCGGCATACCGAACCCTTCGAAGCGCGACGGATAGATGACGGCGGTGGCACCGCGATAGAGACGTGCGAGCTCGGCGTCGTCGACGCGGCCCAGGCGCACGATGCCGGCATGGTCGAGTCTCGGCTGCTCACCCCACCCGGCGCCGCCGGCGACGACGAGCGCGAGGTCGTCGTCGGCGAGCAGCCCGAAGGCGTCCACCAACGTGCCGAGGTTCTTGCGCGGCTCGAGAGTCGCGACCGTGAGGAGGTACGGGGCGCCGAGGTCGGCGGCAGCGCCCGCCGACGTGTAGTCGCGGCCCACGCCCGGGTGGGCGACGAGCACCCGGTCACGGGCGAAACCGAGTGTGGTCGAGAAATCCTCCGCAGTGAACGCCGAGTTCGCAAAGACGACGTCGCAGGTCCGGACGGCGTTCGCATACTTCCGCCCGTGCATTCCACGGGTGCGCTTCGTCGTCCACTCGGGGTGGTGAAGCGGCACGAGGTCGTGGATCGTCGTCGCGCGGAGCCCGCCTCGCTGGGGCGGGTACATCCAGTCGGTGAAGTGCAGCACGTCGAACGGGCCGATAAGACGCTCGGCGGCCGGGTGACCGAGCACCGACCAAGCGGTACGCCAGGCGTGTGCGCCCGGCAACGAGAGGAGTCGGAGCTCGACGTCGAGGCCCGCGAGCGCCTCGGGGATCGCGCGCTTCCCGGCCGGCGATGTGGGCGCGAACGCGACGATCTCGTGCCCGCGCTCGGCCGCCACCTCGACGAGCCCGCTCAGCGAGCCGCGGATGTAATTGTTCACGCCGGTCCGCTCGTGGGAGAGCGGGCTGACGTCGAACGCGATCCTCATCGGCTGTAGTCGATCGCGAAGAAGTGCGCACCGAGGCGGCGAGTGTCCTTGCTCCCGGGCTGCACGCGAGCTGGGACGCGCAGCTGCCGCATGGTGAACGTGACGTTGCACGCACCGGTCGCATCGGCCCGCAGCGGCACACGGAAGGTCGGCTGGTCGGCCGGCTGCACGCGAATCTTCCCCACCACGTGCCCGGCGGTGGACGCGGTGACGAGCTGCGGGGACGAGAAGAGGTGCTCGTCGGTTCCCAGACGTACGGCCAGATGGCCGCCGGCGCAGCGCAACCGCCGGTAGGTGACCCGGCGGCCTGCCCAGGTGTCGTTCGCGTAGATCCCCCTGATGCGCGTGAGGACGACGAGCGGACCGTTCACCCGGTAGAGCACGAGCCCGATGCCGGGGTCGCGCGCGATCGGCGTGCCCGCGATGTCGGTGTACGAGACTGCATAGCCCACGCGCGGCGTTCGCGCGGTGGTGGCGAGGGTGCCGCCGGGGAGCTCGCGCACCGGTGTCTCCGGCAGTCCGCCGTCGGCCGCGTCCGGGCCGTCGACCGTGTAGACGTCAGTGACGCTCCTGTTGAAGAACTCGTCGTTCCAGAGCGGTCTCGTCTCGCCCGTGTAGTGCCAGACGAATGCGACGCTCGCGTCGCGGCCGACCGCGCGATCGATCCAGTCGGGATGCGCCACGCGGATCCCGGCCCAGAGGCTTCCGACGGCTGTCCGGTGGATGCCGTGGCGCCCGTTCTCGACGATCAGGCTGGAGCAGACGAAGAAGCCAGCCGCCAGCACGGCGAAGCCCAGCGCGAACCGCGGCGGCACGACGGCGAACGCCGCACCGGCGGCGAGGCCGATCGCGAGCGCCACCACCCGCAGAGCGCCGAAGTGAATTCCCTGATCTTGGAGCCACCACCACGGCAGGAGTCCGAAGGTGTCGGAGACCGCGGAGGGGTTGACGAACCTCGCGAACGGCACGGCGACCGGCAGGGCCCCGGCGACGAGCGCTGCAGCGAGCACAGGTCGCCGACCGCGAGGGATGACGCTCCTCTCTCCGAGGCCGACGAGCGCGACGAGCAGGAGCGGCACGAGATAGAAGTCGTTGCGCTCCTCGATCCGAGCGGACTCCGTCGAGGCGAACGCCGCAACCTCGGCGAGGAAAAAGACGACGACCGGCAGTGTCGCCGCGGCATACGCGCGCGAAGCGGGGCTCGCGCTGCGCGGTGCGAGCCAGAGGACGAGCAGTGCCGCGAGTGGCACGATCCCGACGTAGAGGTCGAGCTCGGCCAGGTGCCACAGGAGGTAGTGCAGGACGCCGCTCGCGGTATAGCCACTGTGCGCCGCCGCACGATAGGCGCCGAGCAGCGCGAGCGGTGAGCGGCCGCGCGCAGCCGTCGCAAGCAGCGCGAGCACCGCAGCGCCGCCGACGATGCCGTAGAGCGTGGTGAATCGACGCAGCCGGCATCTGAGATCGCGCTCGACGAGCCCGTGGAGGACCGGGGCGGTGAGCACTGCCGGCACGAACGCGATTGCCTGTGCGCGCGTCGCGAAACCGAGCCCGCAGAGCGCCAGCAGGAGCAACTGCCGGAGAGCCGTCGGACGTTCGAGCGTCATGACCAGCACGAGCATCGTCAGCAGGAACAGTGGGTAGAACGCGTTCTCCGTCATCAGCATCCCGGTGTAGAGGAGCGACGGGATCGCGAGCGAGAGCGCCGCGGCGACGAGCGCCGGCACGGGTGCGACGAGCCGGCGCGCGAGCAGGTAGGCGGGGACGGCCGCGAGCGACATCACGACCGCGTTGATGTCCTTCGCGACGGCGTACGCGCGGGGCACCGAGCCGAAGAGCCGGAATGCCGGCGCGATCAGCGCGGGATAGACGAACCCGTAGCCGTTGCTCGGGACCCCGCGGACGAGGAAGTGCCCGTGGGCGGCGAACGACTTCGCGAGCTCCGAGTAGACGAGCTCGTCGACCATGATCCACGGCGTCACCACGCGGTGGGCGAGCGCGATCCGCACCCCCGACGAGACGACCACGATCGCCCCGACAACGGCCCAAGCAGGCACCGAGATCGCACGACCCCGCCGGACGGGCACCACGCTCACCGCCACGGGCGCCCCGGCGCACGTCCGGTGTCAGCCACGCGCACGGAAGCGCGACGAACGTTCCACAAGATCGACGGCCGCTTCCCACTCCGTCGGCGGCAGCCGTGCGCACGAAAGCGTGACGTGATCGGAGAAGTCCCTGCTCGAGAGGCGGATTCCACGTGGCAGCCGTGCGAACAGAAGTGCCGCAGGCGTTCCACAGGGTCAGGCGTCGGGCCGGGGTCATGTCCGGCTTCAGCCACGCGCACGGAAGACCCACGGACGTTCCACAGGCTCACGAGACGATGCCCGCTTCGGCGGCTGCCCGGGCCCGGGCCCGCGCGTCGGTGATGCCGGCGGCGGCGGCGGCTTCGGCGACGCGCCAGAGCACGGCGTCGTTGACCGCGTCGCCGCCGGCGGCCTCTTCGAGCGCCGCGGCGTATGCGTCGGCGACGGCCGGCAACTGATGCTCACGCTCGACGTACGCGCGCGCCGCCGCGCCCAACGTCGCGCCATGGTCGGCGGCGATGCCGAGCGCTACCTGGATCACGCGTACCTCCTGCTCGTCGACAGGCACCTTGAGCACCGCATCGTCGGGGAGCTCGCTGAACCAACCGACATCCGAGACGAGGAGTGGCTTGCCGAGCGCCAAGGCGCGGATCACGGAGCCCGACGTCTCCCCCATCGTCGGGTACCGCAAGCTCACGAGCACGTCGCACGCAGCCATCAGCGACCACAGCCGCCCCTCGGGAACGTAGTCCAGCCGCTCGACGCCGTCGGTGAGCCCGAGACGCTCGAGCCGTCGGTCGACGTCGAACCGCTCACCCGCCGCGCCGACGAGCAGCAGCCTCGCTTCCGGCCGGTCACGACGGAAGGCCGCGAACGCCTCGAGAAGCTGCGGGATCCGCTTGTTCATGTTCAGGAAGCCGAAGCAGCCGATCAGTGGCCCTTCGATCAGTGGCTTTCCAACGAGTGGCTCCCCGGCGACTTCGAGCGCGGGCGCTACCTCGACCGGCGGCCAGGCCGGGTGCGGGATCTGCCAGAGCCGACCCGAATATCCCGCACCCCGCGCACGCCCGGCGACGTAGTGGGAATGCACGATCAGCCCATCGGCTCGATCGAGGACGACACCCGAGAGCGGGAATCGCTCGGGTTGCGTCTCCCAGAGGAGCGGCAGCAGGTTGTCGAGCACCCCAAGCCCGAGCAGGCGCCCGGCGACCCCGAGCTCACGTTCCATCGCCTCCAGATAGGCGCGCCCGTTGCCGCGACCGATCGTCGTGCCGGCGATCAGGTGGTGCAGCACGTATTCGTGGAGCACGACGACGCCGCGCCGTTTGCGTAGCGCGTCGAGGATCCAGCCGTGCGCATCCGGGTCGTTGCCGATGTGGTAGAGCGCGACGTCGGCCTCCGGAGCGCGCCGGCCCGACTCGGCCACTACCAGCTCGACTCGTCGGCGCAACGCAGGCAGCAGCAGCGCCGAGTAATCCGCGATGCCCGACCGAGACGGAGGCATCGGTGAGTAGTAGGCGACTCTCACGCCCGTCACGCGAGAAGTGCGTCGACGCAGGCATCCCACGTGACACGTTCGGCAACAACCCTGCCGGCGACGCCCCACGCACGCGCCTCGTCGAGATGCGCGCCGAGGTACGCCGCTCCACGCGCGAGCTCCGACGGCTCGGGCGCGACGACGAGGCCCGTTCGACGGTCGTGGACGACCTCGAGAGGGCCGCCGGCGTCCGTGGTCGTCAGGACGGGCTTCGAGGAGAGGAACGCTTCGTAGGGCACCATGCCGAAGTCCTCGTCGAGCGGCGCGTAATAGACAGCGAGACAGCGGGCATACAGGTCGGCGAGCCGCTCGTCATCGACACGTCCGGCGAACTCGACCTGTCCGTTCAACCCTGCGGCGAGGCGCTCGAGGCGCTCGCGGTCCGGCCCCTCACCCACGACGACGATGCGGAGGCTGGGCTCGGCCTTCGCGGCTTCGATCAGCAGGTCGATGCGCTTCGCGCGATCGAGGCGATTCACCGAGAGAACGAACCCCTCGGGCGCGGCAGTGCGATAGGCGAGCGTCTGAGGCGGGTGCGGCAGAAGCTCCGCCTCGATGCGGTTGAAGCGCCGCAGGCGCTCGGCGACGTTTCGCGACGTCGCGAAGACTCGCCGCGCCTCGCCGAGCGCAACCGAGTCCAGCCGCTCGACCGCTCGTCGCGTCGCGCGATCCTCCGGCGACTCGGAGAACTGACCGAGCTCGGTGCGGTCGTAGTCGTAGGCCTGGCGAAACTGATGGAGGACCCAGGCGACCTTGTCGGGATGCCGCACGCAGTACGCGGGGAACTTCGTCGCGATCACCCGATCGATCGGGCGTCCGTCCGACTCCGTCAGGTCGACGAGCCGCCAGAGAAACGCGTGGTCGAGCACGCGCGAGCCGGGATACCACTTGAACGGGATCGTCACGAGCTCGGCCTCGTGACCGCGACGGCGCAACGCATCAACGAGGCTCTCGGCCATCAGCTCCGCGCCGCCCCGTACGAAGGGCACCTGCGGCGCGCACACGGCGACCCTCATTTCGTCTCGAGGCGCTGGAGCCGCTCGTCGAGATCGTCGATCAGCTTCAGGAGCGCGTCGTTGTAGGCCCGCTGGTCTGCGAGGGCCGGCTCGACGTACCAGCGCATGAAGCGACGCAGAAACGCCTTTAGCGGACCGCCCTTGCCGACGATCGGACGCTCGGCGGAGACGGGCCAGAGGCGCTCGGCCTGGTCGCGGACGGAAAGCCGCACCTGGGCGGGCGGCACGCGGGGCCCGCGCGGGCCCGCGCCGCGCAGCTCCTCCTTCAGGCGCGCGAAGAGGGCGGCGACGTCGGTCGTCTCCTCACCCTCAGGCATGCGCGGGAGTGTAAAGACCGCGCATTACGGCTCTGTAAGCTGCCCCACCGCCACGGCGACCGAACGCGAGCCTTCGAGAGGGCGCCGTGCCTCCGCACGCAACCGCCCGGCGAGACGGCCAACGGCACGCTGCGCGTCGAGGGCAGCTTGAACGAGCGACATCGATGCAAGCACCGAGAGCGACGACGTGACCGTCGCGAGGCACACCTCGATGAGAGCGCGCACGCGGCCAGACTACGATCGTTCGATGGTCGGAATCTCGCTCCTCACGCTCGTGCCCGGTGTGCTCGGCGGCAGCGAGACCTACGTCCGGGAGCTGCTGCGGGCGTTCGACCGCGTCGGCGAGCTCGACTACCGCGTGCTGCTGCCGCCCTCTGCACCCGGCGCCGGTGAGGGGTTGCCGTCCGAGATCGCCTCCGAGTACCGGCTCGCGCGAACGGTTCCCGAGCGCCTCGCGGCGATGGCGGCCGCCGCCTCGCGGCCGGGCAGCCTCCGCGCCCGGCTTGCCGACGCAGACGTCGTGCACTACCCGCTGACCATTCGCCTGCCGACGGTCGAGCGCCCGAGCGTCGTCACGCTGCACGACCTGCAGCACCTCGACCTCCCGTCGATGTTCCCGCGCAGCGAGCGCGCGTTCCGGCGCCTGGCCTGGCACCGCTCTGTGCGCGGTGCTGACCGCGTGATCGTGATCAGCGACCACGTGCGACGCCGCACCGCTGAGCACCTCGGTCTCGACGCCGACCGGATCCGCGTCGTGCCACTCGGCCTCGACCACCTGCTGATGCAGCCCGGCCGCCTCCAGCGGGAGCCGTTCCTCCTCTATCCGGCCCGCCGCTGGCCCCACAAGAACCACGCGCGTCTCTTCGCTGCGTTCGCACTCATCCGCAGGAGACGGCCCGAACTGCGGCTCGTGCTGACCGGTGGCGGTGCTGACACCCCGCTGCCCGAAGGAGTCGAGGCACGGGGCCACGTGAGCGAGGACGAGCTCGTCGCGCTGCTGCAACGCGCGTCGGCGCTCGTCTTCCCGTCGCTCTACGAAGGCTTCGGGCTGCCGCCGCTCGAGGCCATGGCCTGCGGCTGCCCCGTGGCGTGCTCGAATGCGGCTGCGCTGCCGGAGACGGTCGACGGTGCGGCTCGCCTCTTCGACCCGCACGACCCGCGGGCGATCGCCGAGGCCGTGCTGGAGGTGCTCGACGACCCCGAAACGTGGGCCGGGCGGGGCATCGCACGCGCTGCGCAGTTCTCTTGGGAAGCGACCGCCCGCGCGACCGAAGCGGTCTATCGCGAGCTTCTCTGACCCAGCCGTCCGGCACGGGCATCGCGCCAGCCTGCGAGCACCGCGCGCGCGGCGTCGAGCGGCGTGGGATGGCGCGCCGACTGCGCGAGGTGCGCGCTGACGACCACACCGCGGCGAAGCCCACGTGGGCCGCGCGGGAGCGGTGCGTGCCGTTCCGACACCACGATCGTGTTGCGCGTGTCGTAGTAGAGATTGACCGTCGAGGCGCGGCCGCCGGATGCGGTCGATCCCCTGTGCCGCACGCGGGCCGCCGGAACGTAGACGACGGCGAAGCCTGCGCGGCGAATGCGCAACGACCACTCGACGTCCTCGGCGTACATGAAGAGCGACTCATCGAGCATTCCCGCCTGCTCGAACGCGGCCCGGGAGGCGGCGAGGGCGGCGCCGTCGGCGCGCCCGACGTCGCGTAGCTCGTCGCGACCATCGGTGTCGACGCGCCCGGAGTACCCGAGACGCGCGTTGAACGACGCGCCCGCATACTGAACCGTTCTGCCGTCCTCGGAAAGGATCTTGCAGGCAAGCAGGCCGGCGTCGGGCCGTGCACTCGCTGCCTGCTCGAGTGCAGCGGCAAGGCCCGGCTCGGCAGCGGCATCGTTGTTCAGCAGCAGGACCCAGTCGGCGTCGCGTTCGAGCGCCCGGCGGATACCGACGTTGTTGCCTGCGGCGAATCCCAGGTTCGCACCGGTGCGCAGGAGCTCGACGTCGGCGAAGCGCTCGGCGACCGTGAGGTCGGAGCCGTCCGTCGACCCGTTGTCGACGCAGATCGTCGGCACCCCGCGGAGCGACTCGAGCGCGGCACGCGTGTCGGCACCGCCGTTCCAGTTGAGAACGACCGCGACGAGGTTCACGCGTGCTTGACGAAATGCGCGATCGAGCCGGCATCGGGCTGCCGCTTCCAACCGTCGCCGATCTCAGCGATCAGCCGCACCACGCCGGGATAGTGGTTGCCGTAGCCCCCCGTGTCGACAGCGTCGTGAAAGAGCAGGTGACCGCCGGGCCGGACGAGAGCACCCCAGCGCTCGAAGTCGGATCTCGCACCTTCGTAGGAGTGGTCACCGTCGATGAAGAGCACTTCGATCGGCGTTGGCGGCGGCTCCGCCGTCCGCGAATCGGCGACCAGCAGATGCACCTTGGACGCGAGCCCGTAGCGGTCGAGCGCGCGGGAGAGCTCTTCGTCCAGACGCTCGCCCGGCATGTCGGGCCGGAGCGCGACGTGAACGTCGTACGACCAGAGCTCGACCCCGTCAGGGATCGCCGAGGCAAAGACGAAGGTGCTTCCACCCTTGAACCGCCCGATCTCGGCGAGCGGACCAGTCGTCGCGTCTCGGCCGAGCCGGTACAGCAGCGCCGCCTCGTCGATCTGCAATGAGGCGACGCCGTGATTGAGCTGGTTCGACGAGAAGAGAAACGCGAGATCCTCGAAGCCACGCACGGCCCCGGGCCAGCGCTCGACGTTCGGGAAGCGCATCGATGCGGGATCCGGCAGCACCGAGGCGTGGATCAGGTTCTTTCCGGCCGAGGTCCGGCCGAGGTGGCGGACGAGCTCTTTGAGGTGGCCGAGCACTGCGAGGACGCTACTGCAAGGCCCGCACGTACGCCCACGCGTGGCGCAGTCCACTCGGCCGCCACACCGCAAGCGCCGCGCAGTACAGGGCAAGTCCTAGAACGGCGGCGGCGATCGGCCCGACGACGAGTCGCGGCAGGGCGAACGCGGCGAGCGCGACGCCGCCGCACGCGAGCGCGGCCAGGGCGACACCGCCTGCGACGCGTGCGAGCGCGCCCAGTGCGGCGAGCAGCACCGCGAGGACGGCGGCGGTCGTCAGCGCGAGGCCGGCTGCTACGCCCGCGAGGCCGAAGGCTGAACGCCCCGCCCACTCGATGAGCAACTGGGCGAGGAGCGCACCCAGCGCGAGCAAAGGCAGGAAGCGTCCCCGTCCCTTCACGAAGACGAGTGGATAGGCGACGGTCAATGCGACCGAGGCGATCATCCACGGCACGAGGTACACGACGAGGTGCCCGAGCTCCGCTCCCGCTCCGCCCCCATAGCTCGAGCCGAGCACACGCCGCACGACGCTCTCACCGGCGAGCGCAAAGACACCGGCCGCGGCGGCAACCGGAACGAGCGACAGCCACGAGATCGCGACGACGTGCCGCGCCGTGCGCTCGGGAGACGATCCTTCACGCGCGAAGGGCACGGTGGCGACGAGCGCAATCGAGGCAGCCGTCACCGAGACGAGGAACGCGGCGATCAGGTACGCGTACGAGAACGTGGTCGCGCGGCCGGCACCAAGGCCGGACGCGAACCGGTAGCCGATCACGTAGAGCCCCTGCAACGCGAGCGGCACGGCGATCCCTTCGGCGAGCTCGACCAGACGTCCCCACCCGCGGTCGTCCGGCCGTCTGACGCCGTCGCGCACGACGAGCGCAGCGAGTGGGATCGCGAGTGTCAGCGCGCCGTTCAGGGCGAGCCCCCATGCAAGGGCGATCACGCCGTGGTCGAGCTCGAGGATCGTGAGGGCGACGCCCGCCACCGAGCCGAACGCGAATCCGAACGCGGCCCAGTCGTAGTCGTCGAGGGCCGCGAGCGCACTCGCGACGAGGCCGCCGTAGATCTGAGCGACCGCCGAGGGGACGATCCACGGGAGCAGCCGTGCTGCCTCGTGACTCGCCTGCGAATTGGAGGTGAGTGCGTCCGCGATCGCGTGCGGCCAGACGATCGCGGCCAGCACCACGAGGGCGAGCGGAATCGCCGGCGAGGCCGCCCAGCCGGCGACTTCATGGGGCAGCCGCCCGGCCGAGCGCGCCGCGACGAAGCGTGGCAAAACGACGACGCGCAAGGAGCCCGCCACGAGCACCAGGGCGAGATAGGGGCCGTATGCGGCGAAGAAGCCGTCCGTCTTTACGCCGTGCCCAAATCTGCGCGAGAGGATGATCCCGAGCACTGCGGCCGAACCACTGACTGCCGCGGTCGAGATTCCCGTCAAAAGACCGCTGCGAACGGCTCCCCGACCACCTGAACGATTACCCTCCATCCGTGCTCGGCGACGATACAGCCACCTGGTCCCAGGGCGAGCTCGACGCCCTGCGCACGGAGTTCGGCGACGCCTATCGCGACCGGACCGTCCTCGTCACGGGCGCCGACGGGTTCATGGGCTCGCATCTCACGGAGGCGCTCGTGCACCTCGAGGCCAAGGTGATCGCATTCGTGCGCGCGACCTCATCGGGTGCGCTCAACAACATCGGGCACGTGCGTCGCCAACTGCGCGTCGTGTTCGCCGATCTCACCGACAAGACATCGATCGACTATCTGATGCGCGATCTCGCGCAGGCGACCGACAAGCCCTACATCTTCCACCTTGGCGCGCAGGCGCATGTCGGGGAGTCATGGCACCGTCCGTACGAGACCGTGATGACGAACACGATCGGCACACTCAACCTGCTGCAGTCGGTGGTCGACCACGACGTCGATCTCGAGAAATTCGACACCGCAGGCACATCGGAGGAGTACGGAAACGTGCACGAGGCAGTGTCCGACCAGCACGACTTCGACGAGCTCGGCGGGCTCATCCTGCACGAGCGCTCACCGATCAACCCGAAGTCGATCTACGCGACCGCGAAGGTCGCTGCCGACTTCTTCACCATGAACTACCACGACGCGTACGGCATCCCCGGCGTCGTCACGCGCATGTTCAACAACTACGGCCCGCGGCAAAACCCCCGCTACGTCACCGGCACGATCATCACGCAGGCGCTGACGCGTCCCGAGGTGGAGCTGGGCGCGCTCGAGCCGCTGCGCGACTTCTGCTTCACCACGGATGGTGTCCGCGGGCATCTGACCGTGGCGGCGTCCGGCGTCCCCGGCGATCTCTACGTCTACGGCCAGGGGGAGAACATCTCGATGGCCGACTGGTGCGAGCTCATCCTCACGACCGGCGCCGCTCACGGCTACTGGCCGGACGACCGCCATGTCGTCACCGACGAGAGGCGGCTGCGGCCGGGCGTCACCGACGTCATGGCGCTGCGCGTCGGCTACGACAAGTTGCATCGCGAGACCGGCTGGGAGCCGAGGGTCTCATGGGATGAGGGTGTCCTCCGGACGATTCGGTGGTTCGCCGAGAACCGCGAGCGCTGGATCGGCCGCGTCGACTGGCTCGCCGAGGGCCGGGTCGAGCAGCCGTGACCCGCGTCCTCGTCACGGGGGGCGGGGGCTTCCTCGGATCACACCTCGTCGCACGGCTCGAGCGTTCCGGCCACGATGTCGTCGTCGCGCGCAGTCGCGAGTACGACCTGACCCGAGCCGACGACACCGCACGCCTGTTCGACGATGCGGGGCCCGAGGTCGTCTACCACCTCGCCGCCGAGGTGGGAGGCATCGGCGCGAACCGCGAGAACCCCGGCCGTTACTGGTACGCGAACCTGATGATGGGCGCGCACGTGCTCGAGGCCTCGCGCAGCCACGACGTGGGCAAGCTGATCCTCGCGGGAACCGTCTGCGCCTATCCGAAGTTCACGCCCGTTCCCTTCGACGAGGACGACCTGTGGAACGGCTACCCCGAGGAGACGAACGCGCCCTACGGCGTCGCGAAGAAGTCGATTCTCGTCGGCGCGCAGTCCTACCGCGCCCAGTACGGCCTCGACGCGATCTACCTCCTACCGGCGAACCTCTACGGCCCGCGCGACAATTTCGACCTCGATTCCTCCCATGTGATTCCCGCGCTGATCAGGAAGATGATCGACGCGGGCGGCGAGGTCGTCCTCTGGGGCGACGGCTCGCCGACGCGCGAGTTCCTCTACGTCGACGACTGCGCCGAGGGCCTGCTCCTCGCGGCCGAGCGGTACGACGGCCCCGAGCCGGTGAACCTCGGCACCGGTGTCGAGACGTCGATTCGCGAGCTCGCCGAGACGATCGCCGACCTGACGGGCTTCGACGGCGAGATCGTGTGGGACACGTCGATGCCGAACGGCCAGCCACGGCGTCAGCTCGACGCGAGCCGCGCCGAGCGCCTCTTTGGCTTCCGCGCGCGCACGCCGCTACGTGACGGGCTGCAGCAGACGATCGGCTGGTACCGCAGCTCGGCGCAGCTCCATGCGCCTGCATAGCGTGGCTCGCGCCGCCGGCGCGTGGCTCGCGCGCGCGCGACCGGCGCCGCTCCTCGCCGTCCTCGTCCTCGCCCAGCTCGGCGTCACCGCGTGGCTCGCGCTCGCGACGCCGCACAACGGCTTCGTCTGGTACAGCGGCGGTGACGCGACCGAGTACTGGACATCCCAGTGGGCCGTCGGGCATGGGCTGATCCCACAGGCGCTCGTCGGCTGGGGCCTGCCGATCATCTACGGCTGGGTGCCGCTCGTCGCCGGCCCGTCGCTCCTCAACGGCCTGCCGGTGATCGTTGCGCTCAACACGCTCGTCCTCGCGCCGCTCGCACTCATTCTCGTCTGGGCCCTCGCTGTCCGGCTCTACGGCCGCGTCTATGCCTGGGCGGTCGCAATGCTCTGGGTGATCGGGCCGGTGCTCGCGATCTGGGCCTTCACGCCGCGCTACCGGCCCTCGCTCGAGCAAACCGTACTCGCCCCCCACTGGGCCGGGCTCACCGACATGGCTGACTTCCCCTCGCTCGTCGCGGTTCTCGCGACGGCCTGGGCGACCGTGCGAGCCGCACAGAACGGCCGGTTCGGATCGGCACTCGGGGCAGGTGTCCTCGGCGGGATCCTGATCGGCCTCAAGCCTGCGAACGGGTACTTCGTCCCCGCCGTGATCGTGCTACTGGCGGGGTGGCGACGCCCGCGCGTCGCACTCGGCTTCGCGGTCGGGATCGTTCCCGCCCTCCTGACGCTCGCGATCTGGAAAGGGCGCGGCCTCGGCACTCTGCCCATCCTTTCCGCCTCTACGCCCCTCCGCGAGGCGAGCGCCGCCACGTTCGGCCTCTCGAGCAACCGGTACCTGCCGATCGACCTCCATCAGCTCTCGCACCAGTGGCGGGAGCTCCAGGAGGTGTTCTTCGACCTGCGGTTCCTTCAGTTCGTGCTCGTCGCCGGGGCACTCGGCGCCCTGCGGCGGAACCACCGTTCCGGCCTCTTTCTCATCACCTGGTTCGTCGCTTTCAGTGTCCTCAAGGGGATGTCGCCGCAGGCCGACGTGTACACGCTGAGCTACTTCCGGCTGACGCTCCCGGGGCTCGCGGCTCTCGTGCTCCTCACGCCCGCGATCGCGTTCCTCTGGCCCGGCACCCGAACGACCCGCGTCGCCGCACAGCCCGAGTCATGGGCACTGCGGCTGAGATCACCGATCGCAGTGACGGCGGCGTTCGCCGCGCTCGTGCCGTTGGCGGTCGTTCTGATCGCCCAACCGGCATCGGCCGTCCGAACCGTGCGGTCGTTGGAATCCACCGAGGCCCCGATCTCGGCTGATCTCAAGCCACGCCTCACGCGCTCGGCGGGCGCCGTTTCGCTGACCTGGCGCCCAGCGAGCGGGGGTGCGACCAAGGTCTCGTACGCCGTCATTCGCACGCAAGGAAGCGATGGCTGCACCCTGCCGACGTCGGGAGCGAGGGAATGTCTCCTCGATACGTCGGTCGTGATTCCGACGGCGAGCACCACGCTCACCGACCGACCCGGGCGTGGCGTGTTCTGGTATCGGGTCGCCGCCGTGGCCGACTACCGGAGGAATCACCCATCGACCGACCTGATGCTGGTCGGGCCTGCGATCAGCGTTCGCTTCTAGCGTCTCTTGCCGCCTCCACGATGCGTGTCTCGAGCAGGGCGAGCCGCTGGGCGAGGACGACGTTCTGATCCGAGAGCCGCGAGATGACGGTGGAGTAGTGCAGCAGCACGAGGATCACGAACAGGAGCCCGACCGCGAAGAGCACGGCGGGTGGATAGCCGCGTACCCCGAACCATCCAGCGATCGTGTTGAGCCCGCTGCGCCAGGCCGAGAGCACGACGAGCGTCGCGCCGGTGAGGAGCCACAGGAGCGCGTACCGCTCTTGCAGACGACGCGAGCGGATCAACTCGAAGACGACGAGGACCAGGATCACCGAGGCGACCGTGGCGGCGATCGAGACCTTGAGCGGTGTCTGCGCCCCGAGAGTCACACGTCCTCCGCCGGAAGCACGCTGCGCCGGAAGAGCCCGACGAACAGGGCGACGAACACCTTCGTCATGTAGTAGACGGAACGCAGCGCAGTGATCGACGAGCGACCGTGCTCGCGCTCGCGCATCCGCACCGGCACCTCGCACAGCGTCAGGCGGTGCTTGATCGTCATCACCATGCCTTCGACCTCGGGATAGTCGTGCGGGTAGTCGGCCGCGAACAGCTCGAGCGCGCGACGGTTCAGCGCCTGAAAGCCGGAGGTCGTGTCGGTGACTCGTTGCCGGGCGATCGCCGACACGACGACTGCGAGCAGGCGGATGCCGATGCGCCGCGTCGCCGACGACCGGTAACCCTCGCCGCCGGCGAACCGCGACCCAACGGCGATGTCGGCATCGCCGGCGAGCACGGGTGCGAGCACCTTCGGCAGCTCGGAGGGATCGTGCTGGCCGTCGCCGTCGCAGCGGACGACGAGCTCGTAGCCGTTCTCGCGCGCATAGCGAAAGCCGGTCTGCACGGCTCCGCCGATGCCGAGGTTGAACGGAAGCTGCACGACATGCGCGCCGTGCTCGGCTGCGATCTCAGCGGTGCGGTCGAGCGAGCCGTCGGAGACCACCACCACCTCGAGGCCGGCATCGAAGGCACGCAGCTCGTCGAGCACACGCCCGATGTTGCGCTCCTCGTTGAAGGCCGGGACGATCGCGATGCGGCGCACGCCCTCAGCCGACATGGGCCGGCACTCCAAGGCCGATCAGCTCGAGCAGGCGGCGCGCGCGGTGGCGATAGGTGTGCTCGTCGAGCACGCGCTCGCGCGCCCGCGCGCCGAGCTCTACCGCCTGCGCGGGGTCGGCGAGCAGGTCACGGTAGGCGCTCGTCGCCGCCTGCGCGTCGTCGACCACCAGGATCTCCGAGCCGGGATCGAACCAGCGTTCGATCCCGTCGTACGGATTGGCGACGATCGCTGCGCCGGCCGACGCGAGCTCGAACGGCCGGCACGACGACGACGCGTACACGCTCGCGTGCGAGCGCCGCGTGATGCACAGGTTGACTCGTGCGCTCGAGATGGCGCGCGGAAAGACGTTGAACGCGACATCGCCGATCAGGCGCGCCTTGCCGATGTCGGCCTGGAAGTCGCGCCCGCCGAGCGCGAAGTCGGCGTCGGGCAGCAGGCGCGACGGCTGACCCACCATCGCCTCGACCCACTCTTGCCGGAACTTGTCGCCGTAGCCATAGAAGAAGACATCCATCGTCTTGTCGACGGCCTGGGGTGAGAAGAACTCGGGGTCGGCGCCCCAGAAAATCGCCTCGGCTCGCCGCGCACCGAGCTCGCGAAGGCGCGCGAGGCCTCCTTCGGAGTTCGAGACGAGCAGGTCGTACTCCGACGGATCCGCCTCGTGATACCAGTTGAAGCCCGTGTCCATCCCGCCGAATTCCGGCAGGCTCATCGGCACGTCGCCGTCGTAGAACACCACGGGAATGCCGTGCCGCTCGCGCAGGTAGGTGGGAATGCCGCGGAGGTGTGCCATGGGCACGGTGAAGACGACGACCGCGTCGGGGCGCTCCTGCTCGACCAGCCGGTCGAGGTGCTTCTGCCAGCGCGGCGTTACCCACCGCCACACGACTTCGCGAGTCAGGCGCTCGCCGAGCCCGTCCTCGGGATCGTCCTCGGCGCGCCGGAGCAGCGTGTCGCCCTTCAGCCGCGCGACGGTGTCGCGTGCGCGGGCGAACGACTCGCCCTCGAGGTAGGTCGGGTTGGGCGCCGAGCGCCACCATGGCGACTCGATCGGCCGGCCGCGGTACGGCGTGACGATCAGATCGGCACCTTCTTCGTGGAGGCCCTTCCAAAGCTGCCACCAGGCCGGCGTGCAGCCGTAACGGAAGTCGAGGTCGACCGCGGAGGCGACGGCGAGGATCCGGGGCGCGGGCATGCCGTCAGTGTCTCAGAGGCGGGTTACGGCGCCGTTAGGCGCGCGTGGGTTCGTTTAGTTAGGGAATAGGGGCCGGCGCAGGCTCGGCGGGTGGTTCGTAGCCGAGTCCGGAGCGTTCGTGGCGGAGGGCGGTGCGGTGGCCGGTGCCACCAGAACGCGTATGGACGTCCGTCAAGGTTCCGTGCGGGTGGCTGACACCGGACGTGACCGGCGCGGACGGGCTCGAATGCGGCGGTGGCCCTAGTAGGCCCCGCGTTGAGAGAAGACCACGAGCGGCGTCTTGAAGAGGATCGTCACGTCGAGCCAGATCGACCAGTTCTCGAGGTAGTAGAAGTCGAGGCGCACGAGATCGTCGAAGGTGAGGTCGGAGCGGCCGGCGATCTGCCAGAGCCCGGTGATCCCGGGAAGGACGTTGTAGCGGCGGCGATGCCACAGCTCGAGCAGGTCGTAGTCGCGCAGCGGGAGCGGCCGTGGGCCGACGAGCGACATCTCACCCCGCAGCACGTTCAAGACGTTCGGCACCTCGTCGAACGAGAGCCGCCGCAGCAGCCGGCCTACCGGCGTCACGCGCGGGTCGTCGCGGATCTTGAAGAGCGCCCCAGACGCCTCGTTGGCCTGCTCGAGCTCGTCCTTCTGCAGCTCGGCTCCCCGCACCATCGTGCGGAACTTGCGCATATGGAATGCCTGCTCGCCGAGCCCGATCCGCTCGTCTGCGTAGAACACCGGCCCGCGCGAGGTGAGCTTGATCGCAAGTGCGATCAGGAGCCAGACCGGCAGCCCGACGACGACGATCAGGCTGGCGACGACGATGTCGAACACGCGCTTGATCGCCCAGTCGGTCCCGGCGAAGATCGGCGGCCGCAGCTCGAACAGCGGCACACCCTGCCCCGGAACGTACTCGCCACGTTCAACGAGGAGTTGCGTCGTTCGCGGCGCGACGCGCACCTTCACACCTCGGCGATGGGCCGCTTCGACGATCTCGAGCAGCCGATCGTCGTCGAGCCCAGAGTCTGCGACGATCAACTCGTCGAGCTGCTGCGCGGCGAGCGCCCGCTCGACCTCCGGACCGGGGTCGATCTCGCCAGCGTACTCGTAGTAGATGCCGCCGCGGCTCGTGCCGAGCGTCTCGCGCAAATGCGTTCGCGCGGCGAGGTCGCCCACCAGCACAGCCCTGCGACGAACACCGACCGCTTTCAGCAGCAGGCCCGTCAGGCTTTCGTAGCTCGCGCGGAAGACACCGATCAGCACGGCGACGAAGAGCGCGCCCACCACATACAGCCCGAAGGTAGTGAAGTGCTGGCCGGTACCGATCGCGAAAGCGAGAGCAAGAGCGGCGACGAGAAACGTGCTCGGCACGACGCGCCCCGCGCCCTCACGCAACTCACGCGGCGCGTAGAGACGTGCCCGCCAGAAAACGAGCAGGAGCAACAGGATGAGGAATGCGAGCCACGTCGTCTCGTGATCCCACAGCAGGCCCCACAGGATCGGCTTCGGATCGAAGACGAGCGCGCGTAGGGCAAGCGCGGCATACAGACCGATCACGAGGCCGCCGACGTCGATCGCGACGAGGATGACGATCGAGAAGAAGCGTCGCGCCAGGGTCTTGATCGGGGCCGAGGCGAGCAGGTACGGACGGACGGCACGCTCGTCCTCGAACCGTGACTCCTCGTCACTCATCGGGCGATCGTAGCCTCGTGCACCGTTTGGGTCCTTGCCCCCGACGTGCTTTTCGCTCGCCGGGCCATCACGGGACTTCCGGAACGGCGCACTCGCCCCAGGCGAGCTCATCGGCCGTGACCGCACGCTCGGAGAGCTCCAGCACGGAGGCGGGTCGCCGGCGGAGGCGCAGGAGCCGCAAGAGCACTTCGAGTGCGGCGGCGCGGCGGCGGTCGACGAGCTCCCAGTCGTGAAAGTGCAGGTGCACGTGCCCACGCAACCGAGGGACATCTCGCGCGAGCATCCCCAGCGAGTGCGACGCGGGCAGCTCGAGCAGCACCGAGCCGTCGGGGAGCCGCAACCGACGCGCGCCGTCGAGCTGAAGCCGGGCGGCGCCGGCGGCGAGATACGACTGGCGGAAGGTCGTGGCGGTCAGGTCGACGTACTCGAATGACGCGAGCGTCTCGGCGACGTGGCGGTCGAGGTACCAGCCGCCACCGCAGAAGAAACGCGGGGCGAGGGCACGCTCGCGCAACCACTCGGCCTCGCTCCGCACGAGCGCGGCCGCGTCGACCCCGGCTCGTGGACGTGCCTGCGTGGGACCGCCCCAGTGCGTGTGGTGCCCGAGCGGCCCGAGAGCGGCAGCTCGCCGCGCTCGCTCGAGCCACCGTCCCTCATCCTCTCCTGACGCCGCATCCGGCGGTCTCAGGAGCGGCGTGATCACGAAGCCGGACGGACGCCGGGCGAGCAGACGCTCGAACGCCGCCCACACCCGGTCGTCGAGCGGTCGCTCGACATGACACGAGACGACCGCATAGCGCTCGAGTCCCTCCACCATGCGTATGTTCGCAGCGTCAGACGTCGACGCCCGGTACCGGGGCCGGGAGCGAGCGGCCGGCTGCAAGGGCGCGGTAGAGGCGATCGACGGCGTCGGCGGTCGATTCCGCCGAGAAGTGATCGAGTGCACGCCGCCGGGCAGCCGCGCCGTACGCACGCACGAGTCCCGGATCTCGCACGAGCTTCACGATCGCTCGCGCCAGCGCATCTGCATCCTCCGGGGGGACGACGATGCCCGTCTCCGCGTCGGCGACGATCTCGGGGAGGCCGCCGACATCACTGACGATCGCGGCACGCCCACGCTCTGCCGCCTCGAGCGCGACCATGCCGAAGCCCTCGCCCCGCGACGGCACGACAACCACCGCGGCACGTTCATACACCTCGCCCACCGGCGTGACACGGCCGAGAAACGTGACGCCCTTCGGGGCGGCCCGGCGCAGCTCAGCCTCGAGCGGGCCTGCACCCGCAAGCTCGAGGGTCAGGCTCGGCACCTTGTCTCGCGCGAGCGCGAACGCGCGCAGGAGGACCTCGAAGCCCTTGATCGGGATCAGCCGGCCGACCGCCGCGAGCGAGGTGGCAGCCGGGGGGCCGGGTGGCACCGGGCCAGGCTCGATCCCGTAGTGGACGACGGTGAAGGTCCCGGCCGGGAATCGCTGCGTCTCGACGAGATAGCGGGCGAGGCCGTGCGAGATCGCGATCTGCGCATGCGCGAAGCGACCTGCGGCGCGATCGGCGGCCGCGATGAGCGGCGTCGAGCGAAACTCGTTGAAACCGTGCTTGGTGCTGACGCGCACGGGAACGCGCGCCAGGGCCGCGGCGGGTAGCCCGAGGACGTCCGCATGCACGAGATGGGTGTGCACGATCTCTGCACGAGTTCGCAGCAGCCGCGCGCCGACGGTCGGGTCGAGGTCGAAGCGCATGCGCCAGGCTGTGGTCGGCACGTCACGCGCACGCATCTCCGCCACGAAGTCGCTTGCGCCGGGCTCACCCTCGTGCAGGACGATCATCCCAGCATCCCATCCTCGACGACGCAGACCGGGAAGAAGCGAGAGCAGGTGCGCCTCGGAGCCGGAGATGCCCGACACCTTCTGCAGATGCACGACGCGCGTCATCGAGCCGCCGCCACGACCGCTTCTGCCCAGTGCTCCACCGAATGACCCGCCTGCACGCGCTCGCGCAACGCCGCTCCGAGCCTCGCGCGGCCGCCAGGCCCGAGCTCGTACAGGCCGCGCAGGCGCACTGCGATCTCACCTGCATCGTCCTGTGCAAAACGCAGGGCCACCCCGAGACCGTCGACGAGAGGCGAGAAGCCGTCGCTCGCCACGAGCACCGGCAAGCCGGCGGCCGCAGCTTCGAAGACGACCTTGTCGAGTGCGCCGGCGCGCATGTTGCTGACGAGGAGGTCACTTCTCGCATAGAGCGCTGCGACCTCCCGAGCCGCGACCGCCCCTTCGAGGCGCACCCGCTGCGCGAGGTTCCCTCTAGTGATCTGCGCTGCGACAGCAGTCCGATGAGCGTGTTCCTCCGCCGTCAGCGACGGGCCACGGATCTCGAGCGAGACAGGAACGTCGTCGAGCAGCGAGGCCGCCGCCACGACCGCCTCGAGGCCCTTCGCCGGGGAGGTACGACCGAGCGCCAGCACACGAAGCACTCCGTCGGCCGGGCGAGGCGGCGGAACCTCCGCGGGCACGTCGATCCCGTGACCGATCGCGACGAGCTTCGACGACGGCAGCGGGAACGAGCGCGCGCTGACACTGAGCACACGCGTCGAGAGCCGTTCGGCGAGTGTCAGGGTGCGGGTCGCCCGCCAGTGTGTGAACCAGAGAAGGAGCGGGACGCGGGCGGGTCGAGTGGCGACCGCAGAGACGACCGCGTAGACCGGGGCCATGTGCGCGATCACCGCCACCGGGCGCGGTCGTAGCTCGGGAACCAGAGCCGCAAGGAGCCGGGCCGCTCGCAGGGCAGATGTCGGGGCGTCGAACAAGTGCACGCGGACGTTTCCCGGGAGCTCAGCAGGTCGCGCGCGCAGCGCTAGGACGACGAGCTCGTCGACGCGCCCTGCGAGCGCGCGGAGCTTGGCCACAGTGGCCCCGAGCGCAGGATCGTCCGGATCCACGCGCTGGGTGATGAAGATGAGCCTCATGACGCGGTACGAAGGATCTCTTCGAGCCGCCCGTACACGGCGTCCTGGTCGAACCGTGCGACCGACGGCCGGGCCGCGGCCCGAAGCCGCTCTCGCAAGCCGCGATCGGCCAGGAACGCGTTGACCGCCGCCGCGAAGGCTGCGGCGTCGCCGGGCGGCACGAGGAGCCCGTTGCGGCCGTCCTCGACAATCTCCGGCACGCCTCCCGTTCGGGTCGCGATCACCGGCGTGCCCATCGCGAGCGCTTCGACGAGACCGTGGGGGAAGTTCTCCCATGCCGACGTCAACACGACGACGTCGGCAGCCTGCATCAGCCCGAGCACCTGGCCCCGCGGGACCGCACCGGTGAAGCGGACGCGGCCGACGAGCCCGAGCTCGTGTGAGAGCGCCTCGAGGCGTGGGCGCTCGCCCCCCTCCCCGATCACGGTGAGCGTCGCGGCCGGGACGAGGGCGAGCGCCCGTAGGGCGATATCGAGGTCCTTCTGCGGTGTCAGACGGCCCGCAAAGACGAGCGCCGGGCGATCCTGGAGTCGAGCCAGGACCGCCTCCTCGGCGAGCGGTGCCGGGTTCGGCAACACCGTCACGCGCTCCGCCGGCACGCCCCACGAGACCGCGAGCTCGGCCATGAACGAGCTCGGACAGACGACGTGCGCGGCCCGTCGCACGACGGTGTTCCGAGCCTTTCGAAGCACCGCGACGCTCGCTGCCGTCGGTGCTGATTGAAAGTCGGTGACCTCGCCCCGAACGAAGCCTCGGCGCGAAGCGCGCTCGAACGCCGGATCAGAGGTCAGCTTGAGCACGAGCGGCGTCCGCGCGAGAGCCGTCGCGAGCGTCGAGCGGCCGATCATGCCCGTCGCGTACACCACGTCCGCGTGCCGGGCTCGTGCCCAGAGGCCACGGACGGCTTCGACATGACGAGCCCCGACCGGCAATGAGCGCGAGACGAATCGCACCGGGTAGGCCTCCGCCGCCGGGGCGGCGGCTGCGGTCACGAACGCCTCGACGTGATGGCCCCGCGCCCGCAGCCACGCTGCGACTTCGGGCGCGTGGCTCGCAGGGCCTCCGACATCGGGCGGCCAGATGCCACTGACGATCTCGATCCTCACGCGGGAGCCGCTTCCACGGGTCGCGACCGGTTTGCCGTGAGCCGCCGCAGGAGCACGGCCCACACGGAGGCGAAGACGAGTGTGGAGACGAGGACCGCCGCGGCGGCACCGGTGACGCCCCACGCCTTCCCGAGGATCACGACGAGCGGCAGCAGCGTCGCCGTCTCGATCCCGTGGGCGATAACCCGGAGGCCCGGCCGCCCGATCGACACGGGAAACGACTTCGTCCACCCGAGGATGAGCTGGATCGTCGCCGCGACGAGGACGATGCGCACAGCGTCCGTCGTCGGTTGATACGCGTGCCCGAGGAAGACCCTCACGAGCCACGGCATCGTGAGCTCGAGCGGGACGATCGCGACCGAAGTGAGCGCAGCGGCACCTGCCATGTAGCGCCAGATCTCGCGGAAAACCTTCTCGGTCTCTCCACGCTCCCACGAGCGAGTCTGCTCGGTCAGCAGGATCAGCCGCAACGGGGCCGAGAACGCTGCGAGCCCCTGCAGAGGAGCCTGCGCTCCTCGAAACAGACCGACGTCGCCAGGATGGCGCACGATGCCGAGGAGCAGGGGGGCGGCCCAGGTCCGGAGGGACACGAGACTCGTGCCCGCCGTGCTCTGCAGGACGAAGGAGATGAGCGGCCGGCGGTCGTCGCCGAGCGGCGATGGTACGACGCTCGGGAAGCGACGCAATGCCCTCACCCCGACGGTCGCGATGGAAGCCGTCGTCGCGACCTGCGCCACCACGACTGCCACGACGGTCGCCGTGACCCCGTAGTGCGAGCCGACCACGACCGCGATCAGCCGTAGGCTCATCGAGAACGTCAGGAAGAGTGCGCGGATGTCGTAGCGGCGCCGGAGGACGAGCGCGGCAGCAGCGACCGATTCGACGGCCTGGAGCGGCGGCAACGCCGCGGCGAGCAGCATCGGCTCGAGCAGGTGCGCGTGGAAGATGGCCGGGCTGAGGAGACCGAACAGAGCAACGAGCAGTCCCGCCCCGAGCGACGCCCCGAGCTCGAAGCCGAACGTCAGGCGCACGAGCCGGTGGAACCGTCCCCAGTCCGAGCGTTCGGCGTAGCGAAAGCCGAACTTGATCAGTGCCTCGTCGCTCGTCAGCTCGAGCAGGAGCTGGAAGAACGCGGCAGTGCCGACCGCGATCGAGAACCGACCGGCCCCCTCGGGACGGAGCACCCGCAGCACGACGATCGAGCCGACGATCCCGAGGATCGTCGAGGCGTAGAGGCCGCCCGCCGTCACCGAATGACGGATCCCACCAGGCCGCAGCCTCACGAGCGCTGCCTCACGAGCGCTGCCTCACGAAGCCGGGCCGCCGGCAGGACGGGTACGGCCGCAAAGCCGAACGCGAGCCAGATCAGGGCGTCGAACGGATTGCCCCCGATGAACCACAGCCCGTTCCAGACGCCGAGCGCGACGCACAGCCAGAGCAGGCCGAGGAGTGCGTGCGGTTGCAAGATCCCCCGTGTGATCGCTCGCACAGCCGTCACGAGCCCCGAGGCGATCAGAGCTGCGAACAGCGTCGCACCGACGAGCCCGAGCTCCGCGAGCACCTCGACGTACGCGCTCTGGATGCCCCACGGGTGCGCGGGCGACGGAAACGCGAGCGACGGCTGCGACGGGAAGCGACGGCGCGCCGCGTGGAGGACCGGGCCGTACGTCTCCTCGTCATAGCCGGCCTGCCAGCCTGCTCCCAGCACCGGATGGCGGAGGAAGATCTCGAGGCCGACGTAGTCGAGCACGAAGCGCTGCGAGTAGCTCTGGACGTGGCCGGCCTTCTCCTCGTGACCGAGCCCCGCGAACCGCACGAAGCTACCGAGCGCCGCGGTCCGCATGAGGAGGCTCCCCGCGAGGACGACTGCCGTCATCAGCCCGATCGCACCCGCACGCCGGAGGTCGAGCAGCGAGAGCCGTTGTGTGGCGACCACCGCGATCGCCGCCGCAAGCACTGCTCCGAGCACGCTCGCGAGCGCGCCGGAGACAACCATCCCGAGCGTCCCGGCGACTCCGGCAACCCACGCGACGATGCGGTCGGCGCGGCTGCGCGGCCCGACAGCGACGATTGCCAGGGCGACCGCGAACGCGGCAGCCGAGAGCATGCCCAGGTCGTCGATGCCGACGAAGGACGGCTGCCGTTCGCCGGCGGGACGCGCGCTGAAGATGCCGGCGCCGAAGAACTGCAGCAGGGCGGAAGCGGTCGCGACGGCGCTCACCGTGACGAGCGATACGACGACGAGGAGCACGTCTCGCGATCGGCGGAGCACGAGTGGCACCGCGGGAGCGATGAGGGCGTACTCGCCGTACTTGACCGCGGTCACGAGGTGCGCACGCCACGGATAGAGGTCGTCGGTCAGAAGCGGGTAGAAGCTCGCTGCGAGGATGAAGAGCAGGAACGCCACGGCGGCGACCCAGACCGGCCGGCCGCGGCGCAGGGCGGACACGCCGTGGCGACGCGCCGAGACGGCCGCTGCACCGGCGATCGCGAGCACCGCCAGATCGGAGAGCCGGAACTGCAGCTCGGTCGATCCGACGCGCGTCTGCACCGTCGGCTGAAAGCGTGCATGCACGAAGAGAACCGGAAGCGCAAGCATGAACACGGCCACCGGAACCGAAAGCTCCAGGCGCTGCATCAGCCGAGGGTGTGTGGTGGACGGTGGCTCGATTTCGGCTTCGATCTGCACCGTCTCGGGACGGTACCAGCGCCCTCGCGGGGACCCGGTCAGCGGGCGGGGCGCCGCGAGACGCGCTCGACGAGCTCACGTGTTCGCCCCGCGTACTCCGCGGGCGTGAGGAGCCACTCCTCGACGCTCGAACGCGCGACGCGCGTCAGCCGCTCCACGAGCACGCTGTCCGAGAGCACGCGCACGAGACCGTCCGCAAGCGCAACGACGTCTCCCGGTTCCACCAGCACGCCGTTCACGCCATCGGCTAGGAGGTCGGCGATGCCGCCGACACGTGAGCCGATCACCGGACGCCCCCGGCACAGCGACTCGATGATTACCCGGCCGAGACCCTCTGACCGGGAAGGGAGGACGAGGATGGTCGCGTCGTCGAGCGCGCGCGAGACCGCCGGCGCGTCGAGACGCCGATGCCAGATCGTCTGCTCCGGGAGCTCTGCGACGAGCGCCTCGACGACATCGGCGCGAGAGCCGGAGCCGACGATCACGAGGCGCGCGTCCGGGACGCGCGGTGCGGCACGCCGCCAGGCATCGGCCAGGCCGTCGATGTTCTTGTAGGTCTCGAGCACACCGATGAAGAGCGCCACCGGCCGCTCGGGAAGCGGCGTGGGTGGCCGATCGAGAAACGGCAGAAGATCCATGTACGCGGGGAACGAGCCGCTGGGCGTGACTCCCTCGGCCTCGACGAGCGCCGTCGTGTAGGGGGAGACGGTGCGGACGGCGTCGGCGTGGCGCACGCCGTACCGCGACACCGCATCGCCGAGCGGCGAGACGAACCGGCGCCGGGTCGATCCGTACATGCGCGTGGCGGTACGCCAATCGCCGTGAACTTCGACGATCACCGGGGTCTTCGTGCGCAGCGGCATTCGCGCGAGGAGCACAGCCGCCGCCTCGTAAGGGCTCTGCGCGATCACGGCATCGGGGTCGAATCGCCGCACCTGACGAGCGACACGGAAGGGCAGCCGGAGGTAGAACGCGATGCCGTCGAGCGCGCGGGGCCGGAACGGAGGGATGAGCTCAAACCAGTCCGGCGCCCCCGCCCAGGTCGGCGCGGCACTCGCGAGGACGCGAAGGTCGAGCGTGCGCCGAAGCGCGTCGAACTTCGGGCTCAAGCTCGGGCTCAACGGAAACCGGTACCGCGTCCGGCCGACGAGCAGCACGCGCGGTCGGAAGATGTCGCCGGCCGCGATGCCCTCCCGAAGGGGTGAGGCGGGCAGGTCCGGGCTCATGCGGTGGCCAGTATAGGCCGGTCTCAGCGAGCGAGCGCCGACCTGCACGGGACGCGCACGAACGCGCTGTAGGGTTGTGCGCGTGTCGGAGTTGGACCGGACATGGCCCGGCCGCGGCCACCGACAGCCGTCGCGCGGCGACCCGGGCTGGGCTGTGCGCGAGCCGCTCGCCGCTTGGCTCCGGGCAGAGGGCCGTTCGGCCACCGGATCGCGTGTGCTCGATGTCGGCTGCGGTGAGAAGCCGTACTTCCCGTTCTTCGCGAGCGCGAGTGAGTACGTGGGTGTCGACGTCGTCGCAAGCCCGGCCGCCGACATCGTCGGGGCCGTGGAATCGCTGCCGATCGCCGACGAGAGCTTCGACGTCGTCCTCTGCACGCAGGTGCTCGAGCACGTCGACGATCCCGCGGCGGCAGTGCGCGAGTTGCATCGCGTGACGCGGCCCGGTGGCCGTGTGCTCGCATCGACCCACGGGGTCATGGTCTTTCACCCGAACCCGAACGACTACTGGCGTTGGACGCATACCGGGCTTCGCCGGTTGTTCGAGCGCAACGGCGACTGGCGCTCGATCGACGTGACACCCGGCGCAGGGTCGGCAGCGGGACTCGCGATGCTGATCGCGCGATTCGTCCACCTCCTCGCCAAGCGGGCGCACGTGACGCCTGCTGCGCGACCACTCGTGGCGGCCCTCAACACGGGCGCCACCCGGCTCGATGCCCGCGTCGCGAGCCTGCGCGAGCCCGTCCCTGGAGCGCTCTTCGCGAACTACCACGTCACGGCTCTCAGGCTATGACGAGGGTGCTCGTCACCGGTGGCGGCGGGTTCATCGGCTCGAACCTCGTGCGCGCGCTCCTCGAGCGAGGAGACGATGTTCGCGTTCTCGACAACTTCTCGACCGGGAGTCGCGCGAACCTCGCGGATCTCGACGTGGAGGTGGTCGAGGGCGAGCTTCGCTCCTACGAGCGCGTGCACAACGCCGTGCGCGGAGTCGAGATCGTTTTCCATCTCGGTGCCCTCGGATCGGTGCCTCGCTCGGTGCAGGATCCGCTCACCTCGAATGCCGTCAACGTGGATGGCACGCTGAACGTGCTGCTCGCGGCGCGCGACGAGGGTGTGCGCCGTGTCGTCTTCTCGTCGAGCTCGTCCGTCTACGGGACGCGGCGCGAGCTCCCGGTGACCGAGGATCAGTCACCGGACCCACTCTCGCCCTACGGCGTCGCGAAACTCGCGGCCGAGCGTTACTGCGTCTCGTTCTCGCGGGTGTACGAGAGCTTCGAGAGCGTCGTCGTCCGTTACTTCAACGTGTTCGGGCCGCGGCAGAGCCCCGTGTCCCAGTACGCCGCTGTGATCCCGCTCTTCATCACCGCAATCGCTGCCGGCGCGCCCATCCGCATCGACGGGGACGGCGAGCAGTCGCGCGACTTCACCTACGTGTCGAACGTCGTCGACGGGACGATCCTCGCGGGTGAAGTGCCGGGCGTGAGCGGGCAGATCTTCAACGTCGCTGCGAGCGCCCCGGCAAGCGTGAACCACGTCGCAGAGACGATCGGCCGGATTCTCGGGCAACCGGTCGAGAAGCAGTTTGCGCCGACGCGCGCGGGCGACATCCGTGATTCCTGGGCACACATCGGCCGCGCGCGCGAGGCGCTCTCCTGGGAGCCTTCGGTCGGGCTCGAGGACGGCTTGCAACGCACCGTCCGGGCGCTTGTCTGAGCGCGTGCGCATCCTGCGCGTGATCGCGCGGCTCAACATGGGCGGCCCCGCGCTGCACGTCTCCTACCTGACGAAGGGGCTCGCTCCGCGCGGGTATGACACCGCGCTCGTCGCCGGACGCCTCGCGCGCGGAGAGGATTCGATGGCGTACGTCGCCGAGAGCCTCGGCGTCGACGTGGTCGCACTCGGCACCCTCCATCGCGACCTTTCGCCCCTCCACGACCCACTCGCGGTGAAGCGGCTGGTACAGGAGATCCGCCGCGTCCGTCCTCACATCCTGCACACGCACACGGCGAAGGCGGGAGCCGTCGGCCGGACCGCGGCGCTGCTCGCGGGGGATGCCCGGCCGCCGATCGTCGTGCACACGTTCCATGGGCACGTCCTCCAGGGCTACTTCGACCCGCTGCGGACGCGACTCTTTCGGGAGACCGAGCGTGCGCTCGCACGGCACACCACACGCCTCGTCGCCGTCGGGCCGCAGGTTCGCGACGATCTGGTCGCCCTCGGAGTCGCTCCGGCCGAGAAGTTCACCGTGATCCGTCTGGGCATCGATCTCGCCACGCGCGTGCAGGTGCAGGACGGCCGCGCGGAGTACCGCGGTCTCTTCGGGATCCCGGACGACCGCTTCGTCGTCGGCTGGATCGGACGGATGACGGCCATCAAGCGCGTGCCGGACATCCTCGCCTCGTTCAAGCTGCTGCTCGACCGCGGCATCGAGGCGACGCTCTGCCTCGTCGGCGACGGGCCGGATCGCGAGGCAGCCGAGCACCAGGCACGAGACCTCGGGATCGCGCGCAACATCATCTCCCTCGGCTACCAGCGGGACGTCTCGCCCTACTACGCGCTCTTCGACGCGTTCGTCCTGCCCTCGGCGAACGAGGGCACGCCGGTCGTCGCGATCGAGGCGCTGGCAGCTGAACGACCCGTCGTCGCGACCCGGGTCGGCGGCGTCCCGGATGTCGTGACCGAGGGCGAAAGCGGGTATCTCGTCGACGTCGGTGACGTCGACGCGATCGCTCGCGCACTGGCGCGCCTCGCGCGCGACCCTGCGCTCCGCCAGGCCCTCGGCGCCCGCGGTCGGGAGATCGTCGTTCCGCGCTATCGGGTGGAGCGCCTCGTCGACGACGTCGACGAGCTCTACCGGGCGCTGCTCACGGAACGGGGCTTGCCGTCGCCGCAACCTTCCTGAAGGCTGTGAACGCGGGCTTGTGCCTGCCGCCGGCCGTGATCAGGCCCGATTGCCACCCGGCGAGGCTCGGCTCGTCCTTCAGGAGGAACCACAGCATCATGTCGATGCGCGCGTTCTTCCGCGCGATGGCGAAGGCTTGCGTGAGGTAGGCGGACTGCTTCGCTTCCGAGACGCCGACGAGCCTGTCGGGTGGATCGGTCTGGTAGCCGTACTCGGTGATCCAGATGCGCTTGTTCCCGTAGAGCTGCGTGACGGACGTGATCAGGGCGCCGAGGTTCCCGAGCGTCACGGCGGTGACGGGCGCGCCGTTCCGTGTCACCGGCTTCGAGGTGGGGGTGTCGGTCGGGCCCGAGTAATACGGATGATGGGCCCACGCGTCGAAGGTCCGGAGACCCGCGGCCTTCACGGCACGCAGGAAGGCGAGCGGAGAGATCGAGGGACGGAGGCTCGTGGGGCCGTTGTTCCCACGCGGGGCGGTCGCGCCGCACGCGACGCGCTCGCCGCGAAAGAAGGTGGCGTGGATCCCCGAGTAGACGGCGTTGCAGATCCTGGCGTAGTCGACCGGGCTCTGCATCCTCCAGCCCTTCGGCGTATGGCGGTATTGCGGTGTGAGAAACAGCGGGTTGTTCGGCTCGTTCCACGCGAGCCATTCCCTGACCGGCGGCAGCTGGCCACCGCTGCCGTCGGGCCACGTGCCGCCGTAGCGCTTCGCAGCCGCGAAGGCAAAGTTACGCAGGTCGGTCGCGTTCTTCGGCGCGACACTCGGCGAACGGCCTCCATTCGCCCAGCTCGGCGTACCGAAGATCGTGAAGAGCAGATGCACGCCGTACTGCGGGCCGTAGCGCACCGTCCGGTCGTACAGCGACCAGTCGTACGCCGGGTCGTCCGGATCCGTCGCGCGAACGGGGCGGCGCATCGCGACGCCGTGCGGCCCTCCCCAGTAGAGGTTCACGCGCACCTCCTGCACGTGCAACTGCTTGAACGTCGCGAAGGTCGCGGCCGCGGGTCCGAAGAGTGTCTGGGCCTCGTCGTAGATCCCAACTCGCAGGTAGTGAGAGGCATGCGCCGGCCGAGCCGTTGCAGCGAGCAGTGCCGCGCCGAGTACGGCGAGCAGCACCGCGACGCGGATCTGCAGGCCTCTAGACGCCAACCGGCTTCACGCCGAGCGACTCGACCCACCGTCGAAGACCTTCGTCGAGGTCGATCTCCGGCTCCCAGCCGAGAATCTGGCGCGCGCGCGTGATGTCGGGCCGGCGCACCTGCGGGTCGTCGGTCGGGAGCGCCTCGAAGACGACCTCGCTGGAGGAGCCTGTGGCCCGGATCACCGCGTGGGCGAGCTCGAGCATCGTCAGCTCGCGATCCGGATTGCCGAGGTTCACGGGCAGGTGCTCGCCGCTCATCATCAGCAGGTAGAGGCCGCGGATCAGGTCATCGACGTAGCACAGCGATCGCGTCTGCGAGCCGTCGCCGTACACCGTGACCGGCTTGCCTCCGAGCGCCTGGTTCAGGAAGTTGACCGATGCTCGGCCGTCGCTGCGGCGCATACGCGGGCCGTAGGTGTTGAAGATGCGGGCGATGCGCGTGTCCACGCCCTGCTGGGCGTGGTAGGTCATCGTCAGCGCCTCCGCATAGCGTTTCGCCTCGTCGTACACCCCGCGCGGCCCGATCGGATTGACGTTGCCCCAGTAGGTCTCGGGCTGCGGGTGGACCTGCGGGTCGCCGTAGACCTCACTGGTCGACGAGATCAGGAAGCTCGCCCGCTTCCACTTCGCAAGACCGAGCGCGTTGTGCGTCCCGTACGAGCCGACCTTCAGCGATGCGAGCGGTGCCCGGAGGTAGTCGACCGGGCTCGCGAGCGCCGCGAGGTGAAAGACATAGTCCACCTCGCCCTCGATGCGAATGGGCTCGATGACGTCGTGGTAGGAAAACTGGAAGCGCTCCTCGCGGATGTGCGCGATGTTCTCGAGCGACCCGGACTCGAGGTTGTCGACGCAGATGACACGGTGGCCCTGCTCGAGCAGGTGATCACAGAGGTGCGACCCCAGGAATCCGGCGCCCCCGGTGACGACTGAAGTCGGCATGAGCGGATCGTACGCACGGGCCCGGATACCACTTGTATTCCTTACGAACCTTTTTCATCCGGGCGTCGGCACCGGTCGACTCGACTCGAGCTCGATTTTGATGCTGCTCTCGAAGGCCCTCGCTCCGGGCGCGTGCCACGCGGCGGAGCGGCTCGCATTCCGGGGAGCGGGAGGGGTGATGCAGACCGTTGTCGTACAGCCGCCGTTTCGCGGTCTCGAAGGAGGAATTGACGGAGGTGTTCACCTCGTCGAAGCCCACCGCGCAAGGCCCCGGCGCTTCCGTCCACGCGTCTGGCTCGATGCCGTGGGCGCTCCTCGTTGCACCGGGGGCCATCGCGCGTCTGCTCGTCTTTTGCGCTCGGGCGCCGCAGCGAACGCTCGCGGTGGCTGCGCCGCACGGCCTGCGCCGTTCGAGGGGAAGACGGCATCACCCGGGCTGGGGACGCCGCGCGCCTGTCGGCGCCCGCGGCGCCGCTTTTCTGCGCCGCTTCTCTGCGCCGCTTATCGTGCAGCTTCTCTGCGCCATCTCGTAGCCGGCCGGTTAGGTTCCGCCCTCACTCGGGAAGCGAGCGCCAATGGCTGACGATCGTGCCACCGGCGCGTTTCACACCTTCGGAGGCAATCGCGACCCGGTCGAACTTCGGCGATCTCTCGACGGCGGTGTTCACCGTGCCGTTCAGACCGAACTATCTCAACTACGCGCTCCCGGAGACCTACACCGAGATCTGGGGCGACTGGATCGGCGCCTTCTCATGGTCGCGCGACGGCGAGCCGCCGTGGCCCGGTGCGCTGGGCGTGATGAAGGACCAGAGCTCGATCGGCGTGCTGCCGACCGCGCTCGCGATCGGAGGGTGGCTGGTGCTGCTCGCGCGCTCGCTTCGCCACCGGCGCGAGCTGCTCGCTCTGGCGCTGCTGCCACTCGTTGCGTCGGTGGGGTACTTCTACCGGTCATACCTTCTGCTCACCGCCGAGGGAGACCTCCTGAAGGCGAGCTACCTCTTGACGACCGCGCCCGTGTGGGCGCTCGGCTTCGGGATCGCCTTCGGGGCCCTCGGGCGCTTCCGGCTCCTGCAGGCCGGAGTCGCGCTGTGCCTCCTCTTCTTCGCGATCCTGGAGCTGCGTTTCATGCTCTACGGGATCCGCGACCACCGCAGCATCTTCTGACGGACGCAGCGAGGAACCTCGGGGGGCGAACGAGCTTCAGCTGCGGAGGAACACCGTGACTTCGCCGATGCGGACGTGTGTGGCGAAGTGCTCGCCGAGCCAGCGCATCAGCTCGGGGTGGTGGGTGAAGGCTCGGCCGGCGACGACGAGGTCGATCTGCCTGCTCTGGATCGTCTGCTCGACCGATCGGAGGGTGAGATAGCCGCTGTCGAAGCGCAGCACGGCCGTGTCGACGAGGTTCCCGGGGAGCCGGCGGCCGGCGAGGTGGGCGAGATCCGGACGATCGGTCACGACGAGCTCTCCCGCCGCGCTGTGCCGGCGGATCATCGACACGGCTCGTGCGAGATCGGGCGAGAGCGCGACCTCGTTTCGCAGCAATCGCCGTGTCTCCTGCCCGTAGCCTCCGAGGAGCAGCAGCACGACCGACGTCGTGGCGAGACCGCGCACCCAGTCCGTGCTCGCGAACGAGACTGCCTGGTGGACGACGACGCCGGTCGGCAATGCCAGCGCCACCGCGAACAGGACGAGGTGGTTGTCGTGAAGCGGGCGCTGCCAGACGAGGAAGACGAAAGCGGTGACGACGAATGTGAGCAGCGGCACGAGGATCTCGAGCTGCGGACGTCTCACGACGACGATCGCGACGATGAGAGAACCCGCCACCAACCAGCCGAATCCGGTTCGGAAGTCGAGATAGTGAAGCACTCGATCGGCGTTCCCTCCGATCGTCCCCCCACCGGGGAGGTTTCGAGCTGCAACGTGGTAGCTCACGGCCCCACGCCAGATCGAGCCCAACGCGCCGAGATGGGGGAGCACGAGCACTGAAACGGCGATGAGAGCACCCGCGAAGAACGCTCCGATCCGCGCCCGACCTTGCGCCCCGCGCGCCGCGATCGCGACGAGCGCCGGGACGATCGAGACCGCCGACAGCTTGACCGTGAACGCGAGCCCGACGACGCAGCCGATCATGAGCCAGGGGAAGAGACCGGCGCGCCGCGCGTCACGATGCGAGACAGCGAGCGCGAACGCCACGACGAGCAGCGCCGCGGCCGGCAGATCCGCAGTCACCCGGCCGGCGAAGGTCGAATAGCTCGGCGCGATCGCGAGCGTCGCCGAGCAAAGCGCCCCGCACAATGGGCCTGCGAGGGTCCTCCCGAACGCATACACCGCGAGACACCCGAGCAGCGCGAAGGCGATCATCAGCGCCCGTAGGCCACCGAGGCTCGATCCGAAGACGAAGGATCCGCCGCGCAGGATCTCGTAAAAGCCGGGAGGTTGCGACGTGAAGACGTCGGAGCCGAGACTCTGGCCATGCCGGAGCGCGTCCACGCTCGCGGCGTAGACACCTTCGTCGTAGTCGGCCTGCCTCGACCGTGCGCCCTGGAGGAAGAGCAGCCCTTCGACGAGCAGCAGGAGCGCGACCAACAACCCCTCGATCCACCATGCCCATCGCCGTCTTGCGAGCCGCCGACGATCACGAAGTAATGTCTGAGAATCTGTGGTCATTCAGCCAGGATCGCCAAGCGAGAGCGAACGTTCGGACTCCTCAAGTCTAGGAGGACGTGCCGGACGCAGCAGGCAGCTCCTCGGTTCCCTGGCGCGAAACGACCGGTTCTTGACCCCGCGAATGCTCGCGAGCATCGCGGTATATCTCTTCCTTGCGCTGAGTTACGTCCAGGTGACGGTGAACAACGACGGCCTCGTCTACTACGACTTCATGCGCCGGCTGATCGGAGAGAACGCTCCCGGGTACGCGTATCAGTTCGGCAGCAGCTTCTGGAACCTGCCGTTCTATCTCGTGGGACGACTCGTGTCGTCGCTCGGCGTCGGAGACACCGTGTCGGGGCTGAGCGTCGGGAACATCGCGGTCGCAATCGCGGCGAACGTTGCCGTGGCCGTGATCTTCTACCTGTCCTGGCGCCTCGTTCGGGGAGTCGGGCTTCCGGGCGGGCCCGGCGCAACCCTCCTGACCGTTCTGGGCACTCCCCTGTTCTACTACGCGGTCTTCCAGCCCGCGTACAAGCACGCGGTCGACGCACTCCTCATCTCGCTCTTCGCTCTCCTCCTCCTCGAGGCCGATCGAAAGCCCGGAAGCACGAAGCTCGCAGCCGCGCTCGGCGCCGTGCTCGCCGTGGCGATCAGCGTTCGCTATGCGAACACCGTCTTGATCATCGGCCCCCTCGTCCTCCTGGTCCGCGCTCGGGCCCTCGTCCAGACCTACGTCCTGACGACCGTCGCGATCGTAGGTGCGACGGCGATCCTTCTGATCCCACTTGCCCGCGGCATCCCGTACGGCCTGCCCTCGTCGACGAACCCGTCGCCCGGCCGGACGCAGGGTGGCGCGCAGCAGCCGGTGCCGGCGCCCACCGTGGCGGAGGGAGGCGACATCACCAATGGGATCCAGTTCGCCCCACTCGCTCCCGTGCGGATGCTCTTCACGACGAAGCGCGGGCTCTTCGTCTGGACGCCGCTCTGCCTCCTCGCGACGGCCGGGTACCTCTGGCACGCCTTCCGCACCAGGGAGCACAGGCGCTTCTTGCTGAGCCTCGGGCTGAGTGCGCTCGCGCTGCTTGTCGTTCACTCTCTCTGGGGCACGTACTGGACCGGCGGGTACTCGTTCTCACAACGGTTCCTCACCGGGCTCTTTCCCGTCTTCGTGATCGGCATCGCAGCGCTCCTTCGGGCGACGAGGATGCTCGCAACACCGCTTCTGGTCGGCTGTATCGCGTGGTCGATGTTCCTCGCTCTCTACCACTACTACGGCTACGACCACGTCTCCGAACGTGACGGGGCGCGGCGGATCGTACGGCTGTATACAAGTCACGAGGAGAGCCTCGGTGAGCTGTGGCGCGTTCGCATCGAAATGCGCGTGCGCCACCGCTGGCACGCCTACGGCGACTGGCTGACTCGCTGACCGCTAGCGCAGATCCTTGTTCGACTCCATGTCGAACCACATCGCAAAGAGCGTGAACTGACTGCCGGAGATCAGAAGCAGCGCGACGAGCACGATCGTCGCAGGCGTGATGTCGTTGCCCAGGATGCGCAGCACGACTTCGAGCACGCCGAGCGCGAGCCCCACCGTCGTCATCAGGAAGCCGAGGAAATAGAAGAACACGAGCGGATGGAAGTCGCGGATCACGTACTTCTCGCGCATCCGCCAGAAAAAGCCCTTCCAGAGCAGCCACGAGATGCGCGGTACGACGCGACGGATCTTGATCCCCGACCGCTCACCCACCCCGTAGATCGGTCTCGAAGGGAAGTCGCGCACTCGGGCGTTCCAGACGTTCAGGTGCACGAGCATGTCATTGGGAAAGCCGTATGAGACATAGATTCGATCGAGGTCGAGCAACTGGAGCACGCGAAGCGAGATGACGGTGTACCCGGCCTGCGAGTCGGCCACGTGCCAGTAGCCGGACGCAACCTTCGTGAGCAGGCTCAGGACGGCGTTCCCGACGTAGCGGTTCCGCGGGATCAGCTGCCAGGCGCTGCCGGTGAAGAGCCGGTTCGCCTTCGCATAGTCGAGCTCGCCACGGACGACGGGCAGCGTGAGCTCCTCGAGCTCGTCGGGATCCATCTGGTTGTCGCCGGCCATCACCGCGACTGCATCCATGCGCCGGGCAAGTGCACGCTTGTAGCCCGTCACGATCGCGGCGCCCACACCGCGGTTCGATTCGTGGGTGATCACCTCGACGCGCGTATCGCCGACCGTGGCGGCGCGCTCGGCCGTCGAATCGCTCGATGCGTCGTCGACGACGAAGATGCGATCGACGAAACCGGGGATCCCCTGCAACATCGCGACGATCAAGCCCTCCTCGTCCCGCGCCGGGACGACCACGGCGACGCTCTTCCCCTCGAGCACGGCGCGCTCAGCGTCCTAGAGGCTTGATGTGGGTTCGGGTGCTGCGTGACTCACATCGAGCCTCTATGCGGACGGGCGTGCGACTCGCGTGTCCACGACGATCGCAGCGACCGCGCCGAGCAGCAGGCCGATCAGCGCACCAACGAGGAGCGAGCTGTTGCGCGAATGCGCTGACGCCTTGACGGCGCGCGCGCGGGTGATCACCTTTGCGCTCTCGACCTGGGTCGCGAACGCCAGCTGCTGCTGCAACGCCTCCTGCTGGGCGATCAGGTTGCCGAGGCGCGCCTCGGCATTGTCGGCCTGACTGACGATCACGAGCTGCTGGAGGGGATCTCGGTTCTTGGAGGCCTTGACGGCCGCGTTCAATGCGGTCAACCCGCTGTTCACTCCCCTGAGCTGATCGTCGACACTCTGGAGCGTCCGCCTGAACGTCCGGATCTTCACGCCGACGTAGGAAGCGGTCGTATCGCGGATCACGATCGCCGCGAGTGCATTCGCGGCGGCGGCCGTCTCCACCGATCGCGCGCCGTTCACGGTCAGGGAGATCAGCGGCGTGGCACGCGCCGCGCCGGCACCCGTCGCAAGCCCGACCTGCGTCACGGAGACGTGCCCCCGGAGTGCTGAGGGCCGAATGCCGGAGTGGGCGACTGCCTGGGCTTGCACGTCTGCGGCACTGACGATCTGCAAGACCGCCCGCGGGTTCGTGCCGAATCCGTTCACGAGTGCGCCGCCGGGCGAGGTCGGCTGGCCGAGCGAGATCAGCGCCGTCGCCTTGTAGCTCGTGCCGCCGCGAAACGAGGAGAGGACGCCGAGAATCGCACCCAGGCAGAGACCCGCGATCGGGATCCACCACAGGGTGACGACCGCTCGGCGCCAGCGGGCGAGGTCGACCTCGCGCTCGTCGGCGATATCGGTTTGCCGAGGGGCCGTCACTCCGCGGCGAGAATAGCCGACGCCCATTCCCATTGACGCACGAGGCCCTCCTCGAGCGAGACGCGAGGCTGCCACCCGAGGTCGGCGCGTATTCGCGTCGTGTCCGCCTGCGTTCGGCGTTGGTCGCCCGGCACGGCCGGTTGCCGCCGCCGAACGTCGAGGATGCGTTCCGAGATTCGCTCGAGCATCCCGATCGTCTCGTTCATCGACGCCTCGAGGGCGCCACCGATGTTGTAGGTGCCGCTCCCGCCGTCCATGGCGAGCACCGTTCCCTCCACGATGTCGCTGACGTACGTCCAGCCTCGCGACTGCTCGCCGTCGCCGTAGAGCTCGAAGTGCCCGCCCTCGACGAGCGCGGAGACGATTCGGGTGAACGCCATGTCTGGCCGTTGGCGCGGCCCGAACGCGTTGAAGTACCGCAGCACGACGCATTCGAGCCCGAACTCCCGGGCGTACGCGTCAGCGAGCTGCTCGCAGGCGAGTTTCGTGATCCCGTACGGCGAACTCGGTCGCGGCCGCGTGTCCTCCGGCGTCGGATACCGCTCGGCCGCGCCGTACACCGACGACGACGACGCGAAGACGACTCGCGCCCCGTCGCGGGCCGCCGCTTCGAACACGCGTTGTGAGGCGAGCTGGTTCCGCCGCAGATAGAGCGGGAAGACGTCTCCGAAGCTGCGCACCCCCGGCTGACCCGCGAGATGGAAGACCCCGTCGAATCCGGCGAAGTCGAGCTTCGCCTCCGACAGATCGAGCCGTTCCACCTCGAGGCCACGTGCATTCTTCTCCTTCAGCGCCGGGTCGTAGTAGTCGGTGAAGCAGTCGATGCCGCGAACCTCGTGGCCCGCGCCCTTCAGTGCTCCGGCGAGGTGTGACCCGATGAACCCGGCGGCGCCGGTGACGACGTAGCGCACCTGCGTGACCCTACCCGCATGCCTTCGCGAGCAGGATCCCGGCACGACGGACGTTCGGGACCCTGCCGTGGACGGCGAGGCGACAGACGTGCTCGGACGCAGAGCCGCCCGGACGGCCGACGTGGATCGCAAGCGGATGGACGCCCACGGTGTGCAAGCGGTGCAGGCCGCCGAGCCGCAGGATACGAAGGGCGCCGAGCTCGCCCAGGCGATGGCCTCGTGGAGCGGCGCGGCGCTCCACGAGGCCGTAGAGCCTCGCGTTGCCGACGAGGTAGAGCCGGTCGGCATCGGCGACGACCGGAGAGTACTTCCCATCGGGAAACGACCACACCCGTCGCCCGGTTCGTGCGTCGAGTGCGTATGTCACGCCCTCGAGGGTCGCGAAGTAGACGCGCCCGGCAACGATCGTCGGTGAGCCGGAGATCGGGCCGTTCGCGACGAACTGCCAGAGGACTGCCCCCGTCGCAGCATCGAGGCAGAAGAAGCGGTGTGAATACGAGCCCACGAAGATCCGGTCGCGCCACACGGCCGGTGAGGAGTAGACGTAGCCGCCCGTCGATCGCGACCAGCGGAGCTTGCCGCTCGAGGCCCCGAACGAGTAGACCTTCCCGTCGGTCCCGCCGATGTAGACGCGCCCGTAGGCGACCGCAGGTGTTCCGTAGAAGTTGCCTCCCTGGCCGAAGCGGGGCTGTGCCTTGGCCTGCCAGAGCACGCGGCCGCTCATCGCGTTCAGCGCATAGACGTGACTCGAGTAGTCGCCGACGAAGATGCGGTTGCCGGAGAGCGCGACACCGCCCTTCACCTGCCCGTGCAGCTTCGTCACGAAGCGCACCGCACCCGTTCGGCGTCGGAGCGCCCACACCCGACCGCTCCAGTCGCCGACGAAGACGGACGCCCCGACGACGAGCGGGGACGACTCGGAGGGGCCGATCTTCTTGCGCCAGCGAACGTGCCCGTCACCGACCGCGAACGCGATCACCTCGCCGCTCAGTGAGGCACTCGGCTTGCGATTGCAGGGTGGCGCGTTGAGAAACGTCTCGTAGACGACATGGCGGTCGACGGCGGGAGAGGCTGCGACACACCGGTGCGAGACATAGCTCCACGCCTTGCGCCCGTTGGCCGCTCCCACCGCGAACATCACGCCCGCGTTGTTGGCGAAGAAGAGCCTGCCGTATGCGACCGCCGGTGGGAACTCGACGAGCGAGCGCGCATGAAAGGTCCAGGCACGGCGGAACGGCGGCGCGAGCGAGCTGCCGTTCGCGAAGCGAAGACGCTCAGGATCGTGCCCGTACGTCGGCCAGGCCACTCCCGGCTCCTTCGGCTTGGTCGCCACGGTCTCGGTCGGCACGAATTCCACCGTCGACGAGCCCTGCACGTCGCGCGCCTGATGCTTCACGCTCAGGTAGTAGGCGAGACCGGCTCCTGCGACCGCCACCGCGACGACGACGGACGTGACGAGGAGCACGCGCTTCACCGGTGCTCGACCGCGTACACCCGGGAGTACCCGTGCAGCAGCAGCCGGTCACCGCTGCCGGAGACGGGCACGTACTCTCCGTGCGGGAAGTCGAGGACGACTCGTCCCGTGCCGACGTCGACGCCGATGATGCGGTGCGCGAACGTGCCCGCGTAGGCGACACCGTCGACGACGGTCGCGGCCCCTGAGATCGGCCCGCCGGTGCCGTGCGCCCACAGCGTCGTCCCCCGCGCCGCCGAGAGGGCGTAGAAAACACCGTTGTACGACCCGAAGAACACGCGGCCGCCGGCTACCGCCGGTGACGAGTAGACATACGCGCCGGTCGAGCGCCGCCAGAGGTAACGGCCGCCGACCGTGAACGCGGTCAGCGAGCCGCCCGTCGAGCTCGGAACGAACACACGGCCGTTGGCAACCGCGGGCGTGCCGTAGACACGGCCGTCGACGGTCTGCGACCACCGGATCCGCCCGTTGCCCGTCCGCAACGCGAGCAGACGGCCGCAGTAGTCGCCGAGATAGAGCGTCGAGCCTGTGACCGCCACCGACGAGGTGATTTTGCAGCCCGTGCGCGTGCGCCAGCGAACCCGACGGGTCCGCAGATCGAGTGCGGTGATCGTCCCGTCCCACGCGCCGAAGATGTCGAGGCCGTCGAGCACGACCGGCGACGACTCGACGGGCGAGCCGACGTCGTGGCGCCAGAGGAGCCGTCCGTCCGAGCGGCGCAGCACCCAGACGTGCCCATCCATCCCGTGCACGATCAGCTGGTCGCGCCACACTGCGGGCGACGCGGCCGTCTTGCCGCGAGGCGTGTCGTGCCGCCAGAGCACGTGACCGGTCCGCATCGACAGGGCCTGCACGGTTCCCCGCGCATTCGCGATGTAGGCAACCCCGTCCGCGACGACCGCCGGGAACTCGATCAGCGTGCCGAGACCGCGCGACCACACGACCCGAAAGGGAGGCCGGACGTGAATCGACGCCTGCGCCTGTGTGCGTGCTGGCCCCGCCCCGTACATCGTCCACTGGACGGACGGGCGGTAGACACGGATCGTCGATTTCGGATGCGATCGGAAGGAGAGCCGCACCGAGCGCCGTGCGTAGCCGGGCTTGATCGCGTGCGTGACGAGCGCTGCGCGCGCAAGCAGCGGGATCCGAGCGATCCCGCGACGGTTGCTGCGAGCCGACCGTCGGCCGATCGACACGCTCGCGCCTGCGAGCCGCCGGTTGGTGTCACCGTCGAGCACGGTCACCTGAACGGCCGGCGTGACGGCACCATGGGACGCCTGCACCGGCCGCACGACGGCCGCGGCGGTCGAGCTGCGGGTCGGCTCCGCGCCATCGCTCGAACCACATCCGGCGACACCCGTCGCTGCTGCGAAGAACGCTCCGACCGAGACCAGGGTGCGCCGCCTCACGCTTCCCCGGGCACCGCCTCCGCCTGCACCGCGGTCGGGGGAAGCTCCTCCAGTGAGCCGTCCCGCTCCGCCAGGATCACCTGGGAGAAGTAGCGCGTCATCACGACGCCCTCGCGGAACGCACCCAGTCGCGGCTCCGGCTTCTCGCCGCCGGCGAGGGCGAGCGCGAGCTCTGGATAGTTCGAGCCGGCCGCGGTCGGCAGCGGGAAGCCGCCCCCGAAGCGCGGATTCACGTCGGTGACCTGGAGCTCGCCGTCCGGCTCGCGGAAGCACTGCACGTTCGCCGGGCCGATGATGCGGAGCGCTTCGGACACCTGAACCCCGAAGTCGATCAGGTCGGGATCCTTGATCGTCATTCCCTTGATCGACTCGCCTCCCTTCGACTCGATCATCGTGCGCGGGATCGCCGCCAGGCAGCGCCCGTCGAGGTCGTTGAACACATCGATCGAGAACTCGGTGCCGAGGCAGAGCCGCTGCACCATCGAATCTGCCGTGGTGTAGCCGAGGAAGAAGCCGAGCTCAGCCGCGTCCTCGGCGCGGAAGATGTGACGCGAGCCGAATCCCCTGCGTGCCTTCACCAGCACCGGGAAGCGCAGGTCCGCGGGCAACTCGTTCGGGAGCCAGGTCGGCGGCGACCCGATCCCGAGCTCCTCGAAGAACCTGTGCGCCTGGTACTTGTCGGAGCAGCGCGCGATCGTCTGCAGGCCCGGCACGAGCACGACCGCGGCGCCGAGCTCGTCGCGAGCCTCGGCAAGCACGAGATGATCGAGATCGGTGAGCGGCACGATCAAGCGCACGTCGTGCAGCAGCACGAGATCGAGCAACGCCCCCGCGTAGCCGGGGTCATCGACACGAGGAACGATCGCTCGGCGATCGGCGTGGTAGAGCGCCGGGGCGAGCTGGTCGGCGTCGGTCGCGATCGTCGTCGCCCCGGCCTCACGGAACGCTGTGACGATGTCGACGCGCTGGCCCGCGCACGTGAAGAGAACGGCCGTCACTGGTTGTGGAGGGTAGCGGGGCGGCGTGTGAGGCCCTCAGCCCCGCCAACCGCCGCGTTGCCCCTTGTAGGTGCCGCCGAAGAGCGCGAGCGGCGTCCGGAGCAGGATCAGCACATCGGTCTTCCAGTCGCGGTGGCGCACATACCAGAGATCGAGCTCGATGCGGTCCGCCCACGGGAGCGTCGCGCGGCCGTGGATCTGCGCCCAGCCGGTGATCCCCGGCTTCACGTCGAGACGGTGCAGCTGCTCGGCGTCATAGGCGTCGACCTGGTAGCGGAGAGTCGGGCGCGGCCCGATCACGGACATGTCGCCACGCACGACGTTCCAGAGCTGCGGCAGCTCGTCGATGCTCGTGCGGCGCAGTAGGCGGCCCACCGTCGTGATTCGCGCGTCACCCCTGTCGACGGCGTACCCCGCCCCCTGCCGCTCGGCACCGACGATCATGGTGCGCAGCTTCAGCAGCTCGAAGTCGACGCCGGTTCGCCCGACTCTCGTCTGCCTGTAGAGCACAGGACCTCCGTCCTCGAGCCTGACCGCCAGAGCGCCGAGTGCGAGAAACGGGCTCGAGGCAACGAGGCTGGCACCCGCGATCGCGATGTCGAGGGCCCTATTCACGAATCGGCTCCCAATTCGCAGGAACCCCGCGGCGGAGGTAGTTGACGAGCGAGACGAGCGTCGCCAACGACACGAGCACGTAGTAGCGCGCGATCCCGACGCCGACAGCCGCCGCCGCGAGCAGCGCAGCCTGCGCGGCGAGCACCACGTCGTAGACCCAGCCGTGCGTGACGAGCGCCACCGAGGTCGCGAGCAAGATGACGTGCAGGCCACCCGAGCTGTAGCGGAGCAACCGGTGCGAGACGATCTCGAGGCCGTAGAGAGGGCCGAGCCGCCGCAGCATCTTGCCGCGCACCACGATGAGCCAGCAATGCTCGAACATGCGCACCTTGCGCCGATACTCGGTCTCGTTCGACGGCGTCGGCCGCTCGGACGCCTCTGCAGCCGGCTCGTAGACTGCCCGCCGCCCACGCTGCACCATCAGATACGGCAGCGAGAGGTCGTGCCCGAAGCGAGGGTCGACCTCGACGTAGTCCGAGCGGCGGACCGCATAGATCGAGCCGTTCCCCCCCGTGACCGAGCCGAGCTTCGACTCGGCGCCGCGCTGGAGCATCTCGTAGCGCCAGTAGACGCCCTCCTTGTTGCCGCCGTCTGCGGCAAGGATCCTCAGCTGCCCACAGACGTATGCGACGTCGGGGTCGGCGAACGAGCGGACGAGCGTGCGCAACGCTTCGGGCGCCCAGGTGCAGTTCGCGTCGGAGAACACCACGATCTCGCTGTCGGTCTGGCGGACGGCGCGATCCTGCGCCGCGACCTTGCCGCCCCGCGGATTCGAGATCACCCGCACCTCCGGATACTGGAGCGCAATCTCCTCGGTCCGGTCGCCGGACGCATCGGACGAGACGACGAGCTGCAATTTCTCCTGCGGATAGTCGAGCTCGAGGAGGTTCTGGATGCGGCGTGCGATCACCGGTTCCTCGTTGTAGGCAGCGATGATCACCGCGACCGTAGGCTCGATGTCAGCCGTGTGAACCCGACGCGTCGTGAGGCGCGCGAGCAGAGCGGCGAGCACCGGATACAGGAGGTGCGTCCACAGAAGTGCGACCAGCGAGGCCCAGAAGAGCACGACGACGACGATCACGCAGCGAGTGTAGATAGCCTCGTCGTCGCCGCCGATGCGAGTCCTGATCGTCGATACCTGCTATCCCGCGTTCCTCGATGCTCACTACGGACGGCACGAAGGGCTTGCGAGCCGCCCCTACGACGAGCAGTGGCGTGCGCTCATGGCCACGCACTTCGGCACCGCCGACGCGTACTCCCATTTTCTCCGTGCACTCGGGCACGAGGCCCACGAAGTCGTAGTCAACTGCGCGCCGCTTCAGCAGGCCTGGGCCGACGAGCACGGACTGGGCGTCGTCTCCCACGAGCAGATCCTGCTCGCGCAGGTCGACGACTACCGGCCGGACGTCGTCTATCTCCAGAACCTCCACGTGCTCTCCGACGAGACCATGGCCGAGCTTCGGTCGCGAGACCCGCTCGTTGCGGGACAGATCGCGAGCACCGCGCCGACCGACGATCGGCTGAGGAGCTTCGACCTGCTGCTCACGTCATTCCCCCATTTCGTCGAGCGGTTCCGCGCACTCGGCGTGCTCGCCGAGTACTTCCGCATCGGCTTCGACCCACGGGTGCTCACCGACCTCGGCGAGGTTCCCCCGGCGCACCCGATCGTCTTCGTCGGCGCGCTCAACGCGTTTCACCATCGGGCCGGAAACCGTGTCCTCGCGAGAGCTGCCAGGAGCCTCCCCGTGCAGTTCTGGGGCTACGACCTGCGCGGCCGGCCTCCCTGGTCGCCGCTCCGGCGACGCTACAACGGACAGGCGTGGGGCATCGAGATGTTTCGTCTGCTCGCTTCCGCGCGCGTGGTTCTCAACCGCCACATCGGCGAGGCAGGCGAGTATGCGAACAACATGCGCCTGTACGAGGCCACGGGCGTCGGCTCGCTCCTGATCACCGACGCGAAGACGAATCTCGCCGAGCTGTTCGAGCCCGGCCACGAAGTCGTCACCTATGCGAACGCCGAGGAGCTCGTCCGGGAGGCGAGACGGTACCTCGCGGACGATGACGCGCGCCGCGAGATCGCGGCCGCAGGACACGCCCGGACGCTCCGCGATCACACCTATGCGATCCGGATGCAGGAGCTCGCAACGATCCTCGAGAACCACCGTTGATGACGACGCCCGAGCTTTCCACCCGGTTCGCCGGCGCACGTGTGCTGATCACCGGCGGGCTCGGCTTCATCGGCTCAACCCTCGCGCGCGCGCTCGTGCGCCTGAATGCGAACGTCGTCGTCATCGACTCGCTCGTGCCCGAGTACGGCGGCCTGCTCTACAACGTCGCCGGGCTCGAAGATCGCCTCACGATCAACATCTCGGACGTCCGCGACGAGCACAGCTTGCGACATCTCGTGCGCGGGCAGGACGTGATCTTCAATCTCGCGGGCCAGACCAGTCATCTCGACTCGATGACGGACCCGTACACCGACCTCGAGATCAACGCCCGCAGCCAGCTCTCGATCCTCGAGGCGTGCCGCCACGAAGCCCCGGGCGTCAAGATCGTCTTCGCGAGCACGCGTCAGATCTACGGGCGCCCGGAGCGCCTCCCCGTGGACGAGAGCCATCCGATCGCGCCGGTCGACGTGAACGGCATCAACAAGACGGCGGGCGAGTGGTACCACCTGCTCTACGGCGATGTGTACGGGTTGCGGACCTCGGTCCTCCGTCTCACGAACACCTATGGCCCCCGGATGCGTGTGCGCGACGCGCGGCAGACCTTCCTCGGCATCTGGATGCGCCGAGCCCTTGGGGACGAGGAGATCCTCGTCTACGGCGACGGCAGCCAGCGACGAGATCTCACCTACGTCGACGATGCCGTCGCGGCCTTCTTGCTCGCCGCCGCCCACGACGAGACGAACGGCCGCGTCTACAACCTCGGCGGTGCGGGCAACGTGTCGCTGCTCGAGCTGGCGGAAATCGTCGTCGCCGCCGCAGGGTCGGGACGCGTGCGCATCGTTCCGTTCCCGCCCGCCCGGAAGAGCATCGACATCGGCGACTTCTACGCCGACTGGTCTGCGATCGAGCACGACCTCGGCTGGCGTCCGACCGTCGGCGTCGAAGAGGGCGTGAGACGAACACTCGCGTACTACCGCGAGCACGGCGCGCAGTACTGGGATGCGCCTTGAGCGTCCCGTTTCTCGACCTCAGGCGCGAAACCGAGCGGCTGCGGCCCGAGCTCGAATCGGCGATCGCTCGCGTCCTCTCGTCCGGGCGCTTCGTCTTGAGCGCAGAAGTCGAGGCGTTCGAAGCCGCGTTCGCGGCGTATTGCGAGGCCGGGCTCTCGGTCGGCGTCGCCTCGGGGACGGATGCGATCACGATCGCGCTGATCGCTGCCGGCGTGGAGCCGGGGGACGAGGTGATCACGGCGGCGAACACGTGTATCCCGACGATCGTCGGGATCGAGCGGGCCGGTGCTGTGCCCGTGCTCGCCGATGTCGATGCGGTGACCTACACCCTCGCACCCACCGAGGTCGAGCGTCGCCTGTCGCGAAGAACCCGTGCCCTCCTACCGGTTCATCTCTACGGCCAGACGGCAGATTTGGGAGCGCTGCAGCGGATCGCCGAGAGTCACGACCTGCTGCTCATCGAGGACTGCGCGCAGTCACACGGCGCGACCTGGCACGGACGGCGCGCCGGCTCGGTGGGCGTTGCCTCCGCCTTCAGCTTCTATCCGACGAAGAACCTCGGTGCGCTCGGCGACGGCGGCGCCGTCGTCGCCACCGCCCCGAAGGTGATCGAGCAAGCACGACTGTTGCGCAACTACGGCGAGCGCGGGCGCTTCGAGCACGTGCTTCACGGCTTCAACAGCCGACTCGACGCCCTGCAGGCGGCGATCCTCCAGGCAAAGCTGCTGCACCTCGAGGCCGCGAACGACCGGCGACGAGCGCTTGCGAAGGTTTACGACGACGTCCTCGCAGCAAGCCCGCTCGTCACGCCCGCCGTCGGCGACGGGCGCGGCCACGTCTACCACCTGTACGTCGTCCAGGCGCCCGACCGCGACCGTTTCCGCGCACGTCTGGACGAGGCGGGCATCGGAACTGCCGTTCAGTATCCGACGCCGGTGCACCGGCAGCCGGCCTACCGCGAGCTCGACGTTCCCGGCGGCTTCCCGGTCGCGGAGCAGCTCACCGAGCATGTCGTCAGCCTGCCGATGTCGGCCGACCACTCGGACGACGAGATCGCGGGTTCGGCAGCCGCCGCCTACAGGGCGAGCAGGTAGCGCTCGAGCTGCTCGACGACGGCGTCTCGTCCGTGCCGGGCCAGAACGTGCTCGCGGGCGCGTGCGCCGATCGCTGCCGCATCGCCGAGCGCCGTCACGACCGCAGCGCGGATCGTCTCTCGCTCGGCCCGAACGACGAAACCGCCTCCTGCATCCTGGAGGCCTGGAATGTCGGCCTGCTCGGTCAGCACGACGGCGGTCCCGGCGGTCGCCGCCTCGAGCGAGGCGACGGAGGTCTCCTCCCAGTGGCGAGGCGTGAGACAGAACACGTCGGCATCGGCATACGCATCGAAGCGCTCACTGCCGTAGAGCGGCCCGACGAAGCGCACGCTCCTCTCGGCGAAGAGACGAGCGAAGCGCGAGCGGAGCTGGTCGAGCTCCCCGTCGTCACGACCGACGAGCACGAGCGACGTGCCCGCGCCGAGCAGGGGCTCGACCGCCTCGATCAGCAGGTCGACGCCCTTGAGCCTGTTCACGCGCCCGAGAAAGAGCAGGAGACGCTCGTTCGGCTCGATCCCGAATCGCCCGCGGAACGCGCCGGCAACCGGCTCGCGATCGATCCTCGGCAGCGGCAGCGGCAGCAAGTGGATCGACTCGGCGCGGCCCCCGAGCTCTGCGTAGAGGGCGGCCTCGTGGCCGGTCTGGGCGAGCAGGAGCGGCGAGCGCCGGAGCATGGGCCGGACGAGACCGAGGTCGTAGACGTCCTTCACCGCACCGCGCAGGCCGACGGATCGTGGGAGCGAGCCGAAGGCGGAAACCGCGAGCGGGGTGCCGTGACGCGACGAGGCAAGGTGCGCCGCTGCGGCGAGGTACGTGCGCGTGTCGGTCACGTGAACCACGTCGTACCGGCCTGCGCAGCGGAGCAACGACGAGAGCAAGCCGAGCGGGAGGTACTTCTTCGTGCGCCAGGCGAGCTCGTTGCTGAGATTCGGGAAGCGACGAACGCGAACGCCGTCGAGCATCTCCCGCAGCGGCTGTGTGCGCGAGGACTCGTCGAGCACGTCGGTCGTGAAGACGTCGACGGAATGCCCGCGCGCGGCGAGGCCCGCGGCGTAGGCATGCATCACTCGCGGCGGGCCCCCGTACGACCAGGCGGGCGCGAAGTACGGAGTGACCTGGAGAAGCTTCATGCGGCGATCAGCCGATCGATGAGCGACCGGTAGCGCGCGAGGGCGACCGCTCGATCGGCCTCGCGCTCGACGTACTCGCGACCGCGACGCCCCATCTCCTCGAGGTCGAGCCGCCCGCCGTGCGCGTCGCGGATCGCAGCGGCCAGCAGGTCGGGCCGGTCGGGCGGCAGCACGACGCCACAGCCGACGTCCTGGACGAGGCGGGCCGTCTCGCTGTCGGCGTCGGCGGCCACGATCACCGGCCTCGCGACGGCAAGGATCCCGTACAGGCGACTCGGGACGACGAATCCCGACAGTCCACGCGCAAGGCCGACGTAGTGGATGCTCGCAGCCCCGAGCGACTGGGACAGCACCTCACGCGGCTGGTACGGCATGAACAGGATCTTGTCCGCGTCGAGCCGCTCGTGGAGCTCGCTGATCTCGGCGTGCCGCGCGCCCGCGCCCACGATCGGGACGAGGAGGTCGTCGAGATCGCGCAGATACGTCGTCGCGCGAATCAGGTTGTCGAGATTCTGGGCGTGACCGACGTTGCCGGAGTGCATCACGACGAACCTGCTGGAGAAGCCGTGCGTGCGGGACCAGTCGTTGTCGCGCGGCCCCGGCACGACGACCGTCGTGTCGACCCAATTCGGAATCACCGTGATGCGCTCCGCCGCAGCACCCTTGGCAACGAGGCGGTCGCGCATCCGCTCGCCGATCGCGACCACATGGTCGGCGCGCTCGAGGTAGTAGCCGACGAGCCCGCGCAGCACGCGAACGAGCACCGGATTGGTCAACCGACCGAGCTCGGTGGCAATCTCCGGGAAGACGTCCTCGCTGATCACGAGCAGCGGCGAGCCGTAACGGCGAGCGACAGCGACGCCGAGGTCACCGACGATCGGCGGATCGGTCATGCACAGGACGAGCTCGGGTGGTGTACGCAGCGAGAGGGCTCGGACGAGGCTGTCGGCGAGATACGTCCCGTAGTTCGCCGCGCGATGGCTGAGCCTTGTCCGGTCGAACGCCGTGGAGCGCGTTCGCAGCACCCTGACCCCGCCGAGCACCTCCTCGCTCGGCAGCTCGTCGCGGCCGTGGAGCCGACCCGTCACGACCGTCACCTCGTAGACCTGCGCCAAGTCCTCGCAGAGGTCCGCCAGCAGGTTGGCCGTCGCCTCGACACCGGGCCGGTAGTACTGGTTGAGCACCAGGATGTGTGGGCGGGGCACGCGAGGAGGCTACCGCCGGGCCAGTTTCCAGGCGCCTTTGCGCAGATTCTCGCGCACCCTCCCCGCGGCGCCGAAGTGTCTCCGCACGCGTCCATTCTCGGTCAGGCGATGCGACGAGTCGTAGATCGTGAAGAGATGCCGCTTGCCGCCCGCAAGCTCGAGGTTGTGGGCCGCCTCGACGCCGAAGTGCGCCTCATGGAGCCCGCCGTCGACGTGCGCGTAGTCGTGCTCCTCGTGCACGGCGATCACGGCTGCCGACGCATCGACGACGACTCCACGCTGCCGGCCGCGCCAGACGAGCCAGTTGTCGAAGCGCGCTCGGCCGATCACGAACGGGGGAACGGGGTCGAACAACCCGGCCGGAAAGACGAAGTAGTCGATCGCAGTCGCTCCACGTGAGACGCCCACGGCTCGCGCCCGCGCACGAAGCTTCGCGCGCACGACGGCATCGTCGAGGTCGAGCAGCTCCTGCACGAGCAGGTTCCGGGACGCGCCGATCATGAGGAACGAGGGTGCAGCAGCCGCCGACACTGCCGCGACTGCGGGGAGAAAATCGTCCAGCAGGACGATGTCACCGTTCACGAAGCATCGCAACTCGTGCCGAGCGACCTCGTCGACGCGCGCGAACGCCTCGTCGAGTCGTGGCGTGCCGTACTCGTTGCGGCCGACTTCCGCGACGTGGTCGACTCGGGCCTCGGCTGCCGCTTCCGCAATCCCCTGCTCATCGCCGAGCAGCACGACCTGCACGTCGGGGCCGAGGGCACGCCAACTGCGAACGGCGTTCCGCTGCACAGCAGCGACCGGGCCGACGAACGGCTTCGGGATGGAGAAGAGCGTGATCACGAACGCTCGAGCACGAACGAGTGGACACCGGCGTCGACACGAACCTCGCCGGCGATCTGCCGATCGTGACGCCGCACTGCCTCCTCGAGGTCGGCGCGGGCGAGAAACGTGCGATAAGTCCGCTGCCCTCGATAGCCACCGGCGACCTCGACGTGCGAGCGCCGGGGATCGATTCGCTGGCGGTGGAGGATCACCCAACGAGCATCGGCGCCGAGCAACGCATCGAGACCCGGCGCGATCTCTGCGAGCACATCGAGAAGCGCACTCGCCATGACGACGTCGAATCCGTCGAGCGCACGGGGAGCGAGGACGTCCTTGCGCACGAAGTCCCGTCCCGGCCAGCGAGCCCTGGTCGCGGCGAGAATCTCGTCCGAATAATCGGCACCCACGTATTCGAAGCGGCCCGGCCACCATCGATGGAGCAGCTCGCCGTAGGCCCCCGCCCCGGCGCCGATGTCGAGGAGCCGCGCGGGCCGGGGCAGAGCCGGGTCGTCGACGAGTCGTCCGAGCACCTCGCGAAACGCGGTGTACGGCGCGACGGCCTCGGGATTCTCGAGCTGCGATTCGGTGAGCTCGAGCATCTGTCGCGCGACGTCGCCACTGCGCCAACTATCTCGGAACCGCGTGCCCGCCCCCGGCAGCCTGCGCGCCGGATCGGCACTCCGCCACCCTCGCCCGGCGACGCGGCGGACGAGCCGTAGACCGAGACGGGCAAGCTCGCTCGCCGGGTACGTGCCGACGCCGGGCCGGCCCGCGAGCAGGCGGCCGGCCGCCCCGAGCGCTTGCAGGTAGGGATCCCAGATGAGACGGCGCTCGGGCGGAGAAACCGGATAGTTCGTGATCCAGCTGAGCGCGGAGCCAGGCGGCCCGCGACGCAGTCGCCCGGCGGCCACAGCCAGGTGCGCCGAAGCCGTCGGTCGGTACAGGCGCAGAGAATGATGGTGATAGAAGACGAGCGGCCTCCCGTCGACGGTGGGCACTCCGTCTTCCTCCCCGAGCTCGTAGTTTGTGACGTTCCACGGCGCAAGGCCCCCACCCGGATGCTTGAGAACGTGGACACGGCTGAATCGATCGGGCCAGTCGTCGAGGTATTTCTGATCACCCATCTTCCCGTCCTCGTACCGCGCATAGCACCACTCGATGCACCGGTCGTGCCACCAGTGAAGAACCGCGAGCCCGTCGTCGTCGCGCCGGAACGTGAGCCATTCGACGTTGTAGATGCCGCTCGTCTGCTCCATGTGCCCGTGCTCGTCCGTGTAGCGGTGCGGCACGATCAGCACCGCATCGTCGCCGAGCTCGTCGAAGAGCGGCTGGGGGTCCGAGAAGAACATCAGATCGGCGTCGAGATAGGTGATCTCGCTCAATCCGGGCTCGGTCTCGAGGGCGTAGAGGCAGACAGCGGGCGTCGCCGTCCAGCAGTACTCGACCTGCGTCCGGTCTCGTTTGACTCCGCGAAGCGCTCGATCGTGTCGTTCGACCTCGGCGAGCGGCACGACCACGAGATTGGCCAGATCGAGGCGCCGAAGCGCTTGCTCGGTCTCTTCGTCCATGCACACGGCGCGCAGCCGGAACGCCCCGGCAGCCGCTTCGAGTGAGCGATGAAGCGCAATCCCGCGGGACAGGTAGTGCACGTCGAAGAGGGTGATGAACTCGTGACCCACGGCGCAGAGCAAGGATACGGGCGCTCAGGGCGTGCGACCGAACAGACCGTCGACCTGCAACACGACGCCGTCTGCCGCCAAAAAGACGGGCTCGAGCCCGAGCAAGTCGAAACCGCACGACACCACGTGCTCGAGCACGGCGGGAAGCAGCGGAGCGCCGTCGTAGAGCGGCGACAGCGACAACTCGACCTCGAGCAGATCGACACGCGGCAGCGTCGTCTCGGCGCCTCGGAGGACCTCCAGCTCGTATCCCTGCACATCGAGCTTCAGCATCAGGCGTTCGCCGCTCGCCAGGAGGCTCGTGGCGTTGTCATCGACCGTCTCGACTTGAACGCTCTCTCGCCCGACCGTTCTGGACTCGGGAGCACTCACGAGATGCCGGCCGACGATGGCGAGGAGCGACGAGCTCGAGGAGTTGGCAGCGACGTTGAGCGTCGCGTTGCCCGGCGCCGATCCGAGGGCGACCCGCCTGCACTCCCACAGATCGTCGGAGCGGCTCCGTTCGGACAGGCGCGCGAACGCCTCTGACTGCGGCTCGAAGGACACGATCCGGCCCTGGTAGCCCACGGCGCGCAACGCAGCACCGTATGGCCCGTCGTTCGCGCCGACGTCGAGCACGACGTCGATTCGCCTCGCCCGGATCGCCTGCGCACGCCGTAGGTCGGCGGAGTGGCGGAGGTCGTACCGGACGACGTCCAGTCCGACTCGGCGGAGAAGCTTCCGTGCGATCGAGGCTCTCACGAGGCGAGTATGCGCGAACGCGCGAACGCGGCAGCCTCTGCGCCGAGCAGGGGGAAATACCTGGCCACGAACTCCGACGTGTCGAACCGCTCTCCGGCGAGCACGGCCAGGACCGCAGAGAGCGCCGCGCTGCGGTCGCGAACCTCGTAGCCCACCGACTTCAGGCCGGGGGTGAGGCCGGGCAACGACGTCGGGTTGAACGACACGGGGACGCCACCTGCCGGCACCGCCTCCAGAAGCGTCGTCGAGTAGATCGACACGGCAGCCGCGCTCGCGTTGAGCACGGCGGCCAGCGGAACGTCTCCGGAAGCGGCGAGCTCCACGTTCGCGAGCGAGGAGAGCCGCCGCTCCAGCGCACCATCGATGGGATGGCTCGGGTGCTCCCGTACGATCACCCGAGGCACGGCGGCGGCAAGCTCGATCGTGAGCTCGCCGAGCTCGTCGAGGTGTGCCGGAGCGATGAGATCGGAGGTGCCCTGGAAGAACACCGACACCGCCTCGCGCGTTCCCGAGGCAGCGGGCTCGACCATGTGATCCCCGACGATCTCGAAGTCGATCGACCCGTTGTGCGGAGCGAGCGCCTCGGCGAACCCCGGGCCCCACACGAGCATGCGATCGAACGGAAGACCGCGAAAGCCGGCGTGAACGTAGGCGGGGAAGCCTTGCTGTAGGACGACGGATGGCACGCCTTGCCGGCGTGCTACCGCGGCGAGCACGGCGTCGACCGGCGCATTCCCCTCCGCGGCCATAGCGACACGAGCCCGCGTTTCGACGAGCTCACGCGTGAGGCGATCCGCGGCGCCGAGGAGCCGCGGGTAGTCACGGAGCGGACGCGAGGCGCCACGAGGTGGCCGGCCGTCGAACCGATCCACGAAGGTCACCGGTACCCCGGCGAGCACGGGCTCGAGGAACCGCTCGAGCTTCGGATGCACGACAGCGGCGAGCACGTGTCGCTCGCCGACCGACGCGGGCGGTCGCCGCCTCACCCACCGGCGCAGCCTCGCGGCGGTCTCCAGGGCCGGCGGCCGGGCAAGAACGGTCAACGCTGCCCGAGGGACGAGCAGGGCGGCGACCTCAGCCTCGAGTCGATTCGCGAGCGGGACCGGGCCCCGGCCGGCGAGGAACGCATCGTAGAGGGCCGGCCGATTCACGAGATCGATGAAGAGCTGACGCTGCACGGCGGGGCCGAGCTCGAGCTCGCCGACTGTGAGGTCGGTCCCGGCGACGACCTCGCAGATGGCATCCGACAACCCCGTGGAGAATGCGAATCCGCCCCGCGAGTCGATCCCGGCGCGGAGCGGGCTCGACGGCTGGAGCCGCGTCCTCAACGAACACGCCGGAGCTTCTCGCGAACCTCCAGCTCGCTGTCGTACACGCGCTTGACGCCGTCTCCGAGCGCACGCTCGACCACACGCACGTCTCGGATGAGCCGCTGCAACCCAGGTGGCTCGACGGACGCAGCCTGATCGCTCCCCCACATCGCGCGGTCGAGCGTGATGTGCCGCTCGATCACACACGCGCCGAGCACCACCGCGGCGAGGCTCGGCGCGAGCCCGACCTCGTGGCCGGAGTATCCGACGGGCACCTTGTACCGATCGCCGAGCGTCGAGACGGTCCGCAGGTTCAGCTCGTCGAGCTTCGACGGATACGTGCTCGTCGTGTGGGCGAGGATCAATCCGTCAGTGCCGAGTGCCTCCACGGCCGCATCGATCTCGGCGATCGTGCTCATCCCCGTCGAGAGGATGATCGGCTTGCCATACGTCCGGTGATGGCGTAGGAGGTCGGTGTCGGTGAGCGATGCCGAGGCGATCTTGAACCACGGCGGATCGAAGGCCGCGATGAAGTCGACGGACGCCTGATCCCAGCACGAAGCCGACCAATCGAGGCGTCGCTCGGAGCAGACTGCTGCGATTTCGCGGTACGCGTCGAGGTCGAGCTCGAGACCTCGCTTGAGATCGCCGTTCGTCTCGCCGAACGGGCTCGGACGCGGACGCATCAGCTCTTCGTCGGTGTAGACGACCTCGACGGTTCGCTTCTGGAACTTGACGGCATCGCAACCCGCGTCGGCGGCCGCGGCGATCAGTCGACGGACGACTGCAAGATCCCCGTTGTGGTTGATTCCGATCTCGGCGATCACGTACGCCGGCTCGCCGGGGCCGACGAGGCGCTCTCCGATGCGAACGGGCTCCGGCACGACGGGGGCGGTCCGGTGATCGGCCGGTTTCATACTATCGTCCACCCGCCGTCGACAACGAGCGCATGGCCGTTGACGTACGACGACGCATCCGAGGCCAGGAAGAGAAGTGGGCCGACGAGCTCCCCCGGCAACCCGACCCGCCCGAGCGTGGTCCGGTGGCGCAGGCGCTCGAGAAACGGATCGCCCGGCTCGACCGCGTTCGGGCCGGAGTTCTCGGTGTTCGAGAACGGCCCTGGAACGAGCGCATTTGCGCGCACGCCCTCGGCGCCCCAGAACGACGCTGTGTACCTCGTCAGGGCGAGCATGGCGGCCTTTGCCGCCGAATACCCCGCCGGATTCACGAAGGGCGTCCCTTCGTAGAGCTCCGGCGACGGCGCGACGAGCCCGTACATGGACGAGACGTTGACGATGCTTCCGCCGCCGAGCTCGCGCATGCGGCCGCCCAGGATCTGCGTCGTGAGCGCAGCCCACCACAACCCGCCGCCGACGTGACGGAGCCATTGCTCGCGCCCGAAACGGTCGAGCGCGCCTTCGGGCACGTTGAACCCACTGTCCGGACCGATCTCGTGCGCATTGTTCACGAGGACGTCGACCCGCGATTCCGACGCGAGGACGGAGCTCAGCACCGACCGCATGGCCTCCTCGTCGGAGAGGTCGACGCGATGGGCGGCGACGCGGTCGGCGCCGTAGACCGAGGCCCATTCGCCGGCCATGTCGTCAAGGCGGTCGGAGCGCCCGAGCGCAACGACACGCGCGCCGTTCGCGAGCAGCGCCGCGGACATCGTGCGGCCGAGAAACCCCGACGCGCCGGTGAGCACAGCGACGCGACCCTCGAGCGAGAACAGTGATGCGGCATCGAGTGTCACCAGACGCTCCTCCCTCCGTCCGCGACCAGATTGTGGCCGGTGACGTATGACGATGCGTCGGAGCAGAGGAAGAGAACGACACCCATGTACTCGTCGGCGTCCGCCATCCTCCCGGCCGGGATGAGTCGGCTGATCCGTTCGACGAACTCCGGAGGCTGATCGGCTCGCACGCCGCCGGGCGAGATGGCATTGACACGAACGCCGGCTCCTGCCCAGTACGTCGCGAGGTAGCGCGTGAGCCCGAGCAGCCCCGTCTTGACGACGGAGTACGACACCGGCTTCACCGGTTGCTCGTCCTCTTCGGCGCCCTCACGACGGTAGAGTCGCTGGTCGGGCGCGATCACGGCCAGGTCGGAGGCCACGTTCAGGATCACGCCTCCGCCACGCCGGGCGAGCTCGGTCCCGATGACCTTGCTGCAGAGGAACGCGCCGGTGAGTGAGACGGCGATATCCGCATCCCATTGCTCCCGGGGGAATCGCTCGAGCCGAGCCCACGCGGGATCGCTCGCATCGACCTTCGGGTCGTTCGCTGCGTTGTTGACCAGGATGTCCACGCGCCCATGGTGGGAGACGACGTTGTCGAGCAGCCCTTCCACCTGCGTTTCGTCCGTGATGTCGACGGGGTGCGGGGTCGCGTCGACGCCGAACGACCGGGAGAGCCGCTCGGCCACGGCGGTCGCCCGCTCGCCGTCC
>JBBSEJ010000002.1:0-99770 GCA_038239825.1 Gaiellales bacterium
TCCTCGTAACGGGCGCGTCGAGTGGCATCGGCCTGGCGACCGCGCTTCGCCTCCGTGGCCTCGGGTGGACCGTGTACGCGTCGGTGCGGCGAGCCGGCGACGCGCCTGAGGGCACGACAGAGCTTCTCTTCGACATCACCGATCCGGTGGCGGTCGGGCACGCGGGCGTGCGGGTCGACGAGCTCGACGCGCTCGTGGCGAATGCCGGCATCGCGATCGCAGCACCACTCGAGTTCCTGCCGCCGGGTGAGTTGACACGCCAACTCGACGTGAACGTGGTCGGTCAGTTGCGCGTCATCCAGGAGTTCCTGCCCGCCCTGCGGCGCTCGCGCGGGCGGATCGTCCTGATGGGGTCGATCGGCGGGCGCTCGGCGCTCCCGTTCCTCGGCGCGTACGCGATGTCGAAGTTCGCACTCGAGGCGATGGCGGATTCGCTGCGCGTCGAGCTTGCTCCGTTCGGTGTTCATGTCGCGATCGTCGAGCCGGGCACGATCTCCACGGCGATCTGGACGAAGCGACAGCAGACGATCGAGGAGATCGACCCCGCGGCCGTCACGTTGTACGGAGATCGGATCGACTCGTTCCGGAAGCTCGCGACCGAGCGGGCGGCCGCCGCCGCCGTGCCGGCCGACGAGGTCGCGAAGGCGGTGGAGCATGCGCTCGTCTCGCCGACGCCGAAGGCGCGCTACCTCGTCGGGCCGGATGCGAAGCGCCGCGCGCGCCTCCAGCGACTGCCCACCCGGGCGCGCGACCGTGTCCTCACCCGGTTCCTCTTCGGCAGATAGCGGCTCGCGTGGCACTTGGCGAACCGATCTACGGCCTCGAGCGAACCGATCCAGGCATCGCGACGAATCACCCCGACGGCCGATGCGGCGCGCCGTCACATCGTCGGCGGAAACGCCGATCCCGCGCTGGGAGGGCGACTGCGGCTCGCCCTCCCGGCACTCTGCAGCGGCCGCGGCCTTAGGATGACGCCGCATGGGTTACTCGCTCGCGTCGCTCGATGAACTCGGAGCAGGCTACGGATTTCGGAAGATCCGCCAGCCCCTCGGCGTCACCGCGTTCGGAGTGAACGCGCTCGTCTTCCCGCCCGGATACGAAGGGCCGAACCACTATCACGACACGCAGGACGAGCTCTACTTCGTCCACCGCGGTACTGCGACCTTCTCGTTCGACGGGGAGGAGCACGATGTGCCCGAGGGCGGAATCGTTCATGTCGAGTCGACGACGCATCGCATGATCGCGAATCGTGGCTCCGACGACCTCGTGCTCTACATCGTCGGCGGCAAGGACGGCTACGTCGCTCGAGACGGGCAGCTCGTCAGCGACGCAGATCTCGCCAAGCGGCAGGCGATCAAGGAGATGGAGCGGTGAACGGCCTGATGATGGACTTCCAGCTCACGTTGCCGGCGATCCTGCGCCGCTCCGAGACGTACTTCGGCGACAAGGAGATCGTCACGCGACTGCCGGACCGAAGCTTCGACCGGTCGACGTATGCGGACTGTGGCCGTCGGGCGCGGGCCCTCGCAGTCGCGTTGCAAGCACTCGGATTGCAGCGAGGCGATCGCGTCGCGACCCTCTGCTGGAACCACCATGCCCATCACGAGGCCTACCTCGGCATTCCGTGCGGCGGTTTCGTGCTGCACACGCTGAACCTGCGCCTGCATCCGAACGACCTCGCATACATCGCAAACCACGCGGGTGACCGCGCGGTGATCGTCGACCGCAGCCTGCTGCCGCTGCTCGAGTCGTTCGTCGGCCGGACGAAGATCGAGCACGTGTTCGTCGTCGAGGACACCTACGAAGAGCTGCTCGCAAGCGTCGATCCCGACTCGTGGCGCGATCCGGGGCTGGATGAGAACGAGGCTGCAGCCATGTGCTACACGAGCGGCACGACGGGGATGCCGAAGGGCGTCCTCTACTCGCACCGCTCGACGATGCTGCACACCCTCGGCGTCGCCGCCGGCAACCCGATGAACCTGGGGATCTCCGAGCAGGACACGATCCTGCCGGTGGTCCCCATGTTCCATGCGAACGCGTGGGGCTACCCGTACCTCGCCGCGATGATCGGCGCGAAGCTCGTCTACCCAGGGCCGCATCTCGACCCCGAGAGTCTCCTCGACGCCTTCGTGCAGGAACGTGTCACGTGGACAGCAGGCGTGCCGACGATCTGGCTCGGCATCCTCGCGCTCCTCGATTCGAAGCCGGGGAACTGGGACCTTTCGCACATGAAAGGGATGCTGGTCGGTGGCTCCGCCGCTCCGCGCGCGATGATCGCGGGCTTCAAGCAGCGGCACGCGCTCAGTGTCGTTCACGGCTGGGGCATGACCGAGACCTCGCCCGTCGCCTCGACCGCACAATTCCCGGGCGAGATCGCCCACGCCGACAAAGAGACGCAGTTCGACTACGTCGCGATGCAGGGCATGCCACTGCCGCTCGTCGAGTTGCGCAACCGCGACGAGGAGGGGAACGATCTGCCGTGGGACGGCGAGTCGATGGGTGAGCTCGAGATCCGCGGGCCGTGGGTGGCCGCCGGGTACTACGACACGCCTGAGCAGGCGAATCGATGGACGGACGACGGCTGGTTCAAGACCGGCGACGTCGTCGCGATGCATCCGCGCGGTTTCATTCAGATCAAGGACCGCTCGAAGGACGTGATCAAGTCGGGGGGCGAATGGATCTCCTCCGTCGAGCTGGAGAACGCCTTGATGGCGCACCCGGCGATCGCGGAGGCCGCGGTGATCGCGATCCCGGACAAGAAGTGGGACGAGCGTCCGCTCGCCGCCTGCGTGCTGCGTGACGGCGCGACTGCGACCGCCGAGGAGTTGCAGGCGTTCCTCGCTCCCAGCTTCGCAAAATGGTGGCTGCCCGACCGCTACGAGTTCGTGACCGAGATACCGAAGACGAGTGTCGGCAAGTTCCGCAAGACGGAGCTGCGCGAGCTCTATGCGCCGGAGCCGTCGTCGGTGAGCACGCCGTGATCAAGACGATCTGGCTGGACAACCCACCGGTCAACGCCGTCGGGAGGAAGATCATCGAGACGCTCTGGAACGAGCTGGAGTCGATCGGCGACGACGTCAACATCGTCGTCCTGCGCGGTGTCGGCGATCGTGCGTTCTCGGCCGGTGCGGATATCAGCGGCTTCGTCGGTGGTTCCGACGACGGTGGTCGACCCGCGGGCATCCAGCCCGTCGCCGACCTGATCGAGCAGGCGCCGGTTCCCGTGGTCGCGGCGATCCACGGCTACTGCCTCGGGGGTGGCCTGGAGCTCGCCCTGGCGTGCGACTTTCGAATCGCGACACCAGACGCGCTACTCGGCTTCCCGGAGGTCAACCTCGGACTGCTGCCCGGCGGCGGGGGTACCCAGCGCGCGCCACGGTTGATCTCGCCGGGACGAGCACGCTGGTTGACGATGTCGGGCGAGCGGATCGACGCCGAGACCGCTGCGCAGTGGGGACTCATCGAGTTCGTCGTCGACGATCTCGACGACGGGATCACGCGCTACGTCGAGCCGCTCGACCGGCAGAGCGCGCACGCGCTCCGCCAGATCAGGGCTCTGCTCCGCGAGACGCGCGATGCGCGGAGCGACGATCGTGAAGCGCAGGCGTTCGCCGCCTGTCTCACCTCCGATGACGGGCAGGAGGGCGTCGCCGCCTTTCTCGAGAAGCGGCAGGCCAACTGGGCCGGCCGGTGAAGGCCGTCGTCCTGCGCGACGTCGGCGGTGAGCTCGCGCTCGAAGACGTTCCCGACGCGGTGGGCGAGCAGGTCGTCGAGGTTCGCGCCGCCGGGATCAACTTCGCCGACGTCCTCATCCGCCGTGGGCTCTATCCGCAGATGCCCGTGCTGCCGCACGTCCTCGGCAGCGAAGTCGCCGGCGACCTCGGCGGGCGCCGCGTGGTTGCGTTGCCGCGTAACGCCGGCGGGTATGCCGAGCGCGTCGAAGTGGATCCACAATGGGTCTTCGACCTCCCGGAGGGCGCGTCGTACGCAGCCGGAGCAGCGTTTCTCACGACGTACCTGACCGCCTTCATCCCGCTGCATCACCAGGTCCGCGTACACGAAGGCGCGACAGTCCTCGTCCATGCGGGCTCGGGTGGTGTCGGCACGGCGGCGATTCAGCTCGCCAAGCGCCTCGGTGCGCGCGTGGTCGCAACGGCGAGCTCCGACGAAAAGCGTGCCTACGCACGCGCTCAGGGCGCGGACGAAGCCATCGCGTACGACGAAGTCTCAGCACTCTCCGTCGACGTCGTCATCGATCCGGTCGGTGGAGACACCTTCACGAGCTCACTGTCGATCCTCAAGCCTCTCGGCAGCATCGTCGCGATCGGCTTCACCGGTGGCATGTGGCACGACCCGACCGTGCAGTGGCTCGTCGGTCGCAATGTCGGCGTGCACGGGCTTTTCCTCGGGCGCTTGCTGAAGCATGAGCCGGCGTTCGTGCGCCGCTGTATCGACGACCTGCTCGGGATGTGGTCGCGCCGAGAGATCGACCCGGCGGTTGGGAGGAGGTTCCCGCTCGCCGCCGCGTCGGACGCCCATGCGTCGATCGAGTCGCGCCGGCATGTGGGGAAAGTCGTGCTCGAGCCGTGAGAGCGATCGTCACGGGCGGCGAGGGGGGTCTCGGCCGTGCGATGCGCACGAGGCTCGAGCACGAGGGGTACGAGGTGGAGTCACTCGACCTCGTCAGCGGCTTCGACGTGACGGATCCCTCAGCGTGGGAGCGCGTCGACCGGTGCGATCTCGCGTGCCTCAACGCAGGCATCCTCACGGATGAGACCGAGATCACGAAGCTCACGGATGAGCAGTTTCGCCGGGCTGCCGGTGTCAACATCGACGGCGTCGTGTACGGAGTGCGGCGACTCGCGCGCGTGATGAGCGGCGGCACGATCATCGTGACCGCGTCGCTCGCGGGGCTCATCGGCATGCCGCTCGATCCGATCTACTCGCTCACCAAGCATGCCGTCGTCGGTTTCGTACGCAGCATCGCGGCGCGGATCGACCCGATCAAGATCAACGCCGTCTGTCCAGGGATCGCCGACACGCCGATGCTCGACCGCCACGAGCAACGTTCGGCGTTCGCCGCCGCCGGTTTCCCGCTACTGCGTCCGGAGGAGGTTGCGGACGCGATGTGGCTCGCCGCCGCGAGCGAGGGAACGGGGGAGTGCTGGTTCGTCCAGCCCGGCCGAGACCCGGCCCCGTTCCGGTTCGCGAGCATCCCGGGCCCGCGGAGCGGCGACAGAACGGTCGGGCTGCCACCGTTCTACAAAAACTAATTCAAGCTGGGATCGAACGGCATGTCGACCATCAGCTCGAACGGGCCGCCCTTGCGATGGAGCACCGCGCGCCACAGCTCGTCGGGGTCGTCTGCGAACGCGTCGTCGGCCAAAGCCCGGACGACGATCCACGAGGGCTCTGCGATCTCCGCTTCGAGCTGGCCCGCGCCCCAGCCCGCGTACCCCGCGAACAGGCGCATGCGGGTGATTGCGAACGCGTCGGGCTCGGCATCGGCCGGCATGAACCCGACACGGTCGAAGATCGGTGCGGCGGCGTCGCCCACGTCGTCGAACTCGGCCAGCATCATGAACGCATCAGGCTGGACTGGCCCGCCGACGAAGACCGCACCGCCCGCGCCGGGAAGGCCGTCGAGCGACGGCACTGCGTCGGAGGCCGAGACGTCGGAGGGACGACTCAGAACGAGGCCCATCGCACCGTCCTCGTCATGGTGCGCAACGAGCACGACCGTCTTGCGAAAGTTCGGATCGTGCAGCGACGGCGCCGAGACGAGCAGGTGACCTTGCAGGCTGTTCACGGATCAGTCCCTACGAGAACTGCCACCCGTCGCCGTCCCTAAACGCTTTCAGGATGCGCTTCGCGACGACCTGGCGGTGCACCTCGTCCGGGCCGTCGTAAATCCGTCCGCTGCGAGCCAGCGCGAGCATGTTCGCGAGCGGCGTCTCGTCGGTCAGGCCGCGGGCGCCATGCACCTGCACTGCACGGTCGATCACGTCGTTCAGCACGCGGGCTGCGTAGAACTTGATCGCCGAGACCTCGACGCGTGTTTCATCGCCACCGTCGATCTTATGCGCGGCGTCGAGCGTCATCAACCGGCAGGCTTGTATCTCGGCGTAACTGTCGGCAACCCAGTTCTGCACCGTCTGCTTGTCGGCGAGCGGCCCCGTCGACGTCTCGCGTTGCAACGCGTATTCGCACATCAGCTCGAACGCACGCTGCATCTGCCCGAGCCAGCGCATCACGTGGTGGATCCGGCCGGGGCCGAGGCGCTTCTGTGCGATCAGGAACCCGGCGCCCGGCGCGCCGAGCGTGTTGGATACAGGTACGCGCACGTTCGTGTAGCGCACCTCGCAGTGAGTCGACCAGCCCTTGCCGACATGACCGAGCACCGGCACGGCCCGCACCACGTCGACGCCGGGTGTGTCCGCGGGCACGATGATCTGGGTCGCACGGGCGTGCGGGGCGGCGTCCGGATCGGAGACGGCCATGACGATGCCGAATGACGCGCCTTCCGCCCCCGATGAAAACCACTTGTGGCCGTCGATCACCCAGTCGTCGCCGTCGCGTACGGCGCGCGTGCGCAGGGTCGTCGGATCCGAGCCGGGAACCTCGGGCTCGGTCATCGAGAAGAACGAGCGGATCTCCCCGGCGACGAGTGGGCGAAGCCAGCGCTCCTGCTGCTCGGCGGTGCCGAAGGCGTGGAGGATCTCGGCGTTGCCCGCATCGGGCGCCTGGCACCCGAAGACCAACTGGCCGAAGGTCGACCGGCCGATGTGCTCGTTCAGGTACGCGTAGTCGAGGAAGCCGGTACCGGTTCCACCGGCTTCGGGTGGAACATGCGGAGCCCAGAGCCCGAGCGCGCGAACCTCGTCTCGAAGGCGCCCGAGTAACGCCTCGCCTTCGTCGTCCTGCCGCTCGATCGCCGTCTCGTGCGGCAAGACCCGTTCGGTCATGAACCTGCGAACCTCGATGAGCCGCTCGGTCGGCGGCGCCCATACGGCGGTTGTCATGGGGTTAGCATCGCAGGGATGGAGCTCGGCTTCTACATGGGCTACGCCCCGCCGGGCACGAATCCCCTCGAGCTCGTCGAGCTGGCGTGCAAGGCAGAGCGGCTGGGCTACGACTCGGCGTGGGCTGCCGAGGCGTGGGGGGTCGACGCGGTCACACCACTGGCGTGGCTGGGCGCGCGGACCGAGCGGATCGGGCTCGGCACGGCGATCATGCAGCTTTCGGGCCGATCGCCCGCGAACGCGGCCATGACCGCGGTCACGCTCGACCTGCTTTCGGGTGGCCGTTTCTCGATGGGGCTCGGGACATCGGGGCCGCAGGTCGTCGAGAGCTGGCACGGGGACGAGTGGGGGAAACCGCTCGGGAAGATGCGCGAGTACGTCGAGATCGTCCGCACGGTCGTGCGGCGGGAGCGACTCGAGCATCACGGCGAGCACTACGACATCCCGGTTCAGGGCGGCACGGGCCTCGGCAAGCCGCTGAAGCTGATGGCGCGCCCGTTGCGGAGCGAGATCCCCGTCTATCTCGCCGCGATCGCTCCGAAGGCGGTCGAGCAGGCGTTCGAGATCGCAGACGGCTGGTTGCCGATCTTCTGGTCACCCGAGCAGGCGCGCCAGGTGTTTCCGCTCGAGCGCGCTCGAGCCGGATTCGACATCGCCCCGTCGGTGCCGGCGCTCCTCACCGACGATGTCGAGTCGGGCCGCAACGTGCTGAAGGAGTACTACTCGTTCTACATCGGCGGGATGGGCGCCCGCGGCAAGAACTTCTACAACGACCTCTTCGCCCTCTACGGCTACGGCGCCGAAGCACGCGAGATCCAGGATCTCTTCCTCGAGGGCAAGCAGCGGGAGGCCGCCTCGAAGGTGCCGGACCGGTTCGTCGACGAGGTGGCCCTCGTCGGCTCGGTCGAGCGGATCCGCGACCGCCTGGCCGCGTGGCGCGAAAGCGGTGCATCGACGCTCCTCGTCTCGACACGCGATTCGGCGACCCTCCGCGCGGTCGCCGAGGCTGCTGCGTGACCGCGAGCCTGCAGCCCGTCAGCTGACGATCCGGAGCGCCGTCTCGGCGAGGAGAGGGACTCCCGCCTCGAACATCGCTGCGCGGGTGTCTTCCCGTCCGAGCTCGCCGCGGATGTATCGGCCGTAGATCGCTTCGCAGAACACCGCTGCCTTCCAGAGTGCGAGCGCCTCGAACCACGGGAGAGGCTCGACGTCGCGCCCGCTTCCCTCGCGGTAGCGCTCGACGATCTCTGCGCGCGCGGGGAAGCCGGCGGTTGCCGTGACGGGCGACGAGCCGAGCGCGCTCACGCGACCCTCGGGCTCGCTGTAGGTCGCGAGCAGGTAACCGACGTCGGCGCGCGGGTCTCCGATCGCTCCCATCTCCCAGTCGAGCACCGCGACGATGCGCGTCGGATCGTCGGGGGCAACCATCATGTTCCCGAGTCGGTAGTCGCCGTGCACGACGGTCGCCGGGAACGGCTCCGGGAGCGCGGCGGTCAGGTAGCGCCCGACCTCGTCGACCGCCGGGATCTCCCGGGTCCGGTTGATCTCCCACAGTTGCGCGAAGCGGCGCACTTGTCGTTCGAGATAGCTGCCCGGGCGGGCGAATGCGCGAAGCTCCGGCAGGTCGACGTCGGCAGCATGGATCTCGACGAGCGTGTCGACGAGGTCGAGCCCGAGCGCGCGTCGAGCAGTAGCCGTCTCGAGCCCGGCCGGAAGCGACTGTGTGACCACGTGGCCGTCGATGAAGCGCGTGACGTAGAACGGGACACCGAGGACGGTTACGTCGGCGCAGACGGCGACGATGTCGGCGAGGCGCGTGAAGCCCGCGGCTCGGATCGCCGTCTGCAAGCTCGCTTCGCGCACCATGTCGTGTGCGGATGGAGGCAGCGGTGGTCGTGGTGGGCGGCGCAGCACGAAACGATCGTTACCGCGTTCGATGAGGTAGGTGAAGTTCGAGCCGCCGCCATCACCGATGCGCGTCGCCGCCACGGGGCCGGAGCCAACACCTTCGGCGTCGAGAAACGCCTCGACCCGTTCGGGCACGATCAGCGGCGAGCGCTCGCTCATCCCTGCGATGCTACGCACGTGAGGAGACGGCTCTACCTGATGCGCCACGCCGAGGTCTCCTACGTCGGTGAGCGAGACCCTGAGGTCGTGCACCTCACCGAACGAGGGCTCGAGCAGGCCGCCGCAGCGCAGCGGGCGCTCGCCGACGTGGCGCTCGACCGCGTCGTGACGAGCTCGCTTCCACGCACCGTCGAGACGGCGGGTGTGGTCGCGCCGGGCCATGAGCTCGAGCAGTGGCGCGAGTTCGCGGAGTGGCGCGGCGGACGCCTCGAGGATGTGCACCCCGACGCGCTGGAGGAGGTCTTCGTCGGCTCGTTGCACCCGCGCGACGAGCACGCACGCTTTCTCGGTGGGGAATCGCTCGGCGAAGCACTCGACCGCGTCGTGCCGGCGTTCGACCGTCTCGTCGAAGGCGATTGGGGGACGGCGCTCGCAGTTCTGCACGGCGGCGTCAACCGGATCCTGATCTCGCACGCGCTCGCCGGGGGCAGGGCGTACTTCGGCAACCTCGAGCAGGCGCCGGCGTGCATCAACGTCCTTGACCTCGGCGAGAGCGGCTGGATCGTCCGCACCGTGAACTACATCCCGTACGACCCACTCCATCCGGCACGCACGACGACGATGGAGCACCTTTGGACGGAGTTGCAGCCGTGGCTCGACGAGCGTCGCTCCTAGTGCTCCGTTCCGAACATCTCGCGTGCCCCGGCGGCTGCTAAGCGGCGCCGGGCTGCGTCCTCGGTCGCCCCGATAGAACACCGCTATCGGGGCTCCCTGCGTCCTTGCCCGGCTTGCTTTTCGCTCGCCAGGATCACCACGGAACTTCCGGAACGGAGCACTAGCTCCTCTGGCCGGGCCGCCGCGAGACTCGTCCCTCGGTCAGGCCTCGGCTGACCGAAGTGTCACGAACGCTCCCACAGGTGGCTCTGTCACTGCGGATGGGGCGTTGCCGTCTTGACCAGGTATGCCGCACGTGTGTCATCCGCCCGCGATCGCCGCGACGCCGGCGAGGGCGACGGTGATACCGAGCCGTTGCGGGCGCGTCAGGCGCTCGCCGAGCAAAATGTGGGCGAGCAGCACCGTGACGATCGGGTAGAGCGAGCCGAGAACCGCCACGAGCGCGAGCAGGCCGTGGCCGCTCGCAAAGGCGAAGAGCGCGTTCGCGGTCAAGTCCGCCAGGCCGACTGCCACGACCGGAGCGATCGACGAGCGACCGATGCGAACCGGTGCGCGCAGCGCGAGCGACGCCACGACGAGAACCGACAGGGAGCCGACTCGCGCGCCTGCGAGGGTCGACAGAGCGTCGCCGTCCCGGCTGCCCAGCCCGAGGAAGTAGACGAAGAGGCCGAGCGCACCTGCCGCGGCGATCGCCAACAGGACCGCGCGCGCGCGGTCGGGCGAGTCGGTGCGCCGCTCTTCCACCGAAGCGAGCACGGCGCCTCCGAGCGCGGCCGCCGCCCCGCACAGTGCGAGCGCCGACGGACGCTCGCCGGTCGCGATCGCGATCCCGAACGGGACGACGGCGCCGCAGGCGACGAGCGGAGAGACGACGCTCATCGTCCCGAGCGAAAGGGCACGGTAGAACGACACGAGCCCGACACCACCACCGAGGCCGGCGACGCAGCCGAGGAGGAACGAGCGCCCGCCGACCTCACCACGCACGGCCACAGCCGCGAGGAGCGCAACGAAACCCGCTGCTTGCGACACGATCGTGACCCCGAAGGCGGGCAGCCGCTTCGTCAGCGAGCCGCCGGCGAAATCGGCCGTGCCCCAGACGAGCGACGAGCCGAGCGCGAGGACGAGCGCGAGCCCGTTCAGATCAGTTCAGGCGCTCGACGAGCATCGCCATGCCCTGGCCGCCGCCGACGCACATGGTCTCGAGCCCGATCGTACGGTCCATCGTCTCGAGGTCGTTCAGCAGCGTGTTCATGATGCGGGCCCCCGTCATCCCGTACGGATGACCGAGTGCAATCGCCCCACCGTGCGGGTTCAACGTGTCGCTCCACGGGTCGACACCGACTTCGCGGCAGACGGGCAGGACCTGCGCCGCGAACGCCTCGTTCAACTCCATGACGTCGATGTCGTCGATCGTCATGTTCGCCTGCGCGAGCACCTTGCGGATGGCTCCGATCGGGCCGACACCCATGATCTCGGGCTCGATCCCCGAGACGCTCGACGCGATGATTCGCGCGCGCGGCTTCACGCCGAGCTCGCTCGCCCGGTCGGCCGACATGACGATCACTGCGGCTGCGCCGTCGTTCAGCGGGCACGAGTTACCCGCCGTCACCTTGCCGCCCGGCTTGAATGCGGGGTCGAGCGCGGCCAGTTTCTCGTACGTCGACGACGGGCGCGGCCCATCGTCGCGTGCGACGCCGGCGTACGGCGTCACCTCGCGGTCGAAGAACCCCGACGCCTGCGCGGCGACCGCGCGCTCCTGCGACTGCTGTGCGAAGCGATCCATGTCTTCCCGAGTGACGTGCCAGCGCTCGGCGACGTTCTCGGCGGTCAGGCCCATCGGGATGTAGACGTTCGCAATCGGGGCGTCGTCGCCGAAGAGGGCCGGGTGGATCTCCTCCTCCGACTTCGGATAGCCGCTCACCTGGCTGATCGACTCGACGCCGGCCGCGACGAATGCCTCGCCTTCGCCGGCGCGGATTGCGTGATACGCCATCCGGATCGCCTGGAGGCTCGACGCGCAGAACCGGTTCACCGTCGTGCCCGGTACGGATGCGGGCAGGCCCGCGAGCAGCGCCACTCGGCGGCCGAGGTTCATGCCCTGCTTCGCCTCCGGGAACCCGCAACCCACGATGACGTCGACGAGCTCGTCGTGCGTGAGCTCGGGCACCCGTTCGAGCGCGGTGCGGATCGCGAACGCGCAGAGGTCGTCCGGACGCGCATCGACGAGTGAGCCCTTGGCGGCACGGCCGATCGGCGTGCGCGCAGTCGAGACGATCACGGCTTCTGGCATCGCACCATCTTGCCAAAAAAGAAAAGGGCCGGCGTGTGCCGGCCCTTCTCAGATGCAGCTCCCTCGCGGGATCAGGCGCCGCGGCCGTTGATCAGCTTGCCGAGCGGCTTGAAGACGTTGTTCTGATACTGCACCAGCATCACCTGGGCGATCGGGTATTGATACCCGCCCTTCGTGAAGACCTTGACGCCGGGCAGTGCGAACGGGTTCGCGTTCTTCAGCACATCCGAGTAGTTCATGCTCCGTGCCGCTTTCATGAGACCGGCACGCGTCAGGTTCTTCCCGGCTGCCTGAAGCACTTTCACCGTCGTCCATGCCTTCGCGACCCCGTAGAGGTTCAACCCGTCGTTCGCGTTCCCCTTCGGGTCGTACTTCGCCATGATCTGGCGGTACAGCTTCATTCCCGGCGCTTTGTTGTAGAGCGAGTTCGCCGGGTCGAGCAGGTAGTTCACGGTGAGCGTGCCGTTCGTGATCGTGGAGCCGCTCTTCGTCGCGATCGTGAGGAACGTGTCGGTTGCGGAAACCGAGTTCGTGATCACGTGGGCCGGTGTCCAGCCGAGCTTCGTCGCGATGACATACGACTGGATCGTCGGTGTCGGCGTTGCGAAGATGACGAACGTGTCTGCGCCCGAGGCCTTCAGCTTCGCCACCTGCGCCGCCGGCGGCGTCCCGCTGAGGTCGTACGGCTCGGAGTCGACGATCTGCGGTGCGTGCTCGGCTGTCAGGCCTGCCTTCAGCCCCCGCAGGTAGTCGTTCCCGTAGTCGTCGTTCTGGTAGAGGATCCCGAGCTTGGCGGACGCGAGGTTCTTCGCGATGTACTTCCCGTAGATCGAGCCTTCGGCCTCGTAGTCGGGCTGCCAGCCGATCGTCCACGGATAGGTCGACCAGTCGCGATCGAATGTCGTCGCACCGGTGGCGACGAAGAGCTGCGGCACCTTGCTGTCGTTCAGGTACTGGCGGACCGCGGTCTGGGGCTCGGTGCCCAGGCCACCGACGATCGCGAACGCATGATCCTGCTCGACGAATTGATGCGTGAGCTGGACGGTCATTGCAGGGTTGTAGCCGTCGTCCTGGTATTTCCAGATGATCTTGCGGCCGTTCACCCCGCCGTGTGCGTTGACGTACGAGAAGTACGCGCCCATCCCGGCGGGAATGGGGGCGTAGCCCGACGCCGGCCCGCTCAGGGGGAACGTTCCCTCGAGCAGGATGGATTTCGTCGTCACGCCCGGCGTCGCCGAGGGCGTTGCGCCGGCCGTCACGACGACGGAGGCAGAGGCAGCGAGCGCCGCGACGATCAGCAGGAACGTTCGTTTCATGCGTCTTCTCCTTTTGCGGAGTCACCTGGGGACCCTGGTGACTGACTATACGAGTGTGAGACGACAAAGAGAAGGGAGCCGTTAGCGCTGCGGCCGCGTTCGGGCCCCAAGGGACGACCGGCCGGTGAGGAGTCTCCCCATGAGCCCGGCGACTCCCGCGGGAGCTGCGTAGAGGACGAGCAGGAGCACGACCCCGTAGACCACGAGCGGCGAGCCCGGCGCCCGCGTGTCGATGTGATGGACGCTCGAGACGAGGTCGAGGATCGCCGGGCCCCAGGTGATGCGGATGAACTCGACGAAGAGCGCGCCGAACACCATCCCGCCGATCGATCCGGCGCCGCCGAGGACGACGCCGACGAGCAGCAGGATCGACAGGTCGATCGGAAACGTGTCGGGATTCACGTAGCTGACGCCCATGGCGAACAGGCCGCCGGCGATGCCGCAGAAGAACGCGGAGATCCCGAACGCGACCGTCTTGACGGCGGCCGTCGAGACCCCGTTCGCCGTCGCCGCGATCTCGCTGTCCCGGACGGCTCGGAACGACCGGCCGAGCCGCCCTCGAACGATGAGGTACGCGAGTGCGAGCAGCACGAGCGCGACGATCCATGAGACCCAGTAGAGCCAGACCGACGTGTTGGTTTTCAGCCCGAACTCAGAATGGAGCGGCGGCAGCGCCTTGCCGAGGGTGCCGCCTGTGAAATGGGGAAAGCGCTTCAGAAGGCCGATGAGGGAGAGTGGGATCGCGAACGTCGCGAGCGCGAGATACGGTCCGGCGAAGCGGGTAGCCGGCAGGCCGAAGGCGAGTCCGGCTGCACCGGCCACGAGTCCCGCGACCGGCAGCGTCCACAGGTCGCGCCAGCCGTGATCGACGACGAGGATCGTCGTCGTGTAGGCGCCGATGCCCATGAACGCCCCGTGACCGAGTGAGATCTGCCCGGTGAAACCGGTGAGGAGGTTGAGCCCGAGCAGAGCGATCAGATAGATCGCGACGAACGAGAACTGGAAGGTGCGGTAGTGGGTGGAGATGGTTGGCGCGACCAGCACTGCGACCACGAGGAGCGTGAGCCCGGCCGGCCCGACGAAGCGCCTCATACGCGTCTCACGACCACGCGGCCGAAGAGCCCGGCCGGCCGGACGAGCAGCACGATCAGCAGGATCACGAGCGCGACGGGAAGCCGAAGCTCCGGCGTGATCGGGTGCACGTACGTCCCCAGCAGGTCGAGGAGGACACCGAGCGCGAGGCCGCCGACCACCGCCCCGACCGGGCTCTCGAGGCCGCCGAGGACGGCCGCGGCGAAGGCGTAGATCAACACGGCCTGCATCATGTTCGGCGTCAGGAAGATGCTCGGCGCCACCATCATCCCGCTGACCGCGCCGAGCACTGCCGCGAATCCCCAGCCGAGCGCGAGCAGCCAGGTGGTGCGCACACCGAGCAAGCGTGCTGCGGCCGGATTGACGGCGCCCGCACGCATCGCCAGGCCGAGCTTGGTGAACCGGAAGAAGAGCCACAGCACCGTCACGCATGCGATCACGACGCCGAGCGTGCCGACGTCTTGCTTGGAGATGTGGACTCCTCCGACGACCCAGGTCGATGTCGGGAAAGGGCTCGGGTAGAACTGCAGCTGCGGTGACCAGATCCAGGCCGCGAGACCGTTCAGGATGACGAGCAGCGCGATCGTCGCCATGACGACGGTGAGCACGCTCGCTTTCTCGAGCGGTCGGATCACGACGCGCTGCAAGCCGACCCCGAAGACGAATGCGATCAGAAGCGTCGCGAAGAACGCTTCCCAGAACGAGAAGCCATGGTGGGTGATCAGAGCCCAGGAGATGTAGGTCGTGAACATCGCGAGCTCGCCCTGCGCGAAGTTGATCACCTCCGTGGCTTTGTAGATGAGGACGAGCGCGAGGGCGAGCGAGCCGAAGATCGCGCCATCGGAGAGACCGGAGATCAGCTGCTGGAAGAATTGCTGCACTACAGCCCGAGGTACGCTGATCGTACGGCGTCGTTTGCTCTCAGCTCACCCGAGCTGCCCTCGACGGCCACGGTGCCGGTCTCGAGCACGTACGCGCGGCTCGCCACCTGGAGCGCGACCGCGGCGTTCTGCTCGACCACGAGCACGGCGAGCCCCTCCTTCTCGTTCAGGTCCGCGACGACGCGGAAAACCTCGCGCGTGACGAGCGGTGCGAGCCCGAGCGACGGCTCGTCGAGCATCAGGAGCTTCGGCCGCAGCAGGAACGCGCGCGCGAGCGCGAGCATCTGCTGCTCGCCGCCGGACAGCGTGCCGGCCTGCTGGTTGCGGCGCGACCCGAGCCACGGGAAGTAGGCGAGGACTGGCCCGAGATCGGGCCGGCCCCGCTGGAGGTAGGCGCCCATCCGCAGGTTGTCCCACACGGTCAGCTCGGCGAAGATGCCACGCCCCTCGGGCACGTGTGCGATCCCCACGCGTGCGACCGTCTCCGGACCTCCGCGGAGCCGCTTGCCGGCGAAGACGATCTCGCCGCCTCGCCGCACCGTTCCCGAGACAGCGCGCAACGTCGTCGTCTTGCCGGCGCCGTTCGCGCCGAGGATCGCGATCACCTCGCCCTCCCCGACGGCGAGCGAGACCCGCTCGAGCGCCTGCACCTGTCCGTACCGGGCCGATACGTCGATGAGCTCAAGCAAGGCCGACATCGAGGGCGGTAGCTTCTCAGAGATGGTCGATTTGGCAAACGGGATCCGGCGGGTGACGTTCACCCTCCCCTTCGGGATCGACCATGTGCACTGTTATCTCCTACCGGGGTCCGACGGTGGCTGGACGCTCGTCGACACGGGGCTCGGTGTTCGAGACGCGAAGGAACGCTGGCGGCCCGTGCTCGACGAGCTCGACGGGCCGTTGCATCGCATCGTCGTCACGCACATGCATCCCGACCATGTCGGGGGAGCTCGCGACATCGCCACGGTGAGCTCCGCGCCGGTGTTGCAGGGCCGGGAGGACTACGACCAGTGCGTGAGCGCGTGGGGCGAACGGGACCCGCAACGATTCCTCGACTACTGGATCTCGAACGGCATGCCCGAGCACGAGGTGGCAGGACTGATGCGTGAGTCGCAACGCCTTTCCGACGCCGTGCACTGGGTCCGCGACCCGGTGCTCCTGGACGCGGGGGACACGGTCGACGGTTGGCAGGTCGAGGTGCTGCGCGGTCACGCCGACGGGCACATCGTGCTGCTGAGGGACGGCGTGATGATCGCCGGCGACACGATCCTGCAGGGGATAACGCCGATGATCGGGCTCTACCCGAACTCGCGTCCCGATCCCCTCGGTGACTACCTGGCGACGCTCGAACGGATCATCGAGATCGATCCGCATGTCGCCTACGCCGGCCACCGGGACCCGATCGAGAACCCGGCGGGCCGGGCGCGGGAGATCGTCGTCCACCACCGGGAGCGCCTCGACGGCGCCGAGGCCGCGCTCGACGGGCGTCCGCTCTCGGCCTACGAGGTCTCGCTCGCCCTGTTCGAGCGGGAGTTGTCGCCGACGCTACGCCGCTTCGCGACGGCGGAGTCGCTCGCGCACCTGGAGCGGCTCGTGCGCGAGGGCAGAGCCGAGCGGGAGGAGGGCGGCTACGTGAGGGCGGCGGATTGACCGAGGAAGCGCCGATTCGCGCCGTGAAAGGCCCTCGGGCGTCGAATCGGCGCTGCCCGGCGCCGATACCATTCCGGCCATGAATCGTCTTCGAATCGGTGTTCTCGCTCTGCAGGGGAATTTCCGCGAGCACCTGCACATGCTGCGCGCCCTCGACGTCGACGCGGTCGAGATCCGCAGGGCGGGTGAGCTGGACGACCTCGACGGCCTGGTGATCCCCGGCGGCGAGTCGACCACGTTCATGCGCCTGATGGCCCTCGGCGGTCTCGACGAGGCGGTGCGCCGGTTCGAGCGGCCGGTGTTCGGCACCTGTGCCGGGATGATCGTGCTCGACCGCAACCATCTCGACCTCATCGACCTCTCCGTGCGCCGCAACGCATTCGGGCGGCAACTCGCGTCGTTCGAGACCGACCTCGACGTCGTCGGCATCGACGGGCCGGTGCGCGCGGTCTTCATCCGCGCGCCATGGGTCGAGGAGATCGGGCCGGACGTGGACGTGCTCGCGGAGTTCGACGGCCGGCCGGTGCTCGCCCGTGAGGGGCGCTTCCTCGTGGCCGCGTTCCATCCGGAGCTGACGGGCGACTCGCGGCTGCACGAGCAGTTCCTGGAAATCGTGAGGGAGGAGCAGGGTGTCAGGACATAGCAAGTGGTCGTCGATCAAGCACAAGAAGGGTGCGGCCGACGCCAAGCGCGGGAAGCTCTTCTCGAAGCTCTCACGAGCGATCATCGTCGCGGCCAAGGAGGGCGGCGGGGACCCCTCGAACAATCTTTCGCTGCAGAACGCGATCGAGAAGGCGAAGTCGTACTCGATGCCGAAGGACAACATCGACCGCGCGATCGCCAAGGGGTCGGGCGCGGATGCCGACGCGGATGCCTTCGAGACGATCGTCTACGAGGGCTACGGCCCCGAGGGAGTGGCGGTGATCGTCGAGGCGCTGACCGACAACAAGAATCGCACCGCCGCCGACGTGCGGCACATGTTCGCGAAGAGCGGTGGCAACCTTGGGGCGACCGGTGCGGTCGCATGGCAGTTCGAGCGGCTCGGCGTCGTCGTCGTGCCGGCCGAGGGTGTCGACGAGGAGGAGTTGCTGCTCGTGGCTGCCGACGGCGGCGCCGACGACGTCTCGGAGGACGGCGGCGTCTTCGAGATCACCTCCTCGCCCGAGGCACTCGCTTCGGTGCGCGCGGCGATCGAAGCTGCCGGGATCCAGGTCGACTCGGCGGAGCTGATGCTCGTCCCGAAGGTCACGGTCGCCGTCGAGGACGAGGCGAAAGCGCGTCAGGTAATGCGCCTGATCGACGCGCTCGAGGACAACGACGACGTTCAGGACGTCTATGCGAACTTCGACATTCCCGAGCAGGTGCTGGAAGCCGTCGCCGGCTAGAACAGCCCGTATCCCGTGACACGGTCGCCCCGTTGTCTCCAATGACGGGGCGGAAGCGATTGATGGAGGTACAGGATGTCGGCGAACGAGCGCGGTGCCGCGGCACTCGCAAATCCAGGCAACAAGGCACGGCAAGAGGCCGATTCCGGGCGCGGGTGGTATGCGGTGCTCGCGCGCGTCGGTCTCGTCGCGAAGGGACTCTCGTTCGGTCTCGTCGGCGTGCTCGCGGTCAAGCTCGCGCTCGGCGACGGGGGGAAGGCGACGAGCCGCCAGGGGGCGCTCCAGCAGCTAGCGCACCACTCGTTCGGCAAGATCGCGCTGGTCGCGCTCGCCATCGGCTTTGCGGCGTACGCGCTCTGGCGGTTCGTCCAGGCGTTCGCCGAGCGTGACGACGGCGACGACGGCGCGGCCAAGGTCTGGGCCAAACGCGCCGGTTACATCGGCCGTGGCCTCGTCTACGCAGGACTCACTTTCTCGACGCTTCGCATCCTCTCCGGCTCGGGCGGCGGCCAGTCCCAGAACGCCAAGACGCACCATTCGACCGCCGTCGTCCTTTCCTGGCCAGGTGGACGATGGATCGTCGGGATCACCGGCCTCGTCGTCGTGGGTGTCGGCTGCTGGAATCTCTATCGCGGGCTTGCACGCAAGTTCGAGGACAAGTGGCGCGTCGGCGGCCTGTCCCCGGCGATCAGGACGTGGGGCGGCCGGGCCGGCGTGCTCGGGCACGTCGCACGCTTCGTCGTCTTCGCCCTGATCGGCATCTTCCTCACGAAGGCCGCGATCGACTACAAGCCGAAGGATGCAATCGGTCTCGACGGGGCGCTACAGAAGCTCGCCCACGCGTCCTACGGCCCATGGCTGCTCGGTCTCACGGCCGCGGGCCTCGTCGCCTACGGCATCTATTGCCTGGTCGACGCCCGCCTCCGCGACGTCTCCACGAACGCCTGATGGACTCGAGCATCGTCGTCTGGGTGGCGACGCACCGCGGAGCCACCCTCGATGATCCGATGATCTGGCTCGGGACGATCGAGAAGCTCGGCGCGGTCTGGATCGTGCTCGCGCTCGTCGTCGGTGGGCTTCGACGCCTCGGGATCGGGCGGACGCTTGCGCTTGGGCTACTGACCGCGGTGACGACATTCGCCGCAGATGCGCTCTCGTTCGGCGTGAAGGATCTCACGAGTCGCACGAGGCCGTTCGTCGCCCACCCCCAGATTCATCCCCTGTACACGGTGCACTCGAGCTCGTTTCCCGCCGGCCACGCAGCGACCGCCTTCGCGGGTGCGGTCCTCCTGACAGCCGTGGCGCCACGCTTCTGGCCCGCCTTCTTCGCCCTGGCCGTAGCGGTCGGGTTCTCGCGGATCTACGACGGAGTTCACTATCCGACCGACGTTCTTGCGGGAGCCCTTCTCGGAGCTTGCGCCGGAGCCGTCGCAGTGCTCGCGCTCCGCGCGCCGAGCCGCCGGCTCAACCGGGCGAAAGCGAGGGTCGGGCTGGCACTCTGAGCCGCCCCCGGGCGCGGCTTGAAGGAACTGTCCGGGGCGCCGCCTAACGTGTCCTCGTGCACCGTTCCAATCGTCTCGCGCGCCCCGGCGGGTGCGAAGCGGCGCCGGGCTCTGTCCCCGGACGCCTCGATCGGACACTGCTATTGGGGCGCTCCGTCCTCGGGAGCCCCGATCGGGCACCGCAATCGGGGTTCCGTGCGTCCTCGTCCGGCTTGCTTTTCGCTCGCCAGGATGGCGGAACTTCCGGAACGGAGCACGCGTGAGAGTTCTCGGCATCGACCCAGGGACGGCTGCTTGCGGGTACGGGATCGTTCATGCAGAAGGTGGCGCGATCACGGCCGTCTGCCATGGCTTTTGGCGCACCTCGCCCCGGGAGCGACCGGAGGCTCGTCTGCTCACGATCTTCGAGGGCGTCCGGGAGCTGATCGAAGCGCACGCCCCGGCGACCGTCGCGCTGGAGGAATCGTTCGTCGGCGCAGATGCCCGCATCGCGCTCTCCGTCGGTCAGGCCCGCGGTGCCGTGCTCGTCGCCGCGTCGTCCGCAGGACTCGCCTGCACCGAATACGCACCGGCTCGGGTCAAGCAGGCGGTCTGCGGCTACGGGCGCGCCGACAAGGAACAGGTGGGGAGGATGGTGAAGGCGATCCTCGCCCTGCACGACGTGCCACATCCCAATCACGCGTCCGACGCGCTCGCCGTCGCGATCTGTCACGCGCTCGCACCGCCGCTCCTCCGGGCGGTGTCGTAGGTGCACCGATGATCGCCCGCCTTCGGGGACGTATTGCCGGGCGCTCGACGGGCGGGCTCATCTTCGACGTGAACGGCGTCGGGTACCTCGTCAACGCCGCTCCATCGGTGTCACGTCTCGGCGACGGTGAAATCACCGTGGAGATCCATACCGTCGTGCGTGAGGATGCGCTGCAGCTGTACGGCTTCGCGAGCGGCGAGGAGCGGGAGGTGTTCGAGCTGCTGATCGGCGTCTCGGGGGTCGGCCCGAAGGTCGCGCTCGCGATCGTCTCCGGGTCGACGCCCGCAGAGCTGCGGCGCGCGATCGCCCGCGACGACGTGAAACGCTTCCAGGCGATCCCCGGCGTCGGCCTCAAGACAGCGCAACGTGTCGTCCTCGAGCTGAAGGAGAAGCTGGCGTCCGTCGCCGAGGCGACCGAGGCGAACGAGGAGTTGCTGGCGCGTGACGCGCTGGTCGGGCTCGGCTGGGCGCTGATCGACGCCGAACGGGCTCTCGCCGAGGTCGATCAGACGCTCTCGATCGAGGAGCAGGTTCGTGCCGTACTGCGGCGGGCGGCATGACGCAGTTTCTCGCGCCCGTGCTGTCAGAGGCCGAGGACGAGCTCGAGCGCTCGCTTCGCCCCCAGTCCCTGTCGGACTTCGTCGGACAGGAGCGGGTCAAGGAGCAGCTCTCGATCGCGCTCGCGGCTGCGAAGGCACGCGGCGAGGCACTCGACCACGTGCTCTTCGCGGGGCCGCCCGGCCTCGGCAAGACCTCCCTCGCACAGATCGTCCGCAACGAGCTCGGCGTCGGCCTACGCCAGGTTGCGGGCCCGGCCCTCGAGCGGAAGGGCGATATCGCCGCGATCCTCACCTCGCTGGAGCCACGCGACGTGCTGTTCGTCGACGAGATCCATCGACTGAACCGCGCCGCCGAGGAGATCCTGTATCCGGCGCTCGAGGACTTCCGCCTCGACATCATCGTCGGGCAGGGGCCCGCCGCGCGAACCCTCACCCTCGACCTGCCGCCGTTCACACTCATCGGCGCCACGACGCGTACGGGCTTGCTGACGACGCCGCTCCGCGACCGCTTCGGCCTTACCTTTCGCCTCGATCTCTACGCCCCGGGCGAGCTCGCGACGATCGTGCGCCGCTCCGCGCAGATCCTCGCGGTCGAGATCGATGAGGACGCCGCCGAGCTCGTCGCCGGCCGCTCCCGGGGCACACCGCGGATCGCCAACCGCATCCTCCGCCGCGTGCGGGACGTCGCCGAGGTGCGTCACGAAGGAGTCGTGACGACCGCGATCGCCGAGGAAGCGCTCGCGCTCCTCGAGGTCGACGCGGCCGGGCTCGAACGGTTCGACCGCGAGCTCCTGCGCTCGGTGGTCTCGAAGTTCGGCGGCGGGCCGGTCGGCCTGTCGACACTCGCGGTCGCGCTCGGGGAGGAGCAGGAGACGATCGAGGACGTCTACGAGCCGTTCCTGCTCCAGCTCGGTTTCCTGCAACGGACGCCACGCGGCCGCGTCATCACCGACCTCGGGCGGGCTCATCTGGGCGTCGTGCCCCCAACCTCGACCTTGTTCTAAAGCGAAAGCCGAACTCTGCCGATAACGAACCTGATGTCGACGACAGCTTCCCGCGCTGATGCCGCGGCTGCGTCGGTCGGCGCTGCGGATCTGTTCGTTCTGCGTCGCGTGACCGGCAACCAGTTCGTCCACTTCGGCGGCAGCGGCCGAGGGGCCGGATGGGCCGGCCTGGTCGAGGTCGACCCCGCCGACGAGGTGCCGCTCGGGAAAGCACTCGCGACCCGCGAGCCGGTTCGCCTGACGCATGGCGGCAAGGAGCTCGTCTTCGGACCGTATTACGCGCGTGCGGCTGCGTTTGTGCCGGTCTCGAACGACGTCGTCGTCGTCTTCGGCTGCGAACGCGACGATCTTGCTTCGGTGAGTGACGACGCGTTGAAGGCAGCCGGCATGCTCGCCGCGGACGCCGTCCAGTCGGTGTCGCCGGCGAAGCGCCTGGCGGACGAGCTCGAGGAGCTCGAGGCCGTGCGTGCCGTCGCAGGCATCGACGACGGTGAGCCGTCAGAGACGATGCGCGTGGTCGCGTTCAAGGCAGCCGAGGCTCTCTCGTGCGAGGTCGCGGCGGTCTATCTCGCCGACGGCGATCGTGTCGAGCTCGTCGACCGCGGTTGGACGCTTCAAGCTCCGCCCGAGACGGTCGGGTCGGCGCTGCGAAACGTGCTCAACGACGGCCGCTTCCCGTATTGCGTCCAGGACGCTTCCGTGGTGCCGTTGCCCGCGCCGCTCGACGCCGAGCACGGGATCCGCTCGTACTACCTGCTCGAGCTGACCGGGATCGCGCGCGGTGTGATCTTCGTCGCGCATACCGACGCAGCGCCGAGGGGCTTCACGCTGCTCTGCCGTCGACTCGGTCTACGGCTCGCCGACGTCGCGTCGGCTCAGCTCGGGGTCGCCATCACCCGACAGTGGTGCTCGGGAGAGGCGGCTCGCCTGCACGCCGCGTTCGGTCAGCTTGACGTTTGATCGGATGACGCCCAGCACCGCAGGCGCGGTCAGAAGCGCCATCACGTCGAACCACACGTAGCCGGAGGCGACGCCGCTCGGCGGGTTGCCGTCAGGGATGCCGAGCCCCGGCAGATCTGTGCTCCAGCGCCAGGTCCCGATCGCCGTTCCGTAGAGCTCGAGCGAGGCGACGACGAGAAAGACACCGGCATAGATCGCTCGGTTCCGCGAGCGCCAGAGGAAGAGCAGGAGCAGCGGAACGCCGACCGCTCCGGCGACGTCGCGTCGTGGCAGCACCGTGAGGCCGAGCACGCCCCAGGTGGCGGCCACGATCCCCGCGGCGGCGACGAGAGCGCGCGTGTGGCGCGCGAGCGCGACCGCGAGCGAGAGTCCGCTGAGGTAGACGATCCCGTGCGCCGGCGGCACGAAGAGGGGAAGGTTGTGTAGGCGGTAGCGGTACACGCCCCAGAGGAGCGATCCGGTCGCCTCACCGATCGTCGCGAACGCGACGACGCCGAGCGCCTGCGCGCGTCGTTCGGGCGACACCCGCACGAGGGCGGCGAGCAGAGCGCCGCACGTGATCACACCGAGCCCGAGCTGCTCCGGGTAGCTCGCGAAGTGATCGAGCGCCAGGAGCGCCGCCAGGTACGCGGGGCCGAGAGCGACTACGGCTGCTTGAACTGGAGCTCGTGCCACGATGGGACCGGGGCGAGCTCGAGCAGCGGTCGTCCGCCGCCGCCCGGATGCTGGTATGCGAACTCGGCGTCGCTCTCGTCCCAGACGACCTCGAGCGCGCCGCGCTTCACCTGGTGGTCGAGCCAGGCCCCACGGAAGATCAGCTTGCGCAGCCAGTAGACGAGCGACTCCCCGGCGACGAGCGACACCCGCTCCCAGTGCCGCACGAGGTAGCTGCCGAGACGCGATGCAGGTTCGTCGATGACGCCCTGCGCGGCGAGCGACACGAGGTCGGCGGTCTCGTCCTCGTCGAGCTCGGGGCCCTCGACCACGCCGAGCTTCACTGCGGCAGCGACGACCCGGCCCTCGAAATCGGTCTCGCCGAACGAGAAGCGATAGCCCAGGAACTCGACGATGTAGTCGTCTCCGGAGCTGTAGTTCGCGTCCGGTGCGGGCAGCGAGTCAGGCACGATCTCATGGTAGTGGACCTCCTCGCCGTGACCTCCAGCTCCGAGCGCCTGATCATCCTCTTGCCCGCGCTCCTGATCGGCGCCGGGCTCGTCGGAGCTGTCTTCATCCTGCTCGGACGGGCCTTTGCAACGACGGTGCGTGAGTCCGGGCACCCCCGGGTGGTGATCGGGGGGCTCGTTGCGCTCGCTGTGGCGATCGGGATCCTCACGTGGCTCGGCGTGACACTCCCGCGGGAGGGCTGAGCGGACGGCCTGCCCGGCGACCATCACGAGTCGCGCCGTCCGACCGCAGACGTACCCTCGCTACCCCGATGACTCGTGGAACCTGGGAGCTCGCACCGTGCACACAGGCCTCCGTCCGCGGGCTCGTCGAGGAGTTGTCGGTCGACGAGGTAACGGCTTCGGTCCTCGCCCGGCGCGGGTACGACGACCCTCGTGAGGCGCGCCGCTTCCTCGCCGGTGCGCTGCCGGGTCATGACCCGTTCGCGCTCGGTGACATGCGCGAGGCCGTCGAGACGATTCACGCCGCCGTGGCCGCCGGCGCCCGGATCTGCGTCCACGGGGACTACGACGCCGACGGGATCTGTGCGACGGCGCTCGCGGTGCTGTTGCTCCGGGAGCTCTGTGACGGGGAGAACGGAGCCACCGTCACCTGGCACCTGCCGTCGCGGTTCGAGGAGGGTTACGGCCTGAACGCCGAGACGCTGACGAGGCTCGCCGGCGAGGGCTGCGAGCTCGTCGTGACGGTCGACTGTGGCATCACCGCTGTCGCAGAGGTCGAGCATGCGCGTGCGCTCGGGCTCGAGATCGTCATCACCGACCACCACCGGCCGGCCGAGGCATTTCCTTCGTGCTCGGTCGTTGCGCCGCTCAAGGGCGATTACCCCTTCGCGGGCCTCTGCGGAACGGGTGTCGTGTGGAAGCTCGCGCAGGCGCTCCTCGGCACCGGGCATCCCTTCCTCGAGCGCCACCTCGACGTCGTGGCGCTCGCGACGGTCGCCGATGTCGTTCCGCTCGTGGACGAGAACCGCGCGCTTGCCCTCGCCGGCTTGCGCAGGCTCGCCCAGACGCAGAAGCCTGGCCTCCGCGCTCTGATGCGCGTCGCCGGGGTCGACCCGGCCGTGGTCGACGAGTCGTCGATCGGCTTCCGGCTCGCGCCGCGAATCAACGCCTCGGGACGGCTCGGCCGTCCCGAGGCTGCGCTCGCACTCCTCCTCACGGAGGACATCGAGGAGGCAAAGCGCCTCGCGGACGAGCTCGAGTCGTCGAACCGGGAGCGACAGTCGGTCGAGGAACGGATTCTGCGTGCCGCGATCGAGGAGATCGAGTCGTGGCCCGTGAGCCGTCGGCGCGCGCGCGGCTACGTCGTTGCAGGCGAGGGCTGGCACGAGGGCGTGATCGGGATCGTTGCCTCGCGTCTCGTCGACCGCTACAACCGCCCCGTCGTGATCATCGCCGGGTCGGGGGGCGTGTGGAATGGGTCGGGCCGCTCGATTCCGGCGTTCGACCTGCATGCGGGCCTGACCGCCTGCGGGGCTCACCTCCAGCGCTTCGGCGGACATCGTGCCGCAGCCGGGCTCACGATCGACGCGGCGTGCGTCGAGCCGTTCGCAGCTGCATTCGCAGCGCACGCCGACGCCGAGCTCGGCGAGGACGACCTGCTCGCGACCACGCGGGTGGACGCGATCGTTCCCGGTGCCAAGCTCGGGCTCGACCTCTGCGCCGAGCTGAACCGTCTCGCCCCCTTCGGCCTCGGGAATCCCGGCGTGCTGCTGCTCGTGGACGGCTGCGAGCTGGCCGAGCTCTCGACCGTCGGCGACGGGAAGCATCTGCGGTTTCGCGTTCGGCAGCGTGGGCGCGATTCGGGCTCGGCGATCGCGTTCGGAATGGGTGCGGAGCTCGAGCGGTTCCGCGTAAACAGCCGCTATGACGTTGCGGTACGCCTGCAGGAGAACCGGTGGAATGGGGTCGTCTCGCCGCAGCTTCTCGTCCGGCGGGTCTTCGATGCCGTCGAGGGGTTCGAGGGCTTGCGCGACTGGCTGGCCGGCGAATGGAAGGCGGGTGAGGCGGCGTGGACGCCGCGTGCACGGATGATCTTCGAGGAGCTCGAGCTCGCCGCCGGTGCGAAGCGGAGCCTGCTCGAGTCGGCAACGTTCCGCGCACTGCTCGCGCACGCCGCCCCGGTGCTCGCCTCGGAGCCCGCGGAGCCGGAGCCGCTCGCCGAGGCGGCGTAGGACGCAGTCCCTAGGATCGGACGACCGCGGCGCGGCTCGTGCGGCGCTGCCCGGCTGCCGGGCGCGCTGCTGAAGCGGCGTCGAGCTCCCGGAGCATCCGGGCGATCCGTATGAGCTTCTTCGTCTCTCTGCGTCGCGCGAACACCATCGGCTCCTCGGGTTCATCGGCATAACGGTGTTTCCTGCTGAACGGGCGCGCTCCGAATGGGGGATTGGCCGAGAAAAACGAGGGGTACACTGGAAGAAGTGGCAGTCCTCGAGCGCCATCAGGAACTCGTCGAGGAGCTGCTCGCCGACGTCGAGGCCTACAAGCCGAACGCCGATCGCGAGCTCCTCACCCGTGCGTTCGACTACGCCGCGCAGGCGCATGCGGGGCAGGTGCGCCAGTCCGGCCAGGAGTTCATCTACCACCCGTGGGGTGCGGCGAAGATCCTCGCGGGCTTGCAGCTCGACGAGCCGACGCTCGCGGCGGCGCTGCTTCATGACGTCGTCGAGGACACCGGCACCGACATCGAGGAGCTGCGGGCCGAGTTCGGCGACGAGATCGCGACTCTGGTTCAGGGCGTCACGAAGCTGACGCGCGTCCAGTTCCAGAGTCGCGAGCATGCCGAGGCCGAGAACTACCGCAAGCTGATCGTCGCGATGGCGGAGGATCTGAGGGTGATTCTCATCAAGCTCGCCGACCGCATGCACAACCTGCGCACGATCGAGTATCTCGGGAAGCAGAAACAGCTCCAGAAGGCGCGTGAGACACTCGAGGTGTACGCGCCCCTTGCCCATCGCCTCGGAATCCACGCGATCAAGTGGGAGCTCGAAGACCTCTCGTTCCAAACCCTGCACCCGCGCAAGTACGAAGAGATCAAGCAGATGGTCGCCGAGCGGCGCACGGATCGCGAGGAGCATGTTCGGGAAGCGGCAATGGTGTTGCAAAAGGAGCTCGACAAGGTCGACATTCCCGCAGAGATCTCCGGTCGCGCGAAGCACTTCTACTCGATCTACGACAAGATGGTCAAGAAGGGTCGTGAGTTCAACGAGATCTACGACCTGACCGCGATGCGCGTGATCGTCGAGCGTGGGGGCGACGAGGGAACGCGTGATTGCTACGGGGCTCTCGGGCTCATCCACTCGCTGTGGAAGCCGATGCCGGGCCGCTTCAAGGACTTCATCGCGATGCCGAAGTTCAACGCCTACCAGGCGCTGCACACGACCGTCATCGGCCCGCAGGGCCGCCCGCTCGAGATCCAGGTGCGGACGCGCGAGATGCACGAGACGGCCGAGTTCGGGGTCGCTGCGCACTGGCTCTACAAGCGCGGCAAGAAGAATAAGGACGCCGAGTGGGTCGCGTGGGTCAAGCAGTTGATGGACGAAGGCACGGCGGACGAAGCCGATCCGCGAGAGTTCATGAAGACCTTCCGCACCGACCTCTTCGAGGAAGAGGTGCACGTCTTCACGCCCAAGGGTCAGGTGAAGACGCTGCCGGCGGGGTCGACGCCGATCGACTTCGCGTATGCAGTGCACACCGACGTCGGTCACCGAACGGTCGGCGCGAAGATCAACGGGCGCATCGTCCCCCTGCATTACACCCTTCAGAACGGGGACTTCGTCGAGATCCTCACGTCGAAGCAGGGTCGAGGCCCGTCGCGCGACTGGATGTCGCTCGCGAAGAGCTCCCGCGCGCGCAACAAGATCCGGCAATGGTTCTCCCGCGAGACGCGCGACGACGCCGAGCAGAAGGGCCGCGACGCCCTCGAGCATGCGCTGAAGGCGCAGAACCTTCCGTACGCGAAGCTGCGCGGCTCGGCGACGCTCGCACAGGTCATTCGGGAGAGCGGCTTCAAGAAGGCCGAGGACTTCTACCTCGCGCTCGGCTCCGGCAAGCTCCAGGCCGGCTCGATCGTGAACAAGGTCGTGCAGCGTCTGAAGACCGAGCAGGTGGCCGAGGAAGCGCCGGTCGTGAAGACGCCCAAAGCACGTGAGACCGTGTCCGGTACCGAACTCGGGGTCGTCGTGCAGGGCGTCAGCGATGTGCTGATTCGTCTCGCGAAGTGCTGCACCCCGGTGCCCGGCGACGACATCGCCGGGTACATCTCCCTGGGCAAGGGTATTACCATCCACCGCGACGACTGTCCCAACGTGAAGGCGCTAAGGCGCAGCCCCGAGCGGTTCACGCCCGTGTCGTGGGACGGCGCCGTTTCGGCGAAGAGCTTTCGCGTGCAGATCGCGGTCGACTCGTGGGATCGCCCTCGCCTGTTGGAGGATGTCGCACGCACGTTCGCCGAGCACGGCGCGAACATCGTCAGTTACGGGGGACTCGTCGAAGACCAGCTCGCAAAGAACCGCTATACGGCGGAGGTCGGCGACCTGAAAAGCCTCCGCACGCTCCTGACTGCGCTTCGCAATCTCGAAGCGGTGTTCGACGCCTACCGCGTCACCCCGTCGTAGCCGCCCGGCATCTTCGGCACCCGACGTCGTAGGAAGCCGAGTATCCCTCGTCCGAGTGATTGAGGCCGAAAAGAGAGACGTACCTCGATCAAGGGATGGCGCAGTCCCGCCTGCTCTCCTACAACGAGATGGGGAGAGGCACGGGCAGCGCCGTCCGCTCGGGCCTGGAGAGAGCCTGGGCGGACGGAGCGCCCAGGCGCCGTGCCGTCAGCGGCTTCGACGGTCGCCTACGCGGCTCCCAGCCCTCAGTCGGCCGACGCTGCGAAGACCGCGATTCGCTCGCGGAAGGCGCCGGGTACCGGGACGGCCCTTCGCTCGGCGAGGTCGACGCACACGAGTGTCGCTCTGGCGGTCGCCATCAGCACATCGCCGGCGTCGTCTTCGATCCGGTAGGCGGCGTGGTCGTAGGTGATGCTCGTGCGGCCGATGCGCTCCACGCGCACGAATATCTCGAGCAGGTCGTCGAACCGCGCCCCGGCGTGGTACTCGACGGTGGTGGCGCGCATGGCCAGGTCGGCGGTTCCGAAGTCGCCGCCGCCGAGGTGGCGATGGAACTCGGTGCGCGCGAGGTCGAAGTACGGCATATACCGGCCGTAGTAGACGACTCCTTGGGCGTCGGTGTCTGAAAACCCCACTCGCGCATATGCCGCATACCGAAACGGCGGCCGTGCACGAGTCGTGTGCCCGAGCTCGATCACCGGCCGATCTTAGTGCACCGTTCCGAACGTCTCGCGCGCCCTGGCGGCTGCAAAGCGGCAGGTGATGGGCAGGCGTGGGCCGCGTCCTCGGACGCGGACGCCCCGATAAAACGCCGCTATTCGGAGCTCTCCCTGCGTCCTTGCCCGACGTGCTTTCGCTCGCCAGGATCATCGCGGAACTCCGGACCGAAGCACGAGCCTCCCCGCGCATGGTGCCAGGCGCCGATACGGGGAAGGAACGCGCGCGCCCAGATCGTGCCGAGCGGCTCGAATTTCCGGTCTTTGGTGCGGTGCCAGGCACCGTTACGCGGCTGCAACAACTTCGCGCCGATTGTGCGAAGGACACTGGCGTGCCGCCGATGTGTTGCTTATCTTGGCGACATGGGAAGGCCACTCAGGATCGAGGTTCCATACGGCTACTACCACGTGCACGCACGGGGCAACAATCGCCAGGACATCTACTTTGGGAACTGGAGCGGGAGGCTCTTCGTCCGCGAGCTCGAACGGACGTCCCAGCGCCAGGGTTGGCGCGTCCTCGCGTACTGCTTGATGCGGAACCACTACCACGTCGTGCTGCAGACCGGCGACGGCGGCCTGTCCGACGGGATGCGCGACCTGAACAGTCGCTTCGCTTCGCAGTCGAACTACCGCAACAGGCGACGTGACCATCTCTTCGGGAGGCGATTCACGAGCCACCTGATCGAGACCGAGGAGTATCTGCTCGAGTCGTGCCGCTACGTGCTCCTGAATCCGGTTCGCAGCGGGAGCATCGGTGATCCACGCCAATGGCGCTGGAGCAGCATGCGGGCGACGATGGGCCTCGAACTTCCGCCCGCGTGCCTTGACGCAGCAAGCGTGGTCGCTCCGTTCAGCCCGAAGCCGGCCCGCGCGGTGATGCTGTTCGGCCAGTTCGTCGACGCGGGCAACGTCCTGCCCTGGAGAGTGCCGGGCAGCCGAGGCCACCAAGGCGTGACGGCTACGCGCGGATGACGTTGAGGACGTCGTCGCGCTTACGGGCCATCTGCTGCTCCGAGCGCGCTTCCAGGTTCAGGCGCAGGAGTGGCTCGGTGTTCGACGGGCGGACGTTGAAGTGCCAGTCGTCGAACTCGACCGACAGCCCGTCCAGGTGCGAGACGCGCCCGCCCGGGCCGAAATGGGCCTCGAGCTCCGCAAGCTTAGCCGGTACATCCGCGACCGGAGTGTTGATCTCGCCGGTGATGAAGTAGCGACTTCGGAGGGAAGCGAGGAGCTCGCTGAGCTTCCCGCGCTTCGACACCAGGTCGCACATCAGCAGGAAGGGCACGACGCCGGAGTCGGCCTGTGTGAAGTCGCGAAAGTAGTAGTGGGCCGAGACCTCGCCGCCGAACACGGCGTGCTCTTCGCGCATGCGCTGCTTGATGTAGGCGTGCCCGACACGGTTGACGAGGGCGGTGCCGCCCGCCTGCTCGATCGCCTCCGGTACCGCCCACGACGCCCGCACGTCGTAGATCACCTTGCCACCAGGCTCCTTCGCGAGGATCGACTCGGCAAAGAGCGCCGTCGTGAAATCGCCCGGCACGAACGTCCCCTCATCGTCGACGAAGAAGCAGCGATCGGCGTCGCCGTCGTACGCGACCCCGAAGTCCGCACGTTCGCTCGTCGTTTTGTCGATGATGAACTGGCGGTTCTCGGGCAGCAGCGGATTCGGCTCGTGGTTCGGGAAAGAGCCGTCGGGGTCGAAGAAGCAGCGCACGACGTCGAGCTGCGGCAGCCGGTCGAGCACCGGGGGCAGCATCGCTCCCGCCATCCCGTTGGCGGCATCAATCACCACGCGCAACGGTCGGAGCGCCTCGATGTCGACGAACGAGAGCACGCGATCCACGAAGCCGCTCCAGATGTCTTCGCTCCGGATCTCGCCGCGCGGCGCCGGGCGCCAGCTCTCGGCCAGGGCCCGGTCGCGGATGTCGAACAAGCCCGACTCCCCTCCGACGGGCAGCGCACCACCCCGCACGATCTTCATGCCCGTGTACTCCTTCGGGTTGTGCGAGGCGGTCACGGCGATGCCACCGTCGAGTCCGAGCGCCCCGACCGCGAAGTAGAGCATCTCGGTGCCGACCATCCCGAGGTCGAGCACGTCGGCACCCCCATCTGCGGCGCCGCTACGCACGGCCTCCGCCATCGTCGGGCTCGACAGCCGCATGTCGCGGCCGACGGCGATCCGACCGAGCTCGAACTCCTCGATGTAGGCACGACCGATGGCGTACGCGCCCGCCTCGTCGAGCTCGCTGGGGTAGAGGCCGCGCACGTCGTATGCCTTGAACGCCTTGGGATCGAGCATGCGCGCAACGATAGCGGCGAGGTTGTGAGCCTCCCATACGTGACTCGATCACGCGTCGAGGACGAGCTGGATCGCGCGAGTCGATTCCTCGTCCGGCGATTCCGAGATCACCGTTGCCGGGCGCTCGAACCGGGCGAGGGCATCCCGCAGTGGTTCCGCGCGCAACGTTCCCTCGCCGTAGGGAAGATGCTTCGTCTCGTTGCGATTCGCGAACTGGATGTCGGAGAAGTGGATGTGGAACGAAGCGCCCGCTTCGATCACCGCATCGGCTTTCGCGAGGGCCTCCACGAACGGCTCGACGGTCGTGAAGCCGCCGTCCGTGGTCGCGTGCATGTGCGCGAAGTCGATCACGGGGCGCACCCAATCGAGACGCGAAGCGATCTCGCACACGTCGTCGAGCGAGCCGACCTCGCGCACGCGCCCCATCACCTCGAGCCCGAACGGCACCGCACGATCTTTTGCCGCGAGCCGCTCTCGCAACTCGGCGAGCTGCTCGACGACCGAGTCGAGCGCATCCTCGCGGCTGCGCCCGAGCAGAAAGCCAGGGTGGAAGACGACGACCTCCGCACCGGCGCTCTTTGCGATTCCTGCCGAGTGATCGAGCATGCCGATCGCCATGTTCAGCTTCTTCCCCCGTTCGGCGTGACCCATGAACCCTGCGATCGGGGCATGAACCGAGAGCGCGATGTCGTGCTCACGGCAGAGCTCGCCGAAGCGGACTGCGAACGGATAGTCCATCCAGAATCGACCCTCGAAGTCGATCTCGCACGCCGAGAATCCGCGTGCGACGAGTGCCTCGACCGCGGAGTCGGGCGTTTCGCGCGCGGGGACGCGTGCCGGGCCGAAGTGCAGATGAGCGATCATCCGAGGGTATCGCCCGTACCGCGCCGGGTCCGTCCGATGGGCTTTTTACTCTTTACGGCATGTCCTCCCGCCCGACCCGGATCGACCTGCTCGAGCTCGACATCGACCTGCGGCTCGCCGATCTCTGGCGGGAAGCGGCCGGCATCACCGATTGGTCGCTCGATGTCGTGGCGGCGTTCATGCGAGCGGCCTACGGCAAGGGCTACTGCGACGCGCTCACCGAGGATGCGCCCGGCGCACTTTGTGCCGATCACGGCTATCGGGTCCCCGATCGCAAGGCGCAACCCGCCCCGGCCGACGCGTAACCGCGGCTAGACTTCCAGCGTGTCCACGCGCAGTCCCGCGCGGCTGATCGTCGCCCTCGCTGTCGCGGGCGTGCTCGCCGTGTTCCTGCTCTACAACGCGGTCGACGGTCATTCGACCCCGACGCTCACGCCGAGCCAGATCGCCGCGCATACCGGCACGCTCTCGGTCGTCGGCGCCGTCGTCGGGCCCGTTCGTGGAGACGCGCACAGCGCGGCCGGACTGCGATTCGGGCTGAAGAACATCTCCGGCTCGAGCGGCGTCGTCTCGGTCGTGTATCGCGGTGCGTCGCCGCCGCCGCTCTTCAAGGTCGGACGCAGCGTTGTCGTCAGCGGCAGGTATTCCGCCGGTCGGCTCGCGGCGAACGACATCCTCACGAAGTGCCCGTCGAAGTACACGGCCAAGCCGTCCAAGCCATAAATGGCTGAGCTCGGCCGCGCGGCGCTCGTGGTCAGTCTCGGGCTGTCTGTCTATGCGCTCGTTGCCGGCGCGGTCGCCGCCGTCCAGAATCGCAGACGTCTTGCCGGCTCAGCGCGCAACGCACTCTTCACAGCGTTCGCCTCGACGTTCATCGCCGCCGCTGTGCTCGCGATCGCGCTCGTGCGACACGACTTCTCGTTCACCTACGTCGCGTCGCACACCAATCGCACGCTGCCCACGGCGTACGCGCTGAGCGCTTTCTGGGGCGGACAGGAAGGCTCGCTCCTTCTCTGGCTGCTCGTCCTCACCGGGTACGGCGCGCTCGCGGTCGCAGTCAACCGTCGGCTGCTGCGGGACCTCGTTGCCTGGGTCGTGCCCGTGCTCGGCGGGATCGCCACGTTCTTCGCGTTCGTGCTGGTCGCCGTCGCGAGCCCGTTCGACACCCAGACGGCGCCTGTCGACGGGGCCGGGCTGACGCCCAGCCTCCAGAACCCCTACATGGTCGCCCACCCGCCGATGCTCTATCTCGGGTACGTCGGGCTCTCGATCCCCTTCGCCTTCGCGGCCGGCGCGATGTTGTCGGGGCGCACCGATGAACGCTGGATCGTCGCTACACGCCGCTGGACGCTCGTCGCGTGGACCTTTCTCGGCTTCGGCCAGCTGCTCGGAGCACATTGGGCCTACGTCGAGGTCGGCTGGGGTGGCTACTACGCGTGGGACCCGGTCGAGAACGCCGCCCTGATGCCGTGGCTCGCTGCGACCGCATTCCTTCACTCGGTGATGATCCAGGAACGCAAGGGGATGCTGAAGGTCTGGAACATGGTGCTCGTCGCGCTCGCGTTCGAGCTCTCGGTCTTCGGAACGTTCCTGACGCGCTCGGGGGTCGTGAACTCGATCCACTCGTTCGCGAAGAGCCCGATCGGCTCGTGGTTCCTCGCGTTCGTGGTCATCTCATCCCTGTTTTCCGTCGCGCTCATCCTCTGGCGCCTGCCGCTGCTGAAGGCGCGAACGAAGCTCGAGTCTGCGCTGTCGCGGGAAGCGGCGTTCCTCTACAACAACCTGCTGCTGGTCGCGCTCGCTCTCACGATTCTCTGGGGCGTGATGTTCCCGATCCTCACCGAACTGTTCAAGGGAGAGTCGCGCACGATCGGCCGGCCCTACTACGACTTCTTCCTACGCAGCTTCGGCTTGCCGTTGCTGCTCCTGATGGGGATCGGCCCTCTGATCGCGTGGCGTAAGGCAAGTGCACGACAGCTCGTTCGAACCCTCGTCTGGCCGACCGGCACAGCCCTGCTCGTGGGAGCTCTGCTCCTTTACTCCGGCGCGGGATCGTCGACCCCCGGGCTCGTGGCGTACACGTTCTCGGCGTTCGTGCTTGCGACGATCGTCGTCGAGGTGGTGCGTGGGACCCGCGCGACCGGATCGCTCTCGAAGCTCGTCTCGAGAAATCGTCGCCGCTACGGCGGCTACATCGTCCACGCGGCGATCGTGCTGCTGGCGATCGGCATCGCCGGCTCGAGCGCGTACTCGAGCTCGCGCGAGCAACGACTCGTACCCGGTCAGACCATGCATCTGGCGGGCTACGCGCTCACCTATCAGCGGATCGTCCATCCCTACAACCCGAACGCGTACGAGACGAGAGCCGTTCTCGACGTGACTGGCCGTTGGCACGGGACGATCATGTCGGGCGACAACCAGTATCGGAATCCACCCGAACCCTCGCGCGAGGTGGGCATCAAGACCGACTGGCTGCGCGGTGAGGATCTCTATGTGATCGCGGATGACGTCAACGTGAAGACCGGCGTCGTGTACGTCAAGGTGCTCGTGAAGCCGCTCGTCAACCTGATCTGGATCGCGGGCCTCGTCTTCCTGCTCGGCTCGGCGGTCGCACTCTGGCCCGACGCGCGCGAGCAGCGGCGGCTCGTCACGCGGCTCGCTCCTGCCCGGGCGTGAGCACCTTCGCGCTCGCGCTCGGCGTCGCGCTCGCGGCGGCCGCCGTGGTGCTCGTCGCGCTGCCGTTTCTCCGCGAGCCCATAGCCGACGACGATCGGCTGGATGCGCCGACTCCCGAGCAGTCGCTGCACCTGAGTCTTGTCGAGGAGCGCGACCGTGCGCTGGCGGCTCTGAAGGAGCTCGAGTTCGACCATCGCACCGGCAAGGTGGGTGACGAGGACTACCGGGGGGTCGTCGGCCCTTTGCGCCGCCAGGCCGCGGCTGCCCTACGGGCGATCGACCGGACGCCGAGCTATCGTGACGGCATGAGCTTCCAAGCGCCAGAGATCACACCCGAGCCAGGACCCGCTCCGGACGAGGGGACTCCGCCGAGCCCCGCGATCGTTCCGGAGCCGTCGCCCCCACCGGACGAGGCGACGCCTCCGGTGCAGCCGCAGATTCCCGAGCCCGGCCCGCAGGAGTAAGCCTCGGCGGCGGCGAAATCGTCAGCGATGCGGCGACTCACGCTCGCGCTGATCGTTCTGCTCGTCGTCGCGACTCCGGCGTTCGGGGACGACGTCACGAAGAAGCACCAGGTCGACACGAAGATCTCGGGCCTGCAGGACCGGCTGGCGGCGCAGAAGCAGCGCGAGCAGTCGCTTCGCAACGACGTCAGCGACTTCACGGCGCGCATCCGCACCCTCGAGGGAAAGGTCGGAGATGTCTCGCTGCGCCTCCAGACCCTCGAGGCCGATCTCTCGCTTCATCAGAAGCGGCTGAACGCGCTGAACGCGCTCTATGCGATCCAGAACGATCGCTACGAGTTCCTGCAGCAGCAGTACGGGACGTCGATCGCGACCCTGAGTCGCCGACTCGTCGATATCTACGAGTCCGATCCCGCCTCGACGCTCGATGTCTTCCTCGGTGCTCGCACGGTGCAGGATGCGCTCGACCAGGTTCAGTATCTGAACGACATCGGGGAGCAGGACAAACGGATTGCGCGTGAGGTCGCAGTGGCGAAAGCGCAGGTGAAGGCCGCCCGCGCGAAGACGAAGAGCCTGCGTGCGAATGTCGTGGGCGAGACCGCGGTCATCTCCGCGCGCACCGCCCAGACGCGAGACGTGCGCAATGAGCTCGTCGGCGCCACGAACGACCTCTCGGCGAGCAAGGACAAGAAGCTCACCGACCTGTCGCAGCTGACCGCCGACGAGCGCGCGGAGGCGGGCGAGATCGATGCGCTGCAGGCTGCGTCCGATGCGATCGGCGCGAAGATCCGCGCCGCGCAGGCGCAGCACGGCGCAGGCGGCGCCACCTCGACGCCGTCCGCGGCCGGCCTCGTCTGGCCGGTTTCCGGCCCGATCACGAGCCCCTTCGGCTGGCGGTGGGGCCGCATGCATCAGGGCATCGACATCGGCGCGTCCACGGGCACCCCGATCCACGCGGCCGCAGCGGGCACGGTGATCTATTGCGGCTGGGAGGAGGGCTACGGCAATTTCGTCGTTCTCGACCACGGGGGGAACCTCGCCACCGCCTACGGGCACCAGAGCGCGATCGCCGTCACCTGCGGGGAGAGCGTCGCCCAGGGGCAGGTGATCGGCTATGTCGGGTGCACCGGGCACTGCACCGGCCCACACCTGCACTTCGAAGTGCGGATCGACGGCAATCCCGTCGATCCCATGGGGTACCTCTGACACCTGTACCTCTGGGGCCTGTCTCCAGACCCCGGGTACGACGCCAGCTGACGGGGATCGCTACCAGCGATACCAGCGCGCACCCTCGGCACCGCGAACGAAGAAGCCGATCAACCAGATGATCGCGAGGACGATCGCGACCCAGAGCAGGAGCTTCACGAAGAAGCCGACGACGAAGAACGCGATCACGATCAGGAGGACGAGGAGTAGCAGGGGCATGCTTTGGCGCTCCTTCGGGGGTGTCGGGGGCGTACCGCAGCGAGCGTTCTTCCCACCCCGCTCGTTCGCCTAACCAGCGCGTTCGCCGAACCTGGGTGGAGCGAGACCTCCGCTAGATGAGACCGGCGGTCTGGGCGAGCAGGAACATGTTCAGGACGATGATCACACCGGCGACCACCGAGGCCGCGACCGTCGTCACCCGGCGGTTCACGAGCGGGCCCATCACATCCCGGCGAGCCGTGAACATGACGAGCGGCACGAGCGCGAACGGGATCCCGAATGAGAGAACCACCTGGGAGAGCACGAGTGTCCGCGTTGGATCGACGCCGATCGCGATGACGACGAATGCGGGGATCATCGTGACGAGGCGCCGCAGCGTGACCGGGATCTGCTTCCGGATGAAGCCCTGCATCACGACCTGGCCCGACAGGGTTCCGACCGCGGAGCTCGACAGGCCGGAGGCGATCAGCGCGAGCGCGAAGAGCACGCTCGAGGCGCCGCCGAGGATCGGCTGAAGGGTCTTGTGCGCGCCTTCGAGCGAGTCCACGTGGAGAAGGCCGCTCTTGAAGAACGTCGATGCTGCCATCACGAGCATCGCGACGTTGATCACCCCGGCGATGGTCATCGCGATCACGACATCGATGCGCGTGTAGCGGAGCAGGGTCTGCGCGTCCTCGTCGGTCTCCGGGATGAGGCGGTCTTGTGTGAGCGCCGAGTGCAGGTAGATGACGTGCGGCATGACCGTCGCTCCGAGGATCCCGACCGAGAGCAGCACGGCTTCCCGGCTGCCGAACTGGGGCACGACCGCGTGGTGGAGCACCGCCCTGAGATCGGGATGAGCGAAGGTGAGCTCGGCCACGTAACACGCCCCGATCACGCCGACGAGCACGGCGATCACAGCCTCGAGTAGTCGCGCACCGAAGCGCAGCAGTGCGAGGATCGCGAAGGCTGCCACCCCCGAAGCGACCGCCGACGGAAAGAGCGAAAGGCCGGTCAGCAGGTGGATGCCGATTGCCGCGCCGAGGAACTCTGCGAGATCGGTCGCCATCGCGATCGCCTCGGCCTGAGCCCAGAGCCCGAACGAGACGCGCCGCGAGAAGCGCTCCCGGCACAGCTCGGGCAGGTTTCGGCCCGTCGCGATGCCGAGCTTCGCCGAGAGCACCTGGATCAGCATGGCGAGGAGGTTCGCGACGACGATCACCCAGACCAGGCGGTAGCCGAAGCGCGAGCCACCGGCGATGTTCGTGGCGAAATTCCCGGGGTCGATGTAGGCGACGCAGGCGATGAATGCAGGCCCGAGAAACGGCAGGATCCGAAAACGCGTGCGGTGGAGGGCCTCGTCGACGGTGCGGAGGCCAGGGGGGAGGACGCCTTCGCGAGACTCGATCACCCTGATATGTTAGCCGGACCTAAACTTGAGGACCGCGAACGAGCCGCAGGTCGGGCAGGTTGCGGAACCGCTCGTCGATGTCGAAGCCGTAGCCCACGAAGAACTCGTCCGGGATCGTGAAGCCGATGTAGCCGACGGGGAGGTCATCGACCAACCGGCGATAGGGCCGGTCGAACAGGGTCGCGGCCGTGAGTGAGGCCGGGTTGCGAAGCTCGAGCGAGCGGGCGAGATAGTGCAACGTCAGCCCCGTGTCGATGACCTCGTCGACGATCACGACCGCGCGACCTTCGATCTCCGAGTCGAGATCCTTGAGGAAACGGATTCCGTCATGGCTCTCGTGATCGGCGCTCCCGTAACCGGCGAGCTCGATGAAATCGAGTGCGTGGTGGATCGGCAGTGCCCGCGAGAGGTCGCAGATGAACGGGATACACGCCTTCATGCAGCCGATCAGAATCGGCTCGCGCCCGGCGAAGTCATGCTCGAGCTCCGCGCCGAGCTCACGGACGCGCGTCTCGATCTCGGCGGCAGCCAGGAAGACCTCGCCGATGCGTTCGTCGAGCGATTCGAGCGGTCTCAGGACGCTTTCCGCAGCCCGTACCGAGCCGCGAGCCGTGCGAAATCGCGTTCGTAGAAGAGCTTCACTTTCACGTCGGGATAGAGCTGCCGGATCTTGCGCAGCTTTCGGTTCTTGCGGGTCACGAGCGACTGCTTCATCACGGTCACCTCCAGGTACAGATCCTGCTCCGGCAGGTAGAAGTCCGGCCTGAAGGCCTCCGTGACGCGGCCTTCCGCGTCGCGCGCCAGCACGAACGTCGTGGGCTCGTAGTCCCACGGGATTCCGTACCAGTCCAGGATCTTTGCGTACTCGAGCTCCGCGGGATTGGCGAATCGAGGAGCCTCTGAGCCGCAGAATGCCTGGAAAACAGGCGTTTCTGGCTGCACTCAGGTCAGGGTAGCAACCGCTCCGGATGCTCTCCCACCGAATAGAGTCCGCCGGGTGGGGCCACTGACCATCGCTCATCTCTCCGACCTCCACTGCGGCGAGCCACACTTCGTTCCCGACCTGCTGCAACGGGCGATCGCCGAGATCAACGAGCTGAATCCCGACATCGTCGTCTGCTCCGGCGACCTGACCACCTTCGGCTTCAAGGAGGAGTACGAGAAAGCGAAGCGCTACCTCGACCGGGTGGAGTGCGACGCGCTCGTCGTCATTCCCGGGAATCACGACTCCCGGAACGTCGGCTACGTGCATTTCGAGCAGCTCTTCGGCGAGCGCAACTCCGTGCTGCGACGCTCGGGCGTGACCGTAGTTGCCGTCGACTCGACGGAGCCCGACCTCGACAACGGCCAGATCGGCCGTGGCCGCTATCGGTGGATCGAGGAGCAGTTCGCGGCCGAGCCCTCCGACCTTCGCATTTTCGTCCTGCACCATCATCTTCTGCCCATCCCCGGAACCGGACGCGAGCGGAACGTGGTCTACGACGCCGGCGACGCGATCGAATGCCTGCAGCGTGCCGGCGTCCATCTCGTTCTCTCCGGCCACAAGCACGTGCCGTACGCCTGGAAGCTCGAGAACCTCTTCGTGATCAACACCGGCACGGTGTCGACGCTGAGACTCCGTGGTGAGTCGAGGCCGTGTTACAACGTGATCGAGGTGACCGGAACCCACGTCTCGGTGTGGCGTCGGTACCCCTTCCACGGCCAGGAGCGCATCATCCAGTTCGACCTTGCCACCGGCGAGTACGAGAAGTACACGGGGCGGATCGAGCGTGAGGTGACCGCGAAGCGGTGATCAGGGTCACGGCTCTGATGTGTCGCGATGGGCGGCCGGTGGCGTGAGAGCCGTTGTGCTCATCGACGGTGAGCACTACGCCCCGGTCGTCCGCGAGGCGCTGGCCGCGCTTCCGTACGAGTTCGTTGGTGCGATCTTGGTCGGCGGCACCGAGAAGCTGCGAGCGGGCGCCGATTACGGCGTTCCGCTCGTCGACGGCTTCGACGGTGCCGAGGTCGTCGTCGATCTCTCCGACGAGCCGGTGCTCGGCCCGGCCGCTCGCTTTCGCTGGGTCTCGCGTGCGCTCGCGGCGGGCCTGCCCTACATCGGCGCCGACTTTCGCTTCGACCCACCGCGGTTCGAGCCCTTCGACCTGCCGTCGCTCGCGGTCGTCGGGACCGGCAAGCGCGTCGGCAAGACGGCCGTGACCGCACATCTCGCACGCCTACTCGCGCCGGATCATGACGTCGTGGTGGTGGCAATGGGTCGTGGCGGCCCGGCCGAGCCGGAGGTCGTCGAGCGTCCACCCACGATCTCCGACCTCGTCGCACTCGCCCGTGCGGGCCGTCATGCGGCATCCGACCATCTGGAGCTTGCGGCGCTCTGCGGTGTGACGACGATCGGCTGTCGCCGAGCGGGCGGCGGTCTCGCGGGCGCGGTGTTCGACTCGAATGTCGCAGAAGGAGCTCGTCTTGCGGCCGCTCGCGAGCCCGACGTCGTCATCTTCGACGGCAGCGGTGCCGCACTCCCTCCGGTCGCCGTCGATCGTCGTGTTCTCGTCGTCGGGCCGGGTCACGACGTCGACGCGTATCTCAACTCCTACCGCCGTCTGATCTCCGACCTCGTCGTAGCCGTCAACTGCCGCGTCCAGGGCGCGATCGAGACGACGCTGCGGTTGCGTGCGACGGAACCGCTCGAGGGCCGGGTCGCCGTCTTCACCGCGGGTGGAACCGACGTAGGCGGCCTCGACGCGGACGTCGTCCATGTCTCCGCGAATCTCGCCGACCGCTCGGCGCTTCAGCGCGAGCTCGAGCAGGTCGATGCCGACACCTACCTGATCGAGATCAAGGCAGCAGCGATCGACGTCGTCGCCGACCACGCTCTCGCGGTAGGGAAGAAGGTCGTCGCCGCTGCGAACGACGTCGTCCCGACCGAGGGCGACCTCGATGCGGCCCTGCTCGAACTGCTCGCCGAGCGGGTGGGTGCGTGAGCCAGCCACGGCACGGTGAGCCGCTTCCGCTCGGGAATGACGACTTTCCGTACTCGAAAGGGCTGATGGCCCGGGCACTGATCGCAGCGGGCGCGCCGCCCGACCGTGCCTACCAGCTCGCACGGCGCCTGGAGCTCGATCTGGCAGAGCGCGGCGCAAGCTCGGTGCCGGTCGAGCGCCTCGAGGCGCTCGCGCGGGAGATCCTCGGGGAGGAAGAAGGAGAGCGCGCCACCGGCCGCCTGCGCCGTCTCGCCGACCTGCAGGCGCTCGACATGCCGATCATCGTCCTGATCGGCGGCTCGACGGGCACGGGCAAGTCGACCGTCGCCGCCGAGGTGGCCCACCGGCTCGGCATCACGCGCGTTGCGTCGACCGACTTCATCCGTCAGACGATGCGCGCGTTCTTCTCGCGCGAGTTCATGCCGACGATCCACTACTCGAGCTTCGAAGCGGGACAGGCGATCGACGATGACATGACGGCCGACCCTGCCATCGTCGGCTTCACCGATCAGTGCCGCCACGTCTGTGTCGGCGTGGATGCCGCGATCAGGCGGTCATTGACCGAGGGGTGGTCGATGGTGCTCGAAGGCGTCCACCTCGTTCCGGGTCTGGTTCCGGCCGAGCTCGAGGGAGCCCTGCTCGTACACGTGGTGGTCGAGATCGCCGACGAGGACGTGCATCGGATGCACTTTCACGTCCGCGATGCGGCCACCGGAGGCATTCGCGCGATGGACAAATACCTCGAGCGGTTGAGCGATATTCGCCGCGTGCAGAGCTACATCGTCGGCCGCGCTCGACGCGAGAGCGTCCCGGTGGTCGAGAATGCGAACGTGGAGCGCACGATCGACACGGTCATCGAGCTCGTGATGCTGGCTTCGGAACGCTCGAGGCTCGCATGACGGAGGTCGCCCAGGAGGACGAAGGACGGCCCCTGTGCCAGTGCGAGGCTTTCGCCCGCGTCACCGAGCGCGCGTCGCTCGCCGCGGCACGGTGGCTCGGCCGGGCCGATAAGGACGCCGCCGAGGAAGCCGCCTTCTCGGGCGCGAGAATCGCTCTCGAACGCATGCCGATCAGCGGGCGGGTCGTCATCGGTGCGACGGAAGACGCGGAGCAGCTCGGTGCCGGGTCGGCGGTCGGGCTCGGCGGCGAGGAGTACGACCTCGCACTCGACCCGCTCGAGGGCCGCGCCGTCGTGGCGCGCGGTGGCACGAACGCGATCTCGATGATCGCAGCAGCCCCGCTCGGCTCGATGCCGTCGCTGCCCGACATGTACATGCGCAAGATGGCTGTCGGCCCGAGGGCTCGAGGCATGATCTCGCTCGATCGGCCGGTCGGCGACAACGTCCGTTCGATCGCCGAGGCGTTCGGGCGCATGGTCGGTGACGTCACCGCGATCGTCCTCGACCGGCCACGGCACCACGACCTGATCGAGGAGATCCGGGCGTCGGGCGCGCGTATCAAGCTGATCCAGGACGGCGACGTCACGGCCTCGATCAGCGCCGCGGTGCGCGGCACGAACGACCACCTGGCGATCGGGATCGGTGGCACGCGGCAGGCCGTGCTCGCGGCCGCGGCGCTTCGCTGCCTCGGCGGCGAGCTGCAGGCCCAACTGTGGCCGACGCGCCGCGCCGAGATCGCCGAGGCCCAGGCCCACGGGATCGAGGACGTCGAGCGGGTCTTCACGATCGACGACCTCGCACCGCAGGAGGTAATCGTCGTCGCGACCGGAGTCTCGAACGGCGATCTGCTGCGTGGCGTTCGCTTCCTCGGCGACTCCGCCCGCACCCATTCGCTCGTGATGTGCACTCGGTGCAACTGGGTGCGCTTCGTGGATGGCATCCACTTCTTCGCCCGCGACCGTCGCGAGGAAGTCCGTCTGAGCTAGATTGGGCCTCGTGCCGAGCAAGGACGACGTCGTCGAAGCGCTGCGCCAGGTGGAAGATCCCGAGCTCGGGATGGACATCGTCGAGCTCGGCCTCTTCTACGACGCGGAGATCGACGGCCCCAAGGCGAAGGTCACCTACACGCTCACCTCGATGGGCTGCCCCGCCGGGCAGATGATCCAGGAGGACATCGAGCGGGTCGTGCTCGAGATCCCCGGCGTCGAGGACGTCGAGAGCGAGCTCACCTTCGAGCCGCCGTGGACCCCGGACAAGATGTCCGAGGACGCGAAGTTCATTCTCGGCTTCGGCTGAATGTCGCGCGGCCGATAACGCCGGCTCGCGGCTCGCCGCGCCCGGAGCTCGACGGCGCCTCTACGGGATCGAGAGCACGATCTTGCCCAGCTGCTCGCCGGCCTCGAGCCGTTCGTGTGCGGCCCTCGCAGCAGCGAGGGGGAAGACCCGGTCGACGGTCGGCCGGGCCTTTCCGCTCGCGACGAGGTCGTAGACCTGCCGGAAGTCCTCGGGTGTGCCCATCGAGGAGCCGAGAATCGAGAGCTGCTTCCACCAGACCCGGTGGAGCGCTGCGGGCGGGTTCGCCCCGGTCGTCGCTCCGCACACGACGATCCGGCCCTCCGGGCGCGCGACGTCGAGCGTGCGCCTCCACGTTGCCTCGCCGACATCGTCGACGACGACGTGCGCACCGCCGCCGGTGATCTCCCGCACGAGGGAGACGACATCTTCCTCCTCATGGTTGATAGTCGCGTCGGCCCCGAGCTCGACGGCCGAGGCGAGCTTCGCGTTGCTCGACGAGGTCACGACGACGCGCGCTCCGAGTGCCTTCGCGATCGCGAGCGCGGCGGTTGCGACGCCGCCGCCGATCCCCCAGACGAGAACCCACTCGCCGGCTTGCAGCCGGGCGCGGGTCATGAGCATGCGGTATGCCGTGAGGAAGACGAGCGGGAATGCGGCGGCCTCCTCGAAGCTCAGGTTCGGGGGAAGCGGGTGCACGAAGTCGCGCGGGACCGCGATCAGCTCCGCGTGGGTCCCGTCCATCGTCTCGCCGACGATGTGCATCTTCCCGTCGGTCAGGATCCCAGGGTTGATGACGACGCGCTCGTCGGTGCCGGCGACGACGCCCGCCCCGTCGGCGCCGAGGATGCGCGGCTTGGGGACCGAAGGGAGACCCTTGCGAATCCAGATATCGAGATGATTGAGGCTTGCGGCCCGGAGCTCGACCAGGATCTCGCCGTCACCGGCTTGCGGATCCGGGACGTCCTCGTAGCGCAGCACCTCGGGGCCACCGTCTTCATAGATCCGAATCGCCTTCACGAGTGCACAATCCTCGCATGACGAAGGCCGAGGTCGAACGGTTCGGCAGGGAGCTCGGCTTTGACGCGCTCGGCATCACGCGCGCGGAGGCCTACGGCGCAACCGAGCAGCACATCATCGAGCGCCGTCGTCGCGGCCTCTTCGCCGGGATGAAGTTCACGATGGCGCGGCCCGATCAATCGTGCCATCCCGAGTCGCTCGTGCCGGGCGCGCGGAGCGTCGTCGCGGTCGCCCTTTCGTATTGGCTGCCGGAGCGGCCTCTCGAACCCGGAGAGGGTCGCCTCGCGCGCTACACCTGGTCGGATGGGTACGCGGAGCTGCGCAGGCGGCTCGATGCTCTCGGTGGTCGGATCGGAGGTGCGTTTCGTGTGCTCGTCGACGCGAACCAGCACGTCGACCGCGAGGCCGCCGTGAGGAGCGGCGTCGGCTTCTACGGCAAGAACACGATGCTGATCACGCGCCGGCACGGCTCGTGGGTCGTGCTCGGGACGCTCGTCACCGATGTCGAGCTCGAACCGACCGCGCCGTTCGTGGCGGACTGCGGTTCGTGCCGCCTCTGCGTCGATGCCTGCCCGACCGGCGCGCTCGATGAGCCGGGCACGCTCGATGCGAACAAGTGCCTCTCATACTGGACACAGGCACCGGCCGCGATTCCCGAGCCATACCGGGCTGCGCTCGGCAGCCAGGTCTACGGCTGCGACATCTGCCAGGACGTGTGCCCCTGGAATCGCGGTGCGGAGAATCGACGCTCTGCGCTTGACGAGAGCGCAACCGGGCATGTCGACCTCGTGCAGTGGCTCGAGGACGACGGACGTCGCGTGGTCGATCGCTTCGATCGTCTCTACGTCCCGCGGAACGACGCGCGCTGGCTGCAACGGAACGCCCTGGTCGCGCTCGGCAATGTCGGTGCGCAAGAGCATGCCCCGGTGCTCGAGCGATTCGCCGCGAGCGAGGATGAGCTGCTCGCGGAGCACGCCGCGTGGGCGCTCGACCGCCTCCGGGCGCGTGCATGAGCAGGTCGAGCGACCGCCCGCTCGAATGGTGGATCGCGACCGTCCGGCTGCTCGCCGTGCCGTTCGTGATCGTTCAGGTCTCGCTCACGACCTACCCCGCCGCCGGGACGCGTGATCTGGCCTGGGCACTCGCCGGTGTGCTCGCCGTCGGCGCACTCGTGCTCCTCAGGTTCGTCGAGGACGAGCCCACGCGCAGCTTCCGGCTGGTCGCGCTCGTCTTCGATTTCGCGATCGTGTCCGCGTTCTCGGTCCTGTATGCGTTCGAAGCAGGCACGCCGAGCCGACAGCTGCTCAATCTCGCGATCGTCGCCGGTGCGGCTCGATTCGGGATGGCAGGCGGCCTTGCGACAGCGGCGGCGGCGGTGCCAGTCGCTGCCCTGTTCGAATTCGAGCGGTCTCAGCACTTCGCCGTCTCATACCGGGTCGAGTTCGTCACGTTCCAGGCGATCGCCGGGCTGCTGCTCGCGCTGATCGTCGGCTGGCTCGTCGCCCGGCTCGCCACCGAACGGCGAACCGCCGAGCTGCGCGCCGCCGAAGCCGAGGGTCTGCGCGATGAGCTGGGACGTCACGCGGATCTGCTCGATGCGGCGAATCGGTGTGCGCGGGCGTTGAGCTCGTCCCTCGACCTGGACGACGCCTTCGGGGAGTTCATCCGGGAGCTCCGCGGGCTCGTCCCGTTCGACCGCATGGCGATCGTGCTGGCCGAGGACGGTGCTGCGAGGGTGATCGCGACCGCCGGCGACCGGGCGGGCGATGTGATGCCTCCGGGCACGTTGCTCTCGCTCGAGCAGAACCTGCTCGCGGATGTCACCCGTGACGCGACGACTGTCTATCGCGAGGACATGTCGGAACGCAAGTACGTGGAGGAGGAGCGGCTCGTCGCGCTCGGCGTTCGCAGCCGTGTGGTCGCCCCGTTGCTCGTCGGTGCGCGTGTCGTCGGCCTGATCTCGGTCGGCCGCCGGGAGCCGCACTCCTTCGAGGCGCACGAGATCGAGCTCGTGACCCTGCTCGGCCGGCTTGCCGCCTCGGCGATCCAAAACATTCGCGCCTACGAGAGCGAACGCCGCACTGTCGAGGAGCTGCGGCGTCTCTCTGCGCTTCGCGCCGATTTCGTCTCGCTCGTCTCGCACGAGTTGCGCAGCCCTATGGCAGCGGTGATCGGCGCGGCTCGCACGCTGCAGGGCCGCTGGCGCGACCTGCAGCCGTCGCAGCGCGAGGCGTTCCTCGCCCTGATCGCAGACGAGACGGCACGGCTCGCCACTCTCATCGGGGATGTCCTCGACACCTCCCGGATCGATGCGGGAACCTTCGGCTACACCTTCTCGGACGTCGATCTGGGGTGCCTCGTCGAGGAATCAGTTGCAACCGCGGCGCTTGCCCAGGACGAGGTGCCGATCGTCGCCGAGATTGCAACCGTCGGGCCCGTTCGCGCCGACCCGGCACGACTACGGCAGGTGATCGCAAACCTGATCGACAACGCGGTCAAGTACTCGCCTGCCGACGAGGCAGTGGCCGTTCAGGTGCTGTCGTCGACGTCGTCGGTCATCGTTTCCGTCACCGACCGTGGTCAGGGCATCGCGGCCGAAGAACAGCATGTGATCTTCGAGAAGTTCGGTCGGGCGAGCCGCACTGGCTCGGCTTCGAAGCCGAGCACCGGGCTCGGGCTCTACATCGCGCGGTCGATCGCCGAGGCGCACGGAGGGACGCTCGAGGTCGTCTCGGCACCGGGTCGCGGTGCAACCTTCACGCTGAGGTTGCCGCTGTAGGCCGAGAGCGCTAGACCTTCGCCTTGCCGGGCCGAAGCTCGAGCGCGAGGGCCCGCGCACGTGCCGCTACCTGCGCACGCAAATCCGCCGGCTCGAGCACGATCGCCTCACCCCGGTAGGCGACGACCTCCCCGACGAGCCAATCCGCGCTTCCCACCGATTTGTCCGACAGCGCCGATCCGTCGACGAGTTGCTGCGCGCCTTTCTCGACTTCCCAGCGGGCGACGACGGGTGAGTACCAGATGCGCGCGGTCGTTGCGTGATGCAACTCGGAGATGTCGAATCCCTCGCGTGGAGTGAAGGTTTTCCGCGTGACCTTGGCCGCCCGCATGCGGTCGAGCCGATACGAGCGAGGCTCGTCGCGCTCTGTGTCCCACGTGTGGACGTACCAGTGCGGCAGGCGCCGTTCGATCGAATACGGCTCGAACGTGCGCGTCACGACCTCCTGCTCCTCCGGCTTCAGGTACTCGATCTCGACAAGCTTGTGCTCATCGATCGCCTGGCTCAGCTTGGCGACGAGGTCTTCCTCGTCGCCGATGTGCGGCGCGGGCGTCTGGGCGAGGTCGAAGGCTCCGAACGTCTCCTCGAGCTTCGCGCGCACGCGATCGAGAGGCGAGTGCGCGTCTGCTGCGATCATCGGCCCCACGAACTCGAGGGCCAGTCTGATTGCTCGCGCCTCGAGCGGTGTCAGGCGTGGCGATCGACGGAACGTGTCGCCGAAGAGCTCCTTGTCGACGTGCACCTCGTCACCGTGCAACTCGGCATACACCGCGTAGCAGCCGCCGCCGAAATTGACGAGGTTCAGCAGCGAGAGATGCTCTTCGAGCTGATCGGCCGGGATCGAGAAGCGGTCGACGAGCTGCTGGGCAGGAATCACGCCCTCGCGCTCGTCACCGCAGGCCGTGAGGAGAAACGCGAGCAATGACTGCAGGACGCCGAACCGCTCCGGCGCGACCGGTCCGGCCGGCCGGTCGGCGACAACCTCGTTCTCCCCGCGGGCGACTTCGCCCACCGGCGTGGGCGGCTCACCTTCGTGCGCCGCACGCGCAGCCCGCGCCCCCTCGACGACGAGGCGGCGCAGCTCGGACGGCTCGAGCGGCACAGCGCGGCCGTCCTGACGGAGGATCCAACGCGCGAGCAGGGCGGTCGAGGCGTACTGCGTCACGAAGACGTCTCCCTCGACCCGGTTGCGCTCGCCGCCGCCGAATGCACGCTCGACCCACCAGGCGGTGTCGGGCGCCACGTCGATGCGCGCCTCGCCGAGAATGTCGCCGAACTGCCACTCCGCGCGCCCACGGAACTGCTCGACGTCGAACTCGGGTGGCAGCCGGAAGTCGCGCTCGCGGCGGGTCGCGAAGCGAATGTCGGATCGGATCCGCGAGACGCGGAACGTGCGGATGTCCTCACGGTCGAGGTCGTGGCCGATCACGTACCACGAGCCGTTCTCGGGCAGCAAGGCGAACGGATTGAGCGTGCGCTCGATCTCCTCGTCGCGGTAGATCGACCAGTACCGGAACTTGACCGTCCGCTGCTTCGAGATCGCACCCTCGAGCTTGCCGAGCCTGCCCTGCAGCTCGGGCGTGTAGTCGGGGTCGCGCACCTCGACCCTCAGAGCCGTGCCGGTCGGTCGGACCGCGAGGTCGCCTGCCGACCGGCCGAGCGCCAGATTCTGAAGGGCAAGCCGCAGCGGCTCGGCATAGGCGAACCGCCCTTCGAGGAGGTAGAAGCACGTCTGGAGGGCCGCAAGCTCCTCGTCGTCGAGCTCGAGCTCCGGGAGGAAATAGCGCTCGGACCTGAGCGTGTAGAGCTCTTCGCCGGTGAACTCGTCGCGCTGGGAGTCGAGCGGCACGCCGAGCTGAACGAGCTCGGCCCGATCGGAGTAGAAGCGGCGCGCGAACGCTTCATCGCTCATCTCCTGGTAACCCTCGACGTTGCCCTTGATGTCACGCGCGGTCAGCGGTCGACGCTCGGCCATCAGGAATGCAACCAGCGAGAGCTGGCGAATCAACTTGTCGGTGTCGTGGCTCATCTCTCGGTTCCCGCGCTCCTCAGATCTCGCGCCGGCTCGGTCGAGCCCACGCCGCGTAGCGAGCCTAGCGCAGTGGAGATGGATGGGCCCTTACGCGGCGACGCGACGTTCGAGGTGCTGATGCGACGGGCAGTAGTCACGCTCGGGAAGCGGCGTGCGCTGGCACGGCTTTCCCTTGCGCGTCGTCGCACGGCACCGCGCGACGCCGCCGTCGAACGCCCCGGCCTCGATCTGATCCTCGACGAAGCTGACAGCAGCATTCACGCCGTGGTTCACCGACCAGGCCACCTGCGCCTGCACGGTGATGGGGAAGTACCGGCGAATGTCCTGGAAGAGCGCTTTGTCCGGCTTGGCGAAGTAGTGCGGATCAGCCGCCAGCCGCTCCATCGTTCCCTCGCACGCAGCGAGTACCTCACGCCTGAACTCGAGCTGTGTCTCGGAATCGACATACGGGTCGATCAGATCCTTGATCGAGCGATAAATCGCTCGCGAATACTGATACATGCAGTTCTGGATGTGCAGGATCTGTTCGTCCATACGCGTCTTCGATTCTCCTTGAACTGTAGCCCCACCCGTTTTAAGAAGCGGTAAACGTTGGGGGAGCGCCGCGAGCCGGTGTGAGCTTACACCCTGCTTGTAGCTGTTACAAATGTTTTCATCAGAGACAACGAACGATGACCTGCGGAGGTCGTCCTACCCGCCGTTACAGCGGTTACACATCCGCTTGCTAGCGAGCGATCTGGCGGGAATACGCGCCGCCGAAACTCGCCTGACGGGCCGTCGCGACTCCCGCATCCGCGTCGCTTTTCGAGCCATAGATGCCCATGAAGACAACGAGATACCCTGGTTGGAGGCTCGCGAAGCCGCTCGAATCGAGGATCCCGACCTGGCGGAGGCCGGACTGCGCGCCCTTGCTCGCGGCAGCGAGGGCGCTCGAACGGCCGTTCAGCTTCGGATACGAGACGAGCACGATCGTCCAGCCGTTCGCGTGCGCCGGCCAGCGGAGCCGCCCGTTCCGAGCGGCCTTGCCGGGCGCGGGCTTCGATCCCGGCTCGGGCGCTCTCGGAAGCGTCGATGTGTCGGCCCCTCGGGACGTGGAGGTCGTCGGGACTGCGCTCGGTTCGACGACCGCGACCGTCGAGATCGCCGTGAGCGTTGCGCCGCTCGCGTTGTGCTCCTTGGTGATGACGATCGAGGCCGCCGCCCCCGCGATCGCGACGATCAGGGTTCCGAGGGACACCCAGACCCAGTCGCCGGGGTACCAGCCGACACGCCGGATCCACGTACGGCGAAGTCCCGGCAGCGACCCTGTCACGAACGGCAGCCGGAGGCCGCACTCCAGGCAGTAGCGCTGGTCGTCCTCGCGGGCCGAGCCGCAGCGCGGGCATGATCTGTCCGCCGCTTCGATCGCGCTCCGCCGGTCGTCACGGCCGGCAGCCATCAGCTCTTCGGGGCCGGCTCGACGATCGTCTCTTCGTGCGTGGAGGCGGCGGTCGCGCCCACCGAGCGGCCGCAGTTCGGGCAGAAGTGAGAACCGCGAGGAAGCGGCGCTCCACACTCGCAACGCGGGGCGTCGCTGCCGCGATGAAGGAGCTTTTCGAGCTCGGCGATCCGCGCGTCGATCCCGATGATCTCCGCCGCTCGCTCGGCGAGCAGGTCGTCGCGGAACCCGCCCCGCCGGTACATCTCGACGAGCAGACCGCCGAGATCGCGGAGCACGTCCTCGCGAGCGGTCAGGAGCGCGCGCCGCTCGCGACGGAGGATGCCCGCGTGGGGGCGTCGCGGAGCGACAGCCTCGTCCGGTCGGCGCCGGCGGAGAAGACGGGACACCCCGGCGAGTCTAACGAGGGGATCACTCGCTACAGCTGAAAGACGACGAGGCGCTCCTCGGTCATCTCGCGCACAGTCCAGGCAGGGCCCTCCTTGGTGTTGCCGGATGCCTTCACCCCGCCGTAGGGCATCTGGTCGGCGCGGAAGGTGGGGGCCTCGTTGACCGTGACGCCTCCGAACTCCAGCCGGCGTGCCGCATCGAGGCAGGTACGGATGTCGCTGCTGAAGATGGCGGCCTGCAGGCCGTAGCGCGTGGCGTTCGCGCGTTCGATCGCGTCGTCGAGGCTCGTCGTCCGGGTCAGGGTGACGACCGGCCCGAAAACCTCTTCGCACTGCACCTTGTCGTCATCGGCGGGGCCGGTGATCACCGTCGGCCGGAGGAGCCCGTCACTGCCGAGCTCGCCTCCTGCGACGACCTGACCCCTCGACTCGGCAATCCAGTCGAGGACGCGGTCCCGATCCTCCTCGCTGATCACGGGGCCGACGTCGGTCGATTCGTCGGCGGGATCGCCGACCTTCAGCGCCTCCACATGGGGGAGGAACGCGGCGAGGAACTCGTCCCACGCGTCCGCCATGACGAAGATTCGCTGAACCGAGATGCAGCTCTGGCCCGCGAAGGAAAATGCATTCGCCGCGAGCTTCGCCGCGGCATCCGGGGGCGCGTCGGCGCAAACGATCGCCGGGGTGGCGTTCCCGAGCTCGAGCTTCACGCGCTTGCGATGGGCGCGTTCTGCGATTCCCCAACCGACGGCGCCCGAGCCCGTGAACGTGATCAGCTTCACGCGGTCGTCTTCGACGATCGCGTCCCCGATCGGGCCGGCCGAGCCTGCGACGACGTTGATCCAACCGGCGGGGAGCCCTGCCTCTTCTTGGAGCGCGGCCAGGAACAAAGCCGAGAGCGGGGTCGTGGAGGCGGGCTTGAGGACGACAGGGCAACCCGCGGCGAGGGCCGGAGCGATCTTGTGCGCGACGAGATTCAGCGGGAAGTTGAACGGCGAGATCGCCCCGATGATCCCGATCGGCAGGCGCATGGTCAGCGCGAGCTTTCCGACGCCTGCCGGCGACGCGTCCATCGGCACCACCTCACCCGCGATCTTGCGGGCCTCGACTGCCGAGAAGATGTACGTGGAGATCGCGCGTTGGGTCTCGACCCGCGCCTGCCTCAGCGGCTTACCGGCCTCAGCGGAGATCAGCGCGGCAGCCTCCTCCTGGCGCTCCTCGAGCAGCTTCGCCGTCGCATCGAGGATCCGCGCTCGCTCGTGCGCCGGCAGCGGCTCCAGGAATGCCTCGGCGGCAGCATCGAGCGCGCGCCGTGCCTCCGGCGCTCCGCCTCGGGCGACGCGACCGATCAGGTCACCCGAGTACGGCGAGCTGACGTCGGTCCACTCGCCGGTCTCGATGCGCGCGCCGCCGATCAGCAGGCCATGGTCGGTCGAAGTTGTCGTCACGCCGCAACACTAGTGCGAGGATCCCCTCCGTGATCGCCCACAGGTCGATTCGCTTCTGGCTGCCCGTCGCCTGGGTAGCGGTGACGGCTGTGACCGCGGCGGTGGCCGGCGTCCCGACCTCGCGCGACCTCATCTTTCTCTGGCTCGGTGTCGGGATGGCTGCGTTCTCGGCGACCGACTTGCGGCGCCGCGTGCCGCGGCTGCTGATCGAGTGGGCGCCCTTCGTCGCCGTGTTGTTCGCGTACGACCGGGTCCGCGGGTTCGCCGACGGGCTGCTGTTCCACGCGCGCGAGGTGCCCCAGATCCACGCCGAGAACGCCCTCTTCGGGACGCCAGCGCCGACGGTGCGACTCCAGCAACACCTCTGGCACGGGGCGCATCATCTGCACTGGTGGGACTACGCGACCTGGCTCATCTACCTCACGCACTTCTTCGCGACCCTCGTCGTCGCGGCTGCTCTCTGGACGTGGGCCCACGATCGCTTCGCCCGGTACGCAACGATGGTGTGCGTGCTCGCACTCACCGGGTTCGCGACGTACGTTCTCTACCCGGCGGCGCCCCCGTGGCTCGCGGCCCGGCACGGGGAGCTCGGCGAGGCGAACCGGACGATCGCGGTCGTGTGGAAGGAGGTGCCGCTCGCGCACTTCGGATCGCTCTTCGAAAAGGGACAGCACTACGCGAACAACGTTGCGGCCATGCCGTCGCTCCATGCGGGGTACGCGTTGCTGATCGCGCTCTACCTCTGGCGCCTCGTACCGCGCTGGGCCCGTCTGCCACTGGCGCTCTATCCACCCGCCATGGTGTTTGCGCTCGTCTACTCGGGCGAGCACTACATCGTCGATTGCCTTGCGGGATGGGTGTACGCGATCGCGACGTTCGTCGTCGTGGGCATCGTCTTCGACCGGAGGGCGGCCCGTGCGCGCTTCGAGCCCGTTCTCGCGGACTAGAGCTCCGGAACGGAGCACTAAGATTTCCGAGATGTCGATCGGCGTCGAGATGATGTCGCGCGTTCCGCCGTTCGCGTCGGTCGTGTTTCACAACGTCTCGGACCTGCACCCCGAAGCAGGCCGCGACGACGCACGCGTGGTCGAGCGCCTGTGAAGATCGGCGTCGTCGGGCTCGGGGCGATGGGGTCGGGCATCGCTCAGGTGGCGGTCGAGGCGGGCTTCGAGACGATCGGCCACGAGGTCGACGCAGCGCGCGGTGAGAAGGCCCGCGGCTGGATCGCGCATTTCCTGACTCGGAAGGTCGACAAGGGTACGCTCGAGCTGGGTGAGCGCGACGGTGCGCTGGGGCGACTGACCCTGACGACCGCCCTCACCGAGCTCGCACAGTGCGGCGTCGTGATCGAAGCGGCATTCGAAGATCTCGAGGTGAAGCACGAGCTCTTTCGGGAGCTCGAGACGATCGTGGGGCACGAGACGATTCTCGCCACGAACACCTCGGCTCTGTCGGTCACCGAGATTGCTTCGGTGCTCGAACGGCCCGAACGTGCGCTCGGAATGCACTTCTTCAACCCGGCGCCGTTGATGCCGCTCGTCGAGATCGTCCGCGCCGAGCGGACGGCCGACGATGCGTTCGAGACCGCCTACGAGCTGGCGGCGGCGCTCGGCAAGACGCCGATTCGCTGCACCGACACGCCGGGATTCGTGGTCAACCGCGTGCTGATCCCGCTGCTCAACGACTGCGTACGGGTGCTCGACGAGGCCGGTGTGACGCCGGAGGATCTCGACGCGGGCCTGACCGGCGGCGCCGGCTGGCCGCTCGGGCCGTGCGCGCTGCTCGATCTCGTCGGAGCCGACGTGCACGTGCACGCGAGCGAGGCGCTGTACGAGAAGCTGCGAGAGCCACGGATGGCACCGCCGCCGCGCCTCGTCCGCATGCTCCGGGCCGGCAAGCTCGGCCGCAAGACGGGCGAAGGCTTCTACACGTACTGAACGGACATGGCTGGGGACAGTCCCTGGACGTGTCCGTCCGAGACGGGGCCTACGGTCAGGGGATGGCGATGTGCCACGTGTGCCGCCGGAGCCTGCTCGCGGGCGAGCGATTTCGAACCTGGCGGGGCGACCGGCGCGACCAGCCCGTCTGCGTCGTCTGCGAGCCCGTCGCCCGCAAGGCGGGCTGGGTTCGGGTCGTCGATGCGCACGAGGTGGTGCGAGTGGGCGGGCTCAGCCGGTCGGTTCGGCGCGTGGCGTGACACGCCGCATCTCGACGCCGAATCGCCGGGCCACGGCGCTGATCGTGCTTCCCTGGACGATGACCGAGGCGAGGACGACGACGAAGACGGTGCCGTAGATCCGCTGCCCGTCCCGGACGTTCTGGGAAAGGGCGAACGCTGCAAGCAGAATGGGCACCGCGCCCTTCAGCCCGCCCCAGGCGACGAATAGGCGCTCGCCGGGACGCAGGCGAGTGGGGGCGAGCAGCGCACCCGCGACGATCGGGCGCGCGACGAACGCGACGAACGTGGCGATCGCGAGCCCGTCGATCCACCTGCTCGCGGGGAGCGACGAGATCCCGACCGTCAGACCGAGCGCGACGAACACGAGCACCTCTGCCAGTGTGGAGAGGCCGTCCTGGAAGGCCTCGATCTCGCGCTTGAACGGCGCCTCGACATCGCCGACGATCAGCCCCGCGACGAAGACGGCGAGGAACCCCGAGCCGTGCGCGACGGCAGCTGCGCCGTAGACGACTCCGGCGAGTGCCAGGGTTCGTACGGTGTGGAGGGCGGCCGAGGGGAGCGCAACCCGCCGCAGCAGGCGACTCTCGAGCAGTCCGCCGGCGATGCCGATCGCAAGCCCGATCGACATCTGCTCGCAGAACACGCGAACGACCACCCAGAAGCTCGCGTCGCTGTGAGTTGCGAGCTCGATCAGGCCGAGCATCAACGCGATTCCGACCGGGTCGTTGGCGCCGGACTCCCCTTCGAGGATCGTCCGGGTACGCCCCGTCACCTCTCGGTCACCGAGGACCGAGAACATCACCGCCGGGTCGGTGGGCGCGACCGCCGCACCCAGCAGCCCGGCCGTGATCCAAGGAAGCGCGAAGACGCCGTGGATGAACAGGCAGACGAGGCCGGCGGTCGCGAACGTGCCGAGAACGCCGAGCCAGACGATGGGCATCGCCGACGCGCGAAACCGGCGAACGCCGATCGACGAGCCGCCGTCGAAGAGGATGACGATCAGTGCGACGGTCCCGACCCGCTCGACGGTGTCGATGGAGACGACGAGCGACGGGAAGAGCGCCGAGGCGACCGATGCAGCGACGAGGAACAGGGCCGCCGATGGGATCGAGGTGCGGGCGCTGAGCTTCGAGGCGGCGAGGGCCGCCGAAAGAGCGCCCGCGACGAGCAGCACCGTCAAGCCGAAACTACTCACGCCGTGCATGACGATCGACGCTACAACGTGAAGGTGGATCCAGGCGGCCGCGTGACTCCCTTCAAAACTCCTTACGTTTCGCTCATTCAGGGCATAATTCAGCGGGAAACACTATTCGTGCCGATGCGGAGGCTCTCTCTCATCCTGCTCTCATCCATGGTCGTCGTACCCGCGGCGATCGCGGGTGTGCGAGCGGCCGGCGACGGCGTGCTGGAGCTGCGCACGGTCGACGGCACGGTGTTGATCGTCGGCAAAGGCGTCGTGTGGGGACAGTTGGACAAGGGGAAACTGGTCGTCACCGACCTCGACCCGACCGGCGGCTCGATTCCCGTCTCCGGCGTGGTGCGCAAGTCAGTCGGGCCGTGTGACACGTGCACGACCTACGCGGGTCGCGACATCCATTTCCGCGTCACGGGCGGGAAATACCGGCTGTGGTTTCAGGGAACGAGCATCGATCTGAGCGCCGTCGGCGTGGGCACCGCGCAGCTGACCGGCGACGTGCAGGTCGACGATCCGGGCGACTATGCCCTCGACGGCGGCAAGTGGACGGCGGTTCCGTGGCTGAAGCGCTCGGTCACGTTCCCTGTCGTGCCCGTGCCGGCCGGCCCCTAATGCTCGGTTCTAAGAGTCTGGTGCGTGCTGGCGGCTGCAAAGCGGCAGTTGATGGGCAAGCGCCGGGCCGCGTCCTCGGTCGCCAGGATCAACGCGGAACGTCCGGAACAGAGCACCAGTGAGCGCCCAGCCGCCGAACATCCTGGTCGTCGAGGACGAGGGCTCGATTGCCTCGTTCGTCTCCCTCTATCTGAAGAACGCGGGTTACGGCGTGCGCACCGCGTCGACGGGGTCGGAGGGGCTTGCGCAGGTCGCGGCGCAGATGCCGAACCTGATCGTGCTCGACCTGATGCTCCCGGACATCGACGGGATCGAGGTCTGCAAGCGCATCCGCCAGACGAGTGACGTGCCGATCCTCATGCTGACCGCGCGCGACGAGGACGTCGACAAGATCATCGGCCTGGAGGTCGGGGCCGACGACTACCTCACCAAGCCGTTCAACCCGCGCGAGCTCGTTGCGCGTGTGAAGTCGATCCTTCGCCGGTCGGCGCCGGATCGGCGTGAGCACGAGACGGAGGTGATCGAGCATGGCGACCTGCGTGTCGACTCGGGACGACGCGAGGTCAAAGTCGGTGACGCGGAGATCCAACTCGCCCCGAAGGAGTTCGACCTGCTCTGGGAACTGCTCGACCATCGGGGACTCGTGCTCACCCGCGACCAGCTGCTCGAGCGCGTTTGGGGCTACACCTTCGCCGGTGACACGCGGACCGTCGACGTGCACGTGCGCCAGTTGCGCCGCAAGCTCGAGGAGGCATCGCCGATCGTCACGGTGTGGGGTGTCGGGTACAAGGTGTCGCCGGCAAAGGACGCAAAGAGGGATACGGCGAAAGCCTGAGCATCGTGCTCGGGTCGCTCCGCGTCCGTCTGCCGCTCGTCTTCCTCGCCGGGATCCTGATCGCGGGAGCGATCACGACGGCGATCTCGGTTCGCCTCTTTCAGCAGTTCGCGCACGACCAGGCGCTGTCGAAATTGAGTCGCGAGGCGCATGGCATCGCGCAGCTGTACTCCCCAGCATCGAGCTACGGCAACGCGAAAGACACTCGAGCGCCTACGACGTTCGATGCCGAGAGCCTCGAGCAGGCGACCGGCGACCGCATCTACTTCGTCGGCCCGAACCGCCTGTTTCCCGGCCAGATCACCGGGCTGCACCGGCTGCCGCTCGAGACGATCGACTGGACGTCGGGGCGGTCGCTCGCCTTCCAGTTCAAGCCGCCGGGAGTGAGACGCACCTTTCTTGCGGTTGCGAATCCAATCTTCTTGACGAAGCAGGGCACGACATCGCCCATCGGGGCGATCGTGGTCGCGACGCGCAAGACCGACATCAGCCACAGCGTGGCGGCTTTGATCGAGCGGCTTGCGCTGGCGGCGTTGCTCGGGCTCCTTGTCGCCGGGCTGCTCGGGTGGTATCTCTCGCGACGGATCGTGCGTCCGGTGCTGCAGCTCTCGCGTGCCGCCGACGAGGTTGCCGCAGGGAACTACGCCGTGGGTGTGCCACGGCACGCGCCCGGTGAGCTCGGCCATCTCAGCGAGCGGTTCGGGGAGATGACCCAGCGGCTCGCCGAGGTGGAGGTGATGGAGCGGAACTTCCTGATGTCGGTGTCGCACGAGTTGCGGACACCGCTCACCGCGATTCGTGGGCACGTCGCCGCACTGCTCGAGGGAGTGGTCACCGACCCCGAGCTGCGGCAGTCCTCGCTCGAGACGGTCGAGCTCGAGACACACCGGCTGGAGCGACTCGTCGGTGACATCCTCGACCTCGCGAAACTCGACACGCACCGCTTCACGGTCATGACCGAGGAGGTCGACATGGCGAATCTCCTTGATCAGGCGTTCGAGCGCTACCGGGAGGAGGCGCAGCGGCGTGACATCGACTTTCGGCAGGACGTTTCTGACCAGTCGGTGATTGTCTCCGACGGCGATCGTGTGCTTCAGGTGGTCGGCAACCTCCTGTCGAACGCGTTTCGCGCGACTCCGGATGGTGGACGTGTCTCGCTCGGGCTCGCTCAGCGGAACGGGACCGTCCACGTGGCGGTCGAGGATTCGGGGCCGGGAATCCGGCCGGAGGCACGCGAGCGGCTCTTCCGTCCATTCGTCTCCGAGCTGGGAGGTGGGACGGGCCTCGGCCTCGCGATCGCCAAGGAGATCTCGACGGCGCTCGGCGGCCGGATCGAGCTCGAATCCGAAGTAGGGCGCGGTTCGAGGTTCGAGCTCGTGCTACCGGCGGATTACTCTCAGCCGGCCTCGGCCGTCGGCAAGCGGTAAACCGCAGCGCCGGGATTTTCGGAGCGCTCGTGAAAGGTCCCGAGCAGTTCCTCGATGCGGGCGAGACGCGCATTCATCGAGCGCCAACCCTCGGTCAGCAGATCGACGAGGAGCGTGAGATCGTCGACGCGCGCATCGCGCTCCGACTCGATCGTCGCCTCGATCGACTCGAGCCGGCGGATCGCGCCGTTCGAGAGCCCCTTGACCTCGGCGAGGCGGCGGGAGATCGGTGCGGCCTCCTCGCGCAGGCCCTCACGTACGGCTTCACGGATCTGTTCCATGCGCGCGAAGCTACCGTCCGCACCGGATGGACAGCAGCGAGCTCGACTACGACCTGCCGCCCGAGCTGATCGCGCAGCATCCGGCGACACGTCGCGACGGCTCGCGCTTGCTGGTCTATTCGCGCGCCACCGGTGAGGTCGAGCACCGCGTGTTTCGCGAGCTGCCGGATGTCGTTTCGTCGCCCCTCGCCGTGGTGAACGACACGCGGGTCGTGCCGGCACGGTTCCCGATCGCACGTCCACGAGGCGAGGTTCTCCTGCTCGAGCAGCTGGAAGGAGGAGACTGGGAGGCCCTCGCTCGGCCGACGCGAAAGCTGCGGGCAGGCGAGCGGTACGGCGCGGTGCGTTTTCTCGAGCACCTGGGTTCGGGCCGATGGCGCGTACGTCTCGAGGATGACCCCTCAGGGATCGTGCCGCTGCCGCCGTACATCACCGAGCCGCTCGCGGATGCTGGGCGCTACCAGACGGTGTACGCGCGCGAGCACGGCTCGGTCGCCGCACCGACGGCCGGGCTGCATTTCACGCCGCAGCTGCTCGGCCGCCTCGCCGTCGAGCGGGTCACGTTGCACGTCGGGCTCGACACGTTCAGGCCGCTCCACGCGGACGTCGTCGAGGAGCATCCGATCCACGGCGAGCGGTATTCGGTCGTGCCGTCGACGTGGGCCCGGATCGAGGCGGCGGAGCGAGTACTCGCGATCGGCACGACGACGGTGCGCGTGCTCGAGACGCTCGCTGCCGGCGGCCCTCCCGTCGGTCGCACGGAGCTCTTCATCACACCGGGCTTCGTCTTCCGCCGCGTCGACCACCTCGTGACGAATTTCCACCTCCCGCGCTCGACGCTCCTCGCGCTTGTCATGGCCTTCGCCGGCATCGCCGAGGTCCGCCGCCTATACGCACTCGCGATCGAGGAGCGATATCGCTTCTACTCCTTCGGCGATGCGATGCTGATCCTGTGACCCGCGGCCCGCTGTTGCGCTTCCGTAACCCTCGTTTGGCGTCGGGTCACGTCCACGGGAGACATGTTCTCCTCCCGTGCGGCGGGAAAGCGCGCTGTTTGCGTTTCGACACGGTTGTTCTGACCAAGGGTCGTGGCCGAAGGGGACTGCTCGAGTTACAGGGAAACGGCTTCGTGGCAACCGAAGTCCGAGGTGCGACGACCGTGCCCACGTTTGCGTCTCGGCACACTTGGTCTGACCACGGGACACGCCCGACGCGGGCATGCCGAGGTGGCGATGTCACACTTCCATGACCCTCGTTTGGCGAAGGGTCATGGCGCGAGGGGCGATGGCTCGGAACGCGCCGTCTTCGAGGTGAAGGCGAGCGACGGGGCGGCGCGGGCGGGTGTGGTGAGGACTGCCCACGGGGAGGTCGCGACGCCGGTCTTCATGCCCGTGGGAACGAAAGGCACCGTGAAGACCCTGCACCCGGACGAGGTGCGCGACCTCGGAGCGCAGATCCTGCTCGGCAACACCTACCACCTGCACTTCAGGCCGGGAGACGAGCTGATCCGCGACCTGGGCGGCCTGCACCGCTTCATGAGCTGGGACGCACCGATCCTGACCGACTCGGGCGGATTCCAGGTGTTCTCGCTGCGCGACACGATCACCAAGGTCGACGACGACGGCGTCACCTTTCGGAGCGTGTACGACGGCACGGCGACGCGCTTCACACCCGAGCTCGCCGCCCGGATCCAGGCGAATCTCGGCAGCGATATCGCGATGTGCCTCGACCAGGTGCCTCCGGCGGGGATCCCGCGACGTGACCTGGAGGAAGCCGTGCGACGGACGACGGCCTGGGCGACGCGCCAACGTGACGCGCCGCGCGCCGAGGGGCAGTTGCGCTTCGGGATCACGCAGGGGGGAACCGATCCGGAGCTCCGTCGCCGCTCGACCGAGGAGATCTCCGAGCTCGACTTCGACGGCAACGCAATCGGAGGCCTCGCGATCGGTGAAGACCGGGGCGCGACCTTCGAGACGACCCGCTGGGCCGCGCACCTCTTGCCGCAGGAGAAGCCGCGTTACTTCATGGGGATCGGCGATCCTGTCGGCATCCTGGAGGTGATCGAGGCGGGCATCGACATGTTCGACTGCGTCCTGCCGACCCGCACCGCGCGCACGGGGAGTGCGCTCACCGATCAAGGTCGCCTGAACCTGCGGAACGCCCGTTTCGCGCGCGATCAATCACCACTCGACCCCGATTGCGACTGCCCCGCGTGCGTGCGCTTCACACGGGCCTACCTCAGGCACCTCATCAACCAGAACGAGCTGCTCGGGCTGCGCCTGCTCTCGCTGCACAATCTACGCTTCCTGATCGAGCTGACCCGTGGTGCCCGCGACGCCATCGCCACCGGCGGGTTCGCCTCGTACAAGCGTGAGCGGCTGGAAAGGTTGACATGGGCGGATTCCTGATCCTGATCGTGATTCTCGGTGGCCTCTGGGCGCTCCTCGTGCTGCCGTCCAAGCGCCGCCGCAACCAGCACGCAGCGATGCAGGACTCGATCGAACTCGGCGACGAGATCATCACCGCAGGCGGCCTGCACGGGATCGTGCAGGAGATCGGCGACGACACCGCTCGGATCGAGATCGCGCCGGGCGTGGTCGCCACGCTCGACCGGCGCGCCATCGCGGCGGTCGCCAGGGAGATCGACGTCGAGGTGGATCCCGAGACGGAACAGCCCGGCGGCGAGCGTGCCGAAACGTCCGTCGAACCCCGCTAACCTTCCGGCGCGTGTCGTCGCGGCGTAGCCACCTCGTCCTCGTCTTCCTGATCCTGCTCGCCCTCATCGGCGTCGGGCTCCTCGCTGTGCCGGGCTCGCCGGTTCACCGGTCGGTCAAGAAGGGCCTCGACCTGCAAGGCGGCCTCGAGGTCGTGCTGAAGGCGCAGCCGCCGAAGGGGCACAAGCTGACGCCCGATGATCTGACGCGCTCGGTCTCGATCATGCGCAACCGCGTCGACAAGCTCGGTGTCGCCTCGCCGGAGATCCGCACGCAGAGCCCGGACGAGATCGTGATCGAGCTCGCCGGCGTACACAACCCGCAGCAGGCCGCGGCGGTGATCGGCCAGACAGCCCAGCTCGAGCTCTACGATCTCGAACCGGCGCTCGTCACGCCATCGGTGACCGTCACCGGCACCCCGGTCGCGACGACGAGCCTCTACCAGTTGCTCTCCCGGGTGCAGGCCGCGGCGAAGTCCGGGACGCCCAGTGAGTACGTGCTCTTCAAGCCGGTGAAGGTGACGAAGGCCACCGGCACCGGAAAGAAGAAGAAGACGACCTCGACCGAGGTATGGGTGCGTGCCGCCGGGCCGGTCGCGCAGCTCCATCGCGACCCCGAGACGGGCAACGCAGGCCTGCTCGATCCCTTCGGCGGCAAGGTGCCGAAGCAGCGCAAAGTGCTGCCGGTGCCGCACGCGACCGTGGTGATCACGTGCGCGAACAAGACCTCGGCGGTCTGCCCCGGCGATCCGAACGGCCTGCCCGGCGTCGGAAAGACCGACTACTACCTCTTCAAGCACGGGCCGTATCCGAACGACCGGTCTGGTCCATATCCGAACATGACGGGCAAGGAACTGAGCCTTTCCGGCACGCGCGAGGACTTCGATCCGACGTCGGGCTCGCCGATCGTCCTGATGCAGTTCACCCACAAGGGCAACAAGGCTTTCCACAACGTGACGAAGAACGAGGCGGTACGCGGCTCGATCCAGAAGGTGCAGCAGCACTTCGCGATCGTGCTGGACAACGAGATCCGGTCGTTTCCGTCGATCGACTTCGGCCAGTATCCGAACGGCATCGACCCGGCCGGCGGCGGCGCGCAGATCACGGGAATCGCGAGCTCGAACGAGGCGAAGAACCTCGCGCTCGTCCTGCAGACCGGCGCGCTGCCCGTCAAGTTCGTGCCCCTCGAGAACACCGAGGTCTCGGCGACGCTCGGCAAGGACTCGCTGACGCAGGCACGCAACGCGGCCATTGGCGGCCTGATCGTCGTGATGATCTTCCTGCTGCTGCTCTACCGCTTCCTCGGGCTCGTGGCGGTGCTCGGCCTTGGCATCTACGCCGCCTTCATGTACGCCGCAATCCTCCTCTTCGGCGTCACACTGACCCTGCCGGGCTTCGCGGGGCTGATCCTCACGATCGGCGTCGCGGCCGACGCGAACGTCGTCGTGTTCGAGCGCATCAAGGAGGAGTCTCGGTCCGGTAAGTCGATGCGCGCGGCGATCGCGGCCGGCTATGCCAAGGGGTTCCGCACGATCATCGACGCGAACGTCGTCACCGCGATCACCGCCCTGATCCTCTTCGCCGTCGCGACCGCCGGTGTGAAGGGATTCGCGCTGATGCTCTTGATCGGCACCGTCGTCTCACTGATCACGGCCGTCGCGGCGACGCGCGCCATGCTCGGCCTGCTCGCGGGCTTCAGATGGTTCGACAACCCGAGCTTCATGGGCGCGCACCACTCGCAACGCGGCCGCTTCCTCCAGATCGACTTCATGCGGCGGACGGTGCTCTGGTTCGCGATCTCCGGCGCCATTCTCGTGATCAGCGCGGTGTCGCTCTCGGCGCGCGGCCTCAACCTCGGCATCGACTTCCGGGGCGGCGTGCAGATGACGTTCAAGACCTCGAAGCCGACGCCCATCTCTCAGGTGCGCGCGCAGGCGGCCGCGATCGGGCACGCGAAGGATGCCGTCGTCCAGGGCCGCGGGGCGTCGTCGAACGGGGGCGAGGACTTCAAGAGCTTCCAGCTGCGCCTCAAGAAGCTGAAGACCGGCGAGCAGGCCAGACTGACGTCCGACCTCACCTCACAACTCAAGGTCGAGGGCGGCGTCAGCGTCAAGAACGTCTCGTCGAGCTTCGGGCGCCAGATCGCACGGTCCGCCGTGGTCGCGATCCTCTTCTCGCTGCTCGTGATCACCCTGTACATCACGATCCGCTTCCGCGGTCTCGCGTTTGCGATCCCTGTGATCGCCGCGATGCTGCACGACGTGTTGATCACCGTCGGTGTCTACTCCGTCACGGGCCGCGAGGTGACGGAAGCAACCGTCGCCGCGGTGCTGACCGTGCTCGGCTACTCGATCTACGACACGATCATCATCTTCGACCGAATTCGCGAGAACGTGCCGATCATGCGCCGTGCGTCGTTCGCGACCATCACCAACGTCTCGTTGTGGGAGACGATCCGCCGTTCGCTCGCGACGACGTTCATCACACTGCTGCCTGTCGGGGCGCTGTTTCTCTTCGGCGGCGCAACGCTTCAGGACTTCGCCTTCGCGCTTCTCATCGGTGTCACATCGGGTGCGTACTCGTCGATCTTCATCGCGGCCCCGTTGCTCAACTTCTGGAAGGAGCGGCGTGACCCGGAGTACGCGCGGCGCCGCGGGCAGGAAATGCCCGAAGGGACCCGGGCCGACCGCTTCCTCGCGCAGGCCGAGCAAGCGGCTGCAGCCGAGCCCACACCCGAGACCCCGCTCGACGTGATCGAAGACGGTGTCGCGTCCGTGACCGAAGGGCCTGAGGCGAAACTCGAACGCCGCCGCCAGCGGCGGAAGTCACGTCCCCATGGACGAGCCCGGTAACGGCCCCCCGCCCGAGCGCGACCCGCTCGACCGGCTCGTCGACCTCCTCGGGCCGAGGCTCGACGACGCGCGGTCGCTGCTCGACGAGGCGACGTCAAGGTGGCGCGGCGACGCAGTGCGGGTGGGGGAGGGAACGCGGCAACGGTTCACGAGTCTCGCGCGCGAGCTCGGCCTCGTCACGCGTGAGGACTGGGACGAGCTCGAGCTTCGAATCGCCCAGATCGAACACAGGCTACGACTCCTCGAAGACGCGTAGGCCCGGCGGACACGTCTGGAACCCCTGCTACTTTGGGGGTACGGAGTGCGAATGGTCGTGCTCCTGTGAGATCGCGTCTCCTGCTTCCGGACACGATCTCGACGTCCGAAGGAGTTGAGACACGTTGACTGATTTCCGTTCCCTCGGGGTTTCGCCCGTCGTGTGCGACTTGCTCGTCGCGCGCGGGATCGAGGCCCCGTTTCAGATCCAAGGCCTCGTGATCCCGGAGGCTCTCCGCGGCGGCGACGTGCTGGCCAAGAGCCCTACCGGCTCGGGCAAGACGCTCGCGTTTGCGATTCCGATCGCCCAGCTCGTGGAGCCAGGCGCGAAGACCCCGTTCGCGCTCGTGCTCGTGCCGACGCGCGAGCTCTGCGCCCAGGTGACCGAGGAGTTCGCGCTCATCGCGGGCGACAACGTCAAGGTTGCGTCCGTCTACGGCGGCGTGCCGCTCAAGTCCCAGGCCGAAGAGGCGAAGCGCGCCCACGTGATCGTCGCGACGCCGGGACGCCTGCAGGATCTCGTCGACCGCGGCCTCGTCACGCTCGACCACGTGCGCATCCTCGTGCTCGACGAGGCCGACCGGATGCTCGACATGGGGTTCAAACCGCAGGTCGACAAGCTCGTGCGCCGCTTGCACGACGACCGTCAGACGATGTTTTTCTCGGCCACGCTCGACGGCGAGGTCGGCGAGCTGGCGCGGCGCTACACGCATTTCCCGGCGCGCTTCGAAGGGGAGCTTCCGGCCGACCGGCGCTCCGGCGACGTCGATCACCGCTTCGTGGCGGTCACGCAGGACAACAAGGTCTCCACGCTCGTCGAGTTGCTGAAGCAGGAAGAGACCGGCCTCGCGCTCGTTTTCGTGCGCACGAAGGCAGGCGCCGATCGCCTCGTCGAGAAGCTGCTTCGCCACGACGTCGATGCAGCCGCGATCCACGGTGACAAGGGTCAGGCGCAACGAGAGAGCGCGCTCGCTCGCTTCGACACCGGCAAGGTGAAGACCCTCGTCGCCACGGACGTCGCCGCGCGCGGGCTCGACGTCGACGACATCACGCACGTGATCAACTTCGATCCGCCCGAGGAGCCCGACGTCTACACCCATCGCGTCGGCCGCACGGGCCGAGCAGGTCGCGGCGGGGTCGGCATCACGCTCGTGCTGCCCGAACAGCAGGCCGATATGAGCCGCGTGGCGCGGCTTCAGGGTCACGTGGAGCGTTTCGAAGCGACCGGCATGACGGTTGCGAGGCCGCGGCTCGTCTACAAGTCCAAGCGCGGGCGGGGCTCGAAGTGGTAGGCGGCGAGCGCTTGACCGCGAAGCAGGCCGACGCGCTTCGCGAAGAGCTGGCTGGCATGGAAGGGCCACGGCGCGAGGAGGTCGTCGCCGCGATCAAGACGGCGCGCGAGTTCGGGGACCTCTCTGAGAATTTCGAGTACCACGCCGCGAAGAACGAGCAAGGACTGCTCGAGGCGCGCATTCGCACGCTCCGGACGCGTCTCGACACCGCCGAGATCGTCGAGCAAGGCCCGACCGATGTCGTGGGCATCGGCTCGGTGATCGACGTCGAGGTCGACGACGGTCAGACCATGACGGTCGAGATCAGCGCCGTCGGCGGGACGGGAACGGTGTCGCCCACCTCGCCGCTCGGTTCGGCCATGATGGGCCACAAGGTCGGCGAGACCGTCGACGTGCAGGCGCCCCGGGGCGTGTGGCGCGCAACGGTGAAGCGCATCCAGTAGCCGCTGCCGCGGGCCGGTGGGCGTATTCTGGGCTGCGTGCAAGACTGAGAGGGTGGCGACGCGCCCGAAGCAGCGCACGATCGGACGCCTGAGCGAGATCGCGCAGGTCGCGGTGCGCCACGGGTTCGGTTACGCGATCGACGGCAGGCGCGCGGTCGAGGCGGGCGGCGGCACCGCGCGCGGTCGTCATCTTCGCGAGATGCTCGACGAGCTCGGCCCGACGTTCGTGAAGTTCGGGCAGTTGCTCTCCACCCGGCCCGACATCGTTCCGCCGGACATCATCCTCGAGCTGCGCAGCCTTCAGGACGACGTGCGCCCATTCCCGTTCTCCGACATCGAGCGGACGATCCGCGAGGAGCTCGGGCAGCCGATCGAGCGGCTCTTCCTCGAGTTCGACGCAGAGCCCGTGGCAGCCGCTTCAATCGGGCAAGTGCACCGAGCCACTCTGCCCAACGGGCGCACGGTCGCGGTCAAAGTGCAACGCCCGAATGCACCGCGCCAGATCGAAGCGGACCTCTCGCTGATGTACCAGGCGGCGAAGCTCGTGAAGGAGCGCGTCCGTGCGCTCGACTTCATCGACGCGAACGAGATCGTCGACGAGTTCTCGCGTTCGATCCGACAGGAGCTCGACTATCGCCTCGAGGCGCGCAACGCCGACGGCTTTCACAAGAACTTCGCGGGCCACCCGCACGTCGCGGTGCCGAAGGTCTACTGGTCGTACACACGCTCGCGTGTCCTCACGCTCGAATACCTCGACGGCGTCCAACTCGCCGACATCGATGTCGAGCACTGGTCGCTCGAGCAGCGGCGTCGACTCGCGTATCTGATCACCGAGACCTGGATGACGATGATCTTCCGGCAGGGGTTCTTCCACGGCGACCCGCATCCGGCGAACATCCTCGTGCTCTCGCCCGAGCGGATCGGGCTCGTCGACTTCGGGTTGACGGGGAAGCTCAGCGACGACGACATGTCGAAGCTGACGCGGCTCTTCATCGACGCCGCGGCCGAGAACATCGAGGTGCTGCCGAAGCGGCTTGCGGATCTCGGGGTGCGCTACGAGAAGGATCGTGAGGCGCAGTTCGTCGCGGAGTTGCGCGAGCTCTATTACCGGTACTACGGCGCGAGCCTCCAGGAGATCGACCCGCTCCAGGTGATCCGTGAGGCGTTCGGGCTCATCTATCGCATGAACCTTCGCCTGCCGACGCGCTTCGTGATGCTCGACAAGGCGATCGCAACGCTCGGCTCGGTCGGGATCGAGCTCTATCCCGACTTCAACGTGTTCGAGGTTGCGAAGCCGTACGCGCGCGACCTGATGATCTCGCGCTTCACGCCGCGGCGCGTGGTCTCCCGTGCACGACGGGAGGGGTGGAAGCTGACGCAGATGGCGGCCGACCTGCCGTACCAGATCCACGAGACGCTCGAGCAGGTGCGCGACGGCCAGATCGAGGTCGGCTTCGTCCACAAGGGCCTCGACGACCTGCTGGCGAAGCTCGACACGCTCTTCAACCGCCTCGTGATCGCTCTCGTCGTGACCGGCGGCCTGATCGGCTCGAGCCTGATCGGGATCTTCGCGAAGAGCGGCCCGCACGTGCTCGGGCTGCACGTCGTCTCGGTGCTCGGCTTCGGGCTCTCCTGCGTGCTCGGGCTCTGGCTTCTCTGGGGCGTCATCCGCTCTGGTCGCCTGTAGCTTGCGCTTAATTTAGCTAACGCTTAAGCTGGCCGGGCATGGAACGGGCCTTACGAGCGATCGCCGACCCGGGCCGCCGCCAGATTCTCGTGCTCGTGCGCGACCGCGAGCGTCCGGCCGGCGAGATTGCCGCCGAGTTCGCGGTCAGCTGGCCGGCGATCTCGCAGCACCTGCGCGTGCTGCGCGAGGCAGGTCTCGTCAGCGAGCGTCGGGAGGGCACGAAGCGCTTCTACCGGGCGCGGCCCGAAGGCCTGCGCGAGGTGCGCGCGTTCCTCGATGAATTCTGGGATGACCGGCTGGAACGATTGAAACGGGAGGTGGAGCGTGGCTGAGCTCGAGAAGGAGATCTGGATCGATGCGCCGCCGGAGGCGGTCTATCCATACCTCGTGGAACCCGACCTCGCGACCGCGTGGATGGGCGAGAGGTCGTGGAACGACCCGCGCCCCGGCGGCGTCTTCCGGCTCGACATCCGCGGGAACGTTGCGAGCGGCGAGTTCGTCGAGCTCGACCCGCCGCGGCGGGTCGTGTACACGTGGGGCTGGGAGGGGGAGGACCAGATCCATCCGCCCGGCTCGACGACGGTCGAGTTCGAGCTCGAGCCGAAGGACGGCGGCACGCAGGTTCACCTGCGCCACTCGGGCCTCACCGATCGCGGCGTCGAGATGCACGGCGAGGGCTGGGAGCACTTCCTTCCGGAGCTCGCGAAGGTAGCGGCATGAATCCGTTCCCGAACGAAACACCCGAGTACCGCGCAGCGCGCGAGGAGCTCCTCGCGGCCGAGGTCGAATTGCGCCGCCAGACCGAGCGCGTCGCGGCACAGAGCCGGGAGTTGCCGCTCGGCGGTCGCGGTGCGATCTCTCACTGGTGGAGCAGCGAGCTCCTCACGGCGCTCGGCGACCCCGGCGAGCATCCGCGGCACGTCGACTACGTGTGGCCGATCTGGGCGGTCTTCGACGTGACGCCCGACGGCCGCGGAACCGACTGGCACCCGGCACTCGAGTACGACTGAGCGGAGCTCCCACGTGGCCGCCGCGGCGGCGTCCGCATCGGCCGACTGAGGAACGATCGGCGCACAATCGTGCGAATGGACAACTAGGCGGGCTCCTCGCATCCGGATACCGTCCTCGTCCATGTCGACCGCAACGCTCCTCCTCGCCGACGCCGAGCCCGCCACACGCGGTTTCCTCGAGCGTCATCTACCGGACGACGGCTTCGAGCTCGTCGGCGCACACGCCCGTTTTGACCTGGTACTCGCGGGTGACGCGGCCGGCTTCGACCGTTGGGTCGATCGGGCACCGGTGATCGTGCTCGGTCGCGAGCAGACGGACGCGATCGATCGCATTCACGCCTTCAGGCGCGGCTGCGATGACTACGTCGTCGAGCCGTTCGAGTACCAGGAGCTCGTCGAGCGAATTCGCGCCGTCCTCCGCCGTGTGCAGCCGCGTCTCGAGGACGTGGTCGAGGTTCCGCCGGTACGCATCGATGTGCGAACGCGGGTCGTGCGCGTGAACGGCCGTCGGTTGCAGCTCGCACAGAAGGAATACGAGCTGCTGCTCTGCCTCGCACGCGAGCCCGACCGCGTGTTCAAGAAAGCGGAGCTCCTCCTGGACGTCTGGGGGTATCGCATCGCCGGGCGAACGAGGACGCTGGATTCGCATGCGTCCCGGTTGCGGCGCAAGCTGCGTGAGGCGGGCTCGACCGCAGCGCTGATCGAAAACGTGTGGGGGGTGGGCTACCGGCTACTGCCGACGCTCGCGGAATGAGGCCGGAGCGCTTCAACCGGCCGGCCGGCGAGCGTGGCGTGTCGGTCGCCGGTCGATCGAGCTCGAACGTGCAACGACTACAGCAGCGTCGCGCCCTCGAGCTCGAGGAGCCGCCGCTTCACGTCCAGGCCGCCCGCATAGCCGGTGAGCGACCCGTTCGCACCGACGATGCGATGGCACGGCAGCACGATCGGAATCGGGTTGCGGTTCATCACCGTGCCGACGGCCCGGGCAGCGCGCGGGCGGCCGACCTTCGCTGCGAGCGCTCCATACGTCTCCGTGCGACCGTAGGGCACGAGGGCGAGCTCGCGAAGCACCTCGGCATGGAAGGGCGCGACTCGCAAGTCGATCGGCAGGTCGAACGAGGTTCGCGTGCCGTCGAAGTACTCGTTGAGCTCTCGGCGTACGTCGTCGAGCGCCGAGCGCAGCACGCGAACGCCGAAGATGCGTGCCAGCGCCTCCTCCTGACCGTCGGGCCGGAAATGGATGCGCGCGAGACCCTGCTCGGTGGCAGCGACGAAGAGCGACCCGATCGGCGAGTCGACGATGTCGTACCGAACGTCGACGAGACCCTCTCGCAGTGCGACTTCGCGAAACCGTGCGTCGAGATCAGGCGTGACGTTCATGTGTCCTCCTCAGTCTGCGGACGCCGGACGATGCCGCGGCGCGCGCGGCTTCTTCCGACGAACCGAGTGCGTCGGCGATCTGGACATAGGCGAGGTCGTAGCCGTACCGGAGCACGACTGCCGCACGCTCAGTGGGCGGCAGGTCGCCCGTCAGGTGCTCGAGATCACGAAACGCATCCCGGCGAAGCTCGACGGACGGCTCGCCGTCCGGCTGCGGCTGCGGCCGCGCGCGCAGGTCGTCCATCGCGACGTTCGTCGCGATCGTGAAGACCCACGCACGCAGATGCCTCCCGTGCTCGAGCCGGTCGTAGGCGCGCAACGCACGGAGGAATGTCTCCTGCCATGCGTCCTCGGCCCGTTGGCCGAGCAAGCGGCGCAGGTAGCCGAGCACCTCGTCTCGGTGTGCGACGTAGAATCGCTCGAACGGCGGTATCGGCTCCGTGGCCACGTTGCCCATCATCGACTGAAACGTGGCAGGGTGCGAAACCGTGAGATGTGCTGTGATCGGCCACGTCGAGTGGGTCGAGTTCGCCCGTGTCCCGCACGTCCCCGAGCCGGACGAGATCGTCCATGCCGAGGCCGTGTGGTCGGAGCCGGCCGGCGGGGGTGCAGTCGTCGCGAGTCAACTGGCGAAGCTCGCGGGAGGATGCGATCTCTTCACGGTGCTCGGCCGTGACGCGCTCGGCCGCGATGCAAAGCGCTACCTCGAACGCCTGGACCTGAACGTGCACGTACGTTGGACGGCAACGTCCCGGACTCGGCGGGCCTGGGTGCATGTCGATTCCGACGGGGAGCGAGCAATCACCGTTCTCGGAGACAAGCTCTTGCCCGACGCGCCGGAGGGGATCGACGCCTATGACCTCGTCTTCTTCGTTTCCGGAACCGTCGAGGCGCTCCGCGCGGCTCGTCTTGCGCCGTTTCTCGCGGCGACCTTGCGCGAGTCGGCGACGCTCGGGGCGGCGATGGTGCCACTCGACCTTGTCGTCGGAAGCGCCTCCGATCCCCGCGAGCGCTACCAAGCGGCGCTCGGGGCGCGGACCGTCGTCATGACGGAGGGCGAAGCGGGCGGTACGGCAGACGGAAACCGCTACGCCCCCGCAGCGCTGACCGGCCCCGTCGTCGACAGCTACGGCGCAGGCGATTCGTTCGCCGCCGCTCTCGCCTTCGGGCTCGCACGCGGCGACTCGCTTGCTGGAGCACTCGATCTCGCCGCACGCGCCGGAGCTGCGGTGCTCACCGGGCGGGGTCCCTACTCCTCGCAGCTCACGGGTCGCGGCGGGAGTGGCGCTGACGAGCTCTGACCGCTGCTCTACCCTTCGCTTCATGGCAGCGCATGTCTCGTGGATCTCGATCACGCCGGTGAAGTCGCTCGCCCTCGATCGCGTGGACGAGATCGATCTGCTCGAGTCCGGCCCCCGCGGCGACCGCCGTTTCTATCTCGTCGACGAACGCGACCGTCTCGTGAACGACACGGGCCGAGGCGCGCCACTCCAGCTCGTCCACGCCCGATTCGCCGACGCCTCCGGCGAGTTGACGCTGCGCATGCCGGATGGACGCGAGGTCTCCGGTCCGGTGGAGCATGGCACTGCCATGGATCGCCCGGAGGTGCAGACCACGTTTCACAGGCGTCTGAAGGTCGCTCGCCGAGTGCCCGGGCCCTGGGACGATGCGCTCTCCGAGTTGCTGGGCGAGCGAATCCGGCTCGTCGCGGCTGAAAGCAGCGCGCCCGACCGGGGTCGCGGCGGCGCGGTGACGCTTCTCTCGACCGGATCGCTCGACGCGCTCGCCCGGGAGCTCGGAGTCGCGACGGTCGATCCCCGGCGGTTCCGGATGAACGTCGGCCTGGAAGGCCTCGAGCCCCATGGTGAAGACGCGTGGGTAGGACGCCGCCTCTCGGTCGGTGACGCGGTGCTCGTCCCGCAAGGGCATGTCGGGCGCTGTGCGATCACGACGCAGAATCCCGACTCCGGCCGGGTCGACCTGGAAACGCTGAAGGCGCTCGCGGCCTATCGCGCCGACCTCGTTTCCACGGAGCCGCTGCCCTTCGGGGTGCACGCCGCCGTGGCGCAGCCCGGCCGAGTCCGGGTCGGCGACTCCGTGCAGCTCGTCTGAGCCGGCAGCCGGTGCCGCAGCATCGCGGCGGAGCCAGGCCCGCCCGGGGTGGACAGGTGGAAGATAGTGGGGTAGAGTGGGGAGTAGTGGAAGCATGCTCCTCGGTGAACACGACCACACCCTTGACGACAAGAACCGCCTCACGCTGCCCGCCAAGTTCCGGGAGGGCCTCGGAGATGGTGTCGTCGTGACGCGCGGGATGGACGGTTGTCTCTATGCCTACGCCGCCGAGCACTGGCACGGAACCGCGGAGCGGATCCGGGCACTCGATCCCTTGAGCCGGGAGAGCCGCATGATGCAACGCCACTTCTTCTCCGGTGCGGTCCGGGCCGACCTCGACAAGCAGGGCCGGATGGTGCTGCCTGCAAGCCTGCTCGAGAGCGCGGATATTCGTCGCGAGGTGACCGTTGCGGGCGTCTACGACCATCTCGAAATCTGGGACCGCGCGAAATGGCGCGTCCACCTACACGAGGTCGAAGGGAGCGCCGAAGATGTTGCCGAGCGTCTTGCCAACTGAGTCCGATCACGTTCCTGTCCTGGCCGACGAAATCGTCGCCGCACTCAGCCTGCGTCCCGGCGAGACTGTGGTAGACGCGACGTTCGGTGCCGGGGGCCACTCGGCGTTGCTCGCGGCGGAATTGCGCGGCGACGGCAAGCTGATCGCCGTCGATCGCGATCCGACGGTCGCGCCCTACTTCGAGCGAGTCCGTCGCGAGAGCGCAGTCAAGGCGCGCCTGCTCCACGGCGAGTTCTCGGCGACGCTTCGACAGCTCGCCGACAACGGCGTCCGGGCCGATGCCGTGCTGCTCGACCTGGGCGTTTCCTCGATGCAGCTCGACCGGCCGGAGCGCGGGTTCTCCTACGCGGTCGACGCTCCGCTCGATATGCGAATGGACCCGAGCGCGAGCTATTCGGCCTGTGAGCTCGTGAACGAAGCGGACGAGAAAGAGCTCGCGGACATCTTCAGGCGCTACGGCGAGGAGCGGTTCGCGCGACCGATAGCCCGGGCAATCGCGAGGCGGCGTGGATCGCAGCCCTTCGAGCGCACCGGCGAGCTCGTCGAGACGATCAAGGCGTCGATCCCGGCGCCCGCCCGCTTCGGCGAGGGTCATCCGGCGAAACGCGTCTTCCAGGCGCTCCGCATCGAGGTGAACGACGAGCTCGGCGCGCTCGAACGCGCGCTTCCCGCCGCGCTCGAGATGCTTCGTCCCGGGGGACGCCTTGCGGTGATCTCCTTCCACTCGCTCGAAGACCGCATCGTGAAACGCTTTTTGCGGTCGCAGGAGTACGGCTGCACCTGCCCGCCCGACTTCCCGGTGTGCGTGTGTGGCTCGGAGCCGACGTTGCGCGCCACGCCACGGCGCGCGATCCGCCCGACCGCTGCAGAGATCGCCCGCAATCCGCGCGCCCAGTCGGCGCGCCTCCGGGTTGCGACCAAGGTTGGCTAGCTGGTCGCACGCTCAGCAGGCTGCGGTCGCCGAGCCCCGTCGCCGGCTCCGGCCGAGTGCTCCACCGCGCAGGCGTGCGAAGGCCCTGGAGGCCCGCGCGCGCAGCGGCATTCTGTGGATCGCGATCAGCGGGATTCTGCTCGCCGGTGTCGTATTCGTGAACGTGGCAGTCCTGCGGTTGAACCTTGCGCTCGACTCCGCGAGCTCGGAACGAACGAAGCTTCGTGCCGAGAACGCGGTCCTTTCCTCGCAACTCTCGAGCGAGCTCGCCTCGTGGCGGATCCAGCATCGGGCTGCGAAGGAGCTCGGGCTCGTCTATGCCGATCCCGGTCAGTACGGCTACGTGAATCTGGGCCACTGAGGCCGAGGCGATGAAAGCCAAGCAGGCCAATCGCCGCATCCGCCTGCTGCTCGCGACCTTCCTCCTCATCTTCGCCGGCACGCTCGTCCGCGCCGTCTGGCTTCAGGGCGTCCATGCCGCCGCGCTCGGAGGCATGGCGGAACGCCAGCATCACGAGACCGTCGTCATCCCGGCCGGTCGCGGGGCGATCCTCGACGACACCGGTGTGCAGCTCGCGATCGGCGAGCAGACCGAGACGGTCTACGCCGATCCGCGTCAGGTGGTCAATGCACGCGCGATCGCGGTCTCCGCGGGCAAGCTCCTCGGGGCCGACGCGAACGTGCTCTACAAGCAGCTCTTGGACAAGCGCACCGCCTTCGTCTACATCCGGCGCTTCGCCGATCCGAAGGCCGCGACCACCTTCCTCGACCGGCACTTCACGGGCGTCAACGGCTATCCCGAGGAACGGCGCACCTATCCGCAGCGCTCCGTGGGCGCGCAGGTCGTCGGTTACGCAGGCACCGACAACAAGGGGCTCGGCGGGCTCGAGGTCGCCTACGACAAGCAGCTGTCCGGGAAGCCCGGCAGGCAGACGATCGTGCGCGACCCGTTCGGTCGCGCGATCGACGTCGTCAGCACGACGCCCGAGCACGAGGGCCGCAGCATCGTCACCACCCTCGACCACACGATCCAGGCGAACGCCGAGTCGGTGCTGCGCGAGACGGTCGCGCACTGGCACGCGAAGTCGGCGTCCGCCGTCGTCCTCGACCCGCGAACCGGGGCCGTGCTCGCGATGGCCCAGGCACCCGGGTACGACGCGAACACCGCGAACCACGTCTCGTTCGCACTGCAGCGCAATCGCGCGGTCACCGACACGTTCGAGCCCGGCTCGACGTTCAAGCTCGTGACCATCTCCGGGGCGCTCTCGACCGGCCTCGTCACGCCTGCGACCAGGTTCAAGCTCCCGTATTCGATCCCGGTCTCCGACCGCATCGTGCACGACGCCGAACCGCGTGGAACGGAGACGCTGTCGGTGGCCGAGATCCTCCAGCACTCCTCGAACGTCGGCGCCGTCACGATTGCCAAGAAACTCGGCGCCCCCGCCCTGATGGAGTGGATCGGGAAGTTCGGATTCGGGAAACAGACGGGGATCGACTTCCCCGGCGAGAGTCGCGGACAGGTGCTACCGCTCGACCGGTGGTCGGGCTCGACGATCGGCAACGTTCCGATCGGCCAGGGGATCGCCGTCACCCCGATTCAGCTCGCGTCGGCGTACGCGGCCATCGCCAACGGCGGCGTCTGGAGTCAGCCGCATCTCGTCGCACGTATCGGGGGCGGCAGCCCGCATCATGTGGCGCACCGGCGCGTCGTCTCGCCCGCGGTCGACAGCGTCCTGAAGGCAATGCTCACCGGAGTCGTCGACGAGCACGGCGGTACCGGCAACGCGGCGGCGATTCCGGGCTACACCGTCGCCGGCAAGACCGGAACGGCCCAGAAGCCGGGGCCGAACGGCTATACCACCGGCAAGTACGTCGCGTCGTTCGTCGGCATGGTGCCCGTCGCGCATCCGCGCTTCGTCGTCCTCGTGACCGTCGACGAGCCGAGGTCTGCGATCTTCGGCGGCGTCGTCGCGGCACCCGCGTTCGCGGAGATCGCGAAGTTCGACCTCCAGTACCGTGCGGTGCCGCCGGATGCGCGGCAGACGATCGCCAAGTGACGCCGTGAGTGGCATTAGGCTCTCAGACGATGGACTTGAACCGCCTCGCGAGCGCGATCGGTGCTGCGAACGCGCCGTCCGCGGAGATCACCGATCTCGCATATCACACCGGCGCAGTCGAGCCGGGGGCGCTCTTTTTCTGCGTCCCCGGGGCGAGCGCCGACGGCCACGCGTTGGCCGGGGCCGCGGCTGCGCGCGGCGCGGTGGCGCTCGTCGTCGAGCGGCCCGTCGACGTTCCACTTCCCCAGGTCGTCGTCTCGAGCGTCCGGCGGGCGATGCCGGTGGCCGCGGCGTTGTACTTCGGTGATCCGTCGCGCGAGCTCGACGTCGCTGCCGTGACCGGTACGAACGGCAAGACGACGACGGCCTTTCTCATCGAGTCGATCCTCGATGCTGCCGGCCGTCGTCCCGCGCTCCTCACGAATATCGAGCGCCGCGTCGGAGGCAAAGCGCTGCCGACGGGCCTCAACACGCCGGAGTCGATCGACCTGCAGCGCCTCTTCCGAGCGATGGTCGACGCGGGTGACGACTCCTGTGCGATGGAGGCGACGTCGATCGCATCGGCAAAGCGCCGCCTCGACGAGACGCGATTCGCGGTGCTGGTGTTCACGAACCTGACGCAGGATCACCTCGATTTCCACGGGACGATGGAGCAGTACTTCGCTGCGAAGCGCGCGTTGTTCGACCAGGCGGAACGCGTGGTCGTCAACGTCGGGGATGCGTGGGGACGCAAGCTCGCCCGTGACTTTCCGCGCTCGCGCTCGTTCACGCCCGACGACGATCTCGACGGCGTCGTGTTGCGACTACGCGGGCGCTTCAACCGCGCGAATGCGATCGGCGCGATCTGGGCGGCGCGCGAGCTCGGCATCGGCGAGCAGGCGATCAGGACGGGGGTCGAAGCGCTCGCCGGTGTTCCCGGACGGTTCGAGTCGGTCGACGCGGGACAGCCGTTCACCGTGATCGTCGACTACGCGCACACCCCCGACTCACTCGAGAACGTCCTGCGCGCGGCGCGCGGGCTCGGCGGCCGACTGACGGTCGTCTTCGGCGCGGGCGGCGAACGTGATCGTGAGAAGCGCCCGCTGATGGGGCGCGTCGCCGCACGGCTCGCGGATCGTGCGATCGTGACGACCGACAATCCGCGCTCGGAGGATCCAGCCGCGATCGCGCACGAGGTTGCGCACGGAGCGCTCGAGATCGTCCTCGACCGGCGTGCCGCGATCGAGACGGCGCTCGGGACTGCACGAGCCGGAGACGTCGTCGTGATCGCAGGCAAGGGCTCCGACACCGAGATGGAGCTCGACGGGCACAGCGTGGCATTCGACGATCGGGTGGTCGCGCGCGAGGTACTTGCTTGATCCCCCTCGAGGTGAACGTCCTCGAGCCGCTCGGCAGGGTGATCACGCGGCCGTGGACGGATGTCGTGTCCGGTATGCAGATCGACTCCCGCCGCATCGCCGAGGGTGACCTCTTCGTCGCGATCGGCGACGGCACCGATTTCATCGATCATGCAATCGCGCGCGGCGCCGGCGCGGTGCTCGTGCCGGACGATCCCGTGAGTGCGCTGGCGGCGATCGCCGGCGAGGTACGGTCGCGCTCGAAGGTGCGCGTCGTCGGGATCACCGGCTCGACCGGAAAGACATCGACGAAGGACATCCTCCTTGCGCTCTGCGCGCCGCATCGCAGAACGATCGCCAACGAGGGAAACTACAACACGGAGATCGGCGTTCCGCTGACGATCTGTCGAATCGACGGGGACACGGAGATCTGCATCAGCGAGCTCGGCATGCGGGGCCTCGGTCAGATCGCCTGGCTCGCGTCGTTCGTGCAGCCGGACGTGGCCGTGATCACGAATATCGGCCCGGTGCACCTCGAATTGGTGGAGACGATCGAGAACGTGGCACGCGCGAAAGCGGAGCTGATCGACGCGCTGCCGGCGGGAGGCACATTGGTCGTTCCAGACGAGCCGTTGCTGGAGCCCTACCTCACTCGCTCCGACATCTTCGTCAAGCGTGTCGACGCGTCGGTGCCGTTGCCGTTCACCACGGACTACTCATCGCGGCACCAGCTGGCGAACACGCGTACCGCAGTGGCGGTCGCGGAGTGTCTCGATGTGCCGATGCCCGAGCAGGAGCTCCGCGTCGAGTTCTCGGAGCTCCGGGAGGAGGAGCGAGCGTTGCCCGGCGACGGCTTGCTGCTGAACGACTGTTACAACGCGAACCCCGACTCCATGCGTGCCGCGCTGCTCCATCTCGCCGAGCGTGGTGCGGGCCACCGTCGCATCGCGGTGCTCGGCGAGATGGCCGAGCTCGGAGTGGGGGCACCGGCCTATCACCGCGCGATCGGCCAACTGCTCTCGGAGCTCGGGATCGAGCGCGTGATCGCCGTCGGCGAGCTCGCCCGCGCCTACGGCGGCGACTGGCTGCCCACCGCTTCCGAGGCGGCGGCCCGCCTGCGGGAAGAGCTGTTGCCAGGGGACGTCATTCTCGTGAAGGGATCGCGCGCGGTGGGACTCGAGGTCGTCGCAGAGAACGTGATCCGGTAATGGCCAGAGTCCTCGTAGCCGCGCTCGTGGCGATGATCATCGCCATCCTCGGCGGGCCGACGTTCATCGCGTTTCTCCGTCGCAACGAGTTCGGCCAGCACATTCGCGAGGAGGGGCTCCAGCACCACGCCGTCAAGCAGGGCACGCCGACGATGGGCGGCCTGCTGATCATCGCCGCGGCGGCGATCGCGTTCCTGCCGCTCTCCGACTACACCTTGCCCGCACTCACCATCTTCTGCACCGCGCTTGCGTGCGGCAGCATCGGCTTTCTCGACGACTTCATCAAGCTTCGCCATCGGCGCTCGCTCGGCTTGAGCGCTCGGTGGAAGATGCTGATGCTCTTCGGGATCACGCTCGCGGTCGGCTACGCAACCCACCACCAGCATCTCAGCCACGATGTGTACGTCCCGGTCGCAGACTTCGCGATCCCGCTCGGCCCGTTCTGGTACGTCCTGCTGTTCCTGATCATCGCGGGTGCGGTGAACGGCGTGAACCTCACCGACGGGCTCGACGGGCTCGCCGCGGGCACGTCGATCATCGCGCTCTCGGCATTCACCGCGATGGCGGTCACGATCTACATCCGTTCGAGCACCGTCGCGCACGGGCGGATCGAGAATCGGCTCGATGTCGCCTTCATCGGTGCTGCCCTGATCGGAGCCGCAGTCGGCTTTCTCTGGTTCAACGCCTTTCCGGCCGAGGTGTTCATGGGCGACACGGGTGCGATGGCGATGGGCGGTGCGATCGCCGCGATGGCGATCATGCTCAAGGTCGAGTTGCTGCTGCTCTTCGTCGGAGGCATCTTCGCGATCGAGGCTCTGTCGGTGATGCTTCAGGTGCTGTCGTTCAAGTGGTGGGGAAAGCGAATCTTCCTGATCGCGCCGCTGCACCACCACTTCGAGATGAAGGCGTGGTCTGAGACGAAGATCATGGTGCGTTTCTGGATCCTTACTGCACTGTCCTGTGCGGCCGGCTTCGCCCTCTTCTACAAGTACTTCCTCCAGTTTCGCGCGCACAGTTGAGAGCACTGGTCTACGGACTTGCGCGATCGGGTCGTTCGGCGAGCGAGCGGCTCCGGGAGCGCGGTGACGAGGTCGTGCAGGTCGATCGCTCGCTCGGGAACGAGGGCGACCTCGCGCTGCTCGACGGGGTCGAGCTCGTGATCAAGTCGCCGGGCGTTCCTGCCCGGGCAGCCCTCGTCGCGGCTGCCCGCGCACGCGAGATCCCGGTCTGGTCGGAGGTGGAGTTGGGCGCGCAGCTCCTCGACGGCACACGGATCGTGGGTGTCACCGGCACGAACGGCAAGACGACCGTGGTCGAGCTTCTCGGCGCGATCTTCCGAGCCGCCGGCCGTGACGTGGCGGTGGCCGGCAACGTCGGCACGCCCCTCACGTCGATCCGGGACACCGAGTGGGTGGTGTGCGAGCTCTCATCGTTTCAGCTCGAGGACGTCCATCAGCTCGCCTGTGACGTCGCCGTGCTGCTGAACCTCGAGCCGGATCACCTCGACCGGCACGGCTCGTTCGTGGCCTACCGTGACGCCAAGTTACGCATCTTCGAACGCGCCCGCGCGAAGATCGTGCCACGCGGGCTCGGGCTCGACGGCGTCGAGTTCTCCGGCGACGACGAGCTGCCTGCCGAGCCGCTGATGCGCGGCAAACACAACCGCGAGAACGCCGCGGCGGCAACCGCAGCCGCTCGCGCAGCGGGCATCGACGACGACGCGGTCGCGGCGGCCCTGCGCACGTTCCCCGGTGTGCCGCACCGGCTCGAGCTCATCGGCGAGCGCGACGGTGTTCGGTTCGTCAACGACTCGAAGGCAACGAATGTCGCCGCCGCCGTTCGTGCAATCCAGGCGTACGCCGACGAGTGGGTGCACCTGATCCTCGGTGGCTCATCGAAGCAGGAGGATTTCACCCCGCTCGCGGCGGCGATCGAAGCCGCGAAGGTGCGGCCGGCGCACTTCATCGGCTCCGAAGCGGACCGGCTGATCGAGCTCATCGACGGCCACATCGACGGGACGCTCGAGCGCGCCGTCGAGCACGCGACGCGCCTTGCTCGGCCCGGCGAGGTCGTGCTGCTCAGTCCCGCGTGCGCGAGCTACGACCAGTTCGAGAACTTCGAGGCGAGGGGCGAGGAGTTTCGTCGCCTCGTGGGCTCCGCGGTCTCGTCGGGTTGACTCCAGTCTTACAAGACGCGCAACGATCTCGAAGGCGACGCGCGACGCTCGGATCCCCCAGGCGGAGGCGCAGGCGCGCGAAGTCGAGTTGCAGGCCGGCGCCGAAGCCAAACGGGTCGAGCTCGAAGCGGAGGCAGCGGCCACGTGCACCGAGCAGATCGGCCGGGCTGAGGCCTCGGACACGCAGGCGAAGGGTCTTGCCGAGGGCGAAGCAGTGAAGGCGAAGGGCTCGCCGAGGCGGATGCGATCAAGGCTCGCGCCGACGCCCTCGCACGGAATCAGGAAGCAGTGACCGGCCAGCAGAACGCCGAGCAGCTGCCCGCGATCGTGGGAGAGGCTGCAAAGGCCTTCGGGAGCATCGGGCAGCTCACCGTGCGCAACGGCGCCGAGGGAATGGCGAGCTGTTCGCGCAGGTGCTCGGCATCGGTGCCGCCGCGGTCCCACCTCTACGGAATGCGGTCGACCAGACGGGCGGCATCACGAAAGGCGGCCGGCTCGAACGGCGCGGTCGATGCGAGAGAGGAGGCACCACAAGCGAAGAGACCCTGACGGGAGGAGCAGGTCCCTCGCGTCAAGGACTCGAGGCGCCGTCGGAGAAACCAGCAGCGTGAAGCGCCGCGAGCTCGATTCCAAGCTCCTGATCCTGGTCACCCTGGCGCTCGTGGCCTTCGGGCTCGTGATGGTCTACAGCGCCACCTCGGCCGCGGCCGCAGTGGGCGGTAAGGACCCGAACTACTACCTGAAGCGCCAGGGCATCTATGCCGCGCTCGGCATCGTGCTGATGCTCGCCGCGCAGCGTTCGGACTACCGCCGCCTGAAGGCCCTGGCGCCCGCACTGGTGCTCGGCTCGCTCGTCCTGCTGCTCGCCGTGCTCGCGATCGGCCCGGCGATCAACGGCGCGCGCCGCTGGATCTCGCTCGGGCCTGCTGTCTTCCAGCCCTCCGAGCTCGCGAAGCTCTCACTCGCTGTGTGGGCGGCGGCGTACTTCTCGAAGCGTCCGGCGCCATGTGACCTGCGCGAGCTCTGGCGGCCCGTCGGCGCGCTGACGACGGTCTTCTGTGTGCTCCTCATCCTCGAGCCGGACATGGGGACGGCGATCGCGCTCCTCGTGATGCTCGCCGGGATGCTCGCCGTCGTGGGTACGCCTGCGCGCACGCTCGGTGCTGCGATCGCAATCGCAGGCGCACTCGGCACCGCGGCGATCTGGTTCGAGCCGTATCGCCGGGCCCGCTTCTTCGCGTTCCTGCATCCGTGGCACGACGCACAAGGCACCGGCTTCCAGATCGTCCAGGCGATGGTCGGGATGGGATCCGGCCACTTCTTCGGGGTCGGGCTCGGTCAGGGAGTTCAGAAGATCTTCTACCTCCCCGAAGCGCACACGGACATGATGCTCGCGAACATCGGCGAGGAGCTCGGCCTCGTGGGTGTGACGGTCGTGATCGCCGCCTACGGCCTGTTCGCCTACGCCGGTCTCAACATCGCCATGCGCTGCAGGGATCCCTTCGGCAAGCGCCTCGCGACCGGCCTCACCGTGCTCGTGTGTGGCCAGGCCGCCATCAACATCGCGGCTGTCATGGGGGTCGCGCCGCTGACGGGAATCCCCCTGCCGTTTCTCTCCTACGGTGGCTCCAGCCTCGTTGTCCTCCTCGCCGGGGTGGGAATCCTCCTTAACATCGGTCACCGTGGCAGTGCAGCAGCAGCTTCGGTGCCTGATCGCGGCCGGCGGGACGGCAGGTCACGTGCTGCCCGCCCTCGCGATCGCCGACGCGCTGACGGAGCGGGGCGTTCTCGTGACCTTCGCCGGGTCGCCGGAGCGCATCGAAGCGCGGCTCGTTCCTGACGCCGGCTACCCGTTCGATCCCTTCCGCATTCAGGGGTTCCCGCGACGCCCTTCACCGGCGCTCGTACGCGCGCTGCTTCTTGCCGGCGCCGCGCCGCGCGCGTGCCGTGCGATTCTCAAGCGGCGCCGCCCGGATGTCGTCCTCGGGGGCGGCGGCTTCGTCGCCGGACCGATGGTGTTCGCCGCTTCGACCCTGCGGATCCCGTCGGCCCTCACCGAGTCCGACGCGCAGCTCGGTCTTGCGAACCGTCTCGCGGCGCCCTTCGCACGGTGCCTCTTCCTCGCCTATCCGATCGAGGGCCGCTACCGCTCGAAGTCGCGCGTCGTCGGTCGCCCCATCCCGGCCCGGTCTGCACCGGTCGCGAGAGCAGATGCGCGTGCGATCTTCGAGCTACCGACGGACGCGCGCGTGCTCGGTGTGTTCGGTGCGCTTGCCGGTGCGCGCACGCTCAACGAGTTCGTTGTCGAGACCTGGGGCACCGCCGGGCCACCGATCCTGCACATCACCGGGCAGCGAGACTACGCGGCCGTGCGCAGGCGTGTGCAGCGTGACGACTATCGCGTGCTGCCCGAGACCGATCGCTTCGGGGCAGCGATCTCGGCCGCCGATCTCGTGCTGGCACGATCTGGCTCCACCGTGTGGGAGGTAGCGGCCGCCGGGTGCCCCGCGATCTTCGTGCCGTACCCGTTCGCGACCGGTGATCATCAGGCACTGAATGCCCAGCACTTCGTGCGTGCGGGCGGCGCGATCATGGTGCGTGAGCTCGACCTCGATGACGTCCCCGAGCTCGTGCGCTCGCTCCTCGGGGACCCTGCGCGCCGGCTGCGCATGAGCGAGGCGATGCTGGCGGCTGCGCGCCCCGATGCGGCCGCCGAGATCGCGGCGAGCCTGATCGCGCTGGCCCGGCGGTGAGCGGGCCGTACGCCGGGCGCAGGCTCTGGTTCGTCGGCATCGGTGGTGCGGGGCTGAGTGCGTACGCCCAGCTCGCCCGCGCTTGGGGTGCCGAGGTCGGTGGCTGGGATCGCGTCGGCACGCCGTATCTCGCTCCGCTCCGCGACGCCCTTGTCGAGATCGCGACGGAGCCCGTCGTGCCCGACGGCTGGGAGGTCGTCGTCTCGTCCGCGTATCCGCAGGTGCCCGGAATCCGCCGGGCAGCATTCCTCCGCGAGCTCGTCGCAGTCCGTCCCTCGATCGTCGTCGGAGGGACCCACGGCAAGGGAACGACGGCGGCGATGATCGCATTCGTCCTGCACGAGCTCGGTCAGGATCCCGCGTGGCTGATCGGCGCCCCGGTGCCGCAGCTCGGGTCGAACGCGGGCTTCGGCCTGGGCCGTCTCGTCGTCGAGGGCGACGAATCCGATCGCACCGTGTTCTCGTTGCCGGCCGAGATCGCGGTCGTCACGAACATCGAGCTCGACCACCACAGCGAGTATGCGTCCCTCGGTGAGCTCGAGTCGGCATTCGACGAGTGGCTCTCGAGCGCGGGCTCTGTCGTTCGCAACGTCCCGGCCTACCCCGGTGCGCTCGCGCTCCCCGGCGAGTTGAATCGCTTGAACGCCGGGAGCGCGCTGGCGGCGCTTGCGCTCGCCGGTGTCCCCGGTGACGCAGCAGCGCCTGCGCTCGCAAGGTTCACCGGCACCGGCCGGCGATTCGAGGTGCACGAGCTCAATGGGCTCACGGTGATCGACGACTACGCCCACCACCCGACCGAGGTGGCGAAGACGATCGCTGCTGTCCGCGAGCGCTACCCCGGCGCGCGGCTGCGGGTGCTCTTCCAGCCGCATCTGTACTCGCGCACCCGGCATCTCGCAGGCGGGCTCGCCGTGGCACTCGCGGCGGCCGATGACGTCACGGTGACCGACGTGTACCCGGCCCGTGAGGTGCCGATTCCCGGTGTCACCGGCAAGCTCGTGGTCGATGCCCTCAGCGACCTCGGAGTGCTGGCCGGCTGGACGCCGTCGGTCGAAGCCGGAGTCGAGCGCTTGCGACGGCGCGCGCACGCCGGTGACGTGCTGCTCATCGCCGGGGCCGGCGACATCGACCGTGCTCTTCACCTGCTGCGGGTCTAGCGTTCCGGCGATGGAGGATCACGTCGCGCTCGCGCGTCACACGACGATCGGCACCGGGGGGCCTGCGCGTTTCTTCGCCCGGCCCGAGTCGCTCGACGAGCTGATCGAGCTGCTCGGGTGGGCGGCCGCGCACGGGGTGGGAGTCGAGACGATCGGGCTCGGCTCGAACGTGCTCGTGGATGATCTCGGTGTGGACGCGCTCGTCCTGAGGCTGGGCGGTGAGCTCGCTGAAGCGCGCGTCGACGGTCGGACTCTCGTCGCCGGGGGTGGCGCGCCCAACGCCGTTGCGCTGCACCGAGCGCGGGTTGCCGGCCTCGGCGGCTTCGAGTTCGCGTCTGCCATTCCCGGCACGGCAGGTGGGGGCGTACGGATGAACGCGGGTGCGTACGGGCACGACTGGCGCGAGGTGATGATCGACGCCGTCGTCGTCGATGCGGCCGGCGCGCGCACAGTGACCGCCGAAGAGCTGCACCTCTCATACCGCCGCTCCGGCCTCGGCCCGGGCCAGGTGGTCGCCGAGGTTCGCTTTCGGCTGCACTCGTCTTCACAGGAAGCCGTCAAGCAGCGCTCGGGCGAGTTGCTCGCCCAGCGCAAGGCGACTCAACCGACGAACAGGCGAACCTTCGGAAGCGTCTTCAAGAATCCGGACGAAGGCCCGGGCGCAGGGCGGCTGATCGAGGATTGCGGCCTGAAAGGCCACCGGATCGGCGGCGCGCAGATCTCTCCCCGGCACGCGAACTTCATCGAGAACCCCGGCGGAGCGACGTCCGCCGACTGCCTCGCCCTCATGGCCGAGGCGAGACGGCGTGTGCTCGAGCGTTTCGGAGTGCGGCTCGTGCACGAGGTGCAGTTCCTGGGCGATCTCGACGTGCCGGTGTAGGGGAAGCGCTCGCGGCGGCGAAGGGAGCCGCGTGGCCGCCCGAAAGAGCCTCGATCCCCATGCTTCGGCTCTGCCCGTGCGTCGGGCAGGGCTCGAGCTCGTCCGCTTTGCGCCGTCCGGCAGCTCGATCCTCGCCGGCCTCATGCTGTTCGCGCTCGCAGCAGGCGCATATGTCACGGCGCGAGACACGTCGATCTTCAGCGTGCGCACGGTCGAGGTGCGGGGCGCAACGCCGGCGATTCGCGCGGAGGTGCGCGCAGTTCTCGCCTCCGATCTCGGCCGAAGCCTTCTCCGCGTCGACGGCGCGGGCCTCGAGCGGCGGCTGGCGGGCCTTGTGGACGTGCATTCGTTCCGGTACGACCGGGCGTTCCCGCACACGCTGCGCGTTGTCGTGCGGGCCGAGCGACCCGTCCTCGTTGTCCGCCTTGGCCACGATGCGTTTCTCGTCGCCGCGAGCGGGAGGGTACTGCGGCCGCTCGCTCATCCGCGCCTCTCGCACCTGCCGCGCCTCTGGCTGACGAAGGACGTGGCGGTTCGCCCAGGCGCCCTCCTGCCGGGGAGCACGGTCGCGGCCCCCGTCGTCCTCGCATCGCTTCGCGGCGCCGAGCTTCCCGGGGGCGTCAAGGACGTGCTCGTGGGGCCGGGCGAGCTGACCCTCGACCTGACCGGCGGCCTCGCGGTCCGGCTGGGCGACGCGGGCGACCTGCGCGTGAAACTCGCCATCGCACGCCGGATCCTGCAAGCGACCGGCGCAGCCGTCACCGGCGCCGGGTATCTCGACGTCAGCGTTCCCGAGCGCCCGGTGCTCTCCAGCAAGTCTCAAGTCGGAGGTTGAGGTTCATGGTTAGATCGCTCGACCCTGAGGGTTTGCCCGTTGACAAGCCAGCAAACCCCCCGTACGCTTCGGCGAGAAGGAGGCGCTCGACCGCCCCAACCCTGCACTCGAGCTTGAGGTCGGGCCACACCCAATGAGAGATCGTTCCGGTAACTACCTGGCCGTGATCAAAGTCGTCGGTGTCGGCGGCGGGGGGACGAACGCCGTCAACCGGATGGTCGATGCAGGCCTGACGGGCGTCGAGTTCGTCGCCGTCAACACGGACGCTCAGGCGCTCCTCATGTGCGAGGCCGACGTGAAGATCCACATCGGTGCGAAGGCGACGCGTGGACTCGGCGCCGGCGCGGATCCCGAGGTGGGCAAGGACGCCGCGACCGAGTCGCGCGACGAGTTGAAGGAGGCGCTGAAGGGCGCCGACATGGTCTTCGTGACTGCGGGCGAGGGGGGTGGCACCGGCACGGGTGGCGCGCCGATCCTCGCCGAGATCGCGCGTGAGCTCGAAGCCCTGACGGTCGGAGTCGTCACACGGCCGTTTGCATTCGAGGGCCGGCGTCGCGCGCAGCAGGCGGAGCAGGGTATCGCCGAGCTCGCGGACAAGGTGGACACGCTGATCGTGATCGAGAACGACAGACTGCTGCAGGTCGTCGAGAAGAAGACCCCTCTCTCGGATGCGTTCAAGATGGCCGACGACATCCTCCGCCAGGGAGTCCAGGGGATCACCGACCTGATCACCGTGCCCGGGATCGTCAACCTCGACTTCGCCGACGTGCGCACGATCATGCGCGATGCCGGTTCGGCGCTGATGGGGATCGGGAGCGCTCAGGGGGAGAACCGCGCCGGCGAGGCGGCCCGGCATGCCGTCAGCTCGCCGCTCCTCGAATCGTCGATCGAAGGCGCGACCGGCATCCTCCTGAACATCAGCGGGCCTGCCGACCTCGGGCTCTTCGAGGTCAACGAGGCCGCCGAGGTCGTCACGGGCGCGGCCGACCAGAACGCGAACGTCATCTTCGGCGCGGTGATCGACGAGAACCTGCGTGACGAAGTGCGGGTGACCGTGATCGCGACCGGGTTCGGCACCCAGCGCCGCCGCCGCGGCGGCCGGTCGGCCGTCACCGGCACCACGGGATCGTCACTCGGCGGCCGTAGCCCCGAGTTCGACCCGGGAACCTCGCTCGACGTGCCGTCCTTCCTCCGCGACGAATAATCGACACCTCGTCCGGCTTCGAGGTCGAGTCGGTCGCCCGCGTCCGATGGCGGCGGTTAGCATCGACACCGGTGCAGACACTTCGCCGGACGCCGCTCCACGATCGCCACGTCGCGCTCGGTGCCCGCATGGTGCCGTTCGCGGGCTGGGAGATGCCCGTCTACTACGAGGGAGTGATACGCGAGCACCGCGCGACCCGCACCGACGCCGGCGTGTTCGACGTCTCGCACATGGGTGAGATCGAGGTCGAGGGGCCAACCGCCCGCGATCTCCTTCAGGCAACGCTCTCGAACGACATCGACATGTTGAAGCCCGGAGACGCCCAGTACACCCTCGTGACGAACGAGTCGGGCGGCATCATCGACGACGTGATCGTCTACCGGCTCGACCATCACCGCTACCTGATCGTCGCGAACGCCTCCAACGTGGACGCCGTCCACCGGTGGCTCAAGGAGCACGAGCTGCGCGGATCCGATGCGCGGGACGTCTCGGCCGACCACGCGCTCCTTGCCGTGCAGGGCCCGAACGCGCTCCGCAAGCTGGGTCTCGCCCCGGCGAAGCCGTTCACCTGGGAGCTGGGCGAGATCGACGGGGTGGAGGCCATGATCAACCGAACTGGTTACACCGGCGAGGAGGGGGTGGAGCTCGCCTGCATGGATGACGACGCCGTGCGGCTCTGGGACGCGATCGCGGCGCGCGGCGTCACGCCGTGTGGCCTCGGCGCCCGAGATACCCTCCGCCTCGAGGTCTGCTATCCGCTGCACGGAAACGACATCGGCCCGCAGTGGGACGCAATCTCCTCGGGGCTCGGCTGGGCCTGCGCGCTCGACACGGAGTTCACCGGCGTCGAGCGCCTCCGCGAGCTCAGGGTGCGCGGTACCGAGCAAAAGCTCGTTCCGTTCGCGATGCTCGAGAAGGCGATTCCACGCCAGGGCATGGCCGTCGCGGGAGGCGGCGAGGTCACGTCGGGGTCGCTCTCGCCGATGCTCGACGTCGGTATCGGCCTCGGCTACGTGCCGGTAGCAGTGGCGATACCCGGGAGCGAGCTCGTGATCGACGTTCGCGGCAAGTCGCGGCGCGCGCAAGTGAAGAAGAAGCCCCTCTATTCGAAGGAGCACTGAGTTGGCCTCGAGCGAGTCCTATCCCGACGACCTGCAGTACCACCCCGAGCACGACTGGGCCCGGTTCGACGGCGACGAAGCCGTCCTCGGCGTCACCTGGTTCGCCCAGGATGCGCTCGGCGAGCTCGTGCATTACGAGCCGCCCGATGTGGGCAGCGACGTGGCGAAGGACACCTCCTATGGCGAGGTCGAGTCGGTGAAGGCGGTCTCCGATCTGATCTCGCCGCTCTCGGGCGAGGTTCTCGAGGTGAATCAGAGAGTGGTCGACGCGCCGGAGACGGTGAATGACGACCCGTATGGGAACGGGTGGTTGATCCGCATCCGCATGTCGAACACCGCTGAGCGCGAGCAGCTCCTCGACGCGGCGGCGTACAAGCAGGTGCTCGAGACGCAGTGAGCTACCTCTCGCTCACAGATGCGGATCGCGACGAGATGCTCGCAGCGATCGGCGTCGCCTCGATCGAAGAGCTGTTCCGCGACATCCCGGCGACCGTCCGACACGCGCGCGAGCTCGACATCGCCCCGGCGCTCTCGGAATCGGAGCTGCAACGACACCTGGAGGAGCTCGCAGCGAAGAACGTCGCCGACGAGGTTTGCTTTCTCGGCGCAGGGATCTATGACCACTACGTCCCGGCCGTCGTCGATGCGGTGCTCCAGCGGGGCGAGCTCCTGACGGCCTACACCCCGTACCAGCCCGAGATGAGCCAGGGGGTGCTGCAGGCGATCTTCGAGTACCAGACGGCAATCTGCGAGCTGACGGGAATGGACGTCTCGAATGCCTCCGGGTACGACGGCACGACGGTGGCAGCCGACGCGTGTCTCGTCGCGAAGCACGCGACGGGGCGCTCGAAGATCGTCGTGACGGAGGCCACCAACCCGCAGGTACGCCACGTCGTGAAGACCTACGCGCCCGGGTTCGGGCTCGAGATCGTGGAGGTGCCCCACGACGGCGGAGCCACCGATCCGGATCGGCTGCGAGACGCGGCGCAGAATGCGGCAGCGGTGATCTTCCAGCAGCCGAATTTCTTCGGCTGCCTCGAGCCTGCGCCGGAGCTCGCCGCCGTCGCGAGTGACGCCGGCGCGATGCCGATCGCGCACGTGGACCTCATATCCCTCGGTGTGCTCGAGGCGCCCGGCGTCTACGGATGCGCGATGGCGATCGGCGAGGGCCAGTCCGCGGGGAACTCGATGAGCTACGGCGGCCCGCACTACGGCTTCCTGGCCGCGCGCTCCGACTTCATCCGGCGGCTGCCGGGGCGGATCGTCGGCGAGACGGTCGATGCTGCGGGGGAGCGCGGTTACGTTCTGACGTTGCAGACCCGTGAGCAGCACATTCGCCGAGAGAAGGCGACGTCCAACATCACGACCAACCAGACGCTGCTCGCCCTCGCGGGCCTCGTCCACCTGAGCCTGCTCGGCCCTCAGGGTCTCCGCGAGGTGGGCGAGACGTGCATGGCACTCGCCGGCCACGCAAAGTCGGAGCTCGAAGCGGCGGGGCTCGAGCTCGCGTTTCCGGAGCGTTCGACGTTCAAGGAGTTCGCCTTGAGGACGCGCGGGAGCGCGCGCGAGGCGCTCTCGGCAGCCCGCGCCCGCGGCGTCTACGCCGGGTATCCGCTCGGGCGTGACTACCCCGGGTTGGACGACGTGCTCCTCGTCGCCGTCACCGAGAAGCGCACGGTCGAGGAGATCGACCGTCTCGTCGAGGCGCTCAGCAGTTGAGGCGACGATGAAGCTGATCTACGAGAAGTCCCAGCCGGGCCGGCGCGGTCTCGGCATCCCGATGCCCGACCTACCGGTGCCGAGCGTCCCCGCCGAGCTCGCGCGCGCGCAGCCGCCGCGCCTGCCCGAGCTCGCCGAGCCAGAGGTGCTGCGTCACTTCACCGCGCTCTCGACACGAAACTTCGGCATCGACACTGGCTTTTATCCGCTCGGGAGCTGCACCATGAAATACAACCCGCGCATCAACGAGCGGCTCGCGGCACTCCGCGGCTTCGCGGATCTGCATCCACTGGTGGAGGACGACGCCGCGCAGGGCGCGCTCGAGCTCGAATGGAACCTGCAGGAGATCTTGCGCGAGGTGACCGGGCTCGACGCCGTCTCGCTCCAACCGGCGGCCGGCAGCCAGGGCGAGTTGACGGGGCTGATGCTCTTCCGGGCGTACTTCGCCGATCGCGGCGAGGACGAGCAGCGGCGCAAGATCGTGATTCCCGACACGGCGCATGGCACGAATCCGGCCAGCGTGACGATGGCCGGCTATGAGCTGACGCCTGTCAAGACAGATCGCCGCGGCAACGTCGACGTGGACGACCTGCGCGGCAAGGTCGACGAGCGGACAGCCGGATTGATGCTGACGAACCCCTCGACGCTCGGGCTCTTCGACGAGAACATCGAAGAGATCCGCGACATCTTCCACAACGCCGGCGCGCTCATGTACTACGACGGTGCGAACCTGAACGCCGTCTGCGGCATCTCTCGGCCGGGCGATATGGGGTTCGACGTCGTCCACATCAACCTGCACAAGACCTTCTCGCAGCCCCATGGCGGCGGCGGCCCGGCCGGAGGCCCCATCGCCGTTCGCGGGCTACTCGAGCCGTACCTGCCCACACCGGTCGTTGCCCGCGGCGGAGAGGCATTCCGCCTCGACTACGACCGGCCGAAGTCGATCGGCAAGGTGCGCGGATTCTCGGGCCCATTCGGCGTCTTCGTACGCTCGTACGCCTTCATCCGGTCGTACGGTCCCGGGCTGCGCGAGATGAGCGAGGTCGCGGTGCTGAACGCGAACTACATGCTTGCGCGGTTGAAGGATGCCTACGACCTGCCCTTCGAACGGCTCTGCATGCACGAGTTCGTTCTCTCTGCTCGGACGCTCAAGCGAGAGCACGGCATCAGCGCGCTGGACGTGGCGAAGCGGTTGATGGACTACGGCTTCCACCCCCCGACGATCTACTTTCCGCTCGTCGTCGCCGAGGCATTGATGGTCGAGCCGACCGAGTCGGAGGCCAAGGAGACGCTCGACTCGTTCATCGAGGCGATGCTCGCGATCGCTCGCGAGGCGGCCGAGGATCCGCAACTGCTGCATGACGCGCCTCACGACCGGCCGGTACGACGGCTCGACGAGGTGCGAGCGGCGAAGAGCCCCGTCGTGCGCTTCGGTTACGAGGATCATGGATCGAACCAGGGTGGGGAAGACCGCCAACTCGAAGCGCAAAAGGGAGCCTGATGCCCGAGAACCAGTACCACGAGCCGCCCGACGAGCTCTCGCACGAGATCCGCACTTTCGCACGCATGATCACGTCCCTCACCGAGGAGGCCGAGGCGATCGGTTGGTACGAGCAGCGCATCTCGGTCGAGCAGGACTCTCAGGCGAAGGCGATCATGGAGAACGCTCAGCAGGAGGAGTTCAAGCACTTCGCGATGGACCTCGAGTTCCTGCTGCGTGGGAAGCCGAAATGGAGAGTCGCCTGCCAAGGCGTGCTCTTCCGCGACGGCGACATCGTCGAGCTCGGTGAGCGGGCCGAGCAGGCCGAGGACAACGTGTAGGTACGGTCGAGACCGGTAACGAATCGGCCGCGGGCTGGTCTGTAGAAGCGACCACCCAGATCGACTGAATCTCGGAAAGATCGAATCTCAGGAAAGGAAGACGCTTGTCACAGAAGATCGTGAAGACGGAAGCCGAGTGGAAGGCCGAGCTCACCCCCGAGCAGTACCGCGTGCTGCGCGAGAAGGGTACGGAGCGCCCCTACACCGGCGAATACGACCATTCCTTCGAACAAGGCACCTACACGTGCGCCGGTTGCGGCACGCAACTCTTCACGTCCGAGGCGAAGTACGACTCGGGCTGTGGCTGGCCGGCGTTCTCCGCTCCGGCGGGCGAGGATGCGATCGACGAGGAGACCGACGTCTCCTTCGGCATGTCGCGCACCGAGGTGATGTGCGCTGCGTGCGGTGGCCACCTCGGACACGTGTTCCCGGACGGGCCTCAGCCGACCGGGCTTCGCTACTGCATCAATTCGGCTGCCCTGAAGCTGGAGGAGGAATGATGGAAAAGGTCGCAACGTTCGGCGCCGGCTGCTTCTGGGGCGTCGAGGCTGCGTTTCGCCGCCTCGACGGTGTGACGCGGACACGAGTCGGCTATGCCGGCGGCGGCGTCGAGAATCCGAGTTACGAGCAGGTGTGTTACGACTCGACGGGGCACGCGGAGGTCGTCGAGATCACGTATGACGACGAGAAGACCCCGTACGAGCAGCTGCTCGCGATCTTCTGGGCCGAGCACGATCCCACCCAGTTGAACCGGCAGGGTCCCGACGTCGGCTCGCAGTACCGTTCGGTGATCTTCGTCCACGATGCGCACCAGCGCGCAGCCGCCGAGGCATCGCGCGATCGCGTCCAGGAGCGGATCTCACGCCCGGTGGTCACCCAGATCGAGGATGCGCCGCCGTTCTGGGAGGCGGAGGACTACCACCAGCAAGACCTCGAGAAGCGTGGCCTTGCGAGCTGCACACCGCGGCTCGCCACCGTTTCCTGAGCGCCGCGGTTTCTCGAGCGCACCCCACGGGCAGAGTGGCTGCCCGTGGGGGTGCATCCGCAAGTCCGGATCGTCGTCCGGCCGTACGGCTCCGCGATCCCCCTCGGTTTCTTCGCATTCGGGATCGGCATGTTCCTCTATGCCGCACTCGACGCATCCTGGGTCAAGACGAGTGACGCGCAGACGATCGGCCTGATCCTTGCGGCGTTCGTGGCGCCGCTCGAGCTCATCGCGACGATCTTTGCGTTCCTCGCTCGCGATACGGTTGCCGCCGCGACGCTCGGCCTCTTCGGTGCGTCATGGCTCGTCGGCGGCCTGACCACCATGGAGGCGAAGCCGGGGATCCTCGACCCGGGCGTCGGCTACTTCCTCCTTGCTTTCACGGTGGTGATCGTCCTGCTCGGCATCGTCGCGTTTCTCGGCAAGCCGTTCATCGGCGTGCTGCTGCTCGTGTCGTCGGCGCGAGCGGTGCTGGCTGCGGTCTACGAGCTGGGTGGGGGCGTCGGCTGGAACCGTGCCGGCGGCTGGCTCGCGCTCGGGATCTTCGTGATCGCGATGTACGGAGGAATCGCCTTCCTCATCGAGGACGCGCTCGGCCGGACGGTGCTTCCGATCGGCCGGCGCGGGGGCTCCAAGGAGGCGGTCGAAGGGAACCTCGCCGACCAGCTGCGCGGGCTCGAGGACGAGGCAGGTGTACGGCACACGCTGTAGGGGAATGGCTCCGTCATGAAAAACCTTCAGCCACCCACGCCCGACCCCGCGCCCGATCCGTTGCCGCCCGACACAGGCCCATCACCGACGCCGCTCCCGCCGGACCCGAATCCCTCGACGATCTGACACTCACCACGCGGGCCGCGAGGGCTCAGACTGCAGTGGCGGCCTCGCGCTTCCGGCGCGAGGTCGCAGACGCGCGTTTCGAGCCCGACAGCTCGACCTTGCGGAGCCGGATCGACTGCGGGGTCACCTCGACGCACTCGTCGTTCCTGATGAACTCGAGAGCCTGCTCGAGCGAAAGCGGCCGTGGCGGGATCAGCCGGATCAGCTCGTCCGCCGACGACGCGCGCATGTTCGTGAGCTTCTTCGGCTTCGATGCGTTCACGTCGAGGTCCTCGCGGCGTGCATTCTCGCCGACGATCATTCCTTCGTAGAGCTCGTCGGTCGGCTTGATGAAGAGTGAGCCGCGCTCCTGAAGGTTCTCGATCGCGAAGCCGGTGGCCTGGCCGCGACGGTCGGCGACGAGGCTTCCCGTCGGGCGAGTGCGGATCGCGCCGTGCCATGGCTCCCAGCGCTCGAAGACGTGGTGCATGATCCCGGCGCCGCGCGTCTCGGTGAGGAACTCGGTGCGAAAGCCGATCAACCCGCGGGCGGGGACGAGATACTCCATGCGCGCCCACCCGGTGCCGTGGTTGACCATCTGCTGCATCCGACCCTTTCGCAGCGCGAGCAGCTGCGTCACGACGCCGACGTAGTCCTCCGGCACGTCGATGGCGACGCGCTCGACCGGCTCGTGCCTCTTGCCGGCGATCTCTCGCACGAGGACCTCGGGTTTGCCGATCGTCAGCTCGAAGCCCTCGCGGCGCATGATCTCGGCGAGCACCGCCAGCTGCAGCTCGCCGCGGCCCTGCACCTCCCAGGCGTCGGGTCGAGCGGTGGGGAGGATGCGCAGCGACACGTTGCCGACGAGCTCCTGGTCGAGCCGCTGCTTCACGAGGCTCGCCGTCAGCTTGCTGCCCTCCGTGCCGGCGAGTGGGGAGGTGTTGATCCCGATCGTGATCGAGAGACTCGGTTCGTCGACCGATGTCACCGGCAGGGGGCGCGGGTCGATCGGATCGGCGATCGTCTCGCCGATCGTCACCTCGGGCAGGCCCGCCAGCGCGACGATCTCGCCGGGACCGGCCTCCTCGGCCGGAACGCGGTCGAGAGCCTGCGTGATGAAGAGCTCGGTCACACGGGCGTTCTCGATCTCGCCGCTTGCGCGGCACCAGGCGATCTGCTGGCCCTTCCTCAGCGTGCCGTGGCGTACGCGCAGGAGCGCTAGGCGCCCGACGTAGGGCGATGCGTCCAGGTTCGTGACGAGCGCCTGCAGAGGATGGTCCGGGTCGTACGAGGGCGGCGGAATCGTCTCCAGGATCGTCGCGAACAGTGGCTCGAGATCGTCTGCGAGCGCATTGGGGTCGGCGCCCGCACGACCGTCTCGCGCAATCGCATAGACGATGGGGAACTCGATCTGCGACTCGGTCGCGTCGAGGTCGAGGAAGAGCTCGTAGACCTCGTTCACGACCTCCTTGACCCGCGCGTCGGGCCGGTCGACCTTGTTGACGACGAGTACGACGGGGAGGCGCTTCTCGAGTGCTTTCCGGAGCACGAACCGTGTCTGTGGGAGCGGGCCTTCGGAGGCATCGACGAGCAGGAGGATGCCGTCGACCATCGTCAGGCCGCGTTCGACTTCGCCGCCGAAGTCGGCGTGGCCGGGGGTGTCGATGATGTTGATCTTGACGTCGGCGCGCTGAACAGACGTGTTCTTGGCGAGGATCGTGATCCCCTTCTCACGCTCGAGATCGCCCGAATCCAGCACGCGCTCCGCGACGTCCTGGTTCTCGCGAAACGAGCCCGATTGCCACAGCATCGCGTCGACGAGCGTGGTTTTCCCATGGTCGACGTGCGCGACGATCGCGACGTTGCGCAGGTCGTTCCGCTGGAGGAGAGCCTTCTTGGTCACGGCGGGGCAGGGTAGCGGGGCGGCTCAGGGGGACTCGCTCCTTCCCGGAAGCCAGCTGGAGACGCCGAGAAGCCGAAGGGAGATCCGTGTCAAGGGCGCATCGCACCTCGGCGCAGGTCCACCACGATCGACCGGCCGCTTTACGCCCTGCTTACACGACCCTCGTCTCGGTTTGACCTCGTGCGCCCAACGTGAGCAGGCACGACTCCTCGACCTTGCTCATTTTTCGACTCACCGACCCTCGACCCACGGAGATGACCCAGATGCGTAGATTGCTCTTCCTCGCGGCACTTACGTCGGCGGCATTCGCCCTCGTCCCGGTTGCCGCTCTCGCGGCGAGCCCGCTCGACGCCGTCAACGCCGACATCGCAAAGCTCACCGCCGATGTCCAGACCAAGCACGACACGGTCGTGGCCGACGCCCAAAAGCTCCAGGCCGATGCGACCGCGCTCGTCGGGACCTCCGACAAGAAGGCGGCGCGGGCGACGATCAAGGCCGACGCACAGAAGCTCACGACCGACTGGCGCTCGCTCCGTCAGGTGTGCCTCGCTGATCGCGCACAGCTCCGGATCGACATCGCGGCAGCTCGTGCGGCAGGTGCCGGTGACCACGGCCGGCTTCATCTGCTCGTCCGTCAGGCGAATCTTGCGATTCGCGCGACGAACCTCGAAATGCGGGCCGCGGTCGCCCGCGCTCGGGCGGCAGTCCTCGGCCTCCGGCTGAGCTTCAAGGCCGCCGGCGAGCAGGCCCCGGTCGTGCCGCTCCCGCCGGCGACACCGTAACGCGCAGGGCCTCGCGGAACCTGGTTCGTCGTCCGAGCCAGGTTCCGCGCCGGCAGCGCGCCACTAGTCGTCGAGCCGTGCGCGAATCGCCGAGCGAATCCGGGCGGCGACAGCCGGCATCTCCTGCTCCATCTGCTTGAACTCGCGCTGGAACATCACGATCAGGCGCATGGGTGTCGTCGAGACGACGGTGGCGGTTCTCCGGACGGTCTCGAGGAGCCCGATCTCGCCGAAGAAGTCGCCGGGCCCGAGCTCGGCGATCGGCTCGCCGTTCTGAGTGACCGTGGCCGACCCCTGTTCGATGATGAAGAACTCATGCGCGAATCGCCCCTCGGTCGCGAGCTCGTGACCCTCTCCGACCGAGACCTCGTCCGTCCACTGGGCGAGTGTTCCCAGCTCCTTCTTGGACAGGCTGGAGAAGAAGCCAACCCCTTCGAGCTGTTTGGCATCCATGCCGCGATGATGACATCCTCGGCCGTCCGGCACAAATGACGGTCGAGAATCGGCCTACCCCGAGGCAGTCTCGACGGCGGCCAACTGCCCGCACGCGGCCGCGATGTCCCTGCCCCGCGTCAGGCGCACCGTGGCGGGCAGCCCTCCCTCGTCGAGCACGTGCTTGAACGTGCCGATCGCCTCGCGCGTCGAGCCGTCATACATCCCGGTCGGGTTGTACGGGATCAGGTTGACCTTGAACATGTCGCGATCGAGCAGTCCCACCAGATCATGTGCGTGCTCGACGGAGTCGTTGACCCCCGCGAGCATGACGTACTCGATGAAGACCTTGCGGCGACGCAGCTCGAAGTAGCGGCGGCACTCGGCGACAATCGCCTCGAGCGGAAAGCGATCGTTCACCGGCATGATCTCACTCCGCCCCGCGTCGGTCGGCGCATGCAGCGAGAGCGCCAGGCGGATCGGCTCGTCGACCTCGTCGACGAAGCGCGTGAGGCCGGGCAGCCAGCCGACCGTCGAGATCGTCGAGCGACGGTGCGTCACCCCCAGGTCGGGGAGTCGCCGGGCCGCCGCGATCACCGCGTCGTAGTTCAGCATCGGCTCACCCATGCCCATGAAGACGACGTGGTCGATCGGCTCGAGGCGGCGGAAGTGCAGCGCCTGGTCGAGGATCTCCCACGCAGTGAGGTTGCGGCGGAACCGCATGCTCCCCGTCGCGCAAAAGGTGCAGGTGAGCGGGCAACCCGACTGCGACGAGATACAGACCGACCGGCGGCCGTCGCGATAGCGCATCAGCACCGCCTCGACGGGATGCCCGTCGTGAGTGTGGAAGAGGGCCTTCACCGTCCCGTCCTTGGAGTGAGCGTCGTGCACGAGCTCGAGAGACGAGAACGGGACGCGCTCCTCGAGCACCGCGCGGGTGGCGGTCGAAAGATTCGTCATCTCCGCGTACGAGGTCGCACCCCGCGCCGTCCACTCCCAGACCTGGCCGAGTCGATAGCCGGGCTCAGCGGCGAGCACGGCAGAAACCAGGTCGAGGTCCATCAGGCCACCGTAGCCCGGAGAGCTGCGACGAGCGCTGGCGCATTTCGATCCGGAGGGAACACCGGGTAGAACACCTTCTCGATCACCCCGTTCTCCACGATCAGGGCGAGCCGCTTGTAGAGCGTATGGCCGCCGAACTCGAACGTCGGCAGATCGAGCGCGTCGCGCGTGAGCAGGTCGGGATCGGAGAGCACGGGGTAGGTGATGTGGTTGCGCTCGCCGAATTCGATCTGGTCGGCGAGCGACTGCGACGACAGACCGGCGACCCGAGCCCCGAGTCCGGCGAGCTCGGCGGCGTGGTCGCGAAACCCGCACGACTGCGGTGTGCAGCCACGTGCACCGGGCAGCTCGTCCCAGCCGGCAAGCGGCGGCACGCCGGGCTTGCCCGTGCGTGGATAGACGTAGAGCACGCCCCGCTCGGCACAGAGCTCCGCCAGGTCGGTCGGCCCCTGAGACGAGTCGAGCACGAGGGACGGGACGCGCAGGCCCGACAGATGATCGGTGGCGCCGTCGTCCTCGGGAACCGGAAGGCCCGAAGGCAGGCTGTATGGGTCGAACGTCACCTTGCGTAGGATCGCATGCGCGAATGATCGACCTCCGGTCCGACACGATGACGAAGCCGACTCGTGCGAGGCGCGCCGCGCGGGCGAACGCCGCGGGCGGCGACGAGCTGGAACGCGAAGACCCGAGGGGGCACGCGCGCGCGCGCCGAGCGGCGCTGCTGCTCGGGCAGGCA
>JBBSEJ010000003.1:0-88093 GCA_038239825.1 Gaiellales bacterium
CGATGAGGTAGCTCACTAAATTCGACGACCGAGCGTCCCATTCGACTTGACAGGCTCCGCGCGCGCACTGGCTCGCAACTGGCGCGCAGGTCATTAGCCTCTCGGCATGAGCGTTTCGGATGCCGTCGTGCTCGCCGTGGGTGCTGTCACGATCACCGTCAAAGAGCGCCCGCGGCGCCCGCGGCTCCTATATCAGCGCAGGAAGTGGACGAGCAACCAGCCCGAAGCGGCCGACACCGAACAGACGAATGCGCCGTATCTAAAGCCGTCGTGCCGGGCGCCCAGGTAGCGAAGAGCACCGGTCGTCGCGGGGAAACTCAGTCGGTAACGGCCCCGGGAAGGGAGGGGACGCCGTTCGTCCGGGCGAGAGGAGGTGCGCTGCCCTTCGCCCGGTGGCGTCCCACTCACGGCCACCTGGAGGCATTGGTCGAGTGCTCGCAGAAGATCAACCGACGCCGTCGCGGGAGCCACACCACGGTTCACGACAACACGGTGCCACGTATGTCTCGCGCGCTCCGTCTGCTGATTCATCCCCGGGATTCACATCCCACGGCCGAGCTGTACTGAAACCTGCAGCAGCATGGCGATTCAGATCCGCCTCCGGTCGAAAAGGTGAGGCGCGAACGCAAGCCGAACGGTGAAAGCGACCCTAACGCGCCGAGATTCGATCCGACGGCGATGGTGGACCAGCCGCAGACCGAGCGTGGGGGCCGCGCCGCAGCTCGGCCCCCTCGCAACTCTCTCATCGGTCGAACCCCTCGATTGAGCGAGAGCGAATATCGCTGTAGGTGGGCATAACGGGAGGGCTGAACGAAACCCGGCGGATGCGATGGGCGCGGAGTGCCGGGTCGGGCGAATCTGAGACGACTTCGGATGATCTGTCGCGTGCAGGTATGCGCGACGTGATCTGCCCGACCGGCTCTAGACGAACCAGCTCTTCTAGCGAGATCGTCTCCGATCCTTCGACCGCCGTTCGTAACGGCGCGCGACCGTGCCCCAGGGGCGCCGGCGTCGTTGCCCGCGCGGCGCTCTGCCGTGTCGGGCGAGCCACTGGCACGAGATATCGCAGCGCCGGGAGTTCCCTCGTTCGAGGGCTATCGCGCCTTCCTCCGACTCCCTAGCATGGGTGATGCGACGTCGTTTCCTTGCGGTTGCGACGGGGCGATTCATTCATCACTGCGGCAGGCCATGACCCGTCAGCGACTTGGTCGCTGGTTTGTGCTGACGGCGAGCCAGGAGCGAAACCGAGGCCCGGTGTTCCACCCATCCTCTGAGGAGGCACCGGCATGGTCGACGCTCGCGTCAGAGCTCTTACCGTTCTTTCGACGGCAATCGCACTCCTCGCTCTCGGGGCGACGGGCTCCGCGGTCGCGGCACCGACGACTCTCCCGAGTGGCACGCCGAAGTCAACTGCCTCGCAGTCTGTGATTCTGTCGGCTGACCAGATCACGAAGGAGGCTGATTTCCTCAGCGGCCGCGCGCTCACGGTGACCTGTGGCACTTCCGCGGCGAGCTGGGCCCAGTCTCTCCAGGCGGTCGCGCTGCCCGCCATCAACGGCGCAGAGTTCTACGGCTTCAGCGTGATCGCTGCGGGCGAGATGCACCTCAGTCCGTATGTCTGTGAAGGCTTGCGGCTCGGCGCGAACCGACGCTCGCGCGACTTGAACGAGCTTCAGGTGGGCTGGTCCGTGGACGTGCTCGTGCATGAGAGTGCGCATCTGGGACGGTTCACGAACGATGAGGCGGTCGCGGAAGCGTGCGCGCGTGCCGGCCTTCCGGGTGAGCTGCACCGGCTCTACGGGCTCGGTTATCACACGGCAGAGATGAGCGCGCTGACGCTCGCAGCCACTTGGTTTCGCCGCTCTCAGGACGCGAGCTACCAGGGCGGCGCCTGTCCTCTGCGGGTGTAGTGCAACCTCGAGGCAGTCGCTAGCGGATCGACACGGGGACGCCCGGCCCGATGCGCTCGACGAGCCACGTCATGGCCGGAGCGCCAAGGCGAATGCACCCGTGGCTGGCAGCCGTCCCGAGCGAACCGCCGACGTTCGCCAACCCGTGCACAGCGATCTGGCCCGGCCCGCCGTCGAACTCCTGGAAGACGTTCGAGCGCGCGCTCAGTGCGAGTGCGAAGGGCGCACCGACCGCGCTCGCGGGCAGGGCGATCGCTTCCTCGACGAAGAACTCACCTTCGGGAGTCGGGGTCGAGGGCTTTCCGACGATCGCGATGAACGTTCGGATCGCACGCCCGCTCCGGTAGACGACGAGGCGGCGACGCACGAGCTCCACCACGAGGTGCAGGCGCGTTGTCCTTCCGACGGTTCCGGCGCGTTCGATCCAGCCCGTGCTGCCGTTCGGGCGTCCGGGAATCCGGACGTGCAACCAGTGTGCACCTCCTCCATCGGTCGAATGTCCGACGACCGGAAGCACCGTCCGCTCTCCGGTGATAGGTCGACGCGCGGCAATCGTCCGAAGCATTGGCGCGTTCGACCGGGGTGCGCCGTAGACCGTGTGAGGCGTGACGAGCGCCACCGTCTCCTGCATGGGCCGTACCGGTGATTGAATCGCCGCGCGTGATGCAGCAGGGCTGCTCGTCGCGTTTGCGACGAGCAACCCCACCAGGCACAGCACCCTCAGCACGCCGGTGCTAGCCCGTGAATCCGGGCATGCGAGCAGGCGGCCGTGCGTTCCCGTGCCCGACGAGAGACGTCGATGTCGAGCTCGAGTTGCTGGTCGATTTCTTCGCCCGCGCGGCCGCTGCCTTCCTGAGCGCAGCTGCCCGCTTGAGCGCAGTGGCCTTCTTGACCGCAGTGGCCTTCTTGACCGCAGTGGCCTTCTTGACCGCTGCAGCCTTCTTCGCCGCGGCGGTTTTCTTCAGCTCCGCCGCCTTCTTCAGAGCCGCGGCCTTCTTCACAGCCGCGGCCTTCCTGGCCGCGGCGGCCTTCGTCGCCGCAGCTTTCCGTGCCGCAGCGACCTGGGCCGCTGTGGCTGCCTTCGACGGCACAGCCGTCGGGGTGGGTGCCGTCGTGGTGGCCGCCGCTGTCGTCGCCGTTGCCGCAGTGGTCGCCGTCGGAGGTGGAGCAATCGCACAGGTCGGCTTGATGATCGTGTCGTTGATCAACGTGACCGCGCCCGCACCCGACGGCTGCTCGCCGGCGAGGAGCCGGCCGTCGACCGTCACCGCTGCTCCGAGGCTGATCGATGCGTTGGCCATGATCGTCCCCCGGAACGTGGAACCGCCGCCGAGCGTCGCCGACGATCCGACCTTCCAGAACACGTTGCAGGACTGAGCGGAGCGGATCATGCTCACGTTCCCGGTTCCGGCGGTGATCAGCGTCCCCGTGCCGTCCGCGGTCTGGAAGATGAACACCGCGTTCGGATCGTCGCCTGCATCAAGCGTCAGCGTCCCCGTCATCCCGAATGTCCCGGAGGCCGAGTTGTAGACGCCCGCGGTGAGCGTCTGTCCGGCGAGCTCGGTGGGGATCGTCGTCGGTGTCTGACCGGCCGCGACGTTGTAGGCATTCGTCAGCGCACTCTTTGCCGCTTGTGTCGCCGAATCGTTCGGATCCGGGTCCGTGTGGTTCGCACCAGTCTGGGTGACACAGTTCGCGGCCGGGCACGACCCGAACCCGGTCTCCGTCGCGGTCGGAGACGACCCCGAGTCGCCGCCGATCGTCGTTGCTCCGGTGTTCGTTATGCCAGAGCCCGCCAGGACGGCGAAGTCGGCAGCAGTTCCGAGTGGAACAACGGTCGCCGCGGCACCGGACGCTCCGGCAAACGTCAGCGATGCGAGGCCGAGGGCGAACAGACCGAGCAGCGCCGGATACTTCAAGAGCTTCATGGTGACCTTCCCGTTACGAGCGTGACCGGCGACAGCGAATGCGCCGCCGACGTGCGCCGACCTGATAAGGGACGGGTAGTCGGTCGTCTGGAGCCTCAACAAAAGGCTCCGGGTTCTCATCGGTCACCGAGCAATCGAAACTGAAGCTCGATCGAGGTTTTCGATCACATCGGGGTCTTCCGATCTTCGAGCGCGGAACCGCCGTCGGTCGCGGTGAGGGCGAGGGCCACGGCGTAGCTTCCGACGGCGCACCCGACGATCAGCGAGCTGGGTGGGAGTCTCGGGAAGAGGTAGCCGAGGGTGAGACCGCTCCAGACCGACCCGACGGCGAGGACGGCAGAGAGGAGGAGACCGCGGTACGGGCTCGTGGTGAGCCGGTGGGCGGCACCGGCGGGCGCTGCGAGGAGCCCGAGCAGGAGGAGGGCGCCGACGGCTTGGCTCGCCTGGGCCGCAACGAGGCCGACGAGGGCGAGAAAGCCGAGCCCGAGTGCGCGGACGGGCACTCCCTGGGCCGCGGCGACCGCCGTGTCGAGTGAGGCGAAGAGCAGCGGTCGCGCGATCGTCAAGAGGATGAGGCTTGCGAGAACCGCCAGCGCGACGGAGACCCTGACGTCGCTGCCGCTGAGCCCGAAGATCGAGCCGAAGAGGACGCGAACGCCGGCGGTGCCGTTGCCGGCACTGCGCCTGGTCGTGAAGATCGACAGGAAGAGCACGCCGAGGCCGAGCGTCCAGGCGAAGATCGAGCCGATCACGACGTCGTCGGCTCGCGCGCGAGTGCCGAGTGCGCCGAGGAAGAGGCCGCCGAGAATGGTCGCGGCGAAGAGGCCGGCACGGATGTCGACCCCGAGCACGGCGGCGGCGAGCGCGCCTGTGAACGCGACGTGGCTGAGAGCGTCGCCTGCGAAGACCTGGGCGCGGAGGACGACGAAGTAGCCGACGAGGCCGCAGGCCACCCCGACGAAGCTGCCGGCGACGAGCGCGTTGCGCATGAACTCGTGCGCGAACATCAGACCGAGGCCGGCGTGAGCTTCGCCCGGCTCCGAGCGCCGGCGACGACGCGGGTGAGCCGCGCGAGGACGTAGAGCGCGAAGGAGAGCGAAGTGACGTAGAACCCGACCGGATAGGCCGAGAAGTAGGCGAGCGCGAGCCCGAGCCAGGTGACCGCGAGGGCGATGGTGACCGAGAGAGCGACGCCGAGCGCCGGTCGCGCGGTGAGCTGGTGGGCCGTCGCGGCCGGCGTGACGAGCAAGGCGAAGACGAGCAGCGCCCCTGTTATCTGACTGGTGGCGGCAACCGAGAGCCCGAGGACGAGCAGGAACGCGAAACCGAGCAAGCCGACCGGGACGCCGGCGGCGCGGGCGACGTCGGCGTCGACCGAGGCGAAGAAGAGCGGCCGGGCGGCAAAGATGATCAGGGCGATGGCGGCGACAGCCACGGCGAGGAGCGCGGTCACCTGCCCTCTCGTGATGCCGAGGAATGTGCCAAAGAGCAGCGAGTCGAGGCCGCTCAGCACGCCGTGGTAGAGACTGACGAAGAGGAAGCCGAGCGCCAGTGCGAGCGCCTGCAGCGAGCCGATCGCAGCGGATTCGGCGCTGAGGCTCCTGCGCGAGCCCGCGATTCCCGCGAGCGCGAGGGCGCTTGCCCCGCAGAAGCTGAAGTAGCCGAGTGCGATCGGAAGGCCGGCAAGGCTCGCGGCTGCGGCGCCGGGAAAGGCGATCACCGAGAGACTGTGCCCGGCGAAGGTCTGCCGGCGGAGCACCATGAACCAGCCGGTGACGCCGGCCATCACGGCGACGATCGTTCCCGCCTCGAGCGCGTTGACCATGAACGGGAACGCAACGAGCTGCCGAACGTCGCTCAACGGATTCCACGACAGTCCCTCGAAGATCGCGGCTTCAATCATGCGCGTGACGGCCGCCGTGCACGAATGGGGCTTCCGGCTGCCCCACGACGACGAGCCTGCCGTCGGATGCGCGCAACACCTCGATCGGCGCGCCGTAGAGACGGCTGAGCGTCTCGCTCGAGATCACCTGCTCGGGCGAACCTTCGCACGCGGTGCCGCCGGCGACGTAGACGACCCGGTCGAGGTATCCGAGGATCGGGTTGATGTCGTGGGCGACGAGCAGGACGGCCACCTTCTCTTCCTGGCAGATGCGGCGAACGAGCGCGGCGACAGAGGCCTGATTGGGAAGGTCGAGGCTGTCGAGCGGCTCGTCGAGCAATAGCAGCCCGGGGCGGCGGACGAGCGCCTGGGCGATCAGAAGCCGTTGCTGCTCGCCACCCGAGAGCTCGCCGATCGGATTGTGTGCGAAGCCGGTGGCGCCGACGAGCTCGAGCACCTCGGCGACCCGCGCGGAGGCTCGGGCTCGGCTCGGTAGGCCGGGGATCGGGATGCCCCAGCGAGCTCCGTCGAGCCCGAGCCTGACGATGTCGATGCCGCGGATGCGTGTGCCGGCGTCGAAGTTCCGGCGCTGCGGCAGGTAGCCGATTCGGTCGTTCGCCTCGCCCGGCGGCCCGCCGAGCACGGAGACGGCTCCGGCGGCGAGTGGAAGCAGGCCGAGCACTGCCTTCACGAGGGTCGACTTGCCGGCTCCGTTCGGGCCGAGGATCGCGACGAACTCGCCGTGCTCGACCGACACCGAGAGGTCGCTCCAGATCGTGCGGCCGCCGAGGCGAACGGCGGCGCGCTCGAAGCCAACTGCCGCTCCTCCGCCGGGACGGCCGGCACCGTCGTTCAAGGTTGTCATAGCGATCATTCCGGGCGGATTCTCCTCCTCGACGGCGGTTGCCGCCCCGGACCGTCTCACCGCCCCGTCGCCTGTGCGAGCGCGGCGGCGAGCTCCTCGAGTTGGCGCGACTGCCAGGCCTGGAAGCTCGCGGAGGCGGGGGTGAGGGTCTCGGTGATCGTCGCCACAGGGATGCCCCTCGCGCGCGCAGCCTCGGTGATCCTCTGGATGTCGGGGGTGCTGTTCTGGCTGTTGAAGACCCACACCTTGATCTGCGCACGGGCGATCTGGCGATCGACGGTGGACTTGTCGGCGGCCGCAGGCTCGGTTCCCTCACTGATCGCCCTCAGGAACGAGGCGGGTGTCAGGAGCTTCAGTCCGAGCGCGCGTGCAAGCGGCGTGAAGATGCTCTCCGAGGCGCCGACCGGGACTCCGTGGTAGGAGCGCTTGATCGCCGCGAGCACGCGTTCGTACTGCGCGAGACCTCGCGTCTCGAAGCGTCTTCGTCGCCGCTCGAAGTAGGGCGCGTCGTTCGGGTCGAGCTTCGCGTAGTCGCTGACGATCCGGCGGATCACCTGGTGCACGTCGGCCGGTGAGTACCAGCGGTGAGGGTTGCCGCCCGGCTCGACTCCGACGAGATCGCCCACGGTCAGAACGACGCGCCCGTGCACGGGGTTGGCGGCGATCAGCTCGCCCGCCCAGGGGTCGTACCCGACGCCGTTCATAATCGCGAGCTGCGCACGGGCCATCGTCCGTGCGTCGGCGGCGGTCGGCTCGTAGTCGTGGGGGTCGGTGGCAGGGCTCGCGATCACGCTCGTGACGTGAACGCGATCGCCACCGATTTGCGAGGCGATGCTGCCCCAGAAGTTCTCGGCCGCGACCACCTGGACGCTGCCGCCGCTCGCTCCGGCCTTGCCCGACGAGCACCCCGACACGGCGCCTCCGAGCGCGATACCAACGAGTAAGCAGGCGAGCGAAATCGTGCGCATGCAGCCGAGCCTCCGTCCGGTGAACAGCGTGTCCAGCCCACACTACGCTAACGAGACTCATTACCGGCGTGGACGTAGACGAGAGGCGCTACCATTAGTGCCATGTCCGGCGCGGCTGAGACGTCCGTCTGGACGGAGACGACGATCGCCTCGCTGCGCGCCCGGGGACACCGAAACGGCGGCGCGCGGCGAGCGGTCATCGAGCTGCTCGGCCGCCAGGATTGCTGCTTGACCGCGCAGGAGATCTTCGACGAGCTGCGGGCCGAGGGCCGCCGAGTCGGCACCGCGAGCGTCTACCGCGCGCTCGAGCAGCTGACAAAGGACGGCTTCGTCCAGCGAATCGATGTCGGTGCAGGCATGGCACGCTTCGAGCCGATCCACGCGGGCGGCGAGCATCACCATCACCTCGTCTGCGACGACTGCGGCAAGGTCGAGGCGTTCGCCGACGACGAGCTCGAACGCGCGCTGCGCAAGGTCGAGCGACGAACCGGCTACGTGGTCGCCGGTCACGACGTCGTTCTGCGCGGGGCCTGCGACGACTGCTCACCTCGCGTCGGCGCGACGATCTCGGCTGAAAGCCTCACCTAGGCTGGGGCTTACTCCGCCCTGAGCAGCAACCTAGGTCGATCAGATCCCAACGCTCACCGCCGGATGCTGCCGCGTGTCGACCCGGCTCTCCCGGCCGGCGGCGACCCTTGCGGAGGGAACGAGGGCGCGCAATCACGCGAATGCGGCCGGGCGCAGTCTCGCTGCACCCGGCCGTGGTCGCTCAGTGACCATTTGGTCAGTGACCCGGGATGAACCCGGTGACGGAGCCGCTTCCGGAGAACCTCGAGCCATCGGGGAACGTGAAGCTGACCGAGTACTCGCAGTCCTGGATCTTGCCGTTCCGGGGTATTGAATTGCCCTTCGCGATCCCGGGATCGACGCTCGTCGTCGTCGCGCCGGCCGAGTCCGTAAAGGTGCTCGTGAACGGCCCGAACGCGATCGGAATCAGAACTGTATTCGAGTCGACCGCGTGGGCGGCGGTGAAGTTGCCGTTTCCGTTCACGCGGCAGGTCATCTGCCGACTCGACTGGGACCCTACGTCGTCCCGCGCCGAGTTGCGCGAAGCCGCTGCCGCTTGGCCGGTCTCGGTACATCATCGGCTGCTCGGGAGAGGTTCGGTTCCCCGTCGGACATCCTCCCGGCTACCTGTTCCTGACGCGAGGTGTCTTTGGCCGCCTGACCGCCTTCATGGGTGCCCGATCTCGATGCACCGGCGCGGGATCCAGAGCGAGGCGCAAGCACAGTGTTACGCGATTCAGGGCGATGCACGCCGATCGCCCTTCCAGTCTGACGGGCTTCCTCCGCCGCTACAATGCGCAGCCGTGGCTGGCGAGCGCGTCAAACTGGTGGTCGAGAACCGTTCCGTGCTCGGTTCCGCCGAGTCGCGGCGCCTGCGTCGCCAGGGCCTGATCCCCGGCGTTCTCTACGGGCGCGAGGACCCGGTCGCGATCTCGATTCCCGAGCGCGCCCTGCGCAGCGCGCTCACGACCCGCGGTGGGCTGAACGCGGTGCTCGACGTGATCGTCGAGGGTGGGAAGACACATTCCTCGGTGCTCAAGGATTATCAGCAGGACAAGATTCGCGGTCACATCACCCATGTCGATCTTCAAGAAGTGCGCCTCGACCAACCGATCCACGCGACCGTGCCCGTCACGCTCCACGGCGAGGCGGCAGGCGTGAAGGAGGGCGGCGTGCTCACGCAGGTCACGAGCGAGGTGACCGTCGAAGCCTTGCCGATGGAGGTTCCCGAGCACCTCGAAGCCGATATCTCCGACATGCAGATCGGCGACACGCTTCGCCTTTCGGCGATCGATCTCCCGGCGGGGGTCACGCTGCTCGACGACGCCGAAGAGATCGTGCTGGTCTCCGTCACGCAGCCACGCACCGACGACGAGCCAGAGACGACGCCCGAGGCCGGCGAGGAGCCCGCCGAGGGCGAGGAGGCAGCGTCGGACGAGGCAGCGGCCGACGGCGACTCCGGCTCCGACGGCGAAGCCGGCACGACCGAGGGCTAGTGCGCCTGTGGCCTCGTCGCCACGGCACGTCACTCGACCTGCTCGTCGCCGGTCTCGGCAACCCCGGTCGCGAGCACGCGCGCAACCGGCACAACGTGGGGTGGCTCGTCGTCGAGGAGCTGGCCCGCCGTCACGACGGCGCCTGGCGCGGCAAGTTCCACGGCAGGCTCGCGGAGATTCGCGTCGACGGTCATAAGGTCGCGCTGCTGAAGCCCGAGACCTACATGAACGACTCGGGCCGAGCGGTGCGCGATGCGCTTCGCTTCTTCAAGCTCGACCCCGGCTCGGTTCTCGTGGTGCACGACGAGAGTGACCTCCCGAGCGGCCGTCTCCAGGCTCGCGTCGGTGGGGGGCTGGCGGGGCACAACGGCCTGCGTTCGGTCGCCCAGCACCTCGGCACGCCCGAGTTCCTGCGTTTGCGTGTCGGAGTCGGACGGCCAGAGCGCGGCGATCCTCGGCCGCTCGCCGACTTCGTCCTCGGCGACTTCGAGCCGCACGAAGATCCCGATCGGCTGGTCTCCGCCGCGGCAGACGCCGTCGAGACACTCGACGCGGAGGGCCTCGAAGCGGCGCAGCGCGCCATCAACGGCAAGCGCTCGTAACGAGAGCTCGAACGGACAGACGGCGCCGTCGAGTGAGCGCGGCGGAGTACGATGGCTCCGGGCCGAATGCACCCGTTCGGCCCGTCTCCATGGACCGTCCCGTTCTCTACAGCCTCGTCGACCGCCTTCGCGCCGAAGAGCGCCTGCAGGAATTCGCAGGCGCGCTGCCGACGAGCGCTCGGGTGTCCGAGCCCGTCCTGCCACTCGTACTCGCTGCGCTTCACGAAGAGCTCGGACGCGGGCTCGTGGTCTTGCTCGCAGAGGACGCCGACGCGCGCGACGTGGCCGAGGCCGCGGCGTGGTTCCTCGGTGACGAGCATGTCGCGCTCTTCCCGTCGCGCGGTGTGCACTGGGCCTCGGGCCTCGAGCCGCCGCCGCACCTTGTCGGCGAGCGCGCGCGGGCGCTCGCGGTGCTCGAGCGTGGGGGGCTCGTCTGTGCGTCCGCCACTGCGATCGCCGAGGGCCTGCCGCCGCTCGCCGCTCGCCCGGCAGCGCTCGAGGTCGCGGCTGGTGACGAGCCGGGCCTCGACTCGCTCGCCGAGCTTCTCGCCTCGGCGGGATACGAGCGCGTCGAGCGCGTCGAGGAGCGCGGCCAGTTCGCGGTGCGCGGGGGCCTCGTCGATGTGTTTCCGACCACCGGCCGCGAGCCGCTCCGCATTGAGCTCTTCGGCGACGAGATCGAGCAGATCCGTGCGTTCTCGCCATTCACGCAGCGGGCGCTGCGCGAGGTTCGGCATGCGACCGTCTATCCGGCCGCCGAGCGCCGGAGTGAGCTCGCGGAGCTCGACCTTGGGCCTGAGGAGGAGGAGGGGGCGTCCGTCGCGGTGCCCGACGATCTCGTGCCCGTCTTCGGTCGCGGGGCGGACGTCGTCTGGCAGGCCGACGAGATCCTCGCGCTCTGGACGGAGGAGTCGCTTGCCCCGGTCGAGCTCGACGCGGCAACGCTGCTAACGCCGATGCCCCAGGGGCAGCCGTTCTCGTTCGATGCGCAACGGCCTGCGATCGCTGCACGCGGCCTCGCCGAGGCCGAGAACGAGCTCGGCGGCCTCCTGCGCCAGGAGCTCGACGTGATCGTCGCGTTCCCGCATCGTGGCGAAGCGCTTCGGCAGCAGCAACTGCTGCGTCGGACCGACGCGCGCATGCTCGACGTGGGGGAGGCGGCCGAGGGCCTCGTCTTCGCTGTTGCTCCTGCACGGCGCGGCTTCGTCTGGCGTGACCTCGGGGTCGCGCTCCTTCCCGACACCCAGATCTTCCGCAAGCGACCGCCCCGGGCGACCGGCGCGCCGGGGCGCGCGCTGCAGAGCTTCTCGGACCTGCGGACGGGCGACTACGTCGTCCACGAGGATCACGGCGTCGCGCAGCTTCTCGGCTTCGAGACGAAGGACGTCGCAGGCGTGACCCGGGACTACCTGCTGCTCGCCTATCGCGGCGACGACCGCGTGTACGTGCCGCACGAGCAGATTGGCAAGGTCAGCCGGTATATCGGGGCCGATTCGAAAGCGCCCACGCTGTCGAAGCTCGGTGGCAAGGCTTGGGACAACCTGAAGACGCGCGCCCGCGCGCACCTCCGCGAGATGGCGGGTGAGCTGATTCAGCTCTATGCGCAACGCCAGACCCAGCCCGGAGTCGCGTACGACGTCGATCACGAATGGGTCGAGCGGTTGGAGAGCGAGTTTCCCTACCGCGAGACCGAGGATCAGCGCACAGCGATCGAGGCCGTGAAGGAGGATCTGGAGGCGCCGCGCCCCATGGACAGGCTCGTCTGCGGCGATGTGGGGTTCGGCAAGACGGAGGTCGCAATACGAGCGGCGTTCGCCGTCGCCGTCGCCGGCAAGCAGGTGCTGATGCTCGTGCCGACCACGGTTCTCGCACAACAGCACTGGAACACCTTTCGTGCCCGCTACCGTGACTTCCCGGTCCGCGTCGACATGATCTCGCGCTTCCGCAGGCCGTCCGAGGTGAAGCACGTGCTGGCGGACTTCGCAGCTGGGAAGGTCGACGTGCTCATCGGGACGCACCGCGTGCTCTCGCGAGACGTCATCTCGAAGGAGCTCGGTCTCGTGGTCGTGGACGAGGAACAGCGTTTCGGGGTGGCGCAGAAAGAGCTCCTGCGCCAACTTCGCCTCGAGGTGGACGTGCTCGCGCTCAGCGCGACTCCGATTCCGCGCACGTTGCACATGTCGCTCGCGGGCCTGCGTGATATCTCCGTGATCGAAACGCCGCCGGAGGGACGCCGGCCGATCCGTACGTTCGTCGGTGAGTACGACGAAGACCTGATCAAGCAGGCGCTCGAGCGGGAGGTCGCTCGCAACGGACAGGCGTTCTACCTCCACAACCGCGTGGAGACGATCGACGAAGCCGTCGCGAAGTTGCAACAGATGTGCCCGAGCCTTCGCTTCCTCGTCGGGCACGGGCAGATGGCCGAACGTCAGCTCGAGGATCAGATGATGAAGTTCCTCGCGGGTGATGCCGACGTCCTCGTCTCGACGACGATCATCGAATCGGGCCTCGACATCCCGCAGGCGAACACGCTGATCGTGGAGCGCGCCGACCAGCTCGGGCTCGCTCAGCTCTACCAGATCCGCGGCCGCGTCGGCCGCAGCGACGTACTCGCCCATGCGTATCTGTTCTATCCCGACGCGCACGAGTTGACAGCGGAAGCGCGCGCCCGGCTCGCCACGCTTGCCGATCACACCGAGCTCGGCGCCGGCTTCGCGATCGCCATGCGCGACCTCGAGATCCGCGGTGCGGGCGACCTGCTCGGCGCCGAGCAGTCGGGTCACGTCGCCGCCCTGGGCTTCGAGCTTTACGTCGAGATGTTGCACGAGGCAGTCGCCGAGCTCTCGGGTGAGCGTCGTCTCGCAACGCGTCCCGTGCGCGTCGACGCGCGCGTCGACGCCTACGTGCCCGCCGGGTACATCACCGCGGAGGCCCTGAAGATCGACCTGCATCGGCGCATAGCCCTTGCCGAGACGGAGGATGAGCTGCACGAGTTGCGCGTCGCGACCGAAGACCGTTACGGGCCGATGCCGGAGCCCGTCGGGAACCTCTTCGCGATCCAGGAGGCGAAGCTGAAGCTTGCTCGCCTCGGAGCCGACTACCTCATCTTTCGTGGCGGTCGCGCCTCGGTCGGGCCGGTGGTGCTCGGCTCGGGCGAGCTCCGCGAGCTCCGCGACCGTATCGAGACCGCGGTGTACTCGTCAGGGAACCGTGAAGTGACGTTAAGGGGCGATGAATTCACGGGTGCGCTCGATTTGGTCGATGCTATGCTCGTCGCGCGCCAGGCGGCTTAGCCGGCGCTTTTCTATGAACAAGGCGAAGTTCACTCTCCCGATCCTCTTCGTCGTGGCGCTGCTCGCGGGCTGCGGTGGCGGCGGCAGCGCGAGCCTCTCCTCGAAGGATGTCGCCGTCGTCGGCGACGTGCACATCCAGAAGTCCGCATTCGACGCGCTGATGGCACGCGCGAAACGGAGTTTCGCCCAGCAGACGCCCCCGCGTACGTTCCCGAAGAATGGCACCGCCGCATTCGCAACGGTCAAGGGGCAGGCGGTGACGCTGCTCGTGCAACAGGCCGAGCGCGAGGCGAGGGCGAAGAAGCTCGGAGTCGACATCACCGGCAAGAGCGTCCAGGCTCGCCTGGATCAAATCAAGAAGCAGTACTTCGGCGGCAGCGAGAAGAAGTATCAAGCGCAGTTGAAGGCCCAGCACCTCGACGAAGCACAGGTTCGGGACGAGATCCGCACGCAACTGATCTCCGAGGGGCTCACGAAGAAGATCGCCGGCAACGTGACGGTCTCATCCGACGACGTGCATCAGTACTACGTCACGCATCCCCAGCTGTACTCGCAGGCACAGACGCGCGATGTCCGCCACATCCTCGTCAAGACGAAGCCGCTCGCCGACTCGCTCTACGCTCAGCTGAAGGGCGGAGACGACCAGACGTGGTGCAAGCTCGCGAAGAAGTATTCGCAGGATCCGAGCTCGAAGGGCAATTGCGGCAAGCTGACTGTCTCCAAGGGTCAGACGGTGCCCGAGTTCGACAAGGTGTCGTTCACGCAGCCGACGAAGCTGGTGCATGCTCCGATCCACAACGCGCAGTACGGCTGGTTCATCATCGAGCCGCTCGCCGGGGTGAAGCCACGGTCGACGACTCCCGAGAAGCAGGTCTCGAGCTCGATCAAGCAGCAGCTGCTTCAGACGAAGAAGAACCAGGTGATGAGCGACTGGGCGACGAACCTGACGAAGAGCTTCTGCTCCGGCTCGCAGATCAAGTATCAGGTCGGCTTTGCGCCGACGCCGGATCCCTGCGCTCAGACGACGACGAACGCGACGACGACCGGTTAGCGCGGTGTCGCTCGCCGACGCGCTCGTCGAGCTCCAGGAGCTGACCGAGCGCCTGCGCCGCGAGTGCCCGTGGGATCGCGAGCAGACGGTGCAGACGATCGTCCCGCACACCGTGGAGGAGGCCTACGAGGTCGCCGACGCCGCCCGGTCCGGCGACGATCCCAAGCTCCTCGACGAGATCGGCGATCTTCTGTTCCAGGTCTACTTCCTCGCGCTGTTGCTGCAAGAGCGTGGAGCAGGAGATCTCGAACGAGCCGCACGTGGGATCCACGCGAAGCTCGTCGCACGCCATCCGCACGTCTTCGGTGACGACGAGGTGCATTCGGCTGCGCGAGTGAAGGACCGCTGGGAGGAGTTGAAGCGGGACCAGGAGGGACGCCGAGGCGTCTTCCACGAGGTGCCGGAGAACCTCCCGGGGCTCTCGTACGCGCGCAAGGTGCAGCAACGAGCGCGATCCGCCGGCTTCGAGTACCCAGATCTCGCCGGCGCGCTCGCGGATTTCGACGACGAGGTTCGCGAGCTCCGTGCAGAGCTGCCGCAGCTCGACCCTGCCCCCGAGACGGGGCTCGACGCGCGGGTCGCTGCCGAGCTCGGCGATGTCCTGTTCGCAGCCGTGAATGTCGCCCGTCGTCTGGACATCGACCCCGAGCTCGAGGTGCGGGCCGCCGCGAAGCGCTTCCGAACCCGTGTCGACCGTGCCGTCGAGCTTGCGCTGGCGGATGCGAAAGACTGGACCGCGCTCCCGCTCGACCAGCAGGACGCCTACTACGACCTGGCCAAGGAGAATCAGTGAGCTCGAACGACGAAGCCTCGATTGCAGACGTCCGCGGACGTCAGGTACTCGATTCGCGCGGCAACCCGACGGTAGAGGTCGACGTGCGTCTGGCGTCGGGAGAGGTCGGGCGGGCGATCGTCCCTTCGGGCGCGTCGACCGGGGTGCACGAGGCGGTCGAGCTACGCGACGGAGAGGTCGAGTGGGGTGGCAAGGGCGTCGCGACTGCGGTCGCGAACGTCAACGGTGAGCTCGCCAGGGCTGTTCGCGGCCGCGATGCGCGCGACCAGGAGGGCCTCGACCGCGTGCTGATCGACCTCGACGGGACGCAGAACAAGAGCCGCCTCGGTGCCAACGCGATCCTCGGAATCTCGCTCGCGGCTGCCAAGGTGGCGGCTGCGTCGTCGAAGCTTCCCCTCTGGCGCCACCTCGGCGGCGAAGCGGCGACGATGCTTCCGGTGCCCATGCTGAACGTGATCAACGGCGGGGCGCACGCCACCAACTCGATCGACCTGCAGGAGTTCATGGTCGTTCCCGTCGGGGCAGAGACGTTCTCGGAGGCCCTGCGGATCGGCGCGGAGACCTACCACGCGCTGAAGAAGGTGCTCGCCGACGCGGGGCTCGCGGTCGGCGTCGGCGATGAGGGCGGGTTCGCGCCCGACCTCTCCTCGAGCGAAGCGGCGATCGAAGCGATCCTCGAGGCGGCCGACCGTGCGGGCCATCGTGAGCGGATTGCGATCGCGCTCGACCCGGCGACGAGCGAGGTGTTCTCCGGCGGCGCGTACCGGTTCGAGGGACGTGAGAAGACGAGTGCCGAGCTGCCTGCGTTCTGGGCCGAGATCCTCGACCGCTATCCCGTCGTCTCGATCGAAGACGGCGCCGCGGAGGACGACTGGGAATCGTGGCGCGCGCTCACCGAGCTCGTGGGTGACCGTGTGCAACTCGTGGGCGACGACCTCTTCGTGACGAATCCGCAGCGGCTGCGGGAGGGGATCGATCGCGGGGTCGCCAATTCGATCCTCGTGAAGGTGAACCAGATCGGCACGCTCACCGAGACGATCGAGGCCGTGCGGCTCGCGCAGGCGCACGGCTACACGGTCGTCATGTCCCATCGCTCGGGTGAGACCGAGGACGCGACGATCGCCGATCTTGCGGTGGCGCTCGGTACCGGTCAGATCAAGACCGGCGCCCCGGCCCGCTCGGATCGCGTCGCGAAGTACAACCAGTTGCTGCGGATCGAGGAGGAGCTCGGCACGAGGGCGGTGTACCCGGGCTGGGATGCCTTTCCGCGCGCCCGACAGTAAGAGGCTCTCACACCATGCACGTTGTGCCGTCCGGCCGCGCTCGGTGACGCGATGCTGTGTCCTCGGTCGCACCGATAGAGCCACTATTGGTGCTCCCTGCGTCCTTGCCTCGCACCACCGATCGCACCCGGATCGACGAACGTCATCATGTGAGAGCCTCTAAAGCCAGGTTCGGATTTCGACCGTGTCCGGCGGCCGCCTCTCGCTACTGTTGAAAACCGATGGCGACCGACAAGCGGCGGACGAAGATCGTGGCGACCATCGGGCCGGTGTCGTCCACGCACGAGCGCATGCGCGAGCTCGTCGATGCGGGCGTCGATGCGATTCGGCTCAACCTGTCGCACGGAAACCATGAGACCCACGCAGCCGGGGCGGCCGTCGTGCGAGAGGTGCAGGCGGAGACAGGAAAGCCCCTCGCGCTGATCGCGGACCTGCAAGGCCCGAAGCTGCGCATCGGCGATCTCGATGCACCCCGGATCCTCCTGAAGGACGAGGAGCTGATCGTCGTCGGCGAGCAGCACGCCTCGAACGGCGAGCTACCGGTTGCGCCCGCGGTGATCAGTGAGGTGCTGCGCCCGGGCCACGACATCCTGATCGACGACGGCCTCGTCCGCCTCGCCGTTCAGGAGGTCGAGCACGGCCGAGCACGGTGCCTCGTCGTCGTCGGCGGCGAGGTGAAGTCACACAAGGGCGTCAACCTGCCCGGGGTCCCCGTGCCGATCCCGTCGCTGACGAAGAAGGACCTGGGCGATCTCGATTTCGCGCTCGATCTCGGTGTCGACTTCGTCGCACTGTCGTTCGTGCGGGCTGCGGCCGACGTTCGCGATCTCCAGGCGATCATCCGGCAGCATGGCTCGCCGGCACGCGTGATCGCGAAGATCGAGAAGGCCGAGGCCGTCGAGGCGCTGGAAGAGGTACTGGCGGAAGCGGACGCGATCATGGTCGCCCGCGGCGACCTCGGAGTCGAGATCGGGGCGGCCACCGTGCCGCTCCTGCAGAAGAGGATCATCCTGCGCTGTCTCGAGGCTGGCAAGCCGGTGATCACGGCGACCCAGATGCTCGAGTCGATGATCGAGCACGCCGAGCCCACGCGCGCCGAAGCCAGCGACGTCGCGAATGCGATTCTCGACGGAACCTCGGCGCTGATGCTCTCGGCGGAGACCGCGACCGGCAACTATCCGATTGAAGCCGTCCGCATCATGGACACGATCGCCCGCGCCGTCGAGCCTTCGATGGGGTATCGGCACCAGACGCCCGAAGCCGCGGAGCTGACGACCGTCGGCCGCGCGATGTCGAACGCCGCGTGCGACCTCGCGGAGACGATCGGCGCTCGCGCGATTCTCGTTCCGACCTTCACCGGGCGAACGGCGTCGGGGGTCGCACGCCTCCGGCCGCGCCGGCCGATCGTCGGTTTGTCGCACCATCAGACGGCCGTGCAGCAGATGGCGCTCGAGTGGGGCGTGACGCCGGTCCTCATGCCGCAGACCGAGAATGTCGAGGACCTGTGGTCGCGCTCGCTCGAGTCGGCGCTGAACTCCGGCGGGATCGACAAGGGTGACCGGGTGGTGCTCACCGCGGGGACGGCGGTCAACCTGCCGGGGTCCACGAACGTGATCAAGGTCGACATCGCCTGACCGAGGCACGGGGCGAGGTTGTTCTCGGCCGCGAGCCACCAGCCGAGGACGCGTGACGAGGGAATCGTCACCGGGCGCAGAACGAGGCGCGATGCTGCGCCCGACCCGACTCCTCGCGCTCGCTGGGCTGATGCTCGTCGCGTTTCTCTACTGGAAGCCTGCGCACACCTACCTCCACGCGAAGCGACACCTTCAGGCTCGTACCGCAGAGGTGCACGTGCTCCGCGCAGAGAGGCTGCGGCTCGAGCAGCGAATCGCCGAGGCCGCAACGGGGGGCCAGCTGGTACGCGAAGCACGGCGACTCGGCCTCGTGAAACCCGGCGAGCGCCTCTTCATCGTCAAGGGGATCCAGGCCTGGCGCGAACGCCAGCACGCACGCTAGCCACCACCGTCGCGCGAGTGTGACGGCCCGCGGACAACCCGTTCGAAAACCGTGCAGGCATCGGCGGCAGCGGGAACGAGACCGACGGAGCTCCGGCGTCGAGCACCGTGAGGAAGGGTCACGGCCGACGGTGAGAGCGAGCCACTACCCTGCGGCGGATGGAGGACCGGAAGATCGTCGAGCGCCAGATCGGTCGCACGCCACGCGCGTTTCGCGGCGTCGTCGTACGGTGCCCCTTCGGGCAACCCGCTGTCACCGAGCAGGCGCCACTCGACGAGGACGGCCGACCGTTCCCGACGCAGTTCTATCTCACGTGCTCCCATCTCGTCGCTGCGATCTCGCGTCTCGAGGCCGCCGGTGGGGTCGAGCGGTGGAGCCGTGCAGCCGCGGACGATCCTCGCCTCGCGCGCAGCCTCGCAGCGGCGCAGGCGGAACAGCGCGCGACCCGCCCGGAGCTCGACGCGGGCATCGGCGGCTCGACTCGCACCGGCAGCCTGAAGTGCCTGCACGCCCACGCGGCGTTTGCGCTCGCGCGGCCCGGCTACGAGCTGGGTGAGCGGATCCTTGCGGAGCTCCCCGCAGCGTGGCCCCACACTTGCTGTACTCCCTGACGTGGAGGTCGAGCTCGCACGGCAGCAGTGGCAGGACGGCAACCGTCGCGTCGAGTCCGCGCGCGCAGATCAAAGCCGCTACCTCCGCCTGACCGAGCAGGTCGACATCCTCGTCGCCGCGTTGCGCCGGCGAGTCGGTCAGATCTTCACCCTCGCCGAACTGGCGGCGGCGTATGACGGGGCCGATGTCTGGACGAGCGGGGTGCTCGACGATGTCTCTCCCGACGACAGGCCGGTGGCGGAGCCGGGGACTGTCGCCGACGCCGCGTTTCATCTCTACGCCCGAGGCGCGGCGGACTATCGCCCGTGAAGCGGCGCATCCTCCTCGCCGGCGCGGTGGCGGTCGTCTTCGTGCTCGGCGTCGCGGTCGGCGAAGCTATCCACGACCCTCCCAAGCCGGGCGGGACGCAAACGCTCGTTCGCACGCTGAAGCCGCTGCCGCTCGCGCCGGCCGCGCTCGATACCGTGACCGTCACGATCCCGCGCCGCTGAGCGTCGTTTAGATAACGGCAGCTTTGGTTACTTTCGGGCCATGAGCGTTCCCGAAAGACGCATGCCGACCGGTGACTCGGACTGGCTGACGCTCGGTCAGGCAGCCAGGTTCCTGGGGGTCGCCCAGTCGACGATCCGCAAGTGGTCAGATCAGGGCCGGGTGCCAGCGTTCTACACCCCCGGGGGTCATCGCCGCTACCGCCGCAGCGACCTCGAGACCTTCCTCAGCCGATCCGGTCCCGGGTCGCGTGGCGGCGGCCCTCTCGTCCTCATCGTCGATGACGACGCGGGGCTGCGCGAGCTCATGCGCGTGAGCCTCGAGTTGGAGGGCTACTCGGTCCGTGAGGCCTCGAGCGCCGACGAGGCTCTTGCCGCGCTCGAGGATCAGGCGCCACGCCTCGTGCTGCTCGACGTCGTCATGCCGGGCGTCGATGGCTGGCAAATGCTGCAACGCATGCAGGAGCGCCATGGCTCGATTCCGGTGATCATGTTCAGCGGCAAGGTCGAAGAGTCGTCGGCCGCCGACGCGGAGCAGCGCGGAGCGCGCGCGTTCGTCGGCAAGCCGTTCGATCCGCAGCAATTGATCGAGCGCGCCAAGCAGCTCGTGCCGGTTTGATCTCGATCGACAAGCACGTCGAGCATTTCATCGTCGCCCACCGAACCGGCTGGCTCGACTGGTTCTTCATCGGGCTCTCGCGGGTCGGGACACTCGGTCTCATCTGGATCGTCATCGGCGCCGTGCTCGCGCTGCTCTGGCGACGGCCGTGGCTCCTCGTCGGGGTCGTGGCCGCCGACGCCCTCGCCGATCTGCTGGCCGGCCTCGGCAAGGACATCGTGCAGCGGCACCGGCCGTTCGTGACCCAGCTCGGCGCGAAGACGAATACGCACTCGTTCCCCTCGGGCCACTCCGCCACGAGCTTCGCGTGCGCGACGATTCTCTCCTCGGCATCGCCACGCCTGCGTCCGCCGCTCTACCTCCTCGCCGCGCTGATCGCCTTCTCCCGCCTCTACAACGGCGACCATTTCCCGCTGGACGTGCTCGCGGGCGCCGTGCTCGGGTTGCTCGTCGCTACAGCTCTTCTGCGGCTCGCAGTAATCCGCCGGCGATCACGCCCAGCGCTGCGACAAGACTGATCCAGATGCCGATGCCCCGGCCGTCGGCGGGCAGCACGGAATCGGGGATCGAGATCACGCGGATGAGGACGAAGATCGCGGCGAGTGCGCCGAGGCCGAGGACGATCAGGCTCTCGGGCACGGTCGGCGGTAACTCGAAGCCCGACTCGCGCATCGCCACGAGCGCCAGTACCGCGAGACCGATGAAGAACACGAGCTTTCCGAGCACACCGACGTGCCAGCCGATCACAGCCAGCTTCACGCCGACGCCCGAGCCGGCGTACCAATCCATGAAGGACGAGAGCGCGAGCACGAGCCCGGCGATCCAGGTGATCCGCTCCCCGGCAGCCCAGAGGCCGCCCGCCGTCGGCCGCACCTGAGCGGCCGGGGCCGGCGCGTCCGGCTCGGGAACCTCGAGCTCGAAGAAGTCTGGTGGGTCCACGGCGCTAAGTATGGGGATCGAGCCGGTCGGCATGGGCTAGCACGAGAAGGTCGAGCTCAGACGCCGAAGAGGGTCTGCAGCTCGTTCCATGCCGCGAGGATCACCAGGGCGGCGAGAAACGCGAGCACGAGGAGCGAAACCCAGAAGCGGACGTCAGAGCGGCGCGCAGCACTCCGGCGCTCCGTTCGAGCGCGGCGGCGGGCCCGCTCGCGCCGGTAGGCGTGCTCGATCGCGAGCGGATCGAGCGAGGGCGCATCGTCGGGATCGAGCTGGGTGGATCGCGCGGGCTCAGCCATACCGGGATTGTAGGCACTATTCCTTCCCACGATGGTCGTCGAGGCCGGGCGGATGCCCGTCGAACTGCTCGCCGACGCCGCGGCCGAGGTCGCCGCGACGGCGGACCTGCGTGCTGCGCTGGCCACGATCGCCCGCGTCGCCGCCCGCGCGACCGAGTCGGATCTTGCTGTTCTGCGGGTGCTCGACGCGACGGGCGAGTTGGCGGCGCGTGCGGTCGCCCCCGAAGGATCGGCGCTCGGCGCCGAGATCGCGAGCACCCGGTCGCCCTGCGACCGGGTCGCGGCCGGTGAGGCGTCCGAGTCGGTTCGTAAAGCCGGCGAGCGCGTTCGGGCGGCGGGTGTCTTGACGGTGCCGGCTCGCGCAGGCGGCCGGATCGTCGGGTCGGTAGAGCTCGTTCGCGTCGCGTCCTCCTTCGGTGATGACGACCGCGCCGTTGCAGGCCTTGTGGCGGCCCAGCTCGCGCTCGCCGTCCGCACGCTCGCGGCCGAAGGCGGCACCGCTGCGGCGGACGGGCGTATGACGTTGCTCGAGCTCACCGGCGAAGCGCTCGCCGCAGGTGGCGACGCACGGCGCGTCGCGCAGCAGGCGGTGCGAATCGCGATGGAGGCCTCCGAAGCGAAAGCGGGAGCGCTGTGGGGGTTCACGGCTGCGGGCGAGCTCGAGCTTGCTGCGTCGCTCGGAGCGTTCGATCCGGCGAGGACCCGACCCGCGGAGCTCGCGCGCTCGGTGCTCGAGTCCTGGCGTCCCGCGGTGGTCGAGCACGATCCCTCCCTGCCGGATGGGGCGTCGTTCGCGCTCACGCTCGCACTCGGTCAGCCCGCGTTCGCGGCGCTGCAGCTCTTCTACGCGGAGGGACGCGTTCCGGGAGAAACGGAGCTGTCGGCTCTCACGGCGTTCGCGACGCGCGCGGGGTACGCACTCCGCGCAGAAGATCGGTCTCGCGACGTCGAGCTCGAGCTCGAGCGGACACAGGCGCTTCTCGAAGTCATCGGTGAGGCGATCTCGCATCTCTCACTCGCCCACACGCTCGACACTGCCGTCGAGCGCATCGCAGACCTGCTCCAGATCGAGCAGGTCGGTGTCTACCTCCATGAGGAGGGCGGGCTCGTCTCGGCGGCCGGGCGGGGGCTCGCGGACGGTCACGAAGAGATCACCGCGCGGCTGCTCGACGCCGTCCTCGGCCCGCTGCGCGCCCGTTCTGCCGTGCTTGCAGAGATCCGCGGCTCCGAGCCGTCGCTCGCCGCAGTACGCACGGCGCTCGCCGCCGCCGGGCAGGCCGCGGCGCTCGCCGTCCCGCTTCAGGTGCGCGAGGATCCGATCGGGCTCCTCGTCGCGTTTCCCGGCGCGCGGCCGATCGAGGAGAGCGAGATCGCGCTGCTCTCGTCACTTGCGGCCCAGCTCGCAGTCGCCGTGCAGAACGCACGGCTCCACGAGCAGGCGACCGAGCTCGGGGAGGCGCTCACGGGCGTGCTCGACTCGGAGCGCCAGACGTCGCGTCAGGTCGAGGCGCTCTACGAGATCTCGCGGTCGTTCGCTCAGAGCCTTTCACTGGACACGACGCTCGCCGCAGTGACGAAGACGATCGTCGAGGTGTTGGGCGTCGATGCGGCAGTGATCCGGGTGCCCGACGAGCGCGGCGACCAGTTCGTGCCCCGGGCCGTGCACGTGGCGGAGTCGCGGCTGGACGATGTCGTCAGGGCGATTCTCGAACGGCCGCAGCCCCGCCCTCCTCGCTCGCTCGAGCCGCTGCCGCTCGATGTCGCGACCGCGACTCGGCTCGGCGGCGCGCATGCCTTACTCGTCCCGTTCCTCGGTAAGGGGTCGACCGCTGCCCTCCTTCCGATCGCCACGCCGACCGAGCTGCTCGCCGAGCTCACGATCCTATCGCTCGATCCCGCCGCACCGATCGACGCCGACACGCTCGCGACGGCACGGACGATCGCGCAACAGGCGGCGCTCGCAATCGACAACGCCCGGCTCTACCAGCAGCAGCAGCGCTTCGCGGAGACGATGCAGCAGTCCCTGTTGCCGCGCGACCGGCCGTCCGTCCCGGGCCTGCAGATCGGCACCGTCTATGAATCAGCGGCTCAAGTCGATGTCGGCGGTGACGTGTTCGATTTCCTCGAGCTCGCCGACGGCCGGCTGGCCGTCGTCCTCGGCGACGTGACGGGCCACGGCATCGACGCGACCGCTGACATGGCGATGGCGAAGTTCGTGTTTCGCTCCCTGGCTCGAGAGCACTCCGAGCCGTCGGAGTTCCTCGCCCACGCCAACGAGGTCGTGGTGGGGGAGATAGCCGTCGGGAAGTTCATCACGATGGCGTACCTGACGATCGACCCGCGTGGTGAGGTTCTGTGCGCGAGCGCAGGGCACCCCGAGGCACGGCTCGTCGCACCGGACGGGCGCGTCGAAGGCCTGGCCGCCGGGGGCCTCGCACTCGGTATCGACGCGGCACAGAGCTACGAGCAGGTGCAGGCCGAGCTGCCGATCGGTGGCGCGGTCGTCGTCTACACCGATGGCGTCGTCGAGGCGCGCACGGGTCGAGAGCTCTTCGGCGTCGAGCGGCTCGACGCCGTGCTCGCGGCACATGCGTCCGAGCCACCGCAGGCGATCGCCGAAGCCGTGATCGAAGCGTGCCGCGCGTACTCGGGCGGCAATCTCGCCGACGACTGTGCCGTCGTCGTGATCAAACGATGACCTCGGATCACGGTTGAACCTACTCCGGGTCGATGGTCGCCCCCTGGTGATCGGGCATCGCGGCGCGGCGGCGGTCGCACCCGAGAACACGCTCGCTGCCCTCGAGGTCGCCGTGGCAGTCGGGGCGGACCTCGTCGAGTTCGACATCTCGCCGGGCTTGCTTCTCGGTCATTCGGCGCTCGAGCTGCCGGCGGCGACGGTCGGCCTCGATACTGCGCTCGCCTATCTCCGCGACCACCGGCTGGGCGTGCACCTCGACGTGAAGCTGCCCGGCTACGAGACCGCAGTCGTGGACGCTCTGCGTCGTCACGGGCTCGAGCGTCGGGCACTCGTCTCGACCGCATACGCCGTCTCGTCGCGTCGTTTTGTAGTGCTTGCACCCGAGCTTCCGTGTGCGATCGGTTATCCCCGCGACCGTCTGGGAGTCTCGCGCATCCCCTGGCCCCGGAAGCTCACGGCAGCAGGGGCAGCTGCCCTCTCGAGCGTCATGGCCCTTCGCGTGCCGCTGCTTCTGCGGCATGCCCGCGCCGACGCGCTCTCGCTGCACCACGCTCTCTGCTCGCGCGCTGCGATCGCTGCGGCACACCGCCTGGGAGCACCGGTGCTCGCCTGGACGGTGAACGAGCCCGAGGCGGTGCGCCGACTCGCCCGGATCGGAGTCGACGCGATCGTCTCGGACGACCCTGAGATGACGCTGGCTACACTGCTTGCGCGGTGAAGCGTCTGCTTGCGATCGGTCTCTTCACGCTCGGGTTCGTGGTCGCCGGAGTGTTCTCGGGTGCCGTGATCGCCGACGTGACCACGTCGACGACGACATCGACCGCTGTCTCGACGACCTCGACGACGAAGACCGTGGCCACAACGACCGTGGCCACGACGACCGTGGCGACGACTGCTCCGGCAAAGCCGACGCGGCCCCCGGTCAGAGTCGCAACGATCCCGGGGCGTGTCCGTGTGGCAGGCGTTCGGGTCGGCGGGTTGAAACCGGCGGCGGCCGTATCCGCCGTGCAACTCGCGTTCCGCAATCCGCTCGCGGTGGTCGTCGATCGCAGCCGACTTGCGCTCGAGCCCGTGAGGTTTGCGTCCGCGTACGTCGCCACCGCGGTCGCGCGCGCGCGGATCGCCGCTCCGGGCACGAACGTGTCGCTTGCCATCTCGGTGCGCGGCGCGCCGGTGCACTCCTGGGTGGCGAAGATCGCACGACGCTTCGGCCGTGCCCCGGTCGCTGCGACGCTGACCTTCCCACGGTCGCGCCCGCGCATCACCCCCGACCGAACGGGTCGTCACCTCGATGCCGCACGCCTGACCCGGCTGATCGTCGCCGCTCTGCATTCGAACTCGCGCCTTCCCGTACGGGTGCACACGCGCACGATCGCACCTCTGGTGACGGTCGACGCATTCCGCAAGTCGATCGTGATCGACCGATCGGCCAACCGTCTTTTCCTCTACGACGGCGTCGAGGTGAAGCACACGTTCGCGGTTGCGACTGGGCAGTCGATCTATCCAACTCCCGCCGGTCGCTGGCACATCGTCGTCAAGTGGAAGAACCCGTGGTGGTATCCGCCGGTGCAGGACGCGTGGGCGAAGGGCCTCAAGCCGGTGCCGCCGGGCCCGTCGAACCCGCTTGGCACTCGCTGGATGGGGTTGGATGCGCCGGGCGTCGGGATCCACGGCACCGATGAGCCCGGCTCGATCGGTTACAGCGCATCGCACGGCTGCATTCGCATGCAGGTGCCCGACGCCGAGTGGCTCTTCGACCAGGTCGATCTGGGCACAACGGTGTACATCGTCTGATGCGTGCAGTGCGTGTCGTCGCGGTCGCGGCAGTACTCTCGCTCCTCGGCCTGCTCGTCTGGGACGTCGCCCACAGCCACGGCGGGAAGGTCGCGCGAGAGGTGGACAGTGGGAAGATCGTGGCAGCTCCGGCCTTCTCGCTCCCGCCGGTCGCGGGAGGTGGGAACGTCTCGCTCGCCTCGCTGAGGGGAAAGGTCGTGGTCGTGAACTTCTGGGCTTCCGACTGCATCCCGTGCAAGCAGGAGCAGAGGATGTTGAACGACGCAGCGAGTCACTGGTCGAGCAAGGGCGTGGTCTTCCTCGGCATCGATGAAGTCGACCTGCGCGGCCCGGCGAGGGCGTACATCAAGCGCTACGGCGTCGAGTACGCGAGCGCCTATGACGGCACGGGGACGTTAGCCGGCAAGTTCGGGGTCACGGGCACGCCGGAGACCTTCTTCATCGACCGGCTCGGCCGGGTCATCCCGCCGCATATCGTCGCGCGCACCGGGCGCGCCGATCTCGACGCCGGGATCAAGCGCGCGCTAAAGGCTTGACGTGAGGCGGGCCGCGCTCGCGTGCGTTGTCATCCTCGCGGCGTTCGTCTTCGCCGCGGGCGCGACGGGCAGCGAGCGGCACCCGAGCCAGGGCGAGCTCGAGGCAGAGCTCGTCTGCCCCAGCTGCCACGTGCCGCTCGACGAGTCGCAATCTGCCGTTGCTCAGCAGATGAAGGCGTTCATCCGAGCCCACATCGCTCGTGGCTGGACGAAGAGCCGGATCGAGAGCGCGCTCGCCGCGCAGCTCGGCGACGGGATCTACGGCGTTCCACGCACACACGGCTTTGACCTGATCGCGTGGCTCCTGCCTCTCGGGGGAATCGCGCTCGGCACGGTCGCAGTGGCGGGCGGCGCCTGGCGCTGGTCGCGGATCCGCGAGCGCGCCGGTGTCGACGTGCCACGAGCCTCGGATCTCGATGCGGAAGGTGAACGGCGTGTCGATGAGGAGCTGGCGCGTTTCGATGGCTGAGAAGCTGCCGATCGCGTTTCTCGCAGGACTGCTCTCGGTCGTCACGCCGTGCGTGCTGCCTCTCGTCCCCGGGTATCTCGCCGCCGTCTCCTCACTCGAGGTGGGAGCACTCACGAAGCCGGGGTCGGCCACGCGGATCGTGCGCGGCAGCGTGCCGTTCATCGCCGGCTTCACGATCGTGTTCGTTCTCCTCGGCGCCGGCGCGGCGGCGATTGCGAGCGTCGTTCCCAAGACGACGCAGACCGAGATCGCGGGCTTCGTGCTGGTTGTGATCGGGCTCGCGTTCGTCGGCCTGCTGCCATGGCCCGAGCGAACGGTCGCACCGGGGCTGCTGCAGGGCGCACGCCGCACCGGGTCGGGCGTGCTGCTCGGCGGCGCCTTCGCGGTGTGCGCCGCGCCCTGCATCGGCACGGTGCTCGCCTCGGTGCTCGTGCTCGCGAGCTCCACCGGCACGATCACGCGTGGTGTGATCTTGCTCGCGGCGTACTCGCTCGGGCTCGGTGCGGCATTCGTGCTCGCAGGGATCGCCTTTGCGCGGGCGATGCGCGCGTTTCGCTGGGTTCGCGACCACTATCGCGCCGTCCAGGCGTTCTCAGGAGCCACGCTCGTCGTGCTCGGCTTGCTGCTCTTCTTCCACCGGGACGCGTGGCTGCGTGACGGCGTGAATCAGGTGCTCTCGCTGGTCGGGCTCGGAACGCTCTAGCGAGTCGAGCACTGCGGCCACATCGAGGCCCCGGTGGCGAGGCGCGAACGTCGCGAGACGGCGCAGAGCCTTTCGCCGCTGGCTCTCGGCGGCGACCGGTTTCCCCCGATCGCGTTGATATGCCGCGACGACGACGTGGACGAGGCCCTGGAAGAAGTCCCGTTCATCCACGGCGCATGCACGCCAGGCCACCTCGAACGACTCGTGCGCCTCGAACCACCGTCCGCGAGCGCCGAGGGCGAGGCCGTCTCGGTAATGACCTTCCACACTGCTAACGTCGCGATCAGCCATGGCGACGATCCTGCTGTGTGGGGTCGACCTCTTCATTCGGGGAAAGCTCGAAGGGGTCTTGACGGAGCATCGGTTTGTGACCTCCGACGGAGTCGAGCCGCCCGATCTCGTGATCGCCGACATCGCGAGGATCGACGCGGTCGACGTCGCGGACACCTATCTCGACGTCCCGATTCTCGGTTACACGAATCACACCGACACTGCCGGATTACGACGTGCGCACGCCGCGGGATTCGACCAGGTAGTCGCGAAATCTGCACTCTTCGAGCGCGCTCGCGAGCTGATCGACGGCCTGCTTGCGTCGGTAGAGTAGGCCACCGTGACCTACATCATCGCCGAGCCTTGCATCGACATCAAAGACCGCTCGTGCGTCGATGTCTGCCCCGTCGACTGCATTCACGAGGCCGGCAGGATTCTCGTGATCGACCCGGAGGAGTGCATCGACTGCGGAGCGTGCGAGCCGGAATGTCCCGTCGAAGCGATCTTCCCGGAGGACGCACTGCCGTCGAAATGGGAGCCCTTCGTGAAGATCAACTACGCCTACGGCGAGGGGATGGACACGGTCAACGTGCTCACCGACGCCTACGCGACCGAGCACGACGTCCAGAACAAGCCGCTCGACGAGCACTAGTGCTCCGTTCCGGAAGTTCCGTGGTGATCCTGGCGAGCGAAAAGCAAGCCGGGCAAGGACGCAGGGAGCCCCGATAGCGGTGTTCTCTCGGGGCGACCGAGGACGCAGCCCGGCGCCGCTTTGCAGCCGCCAGGGCACGCGAGGCTTTTGGAACGGAGCGCTCGGTCCGAACCGTTCGGCGAGACCGGACGAATAGGGTTCAGAATTACTATGGTCGACGACCTTCACGAACTCTCCGCGCTCTACGTCTTCGACGCACTCGAAGGGGACGAGCGCGAGCGCTTCGAGGGGCATCTCGAAGGCTGCGAGCGCTGCCAGGCCGAGCTCGGGAGCCTCCGAGGCGCGGCTTCGGCACTCGCCTTGGCCGCGGAAGCCTCACCGCCCGTCGAGCTGCGTTCGCGCATCCTCGCGGCGGCCCGGGCCGAGGGACAGAACGTCGTGCCGTTGCGTCCACGCAGGTCGATCGCTGCGCCGGTGACGGCCGTGCTTTCCGTCGCTGCGACCGCCGCTGCCGTGGCGCTCGGCCTCTGGGCCGCATCGCTTCACCATTCACTCGCGGGTGAGCGGTCGGCATTGCGCATTCTCGGCGATCCGCGCGCACGGCACATTCCGCTGACCGAACGGCGAGGCGCGCTCGTCGTCGCGCCGTCGGGGGAGGCGGCGCTCGCCGCAGACCTGCCGGCGCTGCCCAGAGGGAAGGTCTACGAAGCATGGGTGATCGACACGGATGCCGCCCGGCGCGCGGGCACCTTCAAAGGTGACCGAACGACGTTGACGACGCGCGTGCCGAGCGGAGCGACGGTGAAGGTGACGATCGAGCGTGCGGGTGGCGTCGACTCGCCGACGTCTCCAGCCCTCTTCAGCGCGCGCACCTGAACCGATCACGACAACCGCAGCTCGATTCAGTGTGGTCGTCGTGAGTGTGTCGGCGATCGACGTAGCGTCTGCACGCATGATGACGTGCACGTTTTCCTTTCCAGCAACGTGCGCATGATTCATGCTGTCCGCGTTGAACGTTACAAAGCAACGTGGTAGGGAATCGTGCACGTCGCAATCCGACCAGGAGGTCTATTGATGACCCAAGAGGATTGGAGCGGGACCGGAAAAACGGGCGACACGTCCGACGCCGGCTCGTCGAGCAGCACATGGGGCGACTCCGCAATCGGCGAAGCGTCGAGCTTCGAGAGCACTGAGACCGAGGTCGCGCCCGCCATTCCGGCGACGACGCGTTCTTCGTCTCGCTCAGGCTCACGCAGTTCCGGTCGGAGCACTGCTCGCAGCTCGGCGAAGAAGCGCTCCTCGTCTTCGAAGAAGAAGGCGGCACCTCGCAAGAAAGCCGCGGCTCGCAAGTCGACGGCGAAGAAGAGCACGGCTCGCAAGTCGACCGCCCGCAAGTCGACGGCGAAGAAGTCGACCGCGAAGAAGAGCACCGCTCGCAAGAGCGCCGCCCGCAAGTCGACGGCGAAGAAGAGCACCGCTCGCAAGTCGACGGCTCGCAAGTCGACTGCGAAGAAGAGCACCGCTCGCAAGAAGAGCACTGCGAGGAAGTCGACCGCGAAGAAGAGCACCGCTCGCAAGAAGAGCACCGCTCGCGCCTCGACCGCACGCAAGACCGGAGCTCGCAAGAAGAGCTCGGCGAAGAAGAGCACTGCTCGCAAGAGCGCAGGCCGCAAGGCGGCTTCTCGCTCTCGCTCCGCCACCCGGCGCAAGTAGACGATCTGTCGGCCGTCCGGGCTCCGCCCCTACTGGAGCCCGGACGCCGGCGGTTTCGGCACCGCACATCGCGTCGATACTCTTGGCCGGTCATGCAGCCGAAGACTCTCGACCACGTTGCCTTCTGGGTGGCCGACCGCGAGCCCATCGCCGCCTTCTGCGAGCGGCATCTCGGCATGCACGTGATCGACCGCCAGGATCGGTTCACGCTCCTCGGGAGTGATGCCCGCCGCGGCAAGCTCACCTTGTTCGATGCCGAAGGCCCGCGCGAGCCTGGCGCGTTCGCCCACGTCGCGCTTCGCGTCTCCGATCTCGCGACAGCGCGTGCCGCCCTGCCCGGCGGGACCGATGACATCTTCGACATCGGCGAAGGCATTCGTGTGACGCTCGTGGAAGGCGAGACCGACGTCGACTACGACCTCGATCATGTCGCGCTCCATTCGACCGATCCGGCCGCGACAGCCGTCGCGTACGAGCGGTACGGCTTCGAGCCTGCGGGAACCGCCCGGGTCGAGGTCGGCGGAGCCCACGTTCGATTCGTGGCCGGAACGCCCGGAGAGCCAGAGCGACCGTTGCTGAACCATCTCGCGGTGCTGGTCGATTCGACGCACGACGTGATCTCCGATGCGGGCGACCTCGGGATCGAGGTCGAGTCCGTCGTCGACGCGGCGAATACCTACGCAGCGTTCCTGTGGGGCCCAGAGCACGTGCGAATCGAATACGTCGAGCACAAGCCCACGTTCTCGCTCACGTGATCGTCATTGCAGGGGCCGGGATGGCGGGCCTCGTGGCCGCTGCCCGTCTCCGTGAGCTCGGTCGAGAGGTGATCCTCCGGGAGAAGGGCTCGCGGGTGGGGGGCTCGATGCTGCTCTCGTCGTGTGTGATCTGGCGACACACGACCTGGGCCGAGTTTCGCGCCGAGTGCCCGGGCGGCGACGAGCGCCTGCAGCGGCTCGTCTGGGAGCGGCTGGACGACGCAATTGCCTGGTTGGAGTCGCTCGGCTCGCAGGTGGTCTGGGAGGAGACGGGGAACTCGAGGACGATCGGCAAGCGCTTCGACCCGCGAGACCTGACGGCAACGCTCGTCGCGCGTGCGGGGGAGATCGAGTTGGGCGCGGACGGCTGCGCCGGTGAGGTGACGATCCTCTGCACCGGCGGCTTCGCCGGCTCGCCTGAGCTCCTGACACGCTACGTCGCGCCGGCGGCGCCGCTCCGGTTGCGCGCGAACCCGTGGTCCGCGGGGGATGGGCTGCGTCTTGCTCTCGAGCATGGGGCCGCTCTGTCTTCGGGGCTGGACGAGTTCTACGGTCGTAACATGCCGGACGCAGCCTGGGATGAGACGCAGTTCGTGTCGCTGTCCCAGCTCTATGCTCGCGTTGCACGGATCTTCGATGAGGATGGGGTCGAGTTCTTCGAGCGCGCCGACGTCTCGTGGTCCGAGACGAACGTCGTGCAGGCGACGGCGCGCCGGCCGGCTGCGAAGGCGTACTACGTCCTCGACGACGACGCGCTTCGCAGCCGAGTGCGAGAGCGAACCGTCGCCGAGTTGGTCGCGCTCGCCCCGCCCGAGGCCCACGTGCCGCTCGCCAGGCTTCCGTTCGACGCGCCGAGCGGAGCCGTCGCCGCGGTGCGCGTGATCGCGGCGATCACGCATACGATCGGTGGCTTGGCGATCGACGATCGAGCGCGCGTGCTGCGCGCCGACGGCACGGAGATCGGCGGGCTCTGGGCGGCGGGCATCGACGCAGGCGGAATCGCGGCGGGCGGGTACGCGAGTGGCCTCGCGCAGTCCCTCGTGCTCGGCCTGGCAGCCGCCGAGGACGCGGCGACCGTGTAGCGGTGACACCTCGGTCGCGCTTCCGTCACGCTTTCGTACGCGTGTCTGACACCAACCGGTCTCTGCGGGCTCGGTCGCGGGCGAGGCGTTGTTGCGGTCAGCGGCCGATCGAGAACGCGCAGAGGCGGTCGTCGTCCGGCAGTGGCGAGACGCCGATCTTCGAGACGACGAGCCGCAACCCCCCGTCCTCGAACTCGTGCCCGACCGGGGGTAGCTCGCCGGGCTCTTCGCGTAGCGTGTACCCCGCGGGAGACCAGACGAAGAGGAGGTGAGAGTTGCCGCCCGCCATCGGGACTCGCGAAGGTTAGCGCCGGGTGGCGTAGGACGGCAGCGCGACTCGGACGTGGGTCCCATCGTCATCGGTTGCAACGTCGATCGACCCATGGAGTTGCTTCACGCGCTGCTCGACCGCCTCGAGCGACCGTCGCCGACGCTCCGGCTCGGCGTTATCCATGACGAGTGTCTCGACACCGCCGTCGTGCGTGGGTGAGATGCGAACCTCGACCCGGGTGGGTGGCCCACGGCGCACCGCCTGGTCGAGCAGCTCGCGAATGATGGTGTAGAGCGCTACCTGGGCGGTCTCACCGAGGGCCTCGGCCTCCACGATCGCAAGATCGATCCGAAGCGAGTGGGTCGCGCCGATCTGCTCGGCGAGCGCCTCGAGAGCCGGCCCGAAGCCCTGATCACGCAAGACGACCGGCTCGAGCGCAAAGGACAGGTCGCGCAGCTCGCGGATCGTGCTGCGCTGTCGTGCGAGCGCCGACGAGAGCACCGTCGTCGCGTCCTCGAGCTTTCCTGTCTCGACCGAGTGCAGCGCGGCGTCGAGCATCAGCGCGATACCGGCGAGATTCTGTACCGGTCCGTCGTGCAGGAAAAGGGCTATGCGACGCCGTTCGTCCTGCTCGGCGGCGATCAGCCGGTCGAGCGGTTCCGAGTCGCCCACTAATCGATGATCGCTTCGCGGAGCGCGATCGCGACCGCATGCGTGCGTGTGTCGGCTTCGAGCTTCGTGAGGATGTGACGGACGTGACTCTTGACCGTCTCCTGGGAGATGAAGAGCCGTCCGGCGACGTCGGCGTTCGACATGCCGTCCGCGAGGAGCTGGAGGATCTCGCGCTCGCGCGTCGTCAGCATGTCGGTCTGATCCTTGCCGGAGAGGAACGCCGGCATCAGCGCGGGGTCGACGTAACCCTCGCCGGCGGCCACCTTCTCGATCGCACGCACCAGAGTCTGATGCGGTGCCTCCTTCAAGATGTAGCCCTTGGCGCCTGACTCGAGCCCTCGTCCGAGCAGCGACCGCTCCGAGTACGCCGTGAAGATCAGCACCTTCGAGTCCGGCACTCGCTCGGTCAAGAGTTTCGTCGCCTCGAGGCCGTCCATGCCCGGCATGCGGACGTCCATGATCACCACATCCGGCTTCCGGCGCTCGGCCATCTCGACCGCCGCGGCGCCGTCCGAGGCCTCGCCGACGACGCGGATGTGCGGCGCCCGCGAGAGCGAGAGTCGCAGGCCTTCGCGAACGACTTCGTGGTCGTCGACGATCAGTGTCGTGATTTCGTCTGTCATGGGCCGCACGATTCTACGCTCAAAGGAGGGAGAGCTGTTCGTCGCGGCTTCGGGGCCGCGGTTTGATGGTTCGCCGGTCGCCGATTGCATGCTCGCGCGCAAGCGCCGAAACGAGGTGGCGGGTCGGCTCGACGACGGCCCTCGGGAGATACGCACCGCGGGCGTAGAGATCCTCGTAGTCGGGCAGCAACTCGGGCCAGTCACACTGGAGGCAGGTGAGGAAGTGCTCGCGTGTGCCCGGACGGAGGTAGAGCAGGTTCGCCCAGATGCCACAGGCTCCCGCCTCGCGCGCGGCAGCGACGACCCGCTCGATCTGGCTCGGGTGGTCGGAGAGGCCGGGGAGGAGCGGGGGCCATCCCCACCGAGGTGTGCACGCCTGCTTGGACGAGAGCCGTGAGCGCTCGCAGCCGTTGGCGCGGCGGCGCAGTGCCGGGCTCGGTCGTCCGCCAGACATCCAGGTCGATCGTCGGCACCGAGAACGTGACGTGCACCTCGGTGACCGCCGAAGCAGCGGCGAGCAATGCTGCGTCGCGAACGATCAGCGGCCCACGCGTGATGATCGAGAACGGATTCGCCGCGTCCCGCAGCACCTCGACACACGCGCGCGTCAGATGGAAACGGCCCTCCGCGGGCTGGTAGGGATCGGTCGCGGCGCCGATCGCGACCTGCCCTCCGTCCCACCCGGCGCGGGCGAGCTCGCGGCGCAACACGTCGGCGACGTTCGGCTTGACTCGGATCGAGGAGCCGTACCCGTCGTCCGACGGACGGTCTGCTCGCTGCTCGAAGGCGCGGACGTAACAGAACGTGCAGCGGTGCACGCAACCCATGTACGGATTCAGGGACCATTCGAAGGGCATCCCGCGCACCCGGTTGAGAGCGACGCTGCACGGCTCCTCGCGATATTCGACTCGCATTTCCCGATATGATACGAACAGATGTTCGTGTCGTCCAGTCGGCGGCTATACTGCGCGCACTGATTCGCGTGGACGACGATCTGCCGCCCAGTAGGCGCGCGCTCTCGGGGCGCGAGTGACCTTCGCTCTGGAGTTGGTGGCCCTTCTGGGCCTCATCTTTCTGAATGCGTTCTTCGTGGGAGCCGAATACGGCCTCGTGACGTCGCGACGGACGCGAATCATGGAGCTCGAGCACGCGGGCAACAAGCGCGCTCGAGCCGTGCTGCGCATCACAGCCGACCCGCCGCGCTTCATCTCGGCGATGCAACTCGGCGTCACGGTCGCGAGCCTCGCGATCGGTGCGCTCGGCGAGCAGGTGCTCGCGCACAAGCTCGACTCCGTGATGGCCTCCGTCCTCGCCGTCATCCTGGCGCTCCTGATCGTCACGTACCTGCACGTCGTGATCGGCGAGCTCGTTCCGAAGGGAATCGCCCTCGGCCACCCCGAGCGCACGGCGCTCGTCGTCTCGACACCGGTGCGCTGGTTCTTCGTCGGGCTGCGTCCGCTGATCTGGCTGCTCCAGTCCTCGACGACGGTGATTCTGCGGGGGCTCGGGCTCGAACCGCCGGGCGCCGAGCACGAAGCCCATTCCGAGGCGGAGTTGCGCATGCTCCTCTCGAGCTCGGCCGAACAGGGTGAGATCGAGCACGGCGAGCAGGAGATGCTCTACAAGGTCTTCGATTTCGCCGACAAGGAGGTTGCAGCGGTGATGGTGCCGCGTCCCGAGGTCGTCGCGATCTCGATCGCGCTGCCGGCGTCGGAGGCGTTGCGCGCCGTGCTCGACTCCCCGTACACGCGATATCCGGTCTATCGGGACTCGCTCGACGACATCGTCGGCGTTCTGCACATTCGTGACCTGATCGTCGCGATGCACGAGCACGGCATCGCTTGCGTGAACGTGGAGGAGCTCGTCAGGCCGGCGTACATGGTTCCCGAGACGAAGGAGCTCGCTGCGCTGCTGACCGAGTTCCGGCGCACGAACCAGCATCTCGCAGTCGTGATCGATGAGTACGGCTCGATGGAAGGGATCGTCACGCTCGAGGATCTGCTCGAGGAGATCGTCGGAGAGATCGAGGACGAGTTCGACCTGCCGGACGAGACCGTCGTCCGCGTCGACGAGGACACGATCCGGATCGACGGCACGTTCCCGATCGACGATTTCAACGGCCGATTCGAGTGCGACCTGCCGCACGAGGACTACCACACGGTCGCCGGGTTCGTCTTCGGCCTGCTCGGCCGCACCGCCGCGCCCGGCGACGAGGTGTCGCACGAGGGCCTGCGCTTCCACGTCGACGAGGTCGACGGCCAGCGAATCGGTCGCCTGACCGTCACCTTCCAGCCGTGGCACGCCCGCACCCGCGAGCCCGACGAGGCACCGGAGGCTTCCTGAGCGTTCCGCCGGCCGTTCCGAGCTACTGACACCGAAGCACGGAACCGAAGCGGGCGGTCGCCCGGTGGAGGGGTTCGTGCGGGAGCGATCGCCCCGCCTCAGCCCCAGGCAGCCTCGCTCATCGGGCGCAGCGCAGTCTCGAGCATGCGCAGGTGGCGTGGACGTTCGAGTGCGAAGACGACGAACTCCGCGACGTCGTCTGCGGTCATCATCCCAGGCAGCACGTCGGGCGTGCGGCCCCGACCCTCGTCGAGGGCGAAGTCCGTCGCGACGCCCCCGGGGCAGATGTTCGTGCAGCGAATCCCGTGCTCGCGCAACTCACCGTCGAGTGCCCGTGTGAATCCGACCTGGCCGAATTTCGAGGCGCAATACGCAGCCTCGTTCGGGAGACCGCGTCGACCCGCCTCGGACGCGAGCGTGATCACGTCGCCCTCGCGTCCGAGCATGTGCGGCAATGCGGCGCGGATCGCATAGAGCGTGCCCTTGAGGTTCACGTCGAGCATCTCGTCGAGGTGCTCCCGTGACAGCTCGATGAACGGTCCGTACGCGCCGACGCCCGCGTTCGCGACGACGATGTCGATGCCGTCGAAGCGCTGTGCGGTCGCATCGCAGAGCCTCGTGAGCGCGTCGAGGTCGCGAACGTCGCACCGTTGCGCGAGGGCACCCTCGAGGCCGAGATCGTCGCCGCTCCGCGACGCGAGTCCGAGATTGACGCCGCGCTCATTCAGCATCCGCGCGAGCGCCGCACCGATGCCGCGGCTCGCGCCGGTGATCACCGCGGTCTTTCCTTCGAGTGTCATTCGATCTCCTCCAGTGGTCTGAGAGCGGGGTAGAGCGAGCGGTAGCGCGAGTAGCCGTGCTCATACACGGCGGCCCACTCCGGGTCGGGCTCGATTCGATCGGAGACGCGCACACACCGGGCGACCGCCTCGGCGGCGTCGGCGAAAACCCCTGCGCGCACCCCTGCGAGCAGTGCCGCGCCGAACGCCGAGCCTTCCTCCGATTCTGTGCGCTCGAGCGGCAGGCCGAGCACCGCAGCGACGATCCGGAGCCACAGGTCGCTCGCGGCGCCGCCTCCGGAAGCGCGGCCGAACGTCGGACGAACCCCGAGTGAACGCAGCAGCTCGAGCGAGTCCCGTAAACCGAACGCCACGCCCTCGAGCGTCGCCCGCGCGAGTGCGCCACGATCGTGGCGCAGAGAGAGCCCGGTAAACGCACCGCGTGCGTCGGGGTCGGCGTGGGGGGTGCGCTCGCCCGCGAGGTACGGGGCGAACAGCAAGCCCTCTGTGCCGGGCGCCCAGCGCGACGCTTCCTCGTCGAGCGTCTGGTAATCGCTGCCGACGACCTGGCGGAGCCACGCGAGCGAGCCGGCGGCACTCAACATCACCCCCATTGCGTGCCACGTGCCCGGCACCGCATGACAGAAGACGTGCACGCGTGCCTGCGGCTCGGGAGCGTAGCCAGGCAGGACGCCGAAGACGACACCAGAGGTGCCGAGCACGATCGACACGGGGCCGGGGCTCACGATGCCGACGCCGATAGCCGCCGCGGCCTGGTCGCCCGCGCCGGCGATCTCGGTCGATTCGTGCGCCGCAGGCAGCCAGTCGAGGGGAATCTCGAGCGCCTCGCAGACCTCCTCCGAGAAGCGACGGCCGGCGACATCGAAGAGCAGCGTTCCGGACGCCTCCGCGACGTCGATCGCGCGCTCACCCGTCAGGCGGAACCGGACGTAATCCTTCGGCAACAGCACCTGTCGGATTCGTGCGTACGTGTCGGGCTCGTGTCGCCGCAGCCAGAGAAGCTTGGGAGCGGTGAAGCCGGTGAGCGCGCGGTTGCCGGTCAGCTCGATCAACCGCTCGAGCCCCACGCGGCGCTCGATCTCGGCGCACTCCGCGCCGGTGCGCTGATCGTTCCAGAGGATCGCGGGCCGAAGCACGCGATCGTCCGCTCCGAGGACGACCAAGCCGTGCATCTGGCCCGAGAGCCCGACGAGACCGTCGGGCAGGCGCTCGAGGCATGCTTGCGCTGCCCGCCACCAGTCGTCCGGATTCTGCTCCGCCCAGCCCGGCTTCGGCGTCGAGAGCGCGTACTCCTCCGACGCCGAAGCGAGCAGCCTGCCGTCCTGGGAGATCGCGACGGCCTTGACGCCGGTGGTGCCGACGTCGAGTCCGATGAGGGCCTGCGTCACGCCCCGAGTGCGGCGTAGACGAGCTCGTAGGCGCGCACGGCGTCCTTCGTCTCCTGGGCCAGACGGAGCTCCGGCTCGTCGATCTTCGCGGCGACGCCGTCGATGAAGTTCCACTGCAGAACCGACCGCTTCACCGCGCCGACGGCGTCTTCGGTGTACGGGTAGAGGTCGAAGCCGAGCCGCTCGCCGTTCGCGCCGTAGTCGGCGCGGCGAAGCTCGAGCGCCAGCTCGAGCGTCTCCATGAACGCCGTTGCGCCGACCATGTTGTCGTCGTCGAACGTGCCCCAGCCGGAGTTCGCGTGCTGATGGCCGAGCAACCCTTCCGCCGCGAGGAGCGCCGCGTACTCGGCGAGGTTCTCGCCGTTCATGATCAGGTGCTGCCAGTCCATGTTGACCTTCACGTTGTCGATCCCCTGCGCGCGCAACGTGTGGATCACGTGCAGCGTCATGCCGATGTTGCGCATCAGGATCTTCATGGCGGGCTCGGAGTTCTTGTGCTCGAGGAAGATCGTGACGCCGCGCTCGCGCGCGTGGCTCGCCGCTTCGCCGACGCCGTCGATGAAGCGCTGCCACGACGAGGCGTAGGGAGTCTGGAACGGATAGTTATAGCCCTCGATTCCCGGCCAGATGATGAAGTGGGCGCCAAGCTCGCCCGCGAGGTCGATCCCTGCGAACGTCACGTCGAGGGCGGCCGTACGGGTCGCGTCGTCCGGAGAGGAGAACCCGCCCTTCGCAAAGCGCTGATCCAGGTGGAGGCCGCTCGCGAGGCAGTAGATCCCATGACCGTCGAGCGCGGCTTGCACATCATCGAGATTGTCGCGCGAGAGCTCCTGCGGATAGTGAAACTCGTAGTCGTCCATCAGCTCGCCGAGGCCCTGGACCGCGGTGCGGATCTTGGCCGCCGTCGTCGCGCCCGCGAGCTCGGGCTTGTAACCGCCCGGGTTGAACCGCGTGGCCATGCCGCCGAACGCCCAGATGCCGAGGCTCGTCTTCACGCCCGCGAGACTAACCCGTTTCGGGCGCCCGGTGCGAGTCCTCTCGATTTCGACTTGACGTGGACGGCCGAATCAAAGACCCTTGCAGGGTCAAGAGGACCGCTCGACCGGGTTCGCGGCGCGGCCCGACCCCCTACGCGCCCGAAGCCGGTCTCATGCAACGAAAGGAAGTTTCACGTGAAGAAGGTTTTCAGCAGGTCGACGGTCGTGCTTCTCGTCGGCATCGCCGCCCTTGCGGCGATGGTCGTCGCCGGGGCCACCGCGAGCACGTCGAAGAAGGCCGCCGGCGGTCAGGTGTGCGTCCTGATGCCGGACACCGCCACCTCCATCAGGTGGGTGCACTACGACGTGCCGGCTCTGAAGGCGGAGTTCAAGAAGGCGGGCGTCACGGCCCAGTTCTTCAACGCGGACGCCGACGCTCAAAAGCAGACATCACAGGCCAACCAGTGTCTCGGCGCGGGCGCCAAGGTGATCATCGAGGTCGCACTCGATGCCGGCTCGGCGGCAGCAATCGAGAAGACCGCTCTCGCGAAGGGTGTTCCCTCGATCGACTACGACCGCCAGGTCATCGGCGGCGTCGCGAAGATCTACGACTCGTTCGACGGCAAGGCAGTCGGCGTCCTGCAGGGCAAAGGCGTCATCAACGGCCTGAAGGCGAACGGGAAGTACTCGCAGCACCCGGTCGTCGCCGAGCTGAACGGCGGCAGTGAGGATGCGAATGCGCACCTCTTCAAGAGCGGGTACGACTCGGTTCTGAAGCCGCTCTACGCCAAAGGCACGTTCAAGAAAGGCCCGGATCAGTTCGTGCCCGGCTGGGACAACCAGAAGGCAGCGACGATCTTCGACCAGATGCTCGTGAAGACGAGCAACAAGATCGACGGCGTCGCGGCGGCCAACGACGGCATCGCGGCCTCGGTCGTGGCGGACTTGCAGGCCCACGGCCTCAAGCCGATCCCGTTGAGCGGCCAGGATGCAACCGCTCAGGGCTTCCAGTACATCATCTCCGGTTGGCAGACGATGACCGTCTGGAAGGACACCCGCGTGCTCGCCAAGGCAGCTGCCGCCTCGGCGGTCTCGCTGCTCAAGGGCACACCGCTGAAGACCACGGGATCCGTCCCGAACGGCAAGCTCAAGGAGAAGTCGTTCATCATCCCGCCGGTCGCCCTCACCAAGGCGAACTGGAAGCAGATCTACACGTCGGGCTTCCTCAAGAAGAGCGACATCTGCAAGGGGGCCTACACGAAGTACTGCTAGGCCTTCGGTAACTCGCGGTTGGGGCGCCTCACGGGGCGCCCCAACTGTGTTAAGAACCGAGTCTGGAAAACGTGGCTGACGAAACGCCGATCATCGAGCTTCGCGACATCTCGAAGTCCTTCGGGTCCGTCCAGGCGTTGACCGACGTCGACCTCACCGTGCACCGTGGTGAGGTGGTGGCGCTCGTCGGCGACAACGGCGCGGGAAAGTCGACGTTGATCAAGACGATCGCGGGGATCCATGCGGCAGACAGCGGCGAGATCTTCTTCGAGGGGCAGCCCGTCAACATCTCCGGACCGAAGGAAGCTGCCCGGCTCGGGATCGAGATCGTCTACCAGGACCTCGCCCTGTGCGACAACCTCGACGTGGTGCAGAACATGTACCTCGGGCGTGAGGCGCATGACGCCCTGCAACGGCTCAAGGAGCCGGTGATGGAGCAGCGGACGGGCGAGACTCTGAAGTCGTTGCGGGTGACGACGATCCGCTCCATCCGGCAGCCGGTCGCGACGCTCTCCGGCGGCCAGCGGCAGTCCGTGGCCGTCGCCCGGGCGGTGATGTGGAACTCGAAGCTCGTGATCCTCGACGAGCCGACCGCTGCGCTCGGTGTCGCCCAGACCGAACAGGTGCTCTCGCTGGTCACACGGCTTGCAGAGCAGGGGCTCGCCGTGATCCTGATCTCGCACAACCTGCACGACGTCTTCGTCGCAGCGGACAGGATCTGGGTCCTCCGACTCGGCCGGAACGCCGGGATCTACGAGCGCAAGCAGACGACACAGGAAGAGGTCGTTCGTGCGATCACCGCGGGCCAACCGACGAAGGTGTCGGGCATCACGACCGGCGAAGAGGTGACGGTGTGACGACCGACGTCGTCGACGTGACGCCGTCGGCCGAGCCGTACGAGAGCTTCGGCACCCGGCTGTGGGAGAACATCAAGGGCGGGAACCTCGGCAGCGCGCCGGTGGTCGTCGGCTTGACGGTGATCGTGATCGTCTTCTCGTTCACGGCCCAGAACTTCTTCACCGCGGTCAACCTCAACAACATCATCACGCAGATGGCCGGCACGACGATGCTGGCCTTCGGCGTCGTCTTCATCCTGCTGCTCGGCGAGATCGACCTTTCGATCGCCTACCTGAGCGGCATCGCCGGCGTGATCGCGGCCGAGCTGCAGGTGCCGGCGAGCGGTCACGTCCTGCCGGGAGTCCTCCCGATCATCGTCGCGGTGCTCGTCGTCACGGCGATCGGTGCGTTCCAGGGCTCGTTCGTGGCGTTGATCGGCGTCCCGGCGTTCGTGGTCACACTCGCCGGCTTGCTCGCCTGGCAGGGCGTCATCCAGACCTCGATTGGCGACGGCGGTCCGATCATCATCGAGAACCGGTGGATCAACTACACCGAGTCGTACTTCTTCTCGAAGAACGACAGCTGGCTGATCGCATTCCTGCTCAGCGCGTTCTACGTCGGTGGGGTTCTCTTCGGCGTGGTCGGGCAGCGTCGGCACGGGGTCGCGATCCGCAACCCGTACTTCGTCCTCGCGAAGATCGCGGCGGTTCCCGCGGTGACGTTCCTCGTCGTCGCGATCTGCAATCACGACCGTGGGGTGCCGCTCGCCGGGCTCGAGATCATCTTCTTCCTGCTCTTCTGGAGCTACATCGCCACGCGAACCACGTTCGGCCGCCACGTCTACGCGGTGGGCGGAAACCCCGAAGCGGCGCGACGCGCGGGTATCAACGTGCCGCGCATCCGGATCATGGTCTTTGCCATCTCGGGAATGATGTCGGGCGTGGGCGGCATCGTCCTCGCGGCGAATGTCCGCTCGGTCGCCCCGGCGCAGGGCGGTGGCACCTTGCTCCTCGACGCGATCTCGTCGGCCGTGATCGGCGGCACGAGTCTCTTCGGCGGCCGTGGGTTCGTGCGGAGTGCGGTGCTCGGTGCCGCCGTCATCTCGACGATCTCCAACGGCCTCTACATCTTCGGCTTCGCGCCCGGCATCATCTTCATCACGACGGGCTGCATCCTGCTCTTCGCCGTCACGCTCGACACGATCGCCCGCCGCCGCCAGGCGAAGACCGGCCGCTAGCGCCTCTCTCTCCGGATTGCGCGCGCTCGGGCGGGCGTCCGAGACTCTTCGCGCTTGCACGGGAGATCGGCGCGCCGACGCCCCGAGGGGCTACGAGGGGAGCACCTGGTGCCAGGCACCGTTACGGGGAGGTGACGAAGCGTCCACAGGCTTCGCGAACCCCTGTGTTGATCGGCATCTGTGAGGTCGACGGCGGGCGACTGCTGGTGCCAGGCACCGTTACGAGACCGTCACGCGGTCAGCGCGCGCGGACGCACGAGGACGAGCTCGGAGCGGGCGCTACCGCTCGACGGTCACGATGCGGCCCGCCTGGACGTTCGCGAGCCGTTTCGTACTGCCGTCCGGGTACCGGACGGTCAGCTCGGCCGCCGCCGTCGCGGCGCCGAGCCCGAAATGGACGCGGGGGTCTTCGGAGGAGAGGTAGCTGCTCCCGGCCTGAACGGTGCGGACGAGCCGTCGGCCGTCCGGTAGCGCCGCGGTCACGATCGCGCCGGGGGCAAACGGCCGCACGTCGATCTCGAGCCAGTTCCCTGCGGGAGAGGTGTTCCGGAGCAGGAGCAAGCGGCCGCCGATCGAGTTGATCGCGATGTCGACCCGGCCGTCGTTGTCGTAGTCTGCAGCGGCGAGGCCGCGACCGTTCGTCCGGAGCTTCTGCAGCAGGTTCGCGGGCGTGAACGTGCCATTTCGCTGCTGCGCGAGCACGCGGACGGGGCCGGCGTCCTTCGCGAGATTCGTGACGGGAATCGCGCCGCTCGCGACGACGAGGTCGAGCTTGCCGCTGTTGCGCAGATCGATCCATGAGTCGCCCCAGCCGGCGAAGGTGCCGCCGAGCGCGCGGGTGAAGGACGCACCGACGCTTGCGTACAACGGCCCGGAACTCTCGTAGGCGGCTTCGGTCTGGCGCCGGGAGTTGCTGATGAAGAAATCCGGTCGGCCGTCCCCGTTCACGTCGCTCGTTGCGATACCCATCCCGGCGGAGGAATCGGCGACCTTCGATGCCTTGGCGGTGTCGACGAAGTGGAAACCGAGCGGCCCGCCCGGCTCGTTCAGATAGAGGCGATTCGGATCCTCGTCGTTCGCGACGTAGAGGTCCGGCCGGCCGTCACCGTTCACATCGGTGAAGACCGCTCCGAGGCTGTGGTCGTGCCGCCCGGGGTCGAGCCCGGCGCGGGACCCCGACTCGCGGAAGTGACGATGGCCCTCATTGAGGAAGAGCTCGTCGCGCACGCCCGGGTAGTTGCTCGGGAAGCCTCTCACCGAGGACAGGATCGGGTGGAGCATGTCGGCGTAGCCCGCGACGACGAGGTCGGGGCGGCCGTCACCGTTCACGTCGGCGACCGTGGCGCCGGAATGCCAGCCGAACGAGACGACGCCCGCCTTGCGAGCCCCTTCGGTGAACGTGCCGTCACCGTTCGACCAGAGCAGGACGTCGTCGGTGGCGGTCGTCACGTAGACGTCGGTGTTGCCGTCGCCGTCAAAATCGGCGGCGACGCAGCCTTCGCCTTTCACCTGGACGTCGGCATGCGAGGCCTTCGAGACGTTCACGAAGTGTCCGTGGACGTTCTCGTAGAGCGCCGCACGTGGAAGACCACCGTGGTCGTTCCACGCCGGCAAGTTGTTGTCGGCATAGGAGTTGACGGCGAAGAGGTCGAGGTACCCGTCGTTGTTGTAGTCGAGCCAGCAGAGCCCGCCGCCCATCATCGCCGCCGGCTCGTTCGTCATGCCGTAGCGGAACGCGCCCTGGTGGAAGTCGAGGCCAACGCGACGCGCGACGTCGGTGAGGCGAAATCCTGCGAGCGCCGGGCCTGCCGGCGGAGCCGCCAGCGCGAGCTTCGGCGCCGTGCCAGGCCCCAGCACCCAGCGCCCACTCGCCTGCCTCAGCCGGTAGGTGCGCCCGGCGAGCTGCGCGACCGCGAGCGGCGGATCCTGACCCTCGCTCGCCTCGAGCCAGAGGCTGACGCGGTCACGTGCGTCCCCGCGCCGATGCAGGTCTCCGAGCAGGTTCGCGGTGATGAGGCGCGCTGTTCGCAGGTCGAGCTGCGACTGCACGCCGTGTGAGGGCAGGATCGCGATCGCCGGCAGCGTTCCGGAAGTCGCCGCTCCAGCAGCTGCCGCCGAGCCCGACGGGCCGTTCGAGACGACGAGCGCGCCTGCGTACACCGCCACCGCGAGCGCCGAGGCGAACGCGAGGCGCGTCCCGGAGACGCGGACGCGTGCAAACGGGATCAGCCGCAGCAGCGGGCGCACGGCGCAGACGATCGTGAGCGCACCGAGCAGCGCCACCTTCGTCGCATACTCCGTGCGCATCGGCGCGATCAGGAGCGCCGCGAGCAGGCCGACGCTGACGGCGTAGGTGATCCGCGCGCGCTGGCTCTTCGGCGACGTTTTCGGGTCGGTGAGCATGAAGAAGCAGAAGACGAGCACCTCGGGCGAGGTGAGGAGCACCCACCAGAACGCAGCGCCCGAGATCGGCCCGAGATGCCAGCGGGCGGTCATCGCATGGCCGGTCGCCGCGAGAACGCCGATCCCGGCGCCGAACGAGGCCCAGAAGCCGACCGCGATCCAGAGCAGCTTCAGGCGGGAGAGGATCGCGAGCCCCCCGGTGACGATCACCGCGAACGCGACCCCGAGCCACGGCGACATCGGTCCCCACCAGAAGTCGAGCGGCGCAGCACGGCCGCGTCCAAGCGCGAGGAAGCAGAGGACGAGGCCGAAGTTCGACGGGTTGAAGACGTGGCCGCCGGGCCGGCGGATCACGTACTTCGAGAGCAGAGATACCGCTGCGGTCCCGACGTAGATCCACCACCCGCGGAGGCTCCACCAGTCGCCGTGATTCGTTCCCGGCACGCGCAGGATGAACGCGACCCCGTTTCCGGTCAGGAGCGCGCTCGCGGGCCACATCAACACGTGCTGCCGCCGCAAGGTGATCCCAACCTCGAGCACCGCGCAGGTGCCGAGCGAGACGAGGATCTGCGCGATCGAGAGCTGGAAGTGAAACGCCACCTGCCCGAGCACCTGCAGGGTCGTGATCACCAAGGCGAGGTGCAGCCGGGGATCGCTCAGCCTCGGCAGCACGACCGGGTACGACTGCCCTCCGATCGAGAGCGTGAGACCGCGGGGGGCCGGTGCGACATGCGCGCTCATCCGGCCTTTAGGCTAGCCATGGTGCGCATGAATTACGAGTGCGGGAGAATGAGCGGATGACCCTCGAGCGTGCCCAGGCGATCATCGCGCTCGTCGTGGCCGAGACATCCGCTCCGGTCTCGGTGTTCGTGGCCGACTCACACGGTGAGCTCGTCGCTGCGGCGACGATGGACGGAGCGGCGCCGGACACGCGCCTGAATGCGCAGCGAAAGGCCTACACGGCTGCGCGTAGCGATGCGCGAACGACGCGTGAGCTCGCTGCCAAGGTGCGCGACGACGCGGTCGAGCGCGCGAGCTTCGACCCGTTCTTCACGTTCTTCCTCGGCGGCGTCGCCGTCTTCGACGGCGAGGATCGCATCGGCGCGGTCGGCGTCAGCGGCCTCCCTGGCGACATCGACGAGCAGCTTGCGTTGCGGGCTATCGAACGATCCGGGGGTCGGTGAAGACGTCCGTCCCGTCGCGGCTTCTCGTCGAGAACTCCGAGACGACCGCGCCGCCGCCTCCCGCGCGGAACCAGTGCAGGGTGTCGGGCGGGATCGTGAACTGGTCGCCCGGCTGCAGCACGATTTCGCCGGAGCCTTCGACGTGCAGGTGGACGGCACCGGCGCGGCAGCGAAAGGTCTCTTCCTTGCCCGGCTCGCCGTCGACCGGCGGGTGGCGGTGCTCGGGGCAGGTCTGACCCGGGAAGAGCACGAGCTCCTTGGCGCACACCCGCGCCGTGTTCACGTAGACGACGACCTGAAGGCCGAATTCTTCGAGGCGCCCGAGGCCGAAGTCGGCGATCTCGATGCGCTCGGCCGTGGTGAGGACGATGCCTGCGGTCGAGAGCATCCGCGCCGCCCGTTCGCGCGCCTCCGCCTCGGTCACAGCGTGACGCGCTCCCCGCTCGCCGCCGCCGTCGTGAGTGCCTCGAGCGTCCGCGCCTGCCCGAGCGCGTCGGCTCGGCCGAGCAGCCGCTCGCCCTCGCCGCGAATCGCGTCGCTCAGGTTCTCCAGCTCGAGCCTGTAGGAGTCCGAGCGCTCGAGCTCCATCCGCTCGACCGCGCCGTCCCTGCGGTGCTCGACGACCGGGATGTTGCAGTGCCAGGGATCGTCGAGGAAGAGCGAACCCTCACTGCCGATCACCTCGAGCTCGTCCTGCTCGGGTAGCGCCGTCCCGCAGTGGAACGTCGCGATCACGTCGTCCGGGAAGCGGAGCGTCCCCGAGAACACCCAGTCGGTCCCCGACGACCCGACGAACGCCTCACCGAAGACATGCTCCGGCTCGCCGCCCAGTAGGCGCGAGCCGCTCACGTTGTAACAGCCGACATCCATCAGCGCGCCGCCTTCCAGCTCCGTTTGCAGGCGGATGTTCTCCTCGTCGTAGAGCGAGTAGCTGAAGACGGAACGGATGAGCCGCAGCTCGCCGATCGCGCCGCCCGAGACGAGCTCCGTCAGCTTCTTCGTCTGAGGATTGTGGCGATACATGAACGCCTCGCTCAGCATGAGGCCCGTGCGCTCGGCGGCGTCGAACGCTGCGGTGACCTCGTTCGGGTGCCGGGTCATCGGCTTCTCGCAGAGCACGTGCTTGCCGGCCTCGAGCGCCTTGATCGACCACTCGCAGTGCATCGTGTTCGGCAGCGAGATGTACACCGCCTCGATCTCCTGGTCGGCGAGAAGGGCGTCGTAGGAGCCGTAGGCACGCTCGATCTCCCATTCCTTCGCGTAGGCCTCGGCGCGGGCCTGGTCGCGGCTCGCGACCGCAACGAGGTCAACCTTCGGGGAGGCGTGCGCTCCCGGAATCACCTTCCGGTTGATGTCGGCGGTCGAGATGATGCCCCACTTGACGGCGTTCGCCACGGATGCTCCTTCGCGTCGGGTTCGGAGGTGCGTAGTATCGCGCGATGGCCGAGATCGGGATCGGGATGCTGGGCTACGCCTTCATGGGGAAGGCGCACTCGAACGCCTTCAAGAAGATCGCGTACATGACCTGGCCGCCGCCGCTCGAGCCGCGCCTCGTCGGCATCGCGGGCCGCGACGTGCAAGCGGTGGGCGAGGCCGCGACGCGCTACGGCTACGAGTATGCGACCGGAGACTGGCGCGAGCTCGTCGCCGACGACAGCATCGGCCTCTTCGACAACGGCGGGCCGAACTCGCTGCACGCGGAGCCGACGATCGCCGCCGCCGAGGCGGGAAAGCACGTGATCTGCGAGAAGCCACTCGGCCGGGACGCCGACGAGAGCTACGAGATCTGGAAGCGCGTGGCCGCGACAGGCGTCAAGCATCTATGCGCGTTCAACTACCGCTTCGTGCCCGCAATCCGCCTCGCGCGGGAGATGATCGACGCAGGCGAGCTGGGGGAGATCCGGCATTTCCGCGGCCGCTACCTGCAGGACTGGGCCGACGACCCGTCGCTCGACACGTGGCGCTTCGCGCCCGACGAGGCGGGATCGGGCGCGCTCGGCGACATCGGCACGCACGTGATCGACCTCGGCCGGTTCCTGAACGGAGAGATCGCGAGCGTCTCCGGGTTCCTGAAGACGTTCGTCGCCGGGCGGCAGGTGGACGATGCGCTCGAGGCCGCGGTCGAGTTCGAGAACGGCTCGGTCGGCACGATCGAGGGCACGCGGCTCGCGCTCGGCCGGCGCAACGCGCTCCAGTGGGAGATCAACGGCTCCAATGGCTCGCTTGCCTTCGACATGGAGCGCCTGAACGAGTTGCAGGTCTTTCGCGCCGACGGCGACCGTGCGCGCGGCTTCAAGACAGTGCTCGTCTCGGAGGCGGATCATCCGTACTGGGAGCACTGGTGGCCGCCGGGGCACATCATCGGCTGGGGCGACACGTTCGTGCACGAGCTGCACCACATGCTCGCCGCGATCGCCTCGGACGGCGACGTGGCGCCCTACGGCGCGACCTTCGAGGACGGCTACCGCGCCTCCGAGATCGGTGACGCGATCGCTCGCTCCGGTCAGACCGGGCAGCGCGAGCACGTCCACTTCCGCGAGTAGAGGACTGCACGCCGCGAGGAGTACCTCGAACGAGGGAGAGGCGTAGCTCGAACGAGCGACCGAGGCCGGCAACCCCGATCCTCTGTGCACCGACATGGAGAACACACGCAACGGCATGAAGACGTTCATCGGGTTGAACCCGACGCTCGATGACGTCGGCCTCGCGGTGCTGCCACCGGCCACCAGCCTCGCGGCGGAGTGCTTGAAGCCTGTGTGAAGGCGAACGGCTTCGCGGCCTACGCGAACGCGATCGATGCCGCCCAGGCCGAGTTGAGGGCCCACGGGCGGGCCGGCGCGCAGAAGGTGATCATCTTTCTCTCGGACGGCGCCGCGAACACCGGGCCTCTGTACTACCCGGCAGCGTCTCCCTACCTCGTCACGTCGTGCCACCAGGGAATCTCGTCGGCGCAGGCGGCGACGGTCGCCGGTTCGACGGTCTACTCGATCGGGTACGACCTGGGCCACGACCGCTGCCAAGGCGAGGTCAAGGCGACGCAGGCTCGCGCGAATGAGGTCTCTGCGATCACCGGCCTGCAAGCCTTGCAGGGCATGGCGAGCGACCCGTCGCAGTTCTACAACCAGCCCGACGCGGCTCAGTTGAACTCGATCTTTCCAGCGATCGCGACCGACATCCTGCACGGCGCGTCGCGGCTCGTCGACGACAACGCGTCGTAGCGTCACTCGTCCTGCAGCACGAGCGTCGCCTTGCCGCCGCGGTAGGCGAACGCCTCGGCGAAGCGATCGATCGGCACGCGCAGGCCCACGAACGCCGCGAGCGCCTCCGGCCAGCGCTCGCGAGCCGCGTCGAGCGCCGCGACACCCGCAACCCAGTCCTGGCGCTGCGCGTTGACGCTGCCGAAGAGGACTCGGTTCTCGAGGATCGTGTCGAGCGCGAGCGTCGGCCCGTCGAGTGAGACCGTCTGCTTGCGCGGGTCGATTCCGAGCAGGCATGCGACACCACTACGACGTAAGAGGCCGAGCGCGTCGGCCATCAGCTGGGCGTTTCCGGCCGCTTCGATCACGACGTCGAAACCGCCCAGCTCGGAAAGAGCCGTGTCGCCGGTCGCGACGTAATGAGCCCCCACCGCGTCGACGAAATCGTTCGACGGCTCGAGTGACGCGGTCCACACGTCGATGCCCTGCAGCCGCAGAAGGAGCGTCGAGAGCATGCCGACCGCTCCTGCTCCGATCACGAGTGCCCGGGAGAGCTGCCACGGCTGGCGGCCGCCGATCGCACGTGTGTGCCTGATCGCACGCGCGCACACCGAGGTGGGCTCGGCGAGTACGCCGAGACGGCCGAGCGACGGCGGCACGGCGATCACCTGCGACGGGTTCTCGACGACGAGCTCGCGGGCGAACCCATCGAGGCGCGTGATGCCGCGCTCGCTGTAGTCGCCGGTCAGGCAGGAGTCGGGTGACCCCTCGTCGCACGCGATGCAGTGCCGGCACGAACGGCGCACCGTCGCAGTGACGAGATCGCCACGCGAGAAGCCGTGCCCGTCGAGCTCGACGAGCGCAAGCATCTCGTGGCCGAGCACGAGCGGCTCGCCAGGGGTCGCCGCGGCGCCGAAGATGCCTTCGGAGATCTCACGGTCGGTGCCGCAGACGCCGACTTCGATCACGCGCAGAAGGACTCCGTCACCGCTCGGCTCAGCCGCCTCGCCGACACGGGTCGAGTGGGCGACGCCCGGCTCGGTCAGAAGCGCCTGCATCAGGAGACCGCGAGAGCGTCGATGCTCATTGCTGCACGCCGTCGAGCAATACGGCCCCTTCTGAGGCTGAGCCGACGAGCAGGCGATAGCGGGCGAAAACGCCGCTCGTATACGGCGATGAAGGAGGGCGCCAGGCCGCGAGGCGGTCTGCGAGGTCGTCGTCGTCGATCTCGAGTGTGAGGCGATGAGCATCGATGTCGATCGTGATCTGGTCACCGTCACGAACGACTGCAATCGGGCCACCGCGTGCTGCCTCGGGGGCGACGTGCCCGATCATCAGTCCTCGCGTCGCCCCCGAGAAGCGCCCGTCGGTGACGAGCGCGACCGAGTCGTCGAGGCCTGCGCCGACGACCGAGGCGGTGACGCTGAGCATCTCGCGCATGCCGGGGCCTCCGGCCGGACCTTCGTACCGCACGACGAGTACGTCGCCCGGAAGCACGACGCCGGCGCGAACCGCGTCCGTGCACGCTTCCTCGCTGTCGAAGACGCGCGCGGGGCCTCGCTGCGTCGTGCGAGTCGCCGCCAGTTTCACCAGGCTGCCGTCGGGCGCCAGGTTCCCGCGCAGCGCGTGCAGCGCGCCGGTCTCTCTGTAGGGCTTCTCGAGCGTGAAGAGCACGCTGCCGTCGGGCGCCGCGGCGTCCGCCGACGCCGCGCCGAGCGTCGAGCCGTCAACCGTGGGGGCAGAGCCGTCGATGTGACCACCGCGCACGAGCTCGCGTATGAGCGAGCCGGTGCCGCCGACGCGATGAAGATCCTCGGCCACGAAACGGCCGCCCGGTGCGAGGCTCGCGATGACGGGCGTGTCACTGCCGATCGCCGCCAGTTCGTCCAGGGTCAACTCGATCCCGGCCTCGTGCGCGATCGCCAGCAGATGGAGGACCCCGTTCGTCGACCCGCCGGTGGCGGCGATCCCGGCCATCGCGTTGCGGAGCGCTCGACGATCGAGGAAGCGGCGCGCGGTTTCCTCGCCGCCTGCGAGGCGCGCCGCCAGCGAGCCCGCCCGCTCGGCTGCTCCGCCTTTCGCGTCGAGATCGTCGGCGGGCACGAGCCCATCTCCGATCATCGAGATTCCGAGACAGTCGAGCGCCACGGCCATCGTGTTCGCCGTGAAGTGGCCCGCGCACGTCCCTGCGCCCGGGCAGGCGACGCGTTCGAGCTCGTCCAGCTCGGCGCGGGGAATGAGGCCCCGCTCCTCGGCGCCGAGCCCCTCCCAGACGTCCTGGATCGTCACGTCGCGGCCGCGGAGCCGCCCAGCGCGCATCGGCCCGCTGTAGAGAACCACCGCTGGCTTGTCGACGCGGGCGAGCGCCATCAGCGAGGCGGGCACGGTCTTGTCGCAGCCGACGAGGCAGACGAGCGCGTCGAAGTCATGCGCGTGCACCATCAGCTCGATCGAATCGGCGATCACCTCTCGCGAGATCAGTGACGCGCGCATTCCCGGCGTCCCCTGTGACTGGTTGTCGGAGACCGCGATCGTGTTGAACCCGAGCGCGACTCCACCGGCCGCCGCGACGCCGTCGGCGACGCGGTCGGCGAGCTCTCGCTGGTTCAGGTTGCACGGCATCGTTCCCGTCCACGTCGAAGCGACCCCGACGATCGGCCCCGCGAGGCGCGAGGGGTCGATTCCCATCGCCCGGAAGTGGGCGCGCGCCCCCGCGCGCTCGGCGCCGGTTGCGAGCGCCGCGCGGGCGCGGCGGCGAAGCGCGTCGTCTCTCACGGCGCGAGAATACGCCGGGCGCCCGCCGGCGACCGGGTCAACCCGCCCCACCGGGCCGCGTCCGGCGCAGCGGTCGTGACGTAGCCGCCTGGCCGTTTCGGCCACGTCCGGCGGCAGCCGTCGTGACGCAGGCGCGAAAAGAGTGTGCCGAAAGGGGTCTCGCGGCCCCGACGGGAGGGCGGTTCGGCCACGATCTGATCGCAGAACCGCTTCGGACAGGGTTCCCCGGCGGTCGTTTCCTGCCGCCCGCGTCTCTATGCGCGCGACTCGAGCTGCCGCACGCTCGGCGTCGCGACCGCGAGTGCGGCCATCAGGAGCACGCCGGCAGTCGCCACCCACAGCGTCGTCGAGATCCCGATCGCCGCAGCCGCCGGCCCGGCGATGACGAGGCCGATCGGCTGGAAGGCGAGTGAACCGAACCAGTCGTAGGCGCTCACGCGCGAGAGCGACGCGGCAGGGATGTGCTGCTGCAGCGACGTCTCCCAGAGCGAGTTGAAGACCATGTTCCCGGCGCCCGCAAGGAGGGCGCCGGCGGCGATCACCGCAACCGGCGCACGCAGAGCGAGTAGCGCTGTCGGCACGGCAAGGAACCCGAGCAAGCTCGAACCGAAGAACAGTGGACGCCGTAAGCGCACGCGGAGCGACACGAAGCCGCCGACGACCGAGCCGATTCCCAGTGAGGCAAGGATCGCCGCCCACGCGCCCGGGCCGCCGAGCGTCGTCTTCGCGAGCAGCGCGCCGAGCACGACGAAGAAGGACGTCATCATGTTCCCGATCGACGCGGCGAGGACGATCACCCACACCCAGGTCCGCGAAGAGAACTCGCGCCAGCCCTCGCGCAGGTCGCTCCAGAACGACTGCGGCGGCAGAGTGACATGCGCGGGCAGTTGAAGTTGCGCGAGGAAGTACGCACTGACGGCGAAGCTTCCCGCGTCGATCGCGAGCGCCCAGCCGGGCCCGACGCCCGCGACGAGCACGCCCGAGATGACCGAGCCGATCACGCCCGTCGAGGCCATCGACAGGCCGCGCAGCGCATTCGCTTGCTGAAGGCGCTCGGGGCTGACGGTCATCGGGGTGAGACCGGTCGACGCCGGGTTGAAGAAGGCGCTCGCGGTGCCCGAGAGCGCCTGCAGGACGACGATCTCCCAGATGTGGGCCGTGTGGGTGAGGACGAGGAGCGCCACGGCGCCCTGCGTCCCGAAGCGGGCGGCATCGGCCGCCAGCATGACCGCGCGGCGGGGCAGACGATCCGCGAGAACGCCGCCGACGAGGAGAAACGTCACGAGCGGAACCGTCTTCGCCGCGAACACGTACCCCAGGTCGGTCGCTGATCCCGTCAGGTCGAGCACGGCGAAGGCGAGCGCGACGCCCGTGATCGCGTCTCCGAGCAGAGAGATGATCTGGCCCGTGAAGAGAAGCCTGAACTGCCGCTCGCGCAGGGCGTCGAGCGATTTGAGACGCGTTAGTGATGCACCCGGCAACGTTCGTCGGGCAACGCTACCGGCCGCACCATCAGGTCTTCTTGCCGGGGTTCAAGAGGCCCTTCGGGTCGAAGGTCTCCTTGATCCGTCTGTGCAGGTCGTAGCCTGCCGGACCCAGCTGGTGCACGAGCTGGCCGCGCTTCAGCCAACCGATGCCATGCTCGCCGCTCACCGTCCCGCCGAGTCGCAGCGCGAGCTCGAACACGTCGTGACAGGCGGCGTCGGCGCGCCGCTCCTCGTCGGCGTTCTCGGGCGAGAACAGGAACGTCGAATGGATGTTGCCGTCGCCCGCGTGACCGAACGAGAGCGCGGGCACATCGTGGCGCGCGCCGATCTCGAGCGTCTCGCGTGCAACGTCCCGTAGCCGGTCGAGCGGGACTGCGATGTCTTCGCTGAAGGCGCCGCCGCGTTGCGCGAGGATCGCGAACGCGGCCCCGCCGCGCCACCGCCACAAGCCCGCAACGTCGGCGGGTGATTCGGGCGCGTGCACCGCGACGGCCTCCTCGGAGAGCGCTTCGCGCAGCTCGGCTGCGACCCGGCGCGCCTCGGGTGCGGCGCCGTCGGCTTCCGTGACGACCATGAACGCCGCCCCGACGGGGAGCCCGAACGGATATGCGTCGCCCGAGAATCGGAGCGTCACCTCGTCGAGGTACTCGATCGCAGCGGGTACGACGCCCGAGGCGAGAACGCGCTCGATCGCCGAGATGCCGGCTTCGGCGTCTCGATACAGGCCGATCACCGGCAGCTCGAGCTCGGGGGCGGGGATGAGCCGCAGCCAGGCCGCAGTGACGAGACCGAGCGTGCCCTCCGAGCCCACGAGCAGGCTCTTGACGTCATAACCGGCGACGTCCTTGCGGACCGGGCCGCCCGACCGGATGATCTCGCCCGGCGGAATCACCGCTTCGATTCCCGTCAACCAGTGACCGGTGACGCCGTATTTGAACGCGTGGGGACCGCCGGCGTTGCAGGCGATGTTGCCGCCGATCTGCGAGATCTCCGCTGCTCCCGGGTCGGGTGGGAAGCGCAGGCCGTTCTCGCGTGCGAGCCGTTGAACGTCGCCCGTCGTGACGCCCGCCTCGACATGGATGCGCCAGAGCAGGGGATCGAACTGCCGAACGCTCCTCAGCCGCTCGAAGCCGATCACGACGCCACCCTCGACGGGGATCGCGCCGCCGGCGAGCCCCGTGCCGCCGCCGCGTGCGGTCAGGGGGACGTCGTTCTCGTAACACCACCGCATGACGGCGGCGACCTCGTCGGTCTCGGCGGGAAGAACGACCGCATCGGCCGTGCCCTCGATCCCGCGGCCCATCAGGTCGGTGAGGAAGCGGCCTTGCGACTCGACGAGCGATTCGGGCGAGACGACGTCCGCGAGAGCCATCTCCGCGAGCGTACCCTGTGGGCTCGAGCATTCCCGAAATCCCGAGGAGTCACATGAAGCTCATTCCAGTCGCGGCGGTCGTCGCGGCTCTCGCCGTGCCGAGCGCCTTTGCGGCCACCCCGACGCTGAACGGCGTCGTCGGGCCAGGCTTCAAGATCACCCTCACCAAGGCCGGCAAGAACGTGTCGAAGCTGAAGGCCGGCGCCTACGTGATCAAGGTGGCGGACAAGTCGGCCATCCACGACTTCCACCTCACCGGCCCCGGTCTGAACAAGGCCACGTCCGTCGGAAAGCAGGGCACGGCGACCTGGAAGGTGACCCTCAAGAAGGGCACCTACCACTATGTCTGCGATCCCCATTCGGCGTTCATGAAGGGCTCCTTCACGGTTTCCTGAGCTTCGCCTCCTTCGTCCCGCTCGCGCTCTCGTCGGAAGAGCGCGAGCAACGCAGGGACGAGAATCGATCGGACGACGAAGGTGTCGAGCAGAATGCCGAGTGCCATCGCGAGCGCGAGCTCTCGCATCGGTCGCAACGGGATGAGCGCGAGCAGGGCGAAGCTTCCGGCGAGGGTCAGCCCGGCGGTCGTGATCGTCGCCGAAGCACGCGGTGCGACGTCTGCGATCGCGTCTCGCATCGGCCGGTCGCGGGCCACCTGCCAGATGCGCCCGACGACGAAGACGTTGTCGTCCGAGCCCAGCGAGAGCAGCAGGACACCGACCGAGAACGGGACGTAATAGGTGAGGTCGTCGTGATGGAGCGCGCGCTCCATGATCCAGGTCGTCGCCCCGAGCGCCGCGCCGAGAGCCAGGGCGCTCGCGGCGAGCAGGTAGATCGCGGTTCAGATCCTGCGCAGGAAGATCGCGAGCAGTACGAGATTGACGAGCAGGACAGCGAGGCCGACGCGAACGCCGTCGTGCCGGATCGACGCAACCGTCTCCTCGGCAAGCGCGGTGTCGCCCGCGTAGCTGACGTGGGCACCCGCGAGTGGTGAGCCATGGAGCAGCGCAGGGAGACGGTCACGTATGCGGTTGAAGGTTGCGATCGCGGTTGCGTCGAGCGGCTCGTCTCGTAGGACGATGAGGAACCGGGCGGTAAGACCGTCTTTCGCGAGGAACACGGGCAGGGTCCGCTTCGGCCGTGTTGTCGAGCCGAGCACGCGGGCGACGCCCCGGGTGCTGCCGACTGCGCGCTCGAGGCGTCCCAGGCCGGGCAGTTTCCGTGCGAGCCCGGAGCTCTCGACGAGCACTTCGGTCGGCGCGACGATGCCGGATGTGAACCCCTGTTCGGCAGCCTGCTGCGCGACCTTCACCTCGGCGCCGTGTGGCTGACCGCGCACGAGCGAGAACCCGAGCCGCGTCTGCAGCAGGCCTGCGCACAGGAGGATCAACCCGGTGGAGGTGGCGACCGAGAGGACGGCTGCGACCGGCCGGGCCGTGACGAGGCGCCAGAGACGCCGGCGAGGATCGTGCTCGCCGCGCCCGACGCTCGGCCAGAATGCGACAGGCCCGAGCAGCGCGAGCAACCCGGGGAAGAACGTCAATCCCACTGCCAGGGTGACGAGGACCGTCAACGCCATCCCCGGCCCGAACGACCGGAAGACCGCGAGGTGGCCGACGACGAATGGCCCGCGACCGTCACCGTGTCTGCGAGCGGCCGCAAGCCGCGCACCTCGTCCCAGACCGCGACCCCGACGAGCAGCCACAGGGCCGTCCACGCGACACGCGCCCTCACTACCCGCCTACGCCAGCTCTAACTCCTCGACCTCGTCGCGGCCGATCCGCCAGCCGCGCAGCTCGTCGAGCCGAAGGCCGTAGATGAGGAATGGCCGGCCCGCCCACAGGCCGGCGAGCTCGCGGTCGGTGCGCGACGGGCGCGGCTCGGTCTCCGGGTGCGAGTGGAAGACCACGAGCTCGTAGCCGTCGTCCTCGAGGAACCAGACCGACGGATCGATCTCGAGCTCGTACCGATACGGCGAGGCGAGCGCGTTGCGGCCGCGGAGGTAACGCTCGGCGACGTCGGCGCGCAGCACGACGAGCCCGCAGCATTCGTTCGGCGCCTCCTCGGTGGCATGGAGTCGCAACTCCTCGCGGATGGCTGCCGGGATTACCACCAGAGCGTCTCGTCGTCGATCGCCTCACCGCTCCAGAACGGCGCCGACAGGTACTTCCAGCCCCCGTCGGCGAGCACGCAGACGACGACGGCTCCCTCCGGAAGCTCTTCCGCGATCCGGCGCGCGACGTGCACGACCGCTCCGGCCGACACACCGGCGAAGAGCCCTTCCTGGGCGACGAGCCGATGCACCGCGGCGGCCGCTTCGGCGTTCGAGACGAGGAGCTTCCGGTCGAGCTTCGAGACATCCAGGATCGGAGGGACGTAGCCGTCGTCGAGGGAGCGAAGCCCCATCACCGGGTCGCCGGGAAGCGGCTCGGCTGCGACGATCTGCACGTCGGGAAACGTGTCGCGAAGCCGCGCCCCGGTACCCATCAGCGTCCCGCCCGTGCCGAGTCCCGCGACGAGCGCATCGACGCGGGGGAGTGCGTCGGCGATCTCGGCGCCCGTGCCCTCGTAGTGGGCGCGGGGGTTCGCATCGTTCGCGTACTGGAAGAGCATCGTGTATCTGCTGTTGCGCCCGGCGATCTCCTGCGCGAGCTGCACGGCCCCGTTCGACCCGAGCTCACCCGGCGACTCGATGATCGTCGCCCCGTACAGCTCGAGCAGCGTGCGCCGCTCGGGCGTCGCGTTCGCCGGCATCACGCACGTGAGCTTCAGCCCTTTCAACTTCGCGACGAGCGCCAGCGAGATGCCCGTGTTGCCGCTCGTCGGCTCGAGCAGTTCTGCTCCCGGCGGAAGATCGGCTGCTTCGACCATCGCAAGTGCGATGCGATCCTTGATCGATCCGGTCGGATTCTGTCCCTCGAGCTTCGCGAGCATGCGGCGCCCGTGCGGCTGGATGTGCGTCAGCTCGACGAGCGGCGTCGAGCCGATCAGGTCGAGCAGGCTCCTACCGACCACAGCCGCCGGCCATGGCCGGCAGGAGGATCACCGTCGAGGTCTCACGAACCGGGGTGTCGAGGCCGTCGCGCGTCCTGACATCCTCACCGTCGACGTAGACGTTCACGAACGATTGAATCGCGCCGCTGGCGTAGACCTTCTCGCCAAGCGCCGGCACTCGCACGGCGAGATCCTCCAGCAGCTCGCGCACGGTCGCGCCGGATGCCTCGACCTCGCGGGCTCCTCCTGCCTCGGTGCGCAGCACTGGTGGGACACGCACGACGCTCACGAACGTTCGGGAGTCCCCGAGCAGAACTGGACGTAGTCGATGTACTCGGTGATGGTGGGATGCGTGCCGCAGACGGGACAGTCGGCGCGGCGCTCGATCTTCACCTCCGTGAACTCGGTCGCGAGAGCGTCGAAGAGCAGCAGACGGCCGACGAGCGGATCGCCGATGCCCGCCGCGAGCTTGATCGCCTCGTTCGTCTGCAGGGTGCCGACGATCCCGGGGAGGACGCCGAGCACTCCGCCCTCGGAGCAGGACGGCGCGAGCTCGGGCGGCGGCGGTTCCGGGAAGAGGCAGCGGTAGCACGGCCCTTCGTGGGGCTTGAAGACGGTGACCTGGCCCTCGAAACGGTAGATCGACCCGTGCACGACCGGAATGCCGCGCCAGACGGACGCGTCGTTCACGGGGTACCGCGTCGGGAAGTTGTCCGCGCCGTCGACGATCAGATCCCACCCCTCGTCGAGGATGCGATCGATGTTCTCGGAGGTCAGCCGCTCGCGGTAGGTGACGACGTCGACGTCGGGGTTGAGACCCTCGATCGCGCGCTTCGCGGACTCGACCTTCGGGGTGCCGAGTGTGTCGAGTGAGTGCGCGATCTGGCGCTGCAGATTCGTCTCGTCGACGATGTCCGCGTCGATGATCCCGAGCCGCCCGATGCCGGCGGCCGCGAGGTAGAGGGCGGCGGGCGAGCCGAGCCCACCCGCGCCGATCAGAAGGATGCGTGTGTCGAGCAGCTTCAGCTGGCCTTCCTCGCCGATCTCGGGGATCAGCAGGTGCCGCGAATAGCGGGTGCGCCTCTCGGGCGACAGCGTCCGCGGCAGCGTGACGTCGAGCCCGTTTCGCTTCCAGTCGGTGAAGCCCCCGGCGAGCGAGTGGACGGTCTCGTAGCCGAGCTCCTGCAGCGTCTTCGCCGCGAATGCGGAGCGGTTCGCGGCGGCGCAGTAGAGGATCACCGGCTGCGACTTGTCGGGCACGATGCCCTCGATCCGCGATTCGAGGTAGCCCCGCGGCACGTGCACGGCGCCGGGCAGATGACCCTCCTGCCACTCGTCGGTCTCGCGGACGTCGATGAAGCGCGCCCCCTCGAGCTCCCGTGCCGCCTGCGGGCCGATCTCGCTGATCTCCGCCCGGGTCTGCGCAAGCAGTTCGCGATAGGTCGTCATACCTCCCTGCAACGGTAGCGACCCCCGGCCGCATTCCCGTTCGCGCGAGTTCGCTCTTCGTGGCCGTCAGGGCCACGTTCGGTGTCAGCCACGCGCACGGGAGTCTCACGGATCGCACACAGATCTCCTCCAAGTGCGCTCCAGGCCTCTCGGCGGGCGCCGGTTCGGCGGTGTCAGGCACCCGTACAGAACTGTGGCGAGTCGTCCACACCTGCCCACCGGGGACGCGGCCTCGCGGTGGTGGCGATCATCTAGCGTGGACGCGTGACTCCGGCCCGCCGAGTTCGCCTGATCGTCGGCCTGCTCGCGCTCGGGGCGGCGGGGGCCGTCGCCGGCGTCGTGCTCGCGACCGGGCAGAGCCCGGCGCAGCCGCGGGTGCAATGCAAGCAGCTGCCGCGGGCGCTCCTCGTGCCGGGCGTCAGCTCCACGCGCCGAGCGCTCGTCGCCCGCCTGTTCGCGGGACCGCCACGCGCGGCCACCCGCGGCCTCGAACCGGTGGCGCAGGCCGCACCGAAGGATCCCGTCGTCGAGTTCAACTACGGCATCGCGCTCTTCTGCGCCGGCTACCTGAACGAGGCCGAGGTGGCGTTTCGCGCCGCGAAGCAGGCTGGTCGCGACACCTTCTACGAAATGCGTGCGGACGAGTTCCTCCACCCGCAGCTCTTCGTGCCGAGAGACGGCCTCTATCCCCTCTTCGAGCCGACGGGACGCGAGCCGCTGCTCCTTCGCGGCGCGATTCTCCAGCGCGGCGGCCACCAGCATTCCGCCGAGCGGCTCTTCGCGCGGTCTGCCCGCCTGCATCCCACGAGTGACGAGGCGCAGGTCGCCGCCGCCGTCGGACGCTTCGACGAGGACAACCTGTCCGCAGCGTTCTCGCGACTCGGCCCGCTCGTGCGCCGGTTTCCGCGCAGCCAGACCGTGCGCTACCACCTCGGGCTCCTGCTCGCCTGGACGGGCCAGCGAGCCCAAGCGACACGCGAATTTCGGCTCGCACGCTCGGCCGGGCCCCTGACGCGCCTCGGCAAGGAGGCAAGCACCTTCCTCGCGGGTCTGGGAGAGGATGGGACTCTTCCTACCCGAAAATGAGCCAAACGGCCTATGCGTCCGTCCGAGACCGATGGCAGCATTGCGCATCCGCGCGCACGAGGAGGCGGTTCAGCTCGGGGCATGCCAGGGGGGCCGATGAGCACCAAGCAGTTTCAGGGGACTGAGGATCGGGCGACGGCTCGGCCGGACGAGGACGAGATCGAGGTCGAGACGCCCGTCCCCTCCGAGGACGAGGAGGCGACGCCGCTCGACGAGGTCGAAGCCGAGCCGAGCGGTGATTTCTTCGCCGCACTGGAAGAGGCGCTGGAAGAGACCGAGGAACCGGGTGCGGCCGAGTACACGGCCGACTCGCTGCAGCTCTTCCTGAAGGACGTCGGCAGAGTCGACCTCCTGACCGCCGCGCAGGAAGTCGAGCTCGCCAAGCGCATCGAACGCGGCGACCATGGGGCGAAGCAGGAGATGGTCGAAGCGAACCTTCGCCTCGTCGTGTCGATCGCGAAGCGGTACCGAAACCAGGGCTTGCCCTTCCTCGACCTGATCCAGGAGGGCACGATCGGTCTCGTTCGCGCAGCCGAGAAATTCGACTGGCGCAAGGGCTACAAGTTCTCCACGTACGCGACGTGGTGGATCAGGCAGGCGGTCGCGCGCGCGCTTGCGGACAAGGCACGAACGATCCGGATGCCGGTCCACGTCGTCGAGAAGCTCAACAAGATCACGCGGACCGAGCGCAAGCTGCGTGCCGAGCGGGGGCGTGAGCCGACGAACGCGGAGATCGCCGAGGATCTCGACATGTCGATCGAAGAGGTCGAGTCGATCCGCCGCACGTCGCAGACACCGGTGTCGCTCGAGAAGCCCGTCGGGGACGAGGAGGAGTCGGAGTTCGGCCAGTTCCTCGAGGACGAGCACACCCCGCCGCCCGACGAGGCAGCCGACACGGCGTTCCGCGCCGAGACATTGACGAGGTGCCTGGGCGCGCTCAGCTACCGCGAGCGCCGCGTGCTGGAGCTTCGCTACGGGCTGAACGGCGAATCGCCCTGCACGCTCGACGAGGTCGGCCGCGCGTTCCAGGTGACTCGCGAACGCATCCGTCAGATCGAGAATCAGGGGCTGAAGAAGCTCCGGTCGCTGGCCGACAGCCAGAAGCTGCGCGACGTGGCGTAGGCTCGCCGCTGTGGCGCCCGACTGGTTCGACGAGCTCGCCGAGTTCATCCGGATCCCCTCGATCAGCGCGGACGCGTCGCATGCCCACGACGTCGAGCGGGCCGCCGACTGGGTGTGCTCGTTCATCCGCGAGGCCGGGGGCGGGTGCGAGCTCGTCGACTGGAACGGGCAGCCGCTCGCGATCGGCGAGATCAGGTCGTCGAACGGGGCGGGCGCACCGACGGTGCTCTGTTATGGCCACTTCGACGTCCAGCCTCCCGATCCGCTCGAGCTGTGGGATTCACCGCCGTTCGAGCCGGAGATCCGGGGCGACTATCTCTACGGACGCGGCACCGTGGACGACAAGGGGCAGCTCTACATGCTCCTGTGCGCCGCGCGCGAGCTCGCACAGGCGGGCGAGCTGCCGGTCGACGTGCGGTTCTGCTGTGACGGCGAGGAGGAGACGGGAGGCCATTCGATCGTCGAGTTCCTCGAGGCAGACGAGCGCGGCGCCGACGCCGCGATCATCTTCGACAGCGGCATGATCCGGCGCGACGTGCCCGCCTTCAACCTCGCGACACGAGGCCTCGCGTATTTCCACGTCACCCTGCGTACCGGCGAGCGCGACCTGCATTCGGGTGTGTACGGCGGTGCGGCCCTGAATGCTGCGCACGCGTTGATCCGCACGCTCGACGCGTTGATCGGGCACGACGGCACGCTCGCGGAGCCGCTGCGCAAGGGCATCGTCGCGCCGACGGCCGACGAGCTCGCCGGCTGGGAGCTTCTGCCCTCGGGGGCCGACGAGCTCCACGAGCAAGGGGCACGCGCCAAGGATGACCGGGCGACCGCCGACTTCTATCTGCGCACGTTCGCCGAGCCCGCGATCGACGTCAACGGCATCTCGACCGGCTCGCCGCTCCTGCAGAAAACGGTGCTTCCCGTTGAGGCGATCGCCAACCTGTCGATCCGTCTCGCACCTGGCCAGAAGGTCGAAGAGATCGCACCTGTGGTCGAGCGGATGCTGCGCGCGGCTGCGCCGGCCGGAGCCGAGCTCGAGGTCGAGCTCTGGTCGTCGGCGCAACCCGGCCTGGTTCCGCCGGACGCGAAGGCGGTGCAACTCGGCCTCGACGCGTTCGAGCGCGTGCTCGGCAAGCGGCCCGCGCTTATCCGCACCGGGGGATCGCTGCCGATCGTCCCCGCACTCGCCGATCGTGGCATCCCGACCGTGATCACCGGGTTCGGGCTCCCCGACTCGCAGATCCACTCACCGAACGAGCGGCTCGTCGCCCACTACGTGCCGCAGGGGATCGCCGCAGCCCGCGAGCTCCTCCTCGCGTTCAGGGAGCTGTAGCGCTCGCTCTCAAGAGTCTCGTGCGTCCTGGCGGCTGCAAAGCGGCAGTTGATGGACAAGCACAGGCTGCGTCCCCGGTCGACGCGATAGAACGCCGCTATCGGGGCTCCCTGCGTCCTTACCCGGCTTGCTTTTCGTTCCCCAGCATCACCACGGAACTCCCGGAACGGAGCACCACCGGCCGCCGCGGCCGGGACGGTGTCCGGGCCGCGGCGGCGCGCGCGGGGTCAGTTCTGGGTCTGCGGGTTGCCCGGCTCGTGGTCCCCGACGTGGTTCGCCGGTGTGGCCTCGACCTGGGCGAGCGTGCTCGTGCGGGGCGCGCGTACGCGGATCGTGATGCGGTCGCCTGCCTTCAGCTGCGAGGCGTCGATCACGCTCGGCACCTTGCCCTGCCAGAGCAGGAAGATCGTGCCGTCGTCGTAGGTGAACGTCTGGTCGAGCGACGCAACGCCGAGCATCGATTTCAGCGCGCGCCAGTTCCCGCCGCTGACGTGCAGCCCGATGTGACCGCCGGACTGGGCGCCGGTGACGGTGCCGACATACAGATAAAGCGGCTTACCGCCCATGCCGGGGTTCGTGCCGCGGTCGGCGACGATCCCGGCCGGCGTTGACTCGATCGTCGCAAGGGACGCTCCGGCGTCCGCGCGAACCCGCACGGTCACCTCGTCGCCCTGTTTCAGGTCGGTGATGGCCGAGACGCGCGGCACACCGTGTGACCAGACGAGGATCTCGGTGCTCGCGCCGAGCGTGAATGTCTGATCCTGGCTCTGGCCGATCAGGGCACGCAGCGCGGCATGGTTGCCGCCGTCGATCTGCACCTGAACCGAGGTCGAGTTCGCGTTCAGCAGCTCACCGCGGAACTCGTACGGGCGGCCGTTTCCACCTCCGAGCGCGCCGGCGGCGACGGTTGCGAACGCCACGATCGCGAGCGCAACGGTGAGAAGAAGACGATGTTTCATGATGTTCCTCCTGCCTGGAAGGAGTTGACTCCCCGACGATCCCCGAACCGCGCCAGCTGAGGGTTGCGCCCGCGTAAGGAGCACGCAAAAATTCGCGACGCGCTACCGAGAACGCGACGCTACGAGAACGGCCTGGGGGCGGCCGCGATCTTCGGGATCGCGATGCGCGCGATCGTCGAGAACGGCTGCGGCCTGCAGGCCTGGCAGATATTCGCGTCGCACGCCACCGACAGGAAGATGAACGCCTCCTCGATCGTGAAGCCCCACTGCTCGACGAGGAGGCGCGCGCCCTCCTCGGACGCGTTGTCGAGCGCCTCCGCGAAGTCGGGCCCGGCCGTGCCGTGAACCACCCACCGGTCGACGAGCTCGGTGACCGGCCAGGTGCCTTGCTTCCCTTTCAGCAGGCCGACCCGGAGGGTCACCTCACCGGAGATCTCGACGCCGGTGAAGCAGATCTCACCGTCCCCCATCGCCGCATGCATGTCGCCGATCGCGAGCATTCCGCCCGGTTGCCGAACGGGGAGGTACACGGTCGCGCCCGGGCCGTGCAGGTGATTGTCGAGATTGCCGCCGTGCGTGCCGGCGTAGCCGTTCGGGAGCGTTTCGCTCTCGGTGGCGCAACCGATGACGCCCACCATCGGCCGAAGTGGGAACGAGATGCGGTCGGACATGTGAACCGTGGCTCCTTCGACGTGAAACAGCTGGGTCACCGGCGCCCGAACCCGTTCATGGAGTTGTCCGATCCCCGGGATCAGCGTCGCGAAGCCCTGGGTGCCCGGTCGAACGTCGAGCAGCTCGACGATGAGCGAGTCACCGGGCTCGGCGCCGCGGACGGCGATCGGGCCGGTGGCGCCGTTCACGCGCTCGAAGTCGATCTCCGTGACGAGGTCGGCCTCCGTCCGGATCTGGCCGGTGAAGCAGTCGTTCGTCTCGAGGGTGACGAGGGCGCCCGGATCGACTTCGAGCACGGGGTCGAGGTCGGGGCCGAAGGCCCAGATCACCTCATCGCGGCCAACGCGGTACTCCGCTGTCAGTCCCATGGAGGCGGATTGTGCACGAAGCGGCCGCCGACCATCGTCGCGACGACGCGAGCGTCGAGATCCTCCCACGGGTCCCGGTCGAGCACGACCAGGTCTGCGTCGTAGCCCGGGATGAGCTTGCCGCGCCGGCGCTCGTCGCGGGCGAGCCAGGCGGGGGTAACGCACGTGGCTCGAAAGGCTTGGTCGACCGTGAGGCACTGCTCGGGGCGCCAGGCGGTGCGCCCGTCGATCGTCCGGCGAACCCCTGCTCGGATGCCCGCCAGCGGGTCGAGCTCTTCGATCGGTGCGTCGCTTCCATTCATGAGGCGCGCGCCCGAGTCGAGCAGCGAGCGAAAGGCGTAGGCGCCGTCTGTCTTCTCTGCCCAGAACTCGTCGGCGAGGTCGCGATCCGACGGCGCGTGGGAGAACTGCACGGAGCAGGCGACGCCGAGCTCGGCGAAGCGCGGGAGGTCTTCGGGGGCGAGCAGTTGCGCATGCTCGATCCGCTGGCGCAGCCCGCGCGGCTTCCACGCGTCGGCTGTCCGTTCGAACGCGTCGAGTGCCTCGCGATTCGCTCTGTCTCCGATTGCATGAACACCCACGGGAAAGCCGGCCTCTGCACCGCGGCGCACGATCTCGGCGAGCTCCTCGCCGCTCGTGATCTGCACACCCGAGCCGTCGAGCATCCACGCAGTCTGGGAACCGAGCGTGCCGTCCATGAACACCTTGAGGTAGCCGACCCGGAGAAAGGGGCTGCCGAAACCCGAGCGCACCCCCACGGAAACGGCGGCGTCGAGGCGGTCGTGGGGGATCGACTGCCAGACGCGGAGCGACAGGGAGCCCGCTTCCTCGAGCTGCTGCCAGAGCCGAAGCGCGCCGAGCCAGCCGTCCTTGTCGTGGACGGCGGTGACTCCGCGCGCGTTTGCGAGCTTGATACCCGCGCGCATCGCCGTCAGATACTCCTCGTCGGCAAGCGTCATGTGCCGTTCCTTGAAGCGCCACGCCGCTTCCTCCCGCAGCACGCCGGTGGGCTCACCGGCGACGTCACGCTCGACGACTCCTCCGTCGACCTCGAGGTCGCCGCCCGCGAATGCGAGCGCCGCGGTGTTCAGCCAGAGAGAGTGATAGTCCTTGGCGATCATCGCGGCCGGCGCGTCGCCGGTGATCGCATCGAGGTCGGCTCGCGTCGGCTCGCGTTGGGGGTCCCAGTCGCCGCTTCGCCAGCCGTAGCCCCGCAGCCAGCGCCCGGCCTCGACGCGTGCCGAGCCGATCCGGTCGAGCGCCTCCTCGAGCGAGCTGCACCCGTCGAGGGGTATCTCTTTCTGCGCGAGTGCCCAGGTCGGGAAGTGCACGTGGGAATCGGTGAAGCCGGGTACGACCACACGTCCTCCGAGATCGAGCGTCTCGGGCGAGGCGAGCGCCGTCTCGTGCACGCCGACGCCGCCGGCGATCTTTTGGCCTGCGACCGCGAGGGCGCGCTGCGTCGGGACCTGCGGGTCGAGCGTCCGGATGAGTCCGTTGGCGAGAATCACGTCGCGGCAGAATCTACGCCTGTTCGAGCCGGGGTAGTCCGGCCAGTCGTTCGCTACGTCGCGGCGCCACGCAGTAGCTGGGAGGGGGTGGAGATCGATCGCCTCCGATTGAGCTGCGGGTCATGGGCGAGCGGCCGGAGCGTCAGCGCAGCGTCCCAGCCGATTCCAGCCACTCACACGAAAACCGTCACCGATCAGCGAGAGAACGTCCTCAACGGCACGGCACGCCTGGATTTCTACCGGTCCCGGGGCAGTATCGGACGCTCACAGGCACGCGTGCCGAACCGGCAACACCCGGTCCGTGAGGGCGGGGGTACGGAGCGCCGACGACTACAATCCGGCCGTGCCGCTCGACCCGTTGACCGACGAGCAACGCGCGATCCGCGAGGTGGTACGAACGATCGCCCGCGAGCGGATCGCGCCCCGCGCGGCCGAGATCGACAGAACCGGCGCGTTCCCCTGGGATGTCGTCGAGGCGTTTCGGGAGCAGATGCTCTTCGGGATCATGTTCGACGAGAGCTACGGCGGGATCGGTGAGAGCTCGCTCATGACCTTCGTGACGATCGAGGAGCTGTCGAAAGTCTGCGCGACGAGCGGGCTCATCATCGCGGTGCAGGAGCTCGGCTCGCTGGGCATCAAGCTGGCGGGCACGGAAGAGCAGAAGCTCCGGTTCCTGCCCGGGCTCGCAAGCGGAGAGCTGCTTGCCGCCTACGCGCTGACCGAGGCCGGATCGGGTTCGGACAGTGCTGCGATGCGCACGACCGCACGACTGGACGGCGACGAGTACGTGCTCGACGGCGGCAAGCGCTTCATCACGAGCGCCGGCGTGGCGTCGGTGTACGTCGTCTTCGCGAAGACCGATCCCGATCGCGGGCACAGCGGCATCTCGGCCTTCGTGGTGGAAGCCGACTCGCCCGGGTTCGAGGTCGGGCGGATCGAGCCGAAGATGGGCATCAGGGGCTCGACGACCGGCGAGCTCTTCTTCGATGGCTGCCGGATCCCGGCCGGCAACCTGCTCGGTGCCGAAGGTGAGGGTTTCAAGCTCGCGATGCGCATCCTCGACCGCTCGCGGCCCGGGATCGGCGCGCAGGGACTCGGCCTCGCCCAGGGCGCGACCGACTACGCGGTCGACTATGCGAAGTCACGCGTGACAATGGGGAAGCCGATCGGCGAGCATCAGCTGATTGCAGGAATGCTCGCCGACATGGAGACCAGTTGCGAAGCGGCGCGTGGATTGCTGTACAAGGTCGGGCAGCTGATCGACGAGGGTGAGGACGGCCCGGAGTTGACGAAGCTTTCCGCGATGGCGAAGCTCTACTGCACCGATGTCGCGATGCGAGTCACGACCGACGCGGTCCAGGTGCTCGGCGGCTACGGCTACATCCAGGAGTACCCGGTCGAGCGCATGATGCGCGACGCGAAGATCACGCAGATCTACGAAGGCACGAACCAGATCCAGCGGCTCGTGGTCGCGCGCGAGATGTTGAAGGAGTCGAGAGCGTTTCTGCTTTCCGGCGTCGGCTGAGGGGCGCGCCTCCGGTCGTGAGGGCCCGTCGAGCAGCTCGCATCGCGGCGCTCAAGCTCGGCTGGGTGGTCGCGACGCTCGTACTGGGCTCCTCGACGCTCGTCGAGTACACGCAGCCGCATCCGTCGCGTTTCACGCCCGCCTTCGGGGTCGCATGGCTGGCCGTGTCTGCGTGGATCTATCGCGCCATCCGTCGGGCACGTGCATGATCGATCCGGCTCGCAGCTTCGACCGCGCGGCCCGCGAGTATGAGTGCGCGAGGCCGGGGTATCCGGCAGCCGCCCTCGACGCCTTGCCGATCGGAGCCGACGCGGAGGTGCTCGATCTGGGCGCGGGAACGGGGAAGCTCACCCGCACGCTGGCCGGCCGCTATCGCAGGATCATCGCGGTCGAGCCCCTGGACGGGATGCGAGCGATTCTCGAACGGGCCGTCCCGGCCGCGGAGAGCCACGCTGCATGTGCCGAAGCGATTCCTCTGCGCGACTCTTCGGTCGACGGCGTGTTCGCCGGGCAGGCGTTCCACTGGTTCGCGAACGACCAGGCGGTTGCGGAGATCGCGCGTGTCCTGCGACCGGGCGGCGTGCTCTGCCTGATCTGGAACGAGCCCACTGACCCCTCGCCACTCCCTGTTCCGTACCGCGCGTACCTGCGCGAGCTGCATGCGCCGTCGCTCGAAGCCGTGCAGTCGGGGCCGTCGTGGGCGGAGGTGATCGGTCGTGGTCCGTTCGGCGAGTTGCACGAGGCGAGCATCGCCCATGAGCAGGTGCAGGATCGTGAGGGCGTACTCGCGTTCGCGCAGTCGGTCAGCTGGGTCGCCCACCGCCCCGACGACGAACGCGAGCGGATCGCACGTGACCTGGACGCACTCCTGCCGCCCGGCCCGTTCGTCGTTCCGCTGTCGGCGGAACTCAACTGGTCGGTGCGCACGTGATGCGCGAGGTCAAGCTGTCCTCTGCCGACCGCGTTCTCTTCCCCGACGACGGGATCACGAAGGGCGACCTCTTCGAGTACTACGACCGGATCGCCGATACGATCGTGCCCCACCTCCGCGACCGGCCGTTCACGATGAAACGTTGGCGTGAGGGGATCTCCGCCGAGTCCTTCTTCCAGAAGCAGGCCCCGAAGGGCATTCCCGACTGGATCCCGACGCGCGAGTTTCGCACCTGGCCGCGGGGCGGCAAGGGCGAGTCACGGCTCGTGGATTTTCCGCTCGTCGACACACGCGAGGCGCTTCTCTGGATGGTGCAGATGCATTGCATCGACATGAATGCGTGGTACTCGCGGGTCGACAAGCCCGATCGGCCCGACTTCGTGCTCTTCGATCTCGATCCACCCGACGACGACGGAGCGTTTGCCCTGTGCGTGCGCGTCGCGCACTACGTGCGCTCGGCGCTCGTAGATCTCGACCTGGAGTCGTACGTCAAGACGAGCGGCGCCGACGGGATCCACATCGTCGTCCCGATCGTCCGGCGCGCAACCTTCGAGGAGACCTACGAGTTCGCCGAGCTGCTGTCGCGCAGGCTGGAGGCGGAACGGCCCGGCGAGGTGACGACCGAGTGGCTGAAAAAGAAGCGAGCCGGAGTGCTGGTCGACCACCGTCAGAACGGTCACGGAAAGACGATCGCGTCCGTCTACTCCGTTCGGCCGAAGCCGGGTGCGCCCGTTTCGACTCCCCTGCACTGGGATGAGCTCACGGAAGGTATCCGGCCGCGTGATTTCTCGATGGCGGTCGCGCTCGAGCGGGTGGCTCGGCACGGCGACCTCTTCGAGCCGGTGTTGCATGCGAGACAGTCGCTCGGACCGGCGCTGAAAGCGCTCCGCTGATGGAGCCGACGGTGATCGCAGCCGACTGGGTTGCGGTCTCCTCGATCGCGACCGTGGGTGCCACTCTCGTGCTCGCTCTCGCGACGTTCGCGTCCGTGCGCTCAGCAAACCGTGCAGCACGCGCGGCCGAGCGGTCGCTTCTCGCGGGCCTGCGCCCCGTCCTCATGCCGTCCAGACCGGAGGATCCACCGCAGAAGGTCGGGTTCGCCGACAATCGCTGGTTCCTCGTGCCTGGGAGCGGCGCGATCGCCGAGGCGACCGACGACGCCGTCTACTTCGCCCTCGCCACCCGGAATGTCGGCAGCGGCATCGCGGTGCTGCACGGTTGGTACCTCCACACGGAGCCGCAGGCCGGCATGACCGACCACACACCGCTCGAAGCGTTCACGCGACTGACGCGTGACCTCTACATCGCGCCAGGCGAGATCGGCTTCTGGCAGGGCGTATTTCGCGATCCGGAGGAAGCAGGCTTCGCAGCCGCCCGCTCGGCGGTCGAGGAGCCGAGGCGCGTCGCCGTCGAGGTGCTCTACGGCGACCATGAGCTCGGCCAGCGCTCGATCGCCCCGTTCGCCCTGACGCCGCGCGACGACAAGACGTGGATCACATCGGTCGCGCGTCACTGGAACGTCGACCGTCCCGACCCACGGTAGACGACGCGCTGTTACGTGTTGAGTCCGGCGCGGACGACCGCGAGCTTCGCCTGCCACACGTCGTCGGGTAGCGGTGGCAGGACGTCGTCCCAGATCGCCGCGAACGAGCCGATCAGCTGCGGCACCCGCGCCGGCCGCGCCATGAACCACACATGGAGGTGCTCGCTTCCGTCGCCCCAACGACAGACACGCACGTTGCCGATCTCGCCGACCGCGAAGATCGCCCTCTGCACCTTCAGAAGCATCGGGCCGAGCTCCGACGCAAGGTCGTCGGAGAGGTCGAGGAAGTCGACATGCTCGTTCGTCTCGAGGAGGAGGATGACCGGCAGCCCAGTCGGACCGTCCGTCGGTCGCACGCGCCAGCGGTCGTCCGTCCAGAGCGTGCCGGCGGCGCCGAGGCCGCAACTGGCGCAGCCGATGCCACCCGCGCCGTGGCGTGGGCCTTCCGCGGCGACGGGAGGAAGCAGCGGACGCGGAGACAGATCGCCCGAGAAGGGCCACGTGTCCCACTCGCCGACCGGCGGCATCCGGAGCGCGATGTTCGTGCGCTCCCACCAATCCTCGGGTGTCTCAGGAACCTTTCGACGCCTTCTTGTAGTCGCGCTTCCATTGCTGGTACCGCTGGAGCTCCTCGGGCGAGGTGACGTCACCGAGCGTGGGATGGTCGGGTGCGAGCTCCTGCGCAGCCTCCACGTCGAACTGCTTGGCGAGCACCGCGCCGAGCGACGTGATCTTCATCTCGCCGAACCCCGGCAGCGAGCCGATTCGCTCACGGAGGTCGGCGCCGTCGGCCGCCTCGCCCCAGATGCGCGACGCGTCGCCGCCATAGTCCTCCGCGACGACGGCGGCCAGCTCACGGACGCGTTTCGCCATCGAGCCCGGGAAGCGGTGGATCGCGGGTTTTTCGGCGAAGAGCGGTGTGAGATCCATTGCGGCGAGCTTGGTCGGCTCGAGTGTTCCCGCGCGCTGCCGTAGCACGTAGGGACCGGCGAAGGCTTTCGGTACCGGCACCTGCTGGTCGATCGCGAAGCCGACGAGCAGCGCGAACGGATCTTCGGCGAGGAGCGCGCACGCCGCAGGATCGTCGGTGAAGTAAAGCGCCGTCGGCATCGGTTCGATCCTACTGCGGCTGCTCGGCGAGGTCGCGCCCAACGAGCCGGCGGCCCACCGAACGGTACCGGTCACCAGCGAGACATGTCTGGCGGCGGCCGTCGCGACGAGAGTGCGACCTGAGTGTGTCGAGAGAGATTTCAACACCCGCGAAGTCGGGGTGCGCCATCGCGACGATACGCCGGCGAGCCGCTTCGGATCAGGATCCCAGGCGGTCGTCCGGCGCTGCCTACGCGTGCACACCCAGCGCGATCTTCCCTGCGTAGCCGGCGCCGGTCCGCTCGATCGTGAGCAGACTCCGCCTGCCGCCGTTCACGAAGATCGAGTCGCGTGCATTCGGCGTATCGGGCGCACCGCGCGCGGCGTATGGTGCTGCCTTGTACACGGCAGCCGTCAGGGCGTCGGCGAAGAAGAGCTGCCCCGTGTGCACCACGCTTCCACCAACGTGAACCTTGAGATGGATGTGCACCGCTCGGCCCTGGTACCACCCCGGGTAGATCGTCGTGAAACGAGCGATGCCATTCCGGTTCGTCTTCTGGACGCCGCGCAGAAACGTCCGACTCGACGACCCGGCGCCGAAGCCCGAGTAGTTGCCGGCAGCATCGGCGTGCCAGATATCCACCGCGGCGCCCTCGACCGGCTTGCAGGTCGCTGCATTCAGCACGATGAGGTGGAGCGAGAGCAGCGTCCCACGATGCCCTTCGCGGATGTCGCGGCGGAGTTTCTCGCCGGCGATGAAGTAGGGGCCTTCGGTCAACTCGGGGGTGAGGACGCAAGCGACCGCGCCGGTCTCGACGGCGAGGTTCCCGCCCGACGCGGTGGTGGCGAGCAGGGAACTGCCGCCCGCGGCGGCGAGCACGGCGCTGCCCAACTTGCCGAGCGTCGTGCGACGGGTGAACGTGTCGTGCGTCATGCCGGCAGCGTACGGCTCGCTCCTATGAAGGACCTGAGAAGATTCGGTGAGTGCAGCGGCCGCAGCGGTTCTACGACCTGAAGCGCGGTGAGGGTCGTCCGCTCTGCGCTGAGCATCGAGTCGACAGGCGGCATTTTCGAGCCGGTGAAGATGAACTACACATCCTTGGCAACTCGGTGCCGCACCTTCACGTGCGTGTGATCCCACGGTACGCAGACGATCCGCGACCGGAGTGGCCCTTCCCGTACCCCGAGGAGCAACCTGCGCCGTTCCCCGACCCGGTCGTGCGAGCCGACGCTGCACGACTTCGGGAGGCCGTCGCGGGGCTACCCTGACCGGATGAACCCGCTCGATCCATTCTCGCCCGCCACGCGGGGCTGGTTCGAGCGCACGTTCGCCGCACCCACTCCCGCGCAGGCGCAAGGCTGGCCCGCGATCGCGACCGGCGCGCACGTCCTGATCCAGGCCCCGACCGGGTCGGGCAAGACACTCACCGCGTTCCTCTGGGCGATCGACCGGTTGAGCAATGCGCCCGTCGAGGCGCCGGGCTCGGGGCTGCGCCTGCTCTACGTGTCACCGCTGAAGGCGCTGAACTACGACATCGAGCGGAACCTGCGCGGGCCCCTCGCCGGGCTCCAGTCCAGCCTGAGGGTCGCGGTTCGCACCGGCGACACGCCGCAGGCCGAACGCCGCGGGCTCCTGAAGCAACCTCCCGACATCCTGATCACCACTCCGGAGTCGCTCTACCTGATGCTGACCTCGCAAGTACGCGAGACGCTCCGCGGCGTCGAGACGCTGATCCTCGACGAGGTGCACGCCGTCGCGGGCACGAAGCGCGGTGCGCACATGGCGATCAGCCTCGAGCGGCTCGAGGCGCTCTGCGAGCGACCACCGCAGCGCATCGGTCTCTCCGCGACTCAGAGGCCGCTCGAGGAGATCGGCAAGTTCGTGAGCGGCGGTCGTCCGATCACGCTCGTCGACGCCGGCACGCGCAAGGAGCTCGATCTCGAGGTCGTGATCCCGGTCGAGGACATGCGCGAGCTCGGGCAGACCGTCTCCTACGAGAATCCCCCGGAGGCCGACGGCAGCGCGCTCCTCACCTCGACCGAGGGCGGCACGAACTCGATCTGGCCGTCGATCTATCCCGAGATCCTCCGGCTCGTGGAGGAGCACCGGTCGACGATCGTCTTCGTCAACAACCGCAGGCTCGCGGCGGGGCTTGCGGGGCGGCGGACCGCGCGCGCGACCCACGCCCCGGAACCAGCCCCGCCGGGGCGCGACGCCGCGCGCGCCCACCACGGATCGCTCGCGCGCGAGCAACGGGTGATCGTCGAGGAGGACCTGAAGGCGGGACGTATCCCGTGTCTCGTCGCGACATCGAGCCTCGAGCTCGGCATCGACATGGGCGCCGTCGACCTGGTGATCCAGGTCGAGTCGCCGAAGTCGGTCGCGCGCGGCCTGCAGCGGATCGGCCGCGCAGGACACGACCTCGGTGCCGTCTCGAAGGGGCGCATCTTCCCGAAGTTTCGCGCCGACCTACTCGAGTCTGCCGTCGTCGCGCGCGCGATGCGCGAGGGCGATATCGAGGAGACGAAGATTCCCCGCAATCCGCTCGACGTGCTCGCCCAGCAGATCGTCGCGATCTCCAGCGACGAGGAGATCTCGGTCGACGACCTGCACGCGCTCATCACGCGTGCGTATCCGTTCAAGGATCTCAGCCGTGCACAGCTCGAGAACGTGCTCGACATGCTCGCCGGGCGTTACCCGTCGGACGAGTTCGCCGAGCTTCGCCCGCGCATCGTCTGGGATCGCACCGGCGGGGTCATCCGCGCGCGAGATGGTGCACGGCGTCTTGCCGTGACGAACGCCGGGACGATTCCCGACCGCGGCCTCTTCGGTGTGTTCCTCGTCGGCGGCGGCGGCCGGGTGGGGGAGCTCGATGAAGAGATGGTCTACGAGGCGCGCGCCGGGCAGACCTTCCTCCTCGGCGCGTCGACCTGGCGGATCGAGGAGATCACGCGCGACCGGGTGCTCGTCTCGCCGGCACCGGGAGTGCCGGGCGCCGTCCCGTTCTGGAAGGGCGAAGGGGTGGGGCGTCCGTTCGAGCTCGGGCAGAAGATCGGCGCCGCTTCCAGAGAACTGTCGGCGATGAAGGACCCGAAGGCGCTCGAGCGTCTCCGCAGCGACTATCACCTCGACGAGCGCGCCGCGCGCAACCTGATGACGTTCCTGCGCGAGCAGCACGACGCCACCGGGGCGGTCCCGTCCGACCGGACGGTCGTGGTCGAGCGTTTCCGCGACGAGATCGGCGACTGGCGCGTTTGCATTCTCACGCCGTTCGGCAGCCGTGTGCACGCGCCGTGGGCGATGGCGATCGCTGCTCGACTGCGTGAGGCCCACGGCATCGAGGCCCAGTCGATCTGGTCGGATGACGGGATCGCCCTCCACTTCCCGGAGTCGGACTCCCCGCCACCGATCGAAGATTTCAGCATCGACCCGGCCGACGTCGAGGATCTCGTCGTGCAGGAGGTCGGCGACACGGCCCTTTTCGGCGCCCGTTTCCGTGAGAACGCCGGCCGGTCGCTGCTGATCCCGCGCCGCCGGCCCGGCGAGCGCACGCCGCTCTGGCAGCAGCGTTTGAAGGCGCAGTCGCTGTTGCACGTCGCCCGCAAGTACGGCAGCTTCCCGGTGATCCTCGAGACCTACCGCGAGTGCCTGCAAGACGTCTTCGACCTACCGGCGCTCCGCGGTCTCCTCCAGGGCTTGAAGAGCCGCCAACTCGATCTGGTCGAGGTCGAGACGCAGAGCGCGTCGCCGTACAGCGCGTCGCTCCTCTTCGACTACATCGCCACGTACATGTACGAGGACGACACCCCGCCCGCCGAGCGCCGCGCCCAGGCGCTGTCGCTCGATCGTGACCTGCTGCGGGAATTGCTCGGCCAGGAAGAGCTTCGCGACCTGCTCGACGGTGACGCCGTCGAGGAGGTCGAGCGGCAGCTGCAAGGCGACCCGCGGACGGCGGATCAGTTGCACGACAAGCTGCGCCTGCGGGGCGATCTCCGCACGACGGAATACGACGCAGGGCTCGCCGCGTCGCTCGTCGGGGAGCGGCGGGCGCTGCTCGTGCGCATCGCGGGCGAAGAGCGGCTGATCGCTTCAGAGGACGCGGGCCGCTACCGCGACGCGCTGGGCGCCATGCCGCCCTCCGGGCTGCCGGACGTCTTCCTCGAGGGCGGCTCCGAGTCGTTGCAACAGCTTGTGCTGCGGTTCGCGAAGGGACGGGGGCCGTTCACGAACGACCAGGCGACCGAGCGCTTCGGGCGTGACGTCTCGGAGACGCTCTCGCGGCTCGAAGCAGCGGAGCAACTCGTGCGCGGCGAGTTGCGCCCAGGTGGCACCGAGCGTGAATGGTGTGACCCCGATGTGTTGCGGCGATTGCGCCGGGCCTCGCTCGCGGCGCTGCGCCGCGAGGTCGAGGCGGTCGAACAGGAGGCTCTCGGTCGCTTCCTACCCTCGTGGCACGGCGTCGATCGTCGCGCGTCACTGCGCGAGGCGCTCGTCCCCTTACAGGCGCTTGCGCTGCCTGCGGCGTTGTGGGAGAGCGAGGTGCTGCCGCGGCGCGTTCCCGGCTTTCGGCCGGAGCACCTCGATGCGCTGACCGCGAGCGGCGAGGTGGTATGGGTCGGTGCCGGCGCCGACCGCGTGGCGCTCTATTTCCGCGAGGACGCGGCGGCGCTCGGTCAGGTGCCGGCGGCACCCCGACCCGAGTCCGACGCGCACGACCAGATCCGCTCCGCGCTCGAGCGGGGGGCCCTCTTCTGGCTCGACCTGCTCGACGAGACGGGGCTCGAGGAGGGCGCGGTCTTGCCGGCGCTCTGGGATCTCGTGTGGTCGGGTGAGGTCACGAACGATGCGTGGACGCCCCTTCGCGCTGCGCGACGGTTCGGTGCGGCGAAAGCTGAGCGCCGTCCGCGGCGGTTCTCGCGCCGGCGCGCACAGGGGGCGACTGCGACCGCCGGGCGCTGGTCGCGCACTGAGCGGCTGTTCGCCGGTGCGGCCGACCGGCGCGCGCTCGCCGAGCTGCTGCTCGAACGGCAGGGCATCGTCACGCGCGACGGCGTTCGGGCCGAAGGCATCCCGGGTGGCTACGGCGCCGTTTACGCCGAGCTTCGCGCCCTCGAGACCCTCGGCCTCTGCCGGCGGGGGTACTTCGTGGAAGGGCTCGGCGGCGCCCAGTTCGCGCTCGGCGGTGCCGTCGAGCGCCTGCGCGAGTTGCGCGACCGTGACGAGGACCGCGAGCCGCTCGTGCTCGCTGCGGCCGACCCGGCGCAGCCCTACGGTGCGTCGTTGCCGTGGCCGAAGCGTGCGGGCGCGCGCGCTTCGCGCGTCGCGGGCGCCTATCTCGTGTCCTTGGGTGGCGAGCCGGTGCTCTACGTCGAGCGTGGCGGCCGTTCGCTCGTCCCGCTCCGTGACCCCGACGACAGCTGGCTTCGCCCGGCCCTCGCAGCGCTCGTCGGGCATGTGCGCGGCGGCGGTGGGCGGCGCCTCGCGGTCGAGCGCTTCGACGGAGCGCCGGTCAGCGAGAGCGATGCGCTGCCGCTGCTCGTCGAGGCCGGCTTCCTGGCCGGCCCCCGCCGCGCAGTCTTGCGCCCGTAGAGCCGTCGTCGCGCGGCCACCGCCCGGCTGTCCGTTACGGGCATGGCCGGTGGCAGCCACGCGCATGAAAGCGTTACGGCGGTGTGCCGGAAGTGCGCCCGCTCGTTCGTGCTCGGGCTTCTCGACGCCTAGGAACGTGCCTGCGCCGCCGCGAGTGCCGCGCGCGCCTCGGCGGCGAGCTTGCGCACGAGCTCTGCCGCGGGCAGTTCCTCGGCCAGCGGATAGGCCTGCCCTGCCCAGAGATTGATCGCCTCGCCGTCGCCCACTGCCCGCGCCGCCGCTCGTAACGGTGCGGTCAGATGGTGAATCTGTGGGTAGCCGGATGGAGCATTGGGATGTGCGCGCATGAAGTCGTTGACGATCCCGCGTGCCCGTCGTCCGGTGAACGCGCGCGTGATCGCAGTCGGCGCGTCGCGCGCGAGCGCGGCACGATGCGGCGCGCTCGTGCCGGCCTCGTTCGTGCGCAGGAACGCAGTACCGATCTGCGCGGCTGCTGCCCCCGCCACGAGAACGGCAGCGACCGACGCCCCGTCGGCGATCCCGCCCGCCGCGACGAGCGGCAGTTCCGTCTCGCGGGCGACGAGGCGGAGGAGTGGGATCAGCGCGAGCTCGCTTCGCTCGTCGAGCCCACCCCGATGCCCCCCAGCCTCGGTTCCTTGGACGACGAGTGCGTCCGCACCTGCGGCTACGGCCCCGCTGACCTCGGCTGGGGCACCGATCGTCACCCAGACCGCCGAGCCCGCCCGATGGAGGCGATCAACGAGCGCGGGCGTGGGGCAGCCGAAGGCCGTCGAGACGACGGGGACCCGTGCGCGTTCGAGCACCTCGACCTTCGCGGCGAGCTCGTCGTCGTCGAAGCGCAGCTCGCCGAGCTCGGCGCCGTGGCGCGCGGCATCGACCGCGAGCGCGTCGCGGTAGCGCTCGAGTGCCGGCCGATCGACCGCGCCTTCCTCGAGCACGAAGAGATTGACGCCGAAGGCAGCGTCGGTGAGCTCACGCACGCGCTCGATTTCCGAGCTCAACGCGGTGGGGCTCTTGTAGCCCGCGGCGAGAAAGCCGAGACCTCCCGCCCCGGACACGGCGGCCGCGAGCTCGGGCGTCGACGGACCGCCGCTGAGCGGTGCCTGCACGACGGGGTGCGTGAGCCGTGGGAAGGTCATTCGCGGGCGGCGATCGCGCCGAGCAGCGTCCCGAAGACCGCGTGGCGAATGGTCGCCTGCACGAGACCGCGCGCACTGAAGAGCGGTGCGAGGCCCGCCTCGCCGCGCGCCGGATGGTGACGGTCGACGACAGAGGCGAGCGGAAAGAGCGCGAAGTTCTCCGCGAGCGCGAGGCCGAGTGCCAGCCTGCGCGGTGGCACGCCGGTTCGCCGCCGCACCTCGTCGAAGACAACGCCGAACGATGCGCCGTTCGCCATGTGCAAGGCGACCCCGGCGAACGGCCACAGACGCGAGCGCGTGACGAGCTTTCCGAGCATGGCGACGTCGGAGTAGTCCAATGCGAGCAACCTGCGGTCGATCGGCTCGACCGCGGCCCAGCCGACGGCCGCGCCCGCACCAGCGAGTGCGGCGCGAACGTGGCTCACGCGGCACGCTTTCGCAGCTCCGCCAGGGTACCCCTCAGCGTTCGGCCCCCTGCGACGGCGGCACCCCCAGGGAGCACCATGAGGCTGGGCGGCGCGGGCCGCTTCGACATTTGCTGCGCGAGCACGGCCGCCGATTGCGCGATCGTCGCGCTGAAGCAGAGCGCCCGCGCGTCGAGGGCCGAAGCAAGCGTGATTGCGTCAGCGTACGGAGTGTCGGCGCCGAGGTAGGCGACCTGCCAACCGTCGGCGCGGAGGAGGATCGCCAGCATGAGCAATCCGATCTCGTGCTGCTCGCCCGGCGCGCACGCGAGCACCGCTGTGCCGCGCAGCCCGCTGCGCGGATCCGAGAGCAGCTTTTGCAGCCCGGCCCGGACGGTTCCCGTCACCAGATGCTCCTGCGCGATTCCGATCTGTCCGCGCTTCCAGAGCGAACCCACCTCCACAAGCGCGGGTGCGAGCGACTGCACGAAGGACTCCTCGAGCGAGTTCGCCGACAGCGCCTGCTCGACGAGGCGAGCGAGCCCATTGACGTCGCTCCGCACGGTGGCCTCCACGAGTGCGCTCACGAGCTCGTCCGATGTGTCGGCGACCACCGGATACCCCGAGCCGAGCAGCGTCGCGGCCTCGCCGATGCGGTAGCCCTCCTCGAGCCGGGCTTTCAGCCACTCGACACGAGCGACGTCGAGCTCGCTGTACCTGCGCTGGCCGCCGGCGGTGCGGGCCGGCTGAAGGACGGCGTATCTCCGCTCCCACTTGCGGATCGTGTCCGCCGGCACGCCGGTTCGACGCGTCAGTGCCGAAATGTTGAGAGTTGCTGACATGGGGCCTCGTCCAGCAGTCTGCCCGTTCGCGTTACCCTCGGAAACGTGCCCGAGGGCGATAGTCTTCACCGTGCTGCCCGCCGGTTGCAGCCGCTCGTCGGGCAGCGGATCGAGGCATCCTCGCCCCACCCGCGCGCGCAGGCCGAACGCGTCGCCGAGCGAGTGCACGGGCGCACGCTCGAATCGGTGGAGGCGATCGGCAAGAACCTGATCCTTCGCTTCGAAAACGGCGTCGTCGTGCGTTCGCACCTGCGGATGTCCGGCCGGTGGACGTTGCGCCCGCGTGGCTCGAGGAATACGGGAACGCCCTGGCTCGTGCTTCGGGGGGAACGGTACGAGGGTGTGCTGTGGAACGGCCCGGTGCTCGAGTTGCACGCGCGCGCGCTCGAGCGGCTCGGACCGGACATCCTCGGGCTGCCGCCGCGCATCGACCACATGCTCGACCGGATGGCGCGTGCCGATGACAGCCGCTTCCTTGGCGAAACGCTTCTCGACCAGTCGGTTGTCGCCGGGATCGGGAACATGTGGCTCGCCGAAGCGCTGTGGACCGCATCGCTTTCGCCGTGGCGGAGACTCGCGGAGGTGTCGGCGCCGGACCGGAGGCTCGCCCTCGAAACGGCCGCTCGGATGATGCGCGCATCGCTCGACGGCCGGCGCGAACGCGGCCATCAGGTCTACCGTCGCGTTCGACAACCCTGTCCTCGGTGCCGCACGCGGATCCGTGCGTGGGGGCAGGGCGACGCAAACAGGATGGCGTACTGGTGCCCGGCTTGCCAGAGAGGAGACGATCCCCGTGGCTCGTAACTGTCCACGTGGCGCTTCGCGCACCTCATCTCTACGAGTGCCTCCGCGCATTCTGCCTCGGCGCGTTCGCGGCCGAGCGCGGCGCGCAAGTCCCGTTCGCATTCGAAGAGCACGCGACGCGTGCGGGACCGTCACTGTACGAGTACCGGCCACTCGTGCGCGGGTTCGTCGACGAGCAGGCACCGACGCTTCGTCGCCTGCCGGACACGAGAAATGCCATCGACGACCTGAAGCGAGAGCCGGCCGCGGCCATCTTCGCGCGCTCGCACGCGGGGATCGGTGACGCGGGTGACGAGGCCCTGTTTCGCTCGATCCTCTTGCCGATGCTGACCTGGACGGCCGAGCGCTGCGGCGGTTTCGACTGGAACGACGATGCGTTCGAGTCGGCGTACGCGGATTTCGAGCAGACGCTCTTCGGCACCGCCCGCACCTATGTCGCGCTGGCACCGTTGATCGGGGTCTCGGCCGGGCAGGACGCCGACCTCGGCGGCGGCATCAGGGTACGTTCGGTCGTCTCGGGTGAGATCTCGAACCTGTGGCCGGAAGCGCACGGCCTCATGCCGAGGGAGTTCGGGCGTGACATCGACCGGTTGCTCATCCTCGAGCTCACCCGCGAGCTCGACGCTGCGGACGCCGAGCCACCCGACGCGGCCGCCGAGCTCGCGGACGCCGTGAGCGCGCTCCGCCTCGCGACCGCCGGTGCGATTGCAGCCGGACCCGTGGTGTTCGAGCGCCTTGATTTTCGTCCCTTGCGAATCTCGCCGCTGCTCCCGATCGCGGCGACCGAGCCGCGGGGCGAAGGCACGCGCCTCGACAAGATCCGTGCTCGACTCGCCGCCGACCTGCGCGCCAAGCTGACCCTGGCCGATGAGGATCGCGGTCTCGGCGAGGCGCTCGACCGCTGGGAGCTCTCGCTCTTCTCGGAGGAGCCGTTCCGCTCGGCTCAGGTACGCGAGAGCTTGACGTGCCTCTTCGGCGAGGACGGCGGCGAGTGGGCGGCCGCGATGCGTGCGTCCGTCCTCCTGGGCGAGAAGACGCGCGAGCGGAGCGAGCTGCTCGGGGCCTTGCGTTCCGAGCGGTTCGGTCACGACGGTCGCGATGCCGTACGACGCGCACTCGTCGAGACGCTTCTGCACGGTAGTCGTGCCGAGCTTCTGACAGCGCTCGACGACACGCTGCTCGGCCTGCGCCCGCGCCCGTCCTCCGTGCTTCGCGTCGCGTAATCGTTCCGAAGGCGGCACAGACACGTCACGTTCTCCCGGCTACGGTCGTTGCATGGATGAGGCGAGCTCCATCGACGACACGGGCAGCATCGACAGGGCGGTACGTGTCCTCACCCGGCTCGAGCGGATCGAGGCGCTCGACCGCGGAAGCGCAGGCCCCGCGGCGCTGCTCGGCGAACTCCGAGCTCTTGTCGGAGAGGCGGAGGCGTGGGCCCGCGTCGAAGGCGATGCGCGCGCGAAGGGCGCTGCGCGTGCAGCCGCCGAGAAACTTCGGGGGAAGGCGGCAGGAATGAGGTGACCCGAATCGAAAAGCCCTTCACATGGGTCTCGCGCGCCTCCTTTCGCGTCCCGACGTTCGCCCTGCGAGCATGTCTGTCACTGTGCCGATGGAGATCATCGCTCTCGCCAACCAGAAGGGTGGCGTTGCCAAGACGACGACCACGCTGAACCTCGGCGTCGCGTTTGCCGAGCTCGGGAAACGCGTGCTCCTGATCGACCTCGATCCGCAGGGCAACCTGACGATGTCGCAGGGCCTCAATCCCGACGCGATCACGCAGTCGATGTTCGACGTGCTCGTGCACCGGCTCCCGATCGAGCAGGTCATCGAGCGACGGGAGGTCGACATCGCGGTCTCGTCGATTGACCTGGCCGGCGCGGACATGGCGCTTGCCAGCCAGATCGGCCGTGAGCGCGCACTGGAAAAGGCGCTCGCCCCGGTCAGGGACCGCTACGACTACATCTTCATCGACACGCCGCCGTCGCTCGGCTTGCTGACGATCAACGCCTTCGTCGCGGCCACGGGTGTGATCGTGCCGGTGCAGACCGAGTATCTTTCGCTACGCGGTCTCGTCCAGCTCGAGAACACACTCGTGATGGTGCGCGAGAACCTCAACCCGAAGGTGTCGGTGATCGGCATCGTGCCAACCATGTTCGACCGCCGGCAGACGCACTCACGCGAGGCGGACGAGATCCTGCGCGAGAACTTCGGCGACCTGGTCTACAACACGCGCATCCGCAAGACTGTCCGCTTCGCGGAGGCTCCAGTCAAAGGTCAGTCGGTGCTTGCCTACGATCCGACGAGCGAGGCAGCCGCCCTGTATCGCGATCTTGCGAAGGAGGTTTTCGATGGCCAGAAATCGCGCCAGCATGCGTGAGGGCCCACTCGCCGACCTCTTCCGGGCGACCGAGGCCGCGCAGCGCCAGGGCAAGGAGCCCGCCGACGGGCAACAGGAACTGCCGGTCGAAGACGTGAAGCCGGTCAAGTCGAGGCCCGCGCGGGTTCCATCCTCGAAGGAGCCGCGTCCCAAGCGGGCTCCCCCGGGGTCGGAGCCGCTCGTCTCGCCGACACCCATCCGGGCCGTCTCGCCCGCCCCGGATCCCGATCCAGATCCCTCGGCGGATCTCGACGAGGCCAATGCGCGCGTCGCGCGCTGGCTCGATCCGCTGCCCGACCAGCCCGCCCGGCTCGAGCGCGCCCGTGACACCGCGGCCTACCTCGCGGTCATCCGCGTGATCGGCGTCGGCGGCGCCGGTCTGAACGCGGTCGACCGCATGATCGACGCCGGCATCACGCAGGTCGACTTCATCGCCGTCAATACCGACATCCAGCAGCTGCAGATGAGCGATGCGGCGACGAAGCTCCATATCGGCAGCGACCTCACCGAGGGTCTTGGTTCCGGCGCCGATCCTGAGATCGGCCGCAAGGCGGCCGAGGAGGGCTACGACGCCGTGAAGCGGGCGCTACGCGGCTCCGACATGGTCTTCGTCACCGCCGGCGAGGGCGGTGGCACGGGTTCCGGTGCGGCTCCGGTCGTCGCGCGTATCGCGCGCGAGCTCGGCGCGCTCACGATCGGCATCGTGACGATGCCGTTCAAGTTCGAGGGTTCGCGGCGCAGGAAACAAGCCGACGACGGTCTCGCCGCACTGCGAGAAGCGTGCGACACGCTGATCGTCGTTCCGAACGACCGTCTGCTCGAGGTTCTCGACAAGTCGACCTCGATGCTCGAGGCGTTCCGGATCGCGGACGACGTGCTGCGTCACGGCGTGCAGGGCATCTGCGACCTCATCACGAATCCCGGCCTGATCAACCTCGACTTCGCCGACGTGCGGACGATCATGGCCGACTCCGGCTCGGCGCTGATGGGGATCGGGTATGCGACCGGCGAGAACCGAGCGAAGGAAGCGGCCGAGCGAGCGCTCCGCAGCCCGCTGATCGAGACCGAGATCACCGGAGCACGCGGCATCCTGCTCTCGATCGCAGGCGGCGACGACCTGACGCTCTACGAGGTCAACGAGGCCGCCGAAGCGGTTCGCGCGGCTGCGACCGACGACACGAACATCATCTTCGGGGCGACGATCGATGACCGGCTGAACGGGCAGATGTGGATTACGGTCGTCGCGACGGGTATCGGGCGAGGCACTGCCAGGCGCGGGTCGGTGATCACCTCGTCGCCGGGTGATCCGCTCGATGCGCCGTCCTTCCTGCGCCTGAAGGACTGAGCCGCTCCCAGCCGGAGTCGAGCGTGCGAATCGGTGCTCGGGGCCGATTGCGACCCACCGCCCGGCTACGTCAGGTCGAGCACCGCGAGACCGAGCGCTGCCGCGAGCGCACAACCGCCGCCGACCGTCGCCATCCGCAATGTCCAGCGGCGGACCGACGGGCTCGGCCACGCGAGGTAGAGTGCCCCTCCGCCACCGGCCGCCATGCTGACGAGGGTCTCGATCGCCTGGATCGCGAATCCCACCCCCAGTGCCTGCGTCATCCCGACGCCGCGACCGGCGAGCGCGACGGCGACCGCGCCGCTGCCGATGCCGATCGAGCCGGGCGTGAGCGGGAACACCGAGGCGACGTCGAGCGCAGGGAGGATCACGAGCGCCGCAAGGACGGGATGGGGCAGGCCGAGGGCCGCAGCGACGGCCATCGTCGCGCCGAGCCGGGCGAGCACCATGCCGGTCGTCCAGGCGAGGACGGCCGCGATTCCACGGGGCGAGCGTTCGAGCGCGGCGAAGCCGGCGAGGAGCTGGGTGATCCGCGGGTGACGGCGGAGCCTGCCGGACTGCGAGGCGGCGAGCGCGAGAACCGCGACCGTGGCGCACAGCGCGAACACCGGCCACAGCGGCATCGCGCCGGTGGCGGATGCGACGATGAGGAGCGCTGCGAGGGTCAGGCAGCGCGCTGCCGCGAGCGCGGCGTAGATCCCACCCGCAGTCCAGATCCGCCCGGGCGCGTCGATAGACCGAGAGCAGAGTGCGACCTTCACGGCATCGCCGAGCTTCGCCGGCGCGAACGCGTTGACGAGAGAGCCGACACCGATGCAGGCCCCTGCCCGGTATGCACCGATTCGCCCTCCTGCGGCGCCGAGGGCGGCATGCCAGGCACCGACGGTGCACGCGAATCCGAGCACGAATCCGGCCGCGCCGAGCGCGAGCCAGTGCTGCTCGGCGCCGGTGAGAGCCGCGAACGCGGCCGAGACTCGCCCCCGGAGGAGACCTGGCGTCGCAGCCACGCCGACGAGCGCGACGAGCGCCGCGAGCGAGACGAGCAACTTGGAACGGGGGATGCTCATGGCATGGCCTTCAACAATGGGGACTCCGGACCTGGCGTCCGGTTTGTAGGAAAACGGTGAAGATTCGAAGCGAATGCATCCACGGAGCTCATCGGCGGGAATGGTTCGGGCATGAAGGGCGCTGTCGCGGCCGGTCACCGGCTCACCGCCGAGGCGGGCGCGCGCGTGCTCTCGGAGGGCGGCAACGCCGTCGATGCCTGCGTTGCAGCGGCGTTCGCGGGCTGGGTCGCCGAGAGCCCACTCACCGGCCCGGGGGCTGGCGGATTCGCTCTTGTCGTGCCGGGCGACCGCCGGCCGGCGCGCGTCGCCGATTTTTTCGTCTCGACTCCTGGGCGAGGACGTCCGGCACCGGGCGACGCGACGATGCATGCGGTCGATGTCGGCTTCGGCGGTGACAGCGATACGACGCAGGTCTTTCGAATCGGGGAAGCTTCCTGCGCGGTCCCGGGTGCCGCAGCCGGGCTCGAGGCGCTGCATCGAAGCTACGGGAGCCTGCCGTGGGCCGAGCTGCTTCGACCCGCGATCGAGCTCGCCCGCGCCGGCCTCGACCTGAACCGGCCGCAGGCTCACCTGCACGCGATCCTCGATCTCATCCTCCGCCACTCGGACGAGGGGCGCCGGCTCTACAGCAAGGCTGACGGCTCCCGGCTCGGGCCTGGTGACCTCCTTCGACTCCCGGATCTCGGTGAGACCCTCGAATGGATCGCAGCAGAAGGAGCGCGGCCGTTGTACGACGGTGAGCTCGCCCGGGCGACGGTCGCGACGGTCGCGGAAGGAGGAGGGTTGCTGACACGGGCCGACCTTTCCGGCTACCGCGTGGTCTGGCGTCGACCCGTCCATGTCCGCTACCGCGGCTTCGACGTCGTGTCGAATCCGCCGCCTTCTTCGGGTGGGATCCTGATCGCTTACGGTCTCGCGCTGATCGAACGCGTCGGCCGCGGAGACCCTGGGAGCGCCGAGGCGATCGCCTCGCTTGCGGACGTGATGCGTGAGCAGACTCGCGTGCGCGAAGGAGGTTTTGCCGCAGCCCTCCACCGCGGCGGCCTTGCTCGGCGCCTGCTCTCGGACGATGCGCTCGCAGCGACCGCCGCCAGGATCCAAGCCGGTAGGTCCGGGAGGGCCGAGCATCGGCCGGCGGGTGGGACGACCCACGTCTCGGTCGTCGACAGCGACGGAAACGCAGCATCGCTCTCCTCGTCGACCGGCTCGGGCTCGGGCGTGATCGTTCCCGGGACAGGCGTTCACCTGAACAACATGCTCGGCGAGTACGACCTCGTCGCCGGCGGCCCCGCGACGCCCGGCCGCAGGCTCACGAGCATGATGGCTCCGACGGTCATCCGCGGCGTCCGAGGGCCGAGGCTCGTCGTCGGAAGCGCGGGCTCGGTCCGTCTGCGGGGAGCGATCATGCAGGTGATTGAGAACGTCGTCGGCCACGGGCTCGATGTCGCCGCTGCGATCGACGCTCCACGCGTGCACGTCGACGAGCCTCACCTGCACTGCGAGGGTGGCTTCGATCCCGCGGAGCTCACGGCGCTCGAGGCGTGGGGGTACGACATCATCCGGTGGCGCCGGCGGAATCTGTTCTTCGGCGGCACGAACGCCGTAGAGGTGCTGCCCGATGGGACGCTCGCGGCGGCCGGCGACTCGCGGCGCGGCGGGGACGGGGTGGTGGTCGGAGCGTGATCTTCCAACCACGGTTCGCGGCGCGATACCCGGCTCGGCTCTTGACGCGTGTCGCGGATCTCGCGACCAACGAGAGCTCGCGCATCCACGGTCCGGAGCACTGGGCGCGGGTGGCCGAGAACGGCACCCGGCTCGCCGGGTCGACACCGGGAACCGACCCAGATGTCATCGACCTCTTCGCGCTCTTCCACGACGCCATGCGCGAGAACGACGGCAGGGATCCGGGGCACGGGCCCCGTGCGGCAGCGGTTGCGTTCGAGCTGTTCGATCTGCTCGAGATCTCGAACGCGCAGTTTCGGGTGCTCGCGACCGCCTGCGAGGATCATGATCGCGGCCTCGTCTCCGAGGACCCGACCGTCGGCTGCTGCTGGGATTCAGACCGGCTCGACCTGCCTCGGGTCGGGGCGAAGCTGGAGCTTCGCTACTTCTCGACGATTGCGGGCCGCGAGGAAGCCGGACGGCTGCTCGGCGCGCACTGAGCCTTGAGCCTCGTACGGGAGCTTGCCTCCCGGGACGTCGACGCAGGTCGGGCTCCCTGCGAGTGCTCTTTAGCTCTCTGGAGCATCTCGCGGCGTGACCTTGCCGTTGAGGCTGGCGCGCTCGCGTGTCGCCTGCTCGAGTTTCACCGCCTCGAGAGCGGATTCGAGCAGCACGGCCAGCCGCTGCATCCGTAGCCGCGGTGAGGACATCGCGAGCACCTCCTGCTTGGCATCCACGCCGAAGTCGACACGGGCGGCGAGCTCGAAATCGATCTGCGCGACGTCGGGCTCGGGCAAGTCGACACCGGCGTCGGAGGTTTCGGCGAGCTTTCGGAAGACCTCCAGCGCCCGCTCGACGTCGTCCGCTGCGGCCGGATCGTCGTCGTCGATCACGGCCTCGACGAGGCCGGTCGTGAACGAGCGTCCCGACGTGAGCTCGAGCAGCCGGAAGCGCTCGCCGCCCTCGACGACGATGTTCATCCGTCCGTCGAGCGCCTCCACCACTTCCAGCACGGAGGCCCGCGTGCCGATCTCGTGCACGGCGCCGTCACCCGTGGCGAGCACGAGGCCGAATTCGGCCTCGTCAGCAACACACTCCTCGATCAGCTCGCGGTAGCGCGGCTCGAAGATGTGCAGCGGGATCCGCTC
>JBBSEJ010000004.1:0-86842 GCA_038239825.1 Gaiellales bacterium
CCACCCCAACCCCGACAGCCGCCGCCGATCGCAGCCGCTGGCTCGCCGAACTCCTCACCGCCGCCCCCTGCGCCTGGGACTACACGATCGCGCTCAACTGAGCCGAACCTCGATGCTCACGGACGCTTCTTGGACAGGCCCCTAAAGCAGGTATCACACCGCGAAATGATGGCGCAACACGGACGTCGAGTACGCGCTCGGCCCCGCCGTCGCGCTCCATAGCCCTTCGTCGCCGAGTGAGTCGCGGAACTGGCGTCAGTCGACGGTCGCGAGGCTCCGGCTCGCTTGCGGCGCCTCCCCGCCTGCTTGCAGCGCGACGGCGACGACGACGACACTCCCGCCGATGAGCGTGGCGGTGCTGGGGCGCTCGGAGAGCGCGAACCAGACCCAGAGGGGACCGAGCACGACTTCGAGCAGTGTGATGAGCGCCACCTCTGCGGCGGGGATCAGTCGGGCGCCCATGGTCAGGAAGGCGAGGCCGAGCCCCATCTGCCCGACGCCGAGGACGACGATGAGGAGAAGGTCGCGTGAGCCGATGCTGCCCGGGTGGGAGAACGGCCCCAGCACCGCAAGAACGAGCACTTGCGAGAGGCAGATGGCGGGAGCCATCGAGATGTCACGCCGGTGACGCGTGATCACCACGGCGAGCGCAAACGACAGGGTCATCACAGCCGAGAGGAGCAGGCCGAGTCCGTGCGCGCCGCCCGGCCCGCCGACCATCAGTCCGACACCCCCGATCGCGATCACCATCGCCACCACGGCGCGGCGAGAGACCGACTCTTGGAGCGCGACCCACGCGATCAGAGCGGCAGCGATCGGCGCCAGTGCCTGCATGAAGAGAACGTTTGCGACGGTCGTGTGGTTGAGGGCGACGATGAACGATGCCGAGGCGACCGCGGTGCACGCCGCGACTGCGAGCTCGGCCCGCCCGATCGATAGGAAGACACGCCTGACCCCGTCTCGCTCGGAGAAGGCGACGAACGCGAGGAGTGCGAACGCGGCGAAGAGCGCCCGGCCCGCGACCTGGGTGGCGGTGCCGACCGAGAGCTCACGCTGCAGCACGCCCGCGCTCGACCAGGCGAGTGCCGCGAGGGCCACGTAGAGCTGCCCGCGACGGCGGGCACCGCGAGCATCCATCGCCGCCGTCCACAGGGCCACGACTGCAGTCAATCATCACCGTCCGGCGGCGAGGCCGTTCGGTCGTTGTCGTCTCAGAGTTTCACGAGCTCCGGTCGGATCTCACCGCGGGCGGAGATCTCGAGCCGCAGCATCGAACGGCACGGCGCCCGACGTCGTTCGGTTGGCGACCCCGGGTTGAGCACCCACATCGAACCGTGGAGCTCGACCTGCGGCACGTGAGTGTGGCCGTAGCTCACGGCGTCGGTGCCCGGGAAGCGTCGCGCAAGCCTCGCCTCGCGCCCGGAACGTGGGCCTGCGTCATGGACGAGAGCGATGGTCGCGCCACTCGTCTCGAAAGTCAACGAGGCTGGGAGCAGCCTTTGCAGCTTCGGCTCGTCGGCGTTCCCGGCGACGACGTGAACGGGGGGACTTATGCTGCGAAGCTCGTTCAGGAACGGCAAGGAGGTGAGGTCTCCCGCATGGACGATCAGGTCGCTTGCCGCCAAGTGCTCATTGCAGGCTTGGGGCAGTTGCCGGGAGCCCCGCGGCAGGTGCGTATCGGAAAGGACCACGATCAGCATCGGGTCTGCACGCGTGGTGGCGACGGCGACGCTGCCGGTTTCACCACTAGCCTTGGCGAGTGATCACTTGCCGGGTCTGCGAGCGCGATTGCGCCGAGGAGTTCAAGTTCTGTCCTCACTGCGGCGCGTCGCTCGACCCGGTGGTGGTGCCGCGGGAGTTGCGCAAGGTCGTGACGGTTGTCTTCTGCGACGTGAGTGGCTCGACGGCTCTCGGCGAGCGACTCGATCCGGAGAGCCTGCGGCGCGTGATGGCCGGCTATTTCGGTGCGATGCGGCTGGTGGTCGAGCATCATGGGGGGACGGTCGAGAAGTTCATCGGCGACGCGGTGATGGCCGTCTTCGGGGTTCCCGTCTTGCACGAGGACGACGCGCTGCGAGCGGTGCGCGCCGTGTGGGAGATGCGCGAGGCACTCGTCGCGCTGAACGAAGAATTGGAGCGTGACTATGGCACGAGGCTCGCGGTTCGGATCGGTGTGAACACCGGGGAGGTCGTGACCGGAACCGAGGAACGGCTCGCAACCGGTGACGTGGTCAACGTCGCAGCGCGCCTCGAGCAAGCAGCCCCACCGGGCGAGATCTTCATCGGGCCCGAGACGGTTGCGCTCGTTCGTGACGCGGTGGAGGTCGAGCCGCTAGCCCCACTCGAGCTGAAGGGAAAGAGCGAGCCGCTGCACGGATTCCGGTTGGTGGGTGTGCGTGGAGGCGTTCCCGGGTTCAACCGCCGAGTGGACGGCCGGATGGTCGGGCGTGGCCGTGAGTTGCGGCGTCTGACCGACAGCTTCGAGCAAGCAATCGCGGATCGGTCATGCCAGCTCTTCACCGTCCTCGGCGCCGCAGGTGTGGGGAAGTCGCGTCTGGCGGCGGAACTGACTGCTGCGACCGACGCGACCGTCGTCCACGGCCGCTGCCTCGACTATGGCGACGGGATCACGTACTGGCCCGTCGTCGAGGTGCTGAAGCAACTGCTCGGAAGTGGCGCACCGGAGCGGTTGGCTGTCCTCGGGCTGGATCCGGCGACATCCGCGAGAATCTTGGGCCTTCTCGGTGAGCGACGAACGGAGGGCTCGTCGGAAGAGCTTGCGCGCGCGGTTCGTGAGGTGTTCGAGGCGGCCGCGCGCGAGCGCCCGCTCGTGGTTGTTTTCGACGACATCCACTCCGGCGAACCGACCTTCCTGAAGCTCATCGAGCACGTCGCCGACCTCAGTCGAGACGCCGCGATCTTCTTGCTGTGCTTGGCCCGACCGGATCTTCGCGATCGCAGGCCCGACTGGGCCGGTGGGATCCTGAACGCGACGACTATCCTCCTCGAGCCGCTCTCGCGGGGGGAGACCGACGACTTGATCGGTGAGCTCGTGGGCGCGAGCGTCCTCCCCGAGCCGTTGGCCGCGCGAATCGCGGAGGCAGCGGAGGGTAATCCTCTGTTCGTCGAGGAGATGCTCGTGATGCTCCGCGAGAGCCCCGACGGAGAGGCGCTCGTGCCGCCCACGATCCAGGCACTCCTTGCGGCGCGACTCGACCAGCTCGAGCCAGCGGAGCGTGCCGTGCTCGAGCGCGGTTCGGTCGAGGGGAAGGTGTTCCACCGCGGTGCGGTGCTTGCGCTCGCGCCGGAGGAGGTCGAGCTCGACGAGCGCCTGACGTCACTCGTACGGAAAGAACTCGTGCGTCAGGAGCGTGCCGTCCTACCGGGCGACGTGGCCTACCGCTTCCGACACCTGCTCATCCGGGACGCGGCCTACGACGCACTTCCGAAAGCGGTCCGCGCTCAGCTGCACGAACGTTTTGCGGCCTGGCTCGAGCTGCGGGGAAGCGCTCTCGTCGAGCAACAGGAGGTCGTCGGCTACCACCTCGAGCGCGCGCATCGCTACAGAAGCGAGCTCGGGCCGCTCGACGTGCACGGGCGTGACCTCGCGGCGCGCGCCTCCGATCAGCTCGGCCGTGCCGGTCGCCGCGCAAGCGACCGCGGCGACGCCTCCGCCGCGACGAGCCTCCTGGGACGCGCTGCGCGACTCCTCCCGGCTGACGACCCTTCGCGGCTCGAGCTTCAGATCGAGCTCGCCGGGGCCCTGATCGAGGGCGGTGACCTCGAGCGCTCTGCGACAGTCCTCGCCGAGACGATCCTCGGGGCCTCGCGTCGCGGCGATACCCGGCTCGAAGCACTCGCCCGCGTCCAGCGCGCCTATCTGACCACCGCACACGGAGGGGACATGGGCGCTGCGCTTCGCGAGGGCGAGCGCGCAGTCACTGAGCTCGCCGCCGGAGGTGACGAGGCCGCCCTTGGTCGGGCCGAGACGCTGCTCGGGACGTTGCAGTTCTGGCTCGGAGACTCCTCTACGGCAGAGACATCGCTCCGCCGAGCGCTCGAGCATGCACGCGGCGGAGGACGCCCTCGAGACGAGGTGGAGACGCTCACGTGGCTTCTCGTCGTCGCACACGTAGGGCCGATGCCCGTTCACGAAGGGCTCCGCTTCTGCGAAACGCTGCTCGAGGAGACGCAAGGCGCGCGAAGCTCGCTCGAGGCGCAGGCACTCCTCTCCGCCGGCGTGTTGTATGCGATGCGCGGCGATGTCGACCTAGCACGTTCCTCGGTCACCGACGCCCTCGCGATCAACCTCGAGCTCGGGAATCGGGTCACCTGGGGGGCGCAATCGGGTGAGGCGGCAAAGGTCGAGCTGCTCGCCGGCAACCCGGCTGCTGCCGAGCGCGTCGTGCGCGCCGGCTACGAATCGCTCGCCCGGCTGGGTGAGAAGGGGTATCTGTCCGGCATCACCCCGCGCTTCGCGCGCGCGATCTACCTGCAGGGCCGCTACGAGGAGGCCGAGCACTACACGCGGATCAGTGAGGAGGCGGCAGCGTCCGATGATTTCGCATCGCAGAGCGACTGGCGAGCCGTACGCGCGCTCGTCCATGCCGCCCGGGGCCGGCTCGACGAGGCCGAGCGCCTCGCCCGTGAAAGCGTCGCGATCATCGAACGGACCGACTATCTCGACCAGCATGCCGATGCCCTCATCGGTCTGGCCGAGATCCTCGACCGAACCGATCGTGGCGACTCGGCCGCCACGACCATGCGCGAAGCACTCGAGCTGTACGAGCAGAAAGGGAACGTCGTGTCGGCCGAACGGGCGAGAGCCTCGATCGAAGGGATCGAGCGGAAGTCGAGCTGACTCGGTCTGCTTTGCGTGCTGTTTACGTGCGGCTGATCGTGTGCTGAGCGAGTGCGGGGATGTTGTGGTTTGTCCAATCGTTTGCACTGATGAGGAGGAACCGAGAATGAAGCACCGTCTACTCAGCATGTTTGCTCTTGTCGTGACAGTCAGCGCAGTCGTGGTCGCGTCCGCGGCCGGCGGCGGTCACGGCCGGCTGTTCCAGTTCCGCGGCGAGCTGCTCTCCGCAAGCTCCGGCTCGGTGCAGTTGCAGGTCGAAGGCGGAAACCACGCCGCGCTTCGCGCAATGCTCGGGCAGAGCCAGAACCAGACGTTCACGATCGGTGACAAGACCGAGATCCTCGTCTGGCGCAAGGGCATCCCGACCGTGGGGACGGTCGCCGATCTGACGGCCGGCGACTGGGTCAACGTCAACGTGCGTGACGAGGCAGGCTCGACACTCGCCCAGATCGAGGCCAATCAGGCCGGGATCGTCGGCGACCGCACCACGCGGCCCGACATCGACCAGCCGCTGTATCTGTATGTCGGCACCGTTGCCGGCCCGCAGTCCGACGGCAAGCTCGCGCTCCACGTGCGGGCTGGGAACCGCCGGGCGCTCCGCTCGCTGATCGGCCAGTCGGCCGACCAGACCTTCACCTACGACGAAGGCACCATCTTCCTGCTCTGGCAGGGCAAGGTGCCGTCCGTGATCGCCGCTTCGCAGCTGAAGGCCGGCGACCGGATCACCGTCCGCATCAGGGCTCCGCGGGCAGCAACGCTCGCCCAGGTCGAGGCGACGCCGGCGAACCATGTCGGCGACCACGAGCCGGGCAACCCCGCCACCCAGAACGACTGAGCGACGTACCGACCCGAACGGCCGCCGCCACCTCGTCTGCAGGTGGCGGCGGCAGTTCTGCGATCGACCTCAGGGTCGCCGCGACGCGGACGGGTGCGGCGGCGGCCTCAGACCGTCGAGCAGGATCTGCACGTAGCGACGCCACGCGCCCGGGTCGCCCGTGTGGATGGACGCGTGAATCGTCGAGCCGATCATGGCTCCAACATCCGGTGCGGTCACATCGCGGCGCAAAGTCCCCGCGCGGCGGGCATTGCGGATGAGACGTTCCAGCTTGTCGTTCAACTGTTGCTTGGCCTCGGCGACTTCCGGAAAGCCCTCACAGCGATTCGATCCCTCGAAGAGGGCGAGGTCGCGGTTGAACACCTCGGCGGCGTGCCAGACCATCTCCTCGAAGGCAGAGCCGGCGTCGGCTCGCGCGAGGAGTTGGTCGGCCGCGTCCGCGAGCTCGTCCAGGCGGGCGCCGACGACCGCGGCCCTCAGCGAGTCCTTGGTGGGAAACCGGCGGCACACCGTCCCGTGACCGACTCCCGCTCTACGAGCGATCTCGTCGATCGACACATCGGGCCCGCACTCCGCGAATGCCTCGCCGGCCGCATCGAGGATGCGGTTCCGGTTACGACGGGCATCCGCACGGAGCGCGGCCATCAAGCACCGACGATAACGGGCTCGACGGCACCTGCTTCGGCCTGGATCCTCGCCACATGACGTTGACGCAGGAGAGCGACCATCACCGCGAGCGCCAGCAGCATCGCCACGGCTCCTGCGGCGAAGGCCCAGTGGAAGCCGGTGACGAGACCGTGCAGCGGCGTGCCGCCTGCCGACGAGGTCTTGCTCGCCGCGAGGGTCGAGAGGATGGCGAGACCGAGCGCGCCGCCGACCTGCTGCGACGTGTTGAAGAGGCCCGATGCAAGCCCCTGATCCTCGTCCTCGAGCCCCGTCGTCGCGATCAGCGTGAGCGACATGAAGACCGCGCCCATCCCGAGCGAGGAGAGCAGGATCGACGGCAGGACGTTGACGGCGTAGGACCCGTCGACCGGCAGCTGCGTGAGCAGCAGGAGCCCGGCCGCGCTGAGCAGCATGCCGGTTCCTGCCACGATCCTCACGCCGATCCTGGGAGCGAACTGCGACGCGAGCCCCGCCGAGATCATGATCCCAGCCGTGAACGGCAGGAACGCGAGACCCGCCTTCAGCGGGCCGTAGCCGAGGACGCGCTGGATGTAGAGCGTGTTGAAGAAGAACATGGCGAACATGCCCGACATCGCGAGGAACATCGCCGCGTTGGCAGCGAGCAGCGAGCGGATCCGGAAGATCGACAGGCGCACGAGTGGGGCTGCAGCCCGCCTCTCGGCGACGATGAACGTGGTCAGCAGGGCAATCGCCAGCGCGAAGAAGCTGAGCGTCTTCGTGGATCCCCAGCCTGCTGACTGCGCATCGACGATCGCGTAGACGAGCGCCATCAGCCCGGCGGTCACGCTGATCGCCCCCACGAGGTCGTAGCTTCGGTGCGTCTGAGCGTCCGTGGACTCGGGGATGAGCCGCAGCGAGAAGATGAAGGCAGCGATCCCGACGGGAAGGTTCACGAAGAAGATCCACGGCCAGGAGAAGTACTGGGTCAGCACGCCGCCGAGGATGAGACCCACTGCCGAGCCTCCGATTGCGATTGCGGCCCAGACGCCCAGTGCCTTCGCCCGCTCGCTGCCTTCCTTGAACGTCGTCGAGATGATCGACAGCGCCGCCGGTGAGATGAGCGCGGCACCGAGCCCTTGCAGGGCGCGGGCAGCGATCAGGAAACCTTCACTCGAAGCGAGACCATCGAGCAAGGAGGCGCCGGTGAAGACGACGAGCCCGATCAGGAACAGGCGCTTGCGCCCGAGCAGGTCGCCTGCACGCCCGCCGAGGAGAAGAAAGCCGCCGAAGACGAGCGTGTAGGCGTTCACGATCCACTGCAGCGACCCCTCGGTGAGGTGGAGGTCGGTCTGAATCGACGGGAGCGCGACGTTCACGATCGTCGCGTCCAGGATGACCATGAACTGCGCGAGGCAGATCAACACCAGGACGACCCACGGATTTGTTGCACGCTCGCGCACTCGGACACCCCTCAATCTGAAAATGGACTTGGTAGTCCGGTTACGGTAGCAGTCAACCGGACCCCGGCGTCCGTTTCTTCGGATGTCCTTACAACCCTCGAGCTCGTTTGCTTCGAACGGGCGACGACGCGGTCAGGTCTTGGTCAGTTGCAGGACGACCTCCGCGGGGAACGACAGTCACCCAGGTCACAATACGGATCACGGCGATCTCGTCCTCGTCGAATCTCACGTCATGCCAGTCGACTCCAGGAGGATTCGAACATGCAGATCGACAAGCAATTCGTGGTCGACCATCTTCGCGAGCTCGGTCAGAACGCAAAGGTGCAGCAGGCGATCAACGAGCTCCCCGCGAAGATCGATCACGAGCAGCACGCACAGCTGCTCGAGAAACTCGGGATCGATCCCGGCGCGCTCGCCGCCAAGGCCGCTAAGAGCGGGCTGCACAAGATTTGACGAGTGGTTGCACCACGCACGTCGATGCGCCGCGTGGAGCGCCTTCGCGAGTGTCGAGAGCTCGCGCTCCGCGCTTATTCCTCGGGTTCGAGCTGGTGACGGATCGGGGTGAGCTGGTTGCGCAGCAGATCGATCTGCCGGTGTAGCTCGCGACGCTCCGCCGAGACCTGCGCCTCCTGTCGAACGGCGACTTCGTTCGGGAACGCATTCAGGCGATCGTGCAGCTTCTGGCGCAGCAAGGAGACTTCGCGCTCGCGCCGCTCCAGCTGCTCAAGCTGGACGAGCAGATCATCGAAGTCGAGAATGTCGCGGGCGGCCGCCACGTCACTGGTATCGCCGCTCGCGACGTTCCGCTTGAGCACGGGACTCGGGTTCTCTTCGTCGACGGATCCCATCACCGCGATTCTTTCCACGTCAGGACGTCCCGTGCAGCCCCGGATCACTCGATCGAGGAACCCCCGACACACGACCGATCCTCGTGCGCGCGCACGGGGCCGGGCGTCTCGGAGGCTCAGTCTCTCGTCACGGAGATCAGGGTGTTCCGTTCGTTGCCGCCCTCGACGGTCTGCTCGAGCACCGTGCCGATCCCGCGGACGTAGAGCTTGTGATCGATCGTGCCCGGCTCGAGCGGTGTCCACTCCTTCGTCAGCATCGCCCGGGTCGAGGAGGTGAACGGCACGTTGACGGTGGCGTGCAGGCTGAGAACCTGGAAGTGATCTTCGGCCTGGCCCTTGTAGTACTCCTGCCGGGCGGACTCGCCCACGTGTGGCTTCGCGAACATGAAGATGCCGGCCTTGGCCCCGTGGACGCCGGCGCGCCAGGTGCCGTCGGTGTTCGTGACCTGCCCGCTCTTGTCGAGCTCGGCGGTTGCCTCCCCGAGGTACCAGACGTTGCCCTGCCGGTCCTCGCTATACCACTCAGTGGTGCGCTCTTCGAGGCGACCGCCGAGGTAGAGGCGGTCTTCGACGACGACGCAGGCGACGCCGGCGATCGTTCGCGTTCGATGCGTGACGGTGAGAACGTCCCGCGTCGGCGCGCCGTCCTTGATCCCGCGATAGCTGTAGGTCGTGCCGGGGCTCAGCGGGAACCAGGGGTTGTCGACCCGCGCGCTGAACTCGGACGCGGCTGGCATCGGCGTCGTCCTCGCTCCCGGGCTCGCGCCGAAGGCAATCATCCCGCCCGCAAGCGCTGCGAGCGCCGCGACGGGTAGCGCGGTGAAGAGTCTACGAGCATTCATGGCCGTTCTCCTTTCGCGATTGATGCCTGACGCTAGGACGCAAAGGTGAACCGGAGATGACGGCACGTCATCGGGTTGTCATCTCTCGTTCATCCCGGCGCGAGAGGATTCCCTCGATGCGGGTTCTGATCGTGGAGGACGAGGTGCGGATGGCGAGCCTGATCAGGCGCGGCTTGACGAACGAGGGTGTCGCGGCAGACGTCGCCGATCGCGGTGAGGAGGCGCTCTGGCTGGCGCAGGCGCACCCGTACGACGCGATCGTGCTCGACGTGCTGCTGCCGGGCTTGAACGGGTTCGAGATCTGCCGCCGCCTGCGTGGGGCCGGTGTGTGGGCGCCGGTGCTGATGCTGACCGCCCGCGACTCCGTCGACGACCGCGTTGCGGGCCTCGACAGTGGCGCCGACGACTACCTCGTCAAACCATTTGCGTTCGCGGAGCTGCTCGCGCGCCTTCGTGCGCTCGTCCGTCGCGGCGTGTCGAACGACCGGCTGCGCTCGAGGTCGGGGATCTCCGACTCGACCCGGCGACACATCGAGTGCTGCGTGGAGCCTGCGAGATCGAGCTCTCGGCAAAGGAGTTCGCGCTGCTGGAGGTCTTCATGCGCGCCCCGGCGAGGTCTTGACGCGGCTCTATCTGCTCGAGCATGCGTGGGATTTCGCGTATGACAACCGCTCGAATGTGATCGATGTCTACATCGGGCGGTTACGTCGAAAGATCGATGAGCCGTTCGGGCACGGATCGCTCGAGACGATTCGTGGTGTGGGGTACCGCCTGCGTGCGGCACGCGGATGAGGCGCCTGTCGGTTCGAGCGCAGGTGACCGTCGCCTTCGCAGTGGTGATGGCCGCTGTGCTCGTGGGAACGGGGTCCTTTCTCTACCTGCGGTTGGGCTCGCATCTCTCGCTCGCTCTCGATCGTGAGTTGCGGCTCCGTGCCGATGACCTCGCCGCGCTCGTCGAGCAGCCGAACGCCTCGCTCGCCGGCGAGGACGGCAATCGCTTCGTCGAACGAGGTGAGAGCTACGCCGAGCTCCTCGACGCACGCGGCGTGGTGCTCGAATCGACGCAACCGCTCGGACCGAAGCCGCTTCTGACACCCGCCGAGCTGCGGGCGGCGCGGGCGGGTCCGATCTACCTCGACCGGTCGTCCATTCCAGGCCTGAACGAGGCCTCGCGGGCGTTTGCCTCGACCGTCTCGCACGGCGGGCGGCGAGTGGTCCTGGTCGTCGGTGCGACGTCGCAAGACCGGGCCGAGACCCTTGCGAGCTTCCGCGACGAGCTGCTGCTCGCTGGGCCTGCGGCACTCCTGCTCGCCACTGTCGCGGGTTTCCTGCTCGCAGGGCTCGCGCTGCGGGAGGTCGAATCGATGCGCCGTCGAGCGGCCTCGATCTCGGCCGACACCCCGGGCGAGAGGCTGCCGGTGCCCCGCAGTGGGGACGAGCTGCAGCGCCTCGGTGAGACGCTCAACGAGATGCTGGCGCGCCTTGAAGCGGCGCTCGAACGCGAGCGCGACTTCGTCGCTGACGCCGGGCACGAGCTCCGCACGCCGCTCGCGCTCCTGCGGACGGAGCTCGAGCTGGCGCTTCGCGAGGACGGATCGGCAAACGAGCTGAGAGACGCCGTCCGCCGATCGTCGCGGGAGGCCGACCGGCTGTCTCAGCTCGCCGAAGACCTCCTCCTGATCGCCCGTTCCGACAACGGCCGGTTGCCGCTACGAGTCGACGACCTCGCCGTCGACGATCTGTTCGCCTCGGTCGCCAGTCGCTTCGACTGGCGGGCCGAGGAGGCGGGCTCCGCGGTGCATGCCACCCCGGCACCCGGGCTGCGACTCCGCGGCGACCGGCATCGGCTCGAGCAAGGGCTCTCGAACCTGATCGACAACGCACTGCGCCACGGCTCCGGGACGATCGAGCTGGCGGCGAGTGTCGAGGGCGGATGGATCGAGCTGCACGTCAAGGATGCGGGCAACGGATTCCCGCCCGCATTCCTCGAGCGGGCATTCGAACGTTTCAGCCGCCCCGACGCAGGCCGAGGCGCCGGAGGAGCCGGGCTCGGGCTCTCGATCGTCCGGGCGATCGCCGAAGCTCACGGTGGCACCGCACACGCTGCGAACATTCCCTTCCGGGGAGCCGACGTCTGGCTCGTCCTGCCCGAGCGCTGAGTCCTGCCCAGGCGCTGAGTCCTGCCCAAGCGCTGAGTTTCCCGCGCCTTGATGCCCGGTCGAGATCGCGCCGTTCGAGCTTCTTACTCTGATCCTCCAGGGCACCGTCGGCCCGCCAGTTCGCGAACCGTCGGCGGGCCGGGGGCGAATCCATCTCGACGCTCACTCGCCCGGCCGATCGGCGGCTAAAGGTTGGGTGGCAAGAAGCCGACAGGAGTCATGGGGTGGCAGGATTTCACTATCGCTTGAGGTCTGAGCAGACGGCCGGTTTCGAGCCGGCGGATTCAGTCGAACTTCGCGCCGGTTGGGACGAGCTCGCGGGTGAGCTCGATCACCCCTTCTTGACGAGCGGCTGGCTCGCTCCGTGGTGGCAGGAGTTCGCCCCGCCCGGTGCCCGCTCCGCGGTGGTCGAGACGCGCGACGCCGTCGGATTGACCCTGGCGGCTCCGCTCCTTCGTCACGCCCACGGACGAAGCCTCTACGGCTACGCGAACGTCCATACGCCGATCTCGGGTGTGATCCGGGCCGGGCGCGCCTCAGGCGTCGCCCTGCCGCTGCCGCAGGAGACGACGCGACTCGTGTGGCCGTCCCTGAATCACGCGGAGGCGCTCGCGACCGCCGCAGACCTTTCGGGAAGCGGTTGGCTCCCGGCCGTCGAGCCGCAGCATTGCTCGCCGGTCGTCGAGATGTGCGACTCGGCCTCCGCGTACGCCGCGTCACGTGGAGCGAAGCTGCGCCAGCGTGCCGGGCGTCTGGAGCGAAAGCTCGCGCGCGAGCATCACGCATCGTTCGTCTTCGGCCACCCGGCGGCGAACCGCCGACTGTTCGAGGAATCGCTGCAACTCGAGGCCTTCGGTTGGAAGGGCCGCAGATCGACCGCGATCCTCTCCGACCAGCGAACCGCCCGGTTCTATCGTGCGATCGCCGCGACTCCCGCCGCGCGGCTCGCAGCGATCGCCTCGCCGGACGGGCCGATCTCGTTCGCTCTCTGTCTCCTCCATCGAGATCGTCTCTACCTGCTCAAGACCGGCTACGACGAGCACTACAGGTCGTTGTCGCCCGGCTTCGTCCTCCAGTTCGCGACGATCGCGCTGTGCCACGACCTGGAGCTCGCCGGCTATGAGCTTCTCGGCGCCGCGGATCCCTGGAAGATCCAGCTCGCAAACCGCGCCCGCCCGATCAGCCGCCTGGTCGCTCACCGAAACACGCTCCCGGGGCTCGTCCGCACCGGAGTTCGCAAAGCGCGCCCGCTCGCGAAGTCCCTGCACGCACGCGTCATCAGCCGAGCCTGAGCCACACCTCCCGGAGGTGCGAAGAACCGCTCAAGCGCAATCGGTGGGCCGCCGATACCGAGGCTATGGCGGTAGCGGCGACCGACCGGCTCGAGCGGTGGGGTGGGCATCCGATCCAGGCGGCGCTCCTTCGTGGCTGCATCTGGCTCGCTCCCCTCGCCGTCTCTGTTGTCTTCGTGCGCTTCGCGAGCCAGGTCGTCCCCGCGCCCGCAGGGTCGCTTTGGCTGTTTCTGCTCTGGTGGCTCGGTCTCAGCGCGCTCGCGACGGTGGTTCTCGTGCTGGTCGACCGCGCGACGCGTCGGGTCTTACCGCTCGCCGCGCTGCTGCGGCTCTCGCTCGTCTTCCCCGACCAGGCCCCTTCGAGGTTCAAGGTCGCGCTCCGTTCGGGTTCGGTCGAGCGTCTCCGAGACCGAGTAGCCGCGACCGAGGCGGCCGCGGCCGCGATCACGCCGAGCGACTCGGCAGCCCGCCTCCTGGAGCTCGTCGCGGCGCTCAACATCCACGACTCCCTGACGAGAGGCCACTGCGAGCGCGTGCGCGCGTACTCGGTGATGATCGGTGAAGAGCTCGGCCTGACGGCGGCTGAGCTGGATCTGCTGAACTGGGCGGCCCTACTGCACGACGTCGGCAAGTTGCTCGTGCCCGGGGAGATCCTCGCGAAGACCGGAAAGCCATCCGCGGAGGAGTGGGGGGTGCTGCGTCGCCACCCGCTCTTCGGCGAGGAACTGGTCGAGCCGATGCGTGAGTGGCTCGGCGTATGGACCGAGGCGATCGGGTTCCACCACGAGCGCTGGGACGGCACCGGCTATCCGCACGGCCTCCAGGGTGAGTCGATCCCACTTGCCGGACGGATCGTGGCGGTCGCGGATGTCTTCGACGTCATGACCTCGTCCCGGTCATACAAGAAGGGCGGCGCAGCGTCGGAAGCGCGGGCCGAGCTCGCACGGTGCGCCGGGTCGCAGTTCGACCCGGCCGTGGTGCGGGCGTTCCTGAACGTCTCGCTCGGCCGGATGCGGCTCGTCATGGGCCCTCTCTCGTGGCTCGCCCATGCTCCTCTGCTCGGCCGGTTGCCGCTGACGCCCGCGATGGGGACACTTGCCGGAGCGTTCACCGTCGCCGCCGGGTCTGCGGCAGGAGTTCTGGCGACACCGCCGACCACGGCGGCCGCCCAGAGCCGGCCGGTTGCGCACGTCGCTGCCGATGACCGCTCTCGTGGCGTGCCCACCCTGCGCGTTCGCGACAGCCGTCGACGGTCGACCCGCGGCGCAGGGATCACCGCGCCTCGCAACTCGCCGGATCGGGCGGCGGTTGTCGTCGCGCCGCGTGCTCGACCCGCGCTCGTCGCTGCGGTCACGCCGGTGACCATCACCCCCCGAGTTCCCGTGCCTCCGGCGGCGGCGCCGCCGCCGCCGGCCCCGGCCGCTCCGCCTCCTCCGATCTCGGGTGCGGCCGCGGCCGTCGATGACCGGGCGAGCGTCCACGAAGGTGGCTCGATCGTGATCGACGTTCTCGCCAACGACGCAGGCGAGCCTCTGCGACTCGCGTCGGTATCCCCACCCGGTCACGGTGACGCACGCTTGCTAGGTGACCGCGTCGTCTATTCAGCGCCGCTCGGCTGGAACGGAGTGGATACGTTCCCATACCGCATCATCGGCGGGGACGGAGTCACGGAAACCGCGCTCGTCAGAGTCGAGGTGCGTCCCGTGAATCACGCACCGGTGTTCCAGCCAGGAGGCGACGTGACCGTGTCCGAGGACTCGCCACCCGTGGAGCGAGCCTGGGCGTCGTCGATCGCCGCCGGCGCGGGCGACGGGAATCAGTCCGTCCATTTCCTCGCCACCGCGTCCGACCCCGAGTTGTTCTCCACGCAGCCCTCAGTCTCCGCCGACGGCAGGCTGGCCTTCACACCTGCGCCGGACGCCAACGGCATATCGGTCGTCGAGGTCGTTGCAGTCGACGACGGCGGACGCGGATTCGGAGGCGCCGACAGGACCCTTCCCGTCAGCGTTACGATCGACATCCTCCCGGTCAACGACCCGCCGACCTACCAGCCGGGCGGCGACGTCAGCGTCATCGAAGGAGCAGGCCCGCAGACGCGGGCCTGGGCCAGCCGGATCACACCCGGGCCGCAGAACGAGGCCGGCCAGGCCGTTCAGATCTCGGCGAGCGACGACAACGCTGCCCTCTTCGCGCCCGGGGGCCGGCCCGCGATCGACCGCAGCGGCACCCTGACGTTCGTCCCGCGGCCTCTCGCCTCGGGCACGGCCACGGTGACCGTCACCGCACGCGACGACGGCGGCGTCGCGAACGGTGGTGACGACCGCAGCAGCTCGACGTTCACGATCGAAATCGTCGCCGTCAACCAGCCACCGACCTTCACGGGTGCGGCCGGCCAGACCGTCTTCGAGGACGCGGGCCCGCAGTCGAGCCAATGGGCGACGAACATCGGCCCCGGCGCACCCGACGAGACCGCCCAGTCGGTCACGCTTTCCGCCACGAACGACCGTCCTGCGCTCTTTTCGGCCCAACCGAGTCTCGACGACGCCGGCCTCCTCACCTATACGCCGGCGCCGAATGCCAACGGCAGCGCAACCGTGACCGTCACCGCACGCGACGACGGCGGGACGGCAAGGAACGGCCATGACACGACGACGGCGACATTCGCCATCACCGTCGTCGCGGTCAATGACGCTCCGACCGTCGCCGGGGCGGGCAACCAGTTCGTGCTCGAGAATGCAGGGCCGCAAGCCGTGACGTGGCTGAGTACGGCGAGCCCGGGCCCGACCGACGAGTCCGGACAAACGATCTCGTACCTCACCACGAACGACAACCCGACCCTCTTTGCCGTGGGAGGCGATCCGAGTGTCGCGGGTAGCGGCGTGCTTACCTACGAGCCCGCCCCCGGTCAGACCGGCACCGCGACGGTCATCGTGACCGCTCAGGACGACGGAGGCACCGCCGGTGGCGGCCAAGACTCGACGACCGTGACCTTCGTGATCACCGTCTCGGCTGTCAACCAGCCCCCGACGTTCACGGCAGGTGGAAACCGCACCGTGCTTGAAGACGCCGGCGGGCAGAGCAGCCAGTGGGCCACGGCGATCTCTCCTGGGCCACCGAACGAGTCGACACAGACCGTCACGTTCTCTGCAACCAACGACAACAACGCCCTGTTCGCGAGCCAACCCTCGCTCACTGCGAACGGTGTCCTCACCTACACCCCCGCCGCGAACGGCAACGGAGTCGCGACCGTGACGCTGACGGCCCACGATGACGGTGGCACCTCGAACGGTGGCAACGACAGCACGTCCGCGACCTTCACGATCACCGTCACGGCGGTCAACGATCCCCCGACGCTCACGCCCCTCGCGAACCAGACGGTCATCGAGAACGCTGGCCCGCAGGCCACGCCGCTGACGACGATCGCGCCCGGCCCCGCCGACGAGGGCGCGCAGACGGTCGCTCTGTCGACGAGCACCGACCATCCGGAGCTGTTCACCCTCGCCGCACAGCCCACCCTCGATGCCGGGGGCAATCTCACCTACACGCCACTCGCCGGCGCCTACGGCGTCGCAACCGTGACGGTCTCGGCAACCGACAACGGCGGAACGCTGAACGGGGGCAACGACGCCGTCGCGAGGTCGTTCACGATCACGATCGTCCCGCTTGCGCCGATCGCAGGGAACGACTCGTACACGACCGCCCGCGGCAGTCCCTTGCTGCTGGCAGCGCCCGGTGTGCTCGCAAACGACACCGATCCGAGCGCGACGGGTCTTTCCGTCGCCTCGGCGGGCAATGTCTCGACCACAGCCGGCGGGACGGCGACCCTCCAGGCAAACGGTGCGTTCACCTACACACCACCGCCCTCGCCAGGGCCGTTCACCGACTCGTTCACCTACCAGGTCGTCGACGGCAACAACCGAACCGCGACGGGTACGGTCACGATCACGGTCATCCAGCCGACCATCGTGCTCTCCCCGGCCACGCTTCCCGCCGCGACAACGGGTACGGCGTACGTGCAAACGTTCGCCTCAGGAGGTGGCACGAGCCCCTACAGCTACTCCGTGAGCAGCGGCGCCCTGCCTGCCGGGCTCGTCCTCTCGAGCGGCGGGCTCCTCAGCGGCACGCCGACGGTCAGTGGCTCGTTCTCCTTCACGGTCACTGCGACGGATTCGACCGGTGGCGGCGCGGCAAGCGGATCCCAGGCCTACACACTGAGCGTCAACGCAGCGACGATCCTCCTCGGCCCAGCGACGTTGCCGCCGGCCGCGATCTTCGCGCCTTACAGCCAAACGCTCACCGCCTCGGGAGGCGTCGCGCCCTACACCTACGCGCTCTCGAGCGGCAGCCTGCCGGCCGGGATGTCGTTGTCGTCGGCCGGGGTGCTCGCCGGCACGCCGGCGAGCGGAGGCGCATTCACGTTCACGGTCACGGCGACGGACTCCTCGGCCGGTGGCGGCCCGTACTCGGGCTCGCAGAGCTACACCCTGGGGGTCACGGCCTTTGGCGGTATCACCTTCGCGAACCCCAGCAAGGCAACGACGTGCACCGGCCTCTTCAACCCGACCGGGGTCACCGACCTCAACGCCTTCCCCGCCGCGATCTGCTCGAGCGACGCGAACGCCGGCCCGGGGACATTCAGCTGGAACGTGAAGCTCGCCACCGGGACCCCGGAGAGCCCAACGCCGGTCAGCGCCCTCGCACCGGTCACCGTCACGGTGACGAACGTCACGACGAGCGGGACGAACGGCGGCCAGCCGCCGAGCCTCACGAGCCCCACGACCGCAATCGTCGCGACGGGCTCGACGACGACCGCAACGAGCTTCTCGGTCGGGAACATCGGTGGGGGCGACTGGATCCAGGTGACCTGCACCGTCACGGTCGGCCCCTGGTCGTTCACCCTGACGATGCAAGTGCATTAGAGCCGCATCGAAACGGGGCTCAGCCTCTCAGCCGGTCGCGTCACCGATGCGCAGCTCGAGCTCGGCCGTGAGTGCTCGGGCGGCGACCACCGTGGGCCGCCCGGGCTCGACCTCGATCGGCTCGCCGACGATCACCCGCGTCGATCGCGGGCGCCACGGCCAGGGTGTGCCGCGGGTGCCGAGGAGCGTGACCGGAACCAGCGGGGCGCCCGTCGCGAGTGCGAGCCGAGCGGCGCCACGGTGATAGCGCCGCGGCGATCGCAGCTTCGACGTGCCTTGCGGAAACAGCCCGAGCACCTGACCCTCGCCGAGCAACTGGGCGGCACGCGACATCGCTGCTGCGTCGCCTGCGCCGCGTTCGACCGGGAAGGCGCCGAAGGATTCCATCACGGCACCGATCGTCCTGTGCTGCCAGAGCTCCGACTTCGCCATGTAGCGAACCGGCCGCGGGGTGGCGAGCGCGAGGATCCACGGGTCGAAGAGTGACTCGTGGTTGGCGACCAGGATCGCCGGCCCGCTCGAGGGGATGCGCTCGGTACCCGACAACTCGATGCCGTACAACCGAGCCGCCAGGCCGCGGAAGCCGGTCCGCTCGAGGAGGTTGTAGAGCTTCATGAACGGGCCGACTCTACGTGCGTGACCGCGCGAGCGTGTCGTCCGCGAGCTCGCGTTGTTGCGGCGGTAGGGTGACGTTCGTGGGTTCAGCGCTGCGCAGGGTCGTGATCACCGGCCTTGGCATGGTGACGTCGATCGGCAACTCGGTCGAGGCCTCCTGGGACGCACTGCTCGCAGGCGGCTCCGGTGCGGCTGCCATCACGCGGTTCGACGCGAGCGAGTATGCGACGCGCTTCGCCTGCGAGGTGAAAGATCTCGACGTCGCCGCCTACGTCGATCACAAGTCGGCCAGGAAGATGGACAGGTGCACGCACTTGGTGCTGGCGGCGGCGCGGCAAGCCGAGGCGGATTCGGGCCTCGACGTGATGCAGATCGGCGAGCGCGCCGGCGCGGCGATCGCGACCGCGATCGGCGGCATCCAGTCGTTCGAGGACTGCGTGATCGATCTGAGCCGCCGAGGCCCAGGTCGTGTGAGCCCCTTCTCGATCGTTCAAACCCTGCCGAACCTTCCCGCCGGCTGGGTGTCGATCGAGCTCGGGACGCGCGGGCCCCTGCTGGCGGAGAGCACGGCGTGCGCCGCGTCGAACATGGCCCTTGGAGACGGGCTGGACGCGATCCGGCTCGGCCGGGCCGACGTGATGTTCTGTGGCGGCACCGAAGCACCCGTCACGCCGGTCGGGGTCGCCGGCTTCGGAGCGATGCGCGCCCTCTCGACGCGCAACGACGATCCGGCCGGGGCTTCGCGCCCGTTCGACAGGGGCCGCGACGGGTTCGTCATCGCAGAGGGTGCGGCGATCGTCGTGCTCGAGGAGCTCGATCATGCGCTCGCTCGTGGCGCGCACGTCTATGCAGAGCTCGTCGGCTACGGCATCTCTTCGGATGCAAACCACGTCTCCGATCCCGACCCGAGCGGCCAGAACCCGGCGCGCGCCCTGACGATGGCATTCGCCGACGCCGCGATCTCGCCGGGAGACGTCGGTTACGTCAACGCTCATGGCACCTCGACCCCGGCCGGCGACCGCGGGGAGACGAATGTGCTGAAGCTCGTGCTCGGCGAGGAGAATGCTCGAACGACGCCGGTCTCATCGACGAAAGGTGCGACGGGTCACACGCTCGGCGCCGCAGGCGCGGTCGAAGCAGTCTTCACCGTCCTCGCGCTCGAGCGGGGCGTGCTGCCGCCGACGATCAACCAGACCGACGCCGACCCCGACTGCGATCTCGACTACATCCCGAACCAGGCGCGCGCCGTGCAGGTCGAGGTCGCCATCTCGAACTCATTCGGCTTCGGAGGCCACAACACGGCCGTCGTCTTCCGGCGCTGGCGTGAGCGGAATTCGAGCGTGCTCGCGGCGGGGTGACGCCCGGCGCTCGAGCGCCGAGCGGGGCGCCGTCGGTGACGCACCGAGCCTACGTACCTGTGCCCTGTGCTGTGCTGCGAGCGTGGCTGTGAAGCGTGCGCTCGTGTCGGGGGCCTCGTCCGGAATCGGTGAGGCCTTCGTCGAGCGCCTCACCGGCGACGGCTGGGATGTGGTCGCCGTCGCGCGGCGTCGCGACCGGCTCGAGGCGCTCGCGACGCGACTCGGAGCGGCCGGCGGCGGCAGGGTGCAGGTCGTCCAGGCAGATCTGGGGACGGCCGAGGGCGTCGACGCCGTTCGCGATGCCGTGAGCGAGGCGCCGCTCGAACTACTGGTGAACAACGCTGCGCTGGCGCACTACATGCCGTTCGCCGAGCTTCCCCCGGCCTCGGCGCGTGAGCTCGTGGACGTGAACGTGCTCGCCCCGGTGCTCCTCATCCGGGCGGCGCTGCCGCAGATGCTCGCGCAGAAGGCCGGAGCGATCGTCAACGTCGCGTCTCTCCTCGCGTTCAGCGGCGAGTGGGCTGCGCCGCAGCTCCCCGAGCGGGCGGTGTATGCGGGCACGAAGTCGTTTCTCGTCACGTACACCCAGGTTCTCGCTCAGGAGCTCGCCGGGACCGGGGTGCGGGCGCAGGTGCTCTGTCCGGGTGTGTTCGGAGCGAGTTCCACTCGCGACAGGGCATGGACATGACCGGCCGAACTCGGATGGAGCCGCAGGCTGTCGTCGACGCGTGCTTGCGTGACCTCGAGCAGGGTGTCGTCGTTTCGATCCCTGGGCTCGAGGACGTTGCCTCATTCGAAGCGGTCGTCCGCGCCGAGGCGGCGCTCGCACGCTCGGCCGGCGCAGCTGTTCCCGCGACCCGCTACCGCGGCGAGAATTGAGCGACGACGAGTCTCAGCCGAAACGGCGGCCGGGGGGCTTGCGACCGAGCTCGTGCAGGAACTCGCCGCCGCCGTCCGCACAGACGACGATGCCCGCGACCCGCACGCCGAAGTGGCCGTCCCGGAGAATCGACGGCGCGTCGCATAGGAGGTCTGTCCGAAGCTCGGCAGATCGCGATCGAGACCCGTGAGGTACTCGAGATCCGACGAGGGTGGAACGAGAGGATGTCGATCCCGTCTCGCTCGAGTCCCTCGACGAGCCGCTCGCGACGGCTCCCGGTATTCGCTCTCTCGGGGATCGGCGCATCGCTCATTTCAGGAGCGGCAGCACTCGATCGCAGAGGAGGTCGATGCCCGCGGCGGTCGTCAGCCCCTGGGGCGTGCCGAACTCGACCCGTTTCGCGCCAGCGTCGTACAGGCGTCGTGCGTGCGCTGCGACGTCCTCGGGTGTGCCGGCGAAGGCGAAGCGGTCGAGCGTGGGAGGGCCGTCGAGAGTCGGATCGTTCCCGCCGACGACCTCGAGGTACATCTCGACCTCCCGCTGCGCATGTGTGCGCGCGCGGTCGCCGTCTTCATCGACGACGCTCACCGCGCCGACGACGATCCCGACGTCGTCGTTGCCGATCCATTCGCGCATCAGCCGCACCATGTCCGGGTTCGCGCAGCCGCCGATCTTCACCTCACCCGCGATCCGGCCTGCGAGGGCCGCCATACGCGGTTTCCAGGTGCCGATCAGAAGGGGCATGCGGTCGCGCAGCGGCGTGTAGCCGAAGCCCGTGTCCGCCGCGAGTGTGAACAGCTCGCCTGTGAATCCCGAACGGTCGCAGGCGAACAGGCGACGGACGATCTCCACGGCCTCCTCCATGCGCGTGAGCGGAGCGTCGGATTCGAGCCCGAGCCGGTCGAGCCAGGCACCGTCGGCCAGCCCGAGGTAGGCGCGACCGTTCGAAACGAGATCGAGCGCGGCGGCCTGCCCGGCGAGCTCGACCGGATGGAGCGTCCGTGCGTTCAGTGCGGCAGGCCCGAGGCGAACGCGTTTGGTGGCAAGCGCGATCAGAGTCAACGGGACGATGGCGGGCTGGAAGAGCAGGTCGTGGAAGACCGAGATCACGTCGAAGCCCGCCGTTTCGGCGCGCCGTGCGATCGCCGTGTATTCCTCAGGGCGCTTGTCCGATTGGAGGCCGAGGCCTACTTCCATCAGGTGAGGTCTTCCGTCCGCAGCGCTCGCTCGCGCGTCCGCTCGATGCGCATGACGACGCGCTCCTCTGGATCCGGGCAGCAGACGAGGCTGTCCTGTTCGAGCCAGTCCTCCGGCGGGAGCCGCCGCTGCTTCGCGGGAATCAGCGGCAGGACCGACTGCAGTGCGTAGAGACAGAAGTGCTTTCCCTCAGGGATGCGAACTCGGTTCGACTCCGTCACTTCGAAGTAGTCGCCAACGGCGAGACCGCAGACCGAGCGGCCCTCGATCCGCTCGACGGTCACGCGCACGTCGTAGAGGCGCATCTCGGCCATCGCTCGCAGCCTAATGGGCCGGTACGCTGGTCCCCCGTGCGGAAGGTCTTCACCGACGGGGGTGAGTTCGAGGCGCACGCGGCGTACTCGCGCGCGGTCCGGATCGGCTCGCACGTCGCGGTCAGCGGTACCGCCGCGCGGGGAGGTGGCGACGCGCACACACAGGCCACCGAAGCGCTGCAGCGCGCGCTCGCCGCAGCCGAGGAGCTCGGCGCTCGACGCGAGGACGTGTTGCGTACGCGCATGCTGCTCGCGCCGGGCTGCGACTGGCGGGCCTGCATCTCGGCCCATCGTGAGGCGTTCGAAGGCGTAGCTCCTGCGAACACCACGTACTACGTCGGCGGTTTCATCCCCGAGGGGATCCTCGTGGAAGTCGAGCTCGACGCAGTCGTCGATCTCTGACGCGCGACTCCGCCGGTCGCGGCGCCTGGAAGTCGTTCCTGGACGGTTGCAGCTCTGGCACGAGCGGGCTTTCTGTCGAGCAAACGGTTCTGTCGAGCAAACGGTGCCAGGCACCGTTACGAGTGCGTGACGATCTGCCCACATCCTGGCGCTCGATCGCTCCCTGGGCAAGCTGCAGGCTTCGGGTGGGATGCCCGCGGCCGGTGCCCCGTCAGGAAGCAACTGCCGGCCACCGTGTCGTGCCAGGCAAACGGTGCCAGGCACCGTTACGGGTGCGTGACGATCTGCCCACACCCTGGCGCTCGATCGCTCCCTGGGGCAAGCTGCAGGCTTCGGGTGGGATGCCCGCGACCGGTGCCCGTCAGGAAGCAACTGCCGGCCACCGTGTCGGAAGTGAGCCCGGCGCTCGGGTGGGATTCCCGCAACACGGCCGGGTGCGGTGGAGAACCAGCTGCGGTGGAGAACGAAGGGCGATGGCAAATAGAGGAGGGAGGCAGCTCGACCGAGTCGCTCCGGTGAGCGATCGACCCCTTACACGAGCTGTGGCTCGGGCACGGGCCGGCCTTCGGCGAACCGCGCAGCGTCGAGGATGCGGAGCGCCTCGTCCTCCCCGCCGTCGAGGATCGCGTCGGCGAGGATGCGCGCGACCGCCGGTGCGATCATGAAGCCGTGCCCGCTGAAACCGGCGGCCACGTAGACCCGTTCGGCGACACGGCCGAGGATCGGCTGGTGGTCGGGCGTGACGTCGTACTCGCCGTGCACGTCCAACGGCAGCGAGACGTACGTGAGGATCGGCAGCAACTCGTCGATGCCCGCACGAATCCTCGCGCGCCAGCTCGCCGCGTTGGCCGCATTGCCACGCGCGCCGAGATCGCTCGCGAGCACGCGTCCGTTGCCGAGCTGCTTCGCGGCGAATTGCCTCGCGGGCGACACAACGAGCGGCTCGAGGAGGCGCTCGCGCAGTGGCTCGCTGTAGAAGAGGTAGCGATCCTCTCGCGCGATCGGCAGATGAGGGATAAGGCTCGGTGTGTCGGCCCCGGCGGCGACGACGACCGTCTCCGCGTCCAGCTCGTCGAGCGAGCGCACGTCGCGCGTGCGGATGTCCAGTCCGCGCGCGAACGCCTCGACGACGCTTTGCGGCCGGTCGAAGTAGCCGTCGGTGGCACACCAGGCTGCGCCGACAACGGAGTCCGTTCGCAGGCCGGGAACGAGCTCGGCGGCCTCACTTGGCGAAACGAGACGTGACGGGATGCCGCCCGCGTTCTGCACCTCGACGTTGCCCGAGAGCCTGCCGAGACCGTCGTCGTCGTGCGCGACGAACAGGTAGCCGCACGCGCGAAAGCCGAGTGGGCGGGCGGCGCCGAGGTGCTCGTCGGCCTCCTCGTAGAACGCCAACGACTCGCTCGCGAGCCTGCAGGCGATACGCGTCCCCCACTGCTGCCGGACCCCGCCGGGCTGCACCCCCGATGCCCCCGCGCCGATCGACGCGCGCTCGTTAGACCGCCACGCGCGCTCCTCGACCCTGCAGCTCCCGCGCAACCGCGAGGCCGACGATGCCAGCTCCGACGACCGCTACCTGAACGTCGTCACGCATGCGCTCCGGAGGAAAGCTCGTGTCCGGGACGGGGAAGCGGGTCTCACGCTCCGACCATGCTGTGGCCACCGTCGCAGAGCAGGAAGCTGCCCGTGATGTGCCGAGAGTCTTCGCTCGCGAGGAAGAGGACCGGCGGGACGATGTCGGAGGGCTGCGGGATGCGGTTGAGCGGCGTGTTGGCGAGCACCTGCTCACGCCGGCCCGATTTCCAGTCTTCGCGGTTGATCAACGCCTCGGTCTCGACGAAACCCGGCCCCAGCGTGTTGACCCGGACGTGGGGGGCGAGCGCGCGCGCATAGGACTTGGTGATGCCGATGATCGCGTACTTGGCAGCGGCGTACTGTGGCGCCCGCGGACTGCCCTCGACGACGACTCGAGAGCCGATGTTCACGATCGCACCGGACTGCTGCTCGTCGAGCATGCGTCGTCCGAATTCGTGCGTCATGAGCATCGTTCCCTTGATGTCGACGTCGAGCGTGTGATCGATCGCCTCGGGTGTCAGCTCCCGCCACGACATCTGGGTCGCGGCCATGTCGCCCACGTTGTTGACGAGCACGTCGACGCGACCGAAGTGGGCGAACACCTCTTCGCCCATTCGCTGGACGTCCTCCCACTTGCCGATGTCTGCCTGAAAGGTCGCCGCTTCGCGGCCGCTCGAGCGAATACGTTTCGCAGTCGACTCGGCTCCGGAGGCGGAGCTTCGGTAGTGAACGGCGACGTCCGCGCCCTCCAGCGCGAGCGCTTCTGCGATCGCCGTCCCGAAGCCCGTGCCCGCTCCGGTCACGAGCGCGACGCGCCCCTCGAACCTCATGCTCATCGAGCTCCTTCCCGTCACTCGCGTGTCAAGGGCGTGCAGAGGATCTAGCGCAATGCGATGTCCGCGGCGCCGCCCATCTGGTCGGTGATCAGGTTCGCTGTCCTGACGAGATGGTTGTGCAGGATGGTTGCCGCGCCCGGGCCGTCGTTCGCCTCGCACGCGCCGAGCATCTCTTCGTGCTCGCGCTGCGCTTCCTTCCGGCGCATCTCGCTGTTCAGTCGCGGCATCGTCATGCGGTACCGCTGGCTGCTCTCCCAGAGCGGGGTGACGAGGCGCAGGAGCCAGCTCGAGCGACACGGCGCGTACAGCGCGAAGTGAAACGCCGTGTGCGCGGCCCACATCTCGGTCATCGGGTCTTCGTTCGAGGCGACGGCGTACCGGGCGAGTGCTAGGTGAGCAGCTTCGGCATCGACGGACGAGAAGTTCTCTGCCGCGCGAGAGATGATCTCCGGTTCGACAAGAAGACGGGCGTCGTACAGTTCGCGCAGGTCATCGAGTGAGATCTCGGTCACCCGTCCGCCTCGGTGGGGAATGTGCTCGACGAGGCCCCTGCTTTCGAGTTGGCGGATCGCCTCGCGAATCGGCAGATGGCTCATGCCGAGGGCACCGGCGAGCTCTTCGATCCGCAGCCGCTCGCCGGGCGGGAGCTCGCCGCTGACGATCGCTCCGTGCAAGGCAGCAAACGCCTTCTCGGCCAGCGTGCGATGACCGTCGAGCGCCGCGGCAGCCCATGTTCTCGGAGCGGGTTTAGGGGAGGAGGACGCCATCGTGGAGTCCGACAATAGTAGGCGAAGAGTTGCGCGTTCTAGATTTGCGCAAATATAGTGAAGGCGGTCCGGTCTGTCGACCCGAGGAGGCTTTCGGCCCCGATGAAGCTCGTCACGTTCGACCATGAAGGAGCCCAGCACGTCGGCCGCCTGGACGGCGACACCGTCATCGAGCTTGCGGCTTCGACGATGCGCGCGTATTTCGAGGCAGGCGCGAGATCGGCCGAGACCGGGCGCCAGATCCCGTTGCCGGAGGTCAGGTTGAGGGCGCCGATCCTGCCCAAGAAATTCTTCCACACCGCCGGCAACTTCCGAGAGCACCACGTCGAGTCGGAGCGAGCCGGTTGGTCGCATCCGGTTGCGCCGTGGATCATGTTCTTCCAGAACGTCGACGCGATCATCGGCCCCGACGACCCGATCGTGTACCCGGATCATCTGACCCGCGAGCTGGACTACGAGCTCGAGCTCGCGGTCGTCATCGCCAAGGACGGCAAGCATTTCGGCGTCGAGGATGCGATGGACTACGTGGGCGGCTACCTGGTCTTCAACGATCTCACGGCGCGAGACATCCAGCGTCGAGAGATGAAGAGCGGCGTCTTCTCGTTCTGCAAGGCAATCGACACGTTCTGTCCGCTCGGCCCCTGGATCGTGACGCCTGACGAGGTCGGCGACCCACACGAGCTCTCGATGGAGCTACGGGTCAACGGCGAGAAGCGGCAGGTCTCGAACATGAGCCGGATGTCGACGTCGGTGCCCGAGGTCCTCGCTCACTACGCGCCGCTCGGCTTCTCCGCCGGCGATGTTCTTTCCCTCGGCACCGTCTCGGGCGTCGCGGGCTTCAGCGAGGACCCGGAGTCGCTCTACCTGAAGCCGGGAGACGTGGTGGAGGCGGAGATCGAGCGGGTAGGCGTGCTGCGAAACCCGGTGGTCTCGTGGGAGGACGCACACGGCGAGCCCGCACCCGCAAAGGTCGCGTGGGTCGAGGAGCTCGTCTGATCGACCGGAGTAACGTGTGGACCGGGGAGCTGAACGCGATGGCGCTCGGCCCCGCGCGCCATCAGCACGTGAACCTGTACGACACCACGCTTCGCGACGGCGAGCAAACCGTCGGCGTCGTCCTCGGACCGGACGAGAAACTCGAGATCGCGCAGCTGTTGGACGAGCTCGGCGTCGAGCGGATCGAGGTGGGGTTTCCGCGCGTCTCCGACGACGACCGGCGTGCGATCGAGTTGATCGTCGCCGCCGGTCTGCGCGCCGAGCTCTGGGGGTTCGCGCGTGCGGTTCCGGCCGATGTCGACGCGATTCTCGAGCTCGGACTGACGGCGTCGGTGATCGAGGCCCCGGTCTCCGACTTGAAGCTCGACGCCCTCGGTGTCTCACGCTCCAAGATTCTCGGCCGGATCGAGGCAGCGGTCGCTCACGCGACGGAGGGCGGCGTGAAGGTCGCATTCTTCGGCGTCGACGGCTCGAGGGCAGATCTCGATTTTCTCACGGAGGTCTACGCCGTGGCGGTTGCAGCAGGCGCAGCCGAGGTGGTCGTCGTGGACACACTCGGCATCGCCGCGCCCGAAGCGGCGTCGTACCTCGTGCATGCGATCGTCGACTGCGTCGGTTCAGAGGTACCTGTCCACTACCACGGCCACGCCGATTTCGGGCTTGCCACCGCCGGCGCGATCGCAGCGGTCGCGGCCGGCGCTACCTGGCTGCACGGCACGATCAACGGCATGGGAGAGCGCGGCGGAAACGCCAACCTGCCGGAGATCGCGCTTGCGCTCGAGGCGCTCTACGGCTATCAGACATCGCTGAACCTCGAGCAGACCGTGCGGGTCAGTCGGCGCGTACGCGAGATCTGTGGTTACGAGCTCGCGCCATGGTCGGCGCTCGTCGGCGAGAATCTCTTCCGCCGAGAGACGGGGGCGGTGGCCGCGCAGTTCCACGATCCGCCCGCGGTGGAGCCGTACTCGTCGCAGGTAGTCGGTGCGACGCGAAGCATCGTCCTCGGCAAGAAGAGCGGCGTCGATTCGATCCGGATCAAGGCGGCCGAGCTCGATCTCGACGTCGGCGAACACGAGCGTCGTGATCTCCTCGAGGATGTGAAGGCGCTCGCGATTCGCAAGCGCGCGCTCGTTACCGACGACGAGTTCAGGGCTCTCGTCATGAGGCGAGCTCCCGGATCTGCCCGTTGACCTACCTCTCTCCGATGCACGGCCGAGGCTGACGTTGCGGACGATCGACTTCCACGCGCACCTGCTGGAAGAGCACGTCTTCGAGCGCACTCTTGCGAGCTCGGTCTTCGGCGCCTTCGGCCTACATCCCGATCGCGCCCGCGCGGAGCCCGGCTCCCGGATGGCCGAGGCACACGCGCGGATGCTCGACCCCAAGCGGCGGCTCGAGGACATGGACGCACGCGGCATCGACGTCCAGCTGCTCTCGTCCAGCACCGTGATGCAGTACACGGGTTGGGCAGACCCAGCGCTTCAGCTCGAGCTCGAGGGGCGCGTCAACGATGCGATCGCGGGCTTGTGCCGCAGTCATCCCGATCGCTTCCAGGGAGCATTCACGCTTCCGCTGCGCGACATCGACCTCGCAATCTCCGAAGCGAACCGCGCGGTGGGCGAGCTCGGTCTGCGGGTCGCGAACCTGCCGGCGGCCGTCGATGGGCTGTACCTGGGGGCGCCGCGGTTCCGTCCGCTCTGGGAAGCGTTTCGCGATCTCGAGGTGGTGGCATTCGTCCACCCCGACGGGGTGCACGATCCGTGGTTCCAGGAGTACGCGCTCTGGAACTCGATCGGACAGTCGATCGAAGAGACGAAGGTGATGACCTCGCTGATCCTGGAAGGCGTGATCGAAGAACTGCCCGAGTTGGAGATCGTGATCGCTCATGGTGGCGGGTTCTTACCGCACAACTTCGGTCGCCTGGATCGCAACTTCCGAAACCGTCCGGGCACGGCGAGCAAGATCTCGAAACCGCCCAGCGAGTACCTGGGCAGCTTCTATCTCGACACGTGCGTCTATGACCCGGCCGTGCTTGCCGTGTTGCTCGAGCGCGTCGGTGCCGACCGGCTCGTGCTCGGTACGGACTATCCGGTCGGAGATGTCGATCCGCTCGGGATCCTGACGGCAGCAGGAGCGTCCGATGATGACCTGGTGGTGATCGCGGGCGGCAACGCAGCCCGGCTGCTGCGCCTGGGGGAGTCGCGCTCGTGACAGACGCTTCGGAGCCGGCGTACGACTTCGAACGTGTCCGCGCGGAGATCCTGCGCGTTCCGCCTTCGCCGCTTCCCGACTTCGATCCTCCGGCGCTGACGCCGTTCGTCGTTCCGTTGGAGCAGGCGACGATCGGGGTGCTGACCACGTCGGGCGCCTACTTCGCCGACCAGGAGCGGCTCGGCGAGACCGAAGACACGAGCTATCGTCTATTGCCGCGAGAGCGCGAGACGAGGGACCTGTTGATTGCGCATCGAACGCCGATTCGGGTGTTCGCCGAAGCCGATCCCAACGTCGCCTATCCGCGTGACAGGCTGCTCGAGCTCGAGGCCGACGGCACGATCGGACGGCTTGCCGATTCGGCGGTCTCGATGGTCGGATCGATCACGCGCTACGACGAGCTCGCGCTCGAGACCGTCCCGCGGATGATCGAAGACTTTCGCGCGATGAAGGTGGATCTGGTGCTCGTTCTTCCATTCTGTCCGCAGTGCCATGTCGCTGCGGGCGTTCTCGCACGCGCGATCGAAGCGCGCGGACTGCCGACGACGAGCATCGCGACGCTGCGACGGAACGTGCACGCGCTCAAGCCACCGCGTGCGCTCTTTCTCGACTTCCCTCTCGGCTGCTCGTGCGGTCGTCCAGGGGAGCCCGAGCAGCAACGTGAGATTCTCCGCGAGGCTCTTCGGCTCGCTGCGTCCGAATGGCCGGAGTGGGAGCTGCGGCGGCTGCCGTTCGCCTGGAGCGCGGACGGTGACCGAGGTTGGGAGCAGCACGTCGACAACCTCTACCGGCTCGACCGGGAGATCAGGGCGACCGTCGCCCAGCACATCGCTGATCATGCCCGCCTCGGGAGGTCGCTCCGGGGTCAGGAGCGCGACTTCGTCATCCGGTGCAATTGCTGAGCCTCTTGCATTTCCTAGATTTGCGCGAATATAGTTACGAGGCGAATGGTCGACGAATCGAGTCCAGTGGCGCGTGTGTGCTGTCTCCAAACAGGAGGTGAGAGGCGTTGATTGGCCAGTCCCGCTCAGCAACGTCGGACCGGTGGGCGCGGTCGCGCCAGACCGATTCCGCCAGGATGATCACGCTCGTGAGCCTCAGCGGTGCGATCGCCGCGCTCGCCGCCGCTGCGTTGGCGGGCACGGCGGGTGCGAGCGCGCAACGCTCGACAGGCACCATCAACGCGGCGGTGATCGCGCCGTTCAGCGGCCCGGCTGCGAACCTCGGGAAGTTCATCAGCCTCAGCTGCTATGCCGCCGCCCAGGAGATCAACAAGGCAGGCGGCGTCCTCGGCAACCAGCTCAACTGCTCGACCGTCGACGACACCGGCGATCCGGCTGATGCCGTCCCGGCGGTGACGCGTGCGCTCGCGACGTCGAAGATCACGTTCGCGACAGGACTCGAGACGAACACCGCGGCGGTCACCATCCCCCTGATCAACAACGCGAAGGTCCCGTTCTTCACCGCGAACGGCCTGCCCGCGTTCGACAAGACCAACGACGCCTATTTCTGGCGCATCGTGCCCTCCGACGTCCAGAACGGAGCGGCGTACGCGGTCTGGGCACACGCGAAGAAGTACAAGAGCGTGGCCGTCGTCCTCCAGACGAACGCCGGCAACGACACGGTCAAGCCCGGCATCCTCCACGCCCTCAAGCGCCTCGGCGTCAAACTGTCGATCGAGGTCGACATCCCCGGTGACGCAGCCTCGTACGCAAGCGTCGTCTCCCGATTCATCAAGTCCCAGCCGCAGGTCATCATCGCGGCCACAGACCCGCAGACTGCTGCGACGTTCTTCTCCCAGTACAAGCAACTCAATCACGGGAACGTGCCGCCTCTGATCACAGCCACCGACTCCCTGACACCGGACTACTTCGACGCCATGGTCAAGGTTCTCGGGTTGGACTTCGTGACGAGCAATCTCTCGCTGGTCGGCTACCACGTCGATCCGAAGTCGGCGGCATTCGCTGCATACAAGGATGGGCTGACGACCTCGACACACGTCTCGCAGTCGGATGCGCCGATCGTCGAAGGGATCGGCGTGATCGCCGGCCTCTACGACGGAGACATCGTGATGGCCCTGGCGATGAAAGCCGCGAACTCCACCAAGGGGTCGACGTGGAACAAATTCATCGCAACCGTCACATCGCCGGGGAAGACGAAGGTCATCGTCCACACCTATCCGCAAGGGGTGGCCGCCTTGAACGCCAAGAAGCAGATCGACTACGTCGGGACCGGCGGTCAGATCCACTTCAACCAGTTCCACAACTCCGCAGGCAACTTCGGGGCGACTGCGTTCAACCCCGACGGAAGCCCCCGCTTGCTCAGCGTCTTCGGTGGTGGCTTGATCGCAAACGCACTGAAGTAGCCGCGTCAACCGCGCTCGCACGGCTCGGACCCCCGTCCGACGCCGTGCGAGCGCGGCCTGACTGATCCCGGGACGCCGTGCGGAGGAGGTTCGAGTGGGGGTAGTGATACAGACGATCGGCTTCGGGATCGCGGCGGGTGCAGTGATCTCGCTCGGGGCCGTCGGATTCACGGTGCAATTCGGGATCAGCAACGTGCTCAACATCACCTACGGCGCGTTCATGACCCTCGCCGCGTACCTCGGCTACTGGTTCCTGAACCGCGGCGTCGACGTCTGGGTGGCGCTGGTCGTCGTCGGGCTCGTGCTCGCCCTCGTGTCCGTGGCGTTCAATCGTGCCCTGCTCAGCCCGCTGCAGCGGCGCGGCGCGGGCTTCGTGAGCGTGGTGATCGCGACGGTCGCCGCGGGCATCATCCTGCAAGGAGTGATCGTGATTCTCGTCGGCCCCGGAGCCATCACCTACGGGGCTCAGTTCGGACGAACCGTGTCGGGCCTCGGGTTTGTGTTCAGCGTCGCTCAGCTGGTCATCATCGGCCTGACGCTCGTGCTGATGCTCGCACTTCATCTCCTCTTGACCCGGACGAAAATCGGCCGCGCCATGCGGGCGACCTCGACCAACCGAACAGTCGCGAGAGCATGTGGCATCCAAACCGAGCGGATCATCGATCTCACCTGGCTCCTCACGGGGTTCATGTGCGGTTGCACGGGGGTCGCGCTCGCGGTCACGACCGTCACGTTCGACTTCAGCCTCGGGGCGACATTCCTGATCTACATGATCGCGGCCGCGGTGCTCGGAGGCATCGCGCAGCCCTACGGCGCCATGATCGGAGGTCTCGTCGTCGGGGTGGCGAGCCAGTTCGGCGCGGCGTACTGGAGCCCGGCCTACCAGGACGTCGTCGCGTTCACGATCCTGATCGTCATGCTCCTGATACGGCCGCGCGGTCTCTTCGCCGCCGGCGGCGTCTCGCGTCGGAACCTCTCAGCAACATGACGGGCTACGAGTACTACGTCGTTGTCCTCCTCGTCTACTTCGGCACCTTTCTGATCGCGGCCTGGGGACTGAATCTGGAGTTCGGGATCGCCGGCGTGCCGAACTTCGCCTACATCGTCCTCGTCGCAGCAGGCGCGTATACCTACGCGGTCCTCACGCTCGGCCCGGACTCGAGTAACGGCGGCTTTCAGCACTACATCTATGGAGCGCACTTGCCGTTCGTGGCCGCATTGCTGTGTGCTGCTGCGGTCTCGTCGATTCTCGGGGCGATCATCGGCGTCACCGGTCTCAAGCGCCTGCGACCCGACTACCAGGCCATGGCCATGCTCGTCGTCTCGATCACCGCTACGACGATCGTGGTCGCGGACACCGGGCTCGTCAACGGCAGCGCCGGCCTTGCCCTGATCCCGAACCCGCTGCACTCGCTGCAAGGCTCGAAGCAGGGCTGGGGGTACGTCGCGATGGTCGCCGGGATTTGCTGCCTCGTGTACGTCGTCCTCAGGCGTTTCTCGAGCGGGCCGTTTGGACGGCTGCTTCGAGCGATGCGCGACGATGAGGATGCCGCGCTCTCGGTGGGTAAGAACGTGGTCGCACTCCGGATCGTGGTGCAAGCCGTCGGCGGCGCGATGGCAGGGCTTTCGGGCGCGCTCCTCGTGGGCTTCATCGGTGGCTGGTCGCCGAGCGCTTGGCTGTTCATCGAGACGATGGCCCTGTTGACCGCGATCATCATCGGGGGGCTCGGCAACGACTGGGGCGTCGTCATCGGGACGCTCATCGTGCCGACCCTCATCGTCCAGGGTGTGCAGTTTCTGCCGACCGTCGGCAACAATCCCGAGCTGATCCCCCAGCTCGGCTGGATCATCCTCGGCGTCCTCACGATCGGCTTTCTCTTCTTCCGGCCCGTGGGCCTGCTTCCCGAGCGCCGCCCTCAGCCGGCCAGGCGGACCCCCGAGGTCGGGACGCCGGCAGGCGAGCGGCGCGGGACAGCCGTTCTGAGCCTCGTCTCGTCGCTGCCGCCCCGTCCGGCCCCGATCCTCTCGAGCGTTCCGGGTGACGGCGAACCCGGGGACATCCTGTCGGTCGAGGGACTCGTCAGAGAGTTCGGGGGTGTGCGCGCGGTCGACGGCGCGACATTCACGGTCGGCCGGGGATCGATCACCGGGCTGATCGGGCCGAACGGCGCCGGCAAATCGACGACCCTCGGGATGATGAGCGGTTTCATCAAGCCGACCGCAGGACTGGTGCGTTTCGACGGCGCCGACGTGACCGGCTCTCCGGCCTACCGCAGAGCGCGGCTCGGGCTCGTTCGCACCTTCCAGCTCTCGCGCGAGTTCGGCAGCCTGACCGCACTCGAGAACCTCGTCGTCGCAGCACCACGCGCGCGTAGCGAAACAGCGCTCGGGATCGTCGGTGGCCGCCGGTACTGGGGCCGCGAGGAGCAGGAGATCAACGATCGGGCGCGCCAACTGCTCTCGCTGTTCCAGATGGAGGACAAGGCAGGAGAGCGAGCGCGCAACCTGAGCGGCGGGCAAAAACGGATGCTCGAGATGATGCGCGCCGTCATGACGAAGCCGGCACTGCTCCTGCTCGACGAGCCTACGGCAGGACTCAGCCCTTCACTCACGCATCGCCTGGGCGACGCATGCCTGGCCCTTCGGGAAGAGGGGCTCTCGATCGTTCTGGTCGAGCACGAGCTCGAGACGGTCGAGCGGTTGTGCGACACCGTCGTCGTCATGGTCTTGGGCAGGGTCTTCGCGCAGGGCTCCATGGCTGACCTGCGTACGAGGAAGGAAGTCCAAGAGGCGTACATTGCCGGTTGACGTGCCGCCGAGTGGCCCTGCACTCGAGACGCGAGGACTGGTCGCAGGGTACGGCGACATCGAGATCATCCACGGCATCGATCTCAGCGTGTCCGAGGGATCGATGGTGTCGGTCGTCGGCCCGAACGGCGCCGGCAAGAGCACACTGCTGAAGGCGATTCTCGGCCTGATCAAGATCTTCGACGGGCAGGTGCTCCTCGACGGCGATGACGTGACCGGTTCTCGGCTCGAGCAACTGGTACGCCAGGGCGTCGGCTACGTGCCGCAGGTGGACGACGTGTTCGAGACGCTCCGCGTGCACGAGAACCTCGAGATGGGCGGCTACCTCCTCGACAAGCGAACGCGCGCCGCGCGGGTCGAGGAGGTGCTCGAGCTCTTCCCCGTGCTCACGAAGCACATGCGCAGATTCGTCGGGACGATGAGTGGCGGCGAACGAAAGATGGTTGCCGTCGGGCGAGCGCTCATGACCGCTCCGCGAGTGATGGTCTTCGACGAGCCCACCGCCGGACTCTCGCCGGCCCTCGTGCGATCAGTCCTCGAAGATCAGGCGCGGGCGCTCGCAGATCGCGGGAAGGCGGTGCTGCTCGTCGAGCAACGGGCACATGCGGCGCTCGAGCTCGCCGACTGGGCCTATGTGCTCGTCCAAGGGAACGTCGCGATGTCCGCGCCCGCCGCCGACGTCCTCCGGAACCCCGAGATGGGTGAGGTCTTCCTCGGCGGCACGGTCAAGATCTAGTGCTCCGCTCGTCGTTCGGAGCTCGCCGCCGGCCGGTCGCCCTCGCGCCGGCGTGCTGCCCGGCTTGCGCGGCGCGGATCTCCTCGATCGCAGGTGCGGCGAGGAAGCGGCCGGCGCGCTTCGGTGCGAGGGTCGCTGCAAACGTCTCGATGAGCGTGCTCGCTTCGTCGAAGGACGTGCTGGCGGTCTCGTCGTCGCCCATCGCGTAGGCGATGTGCGCGAGGGCGGCCCGTGCCTGCCACCTGGCCGGAGGCCCGATGAGTTCGTCGGCAATCGAGACGGCAAGCCGTAGCGATGCCAGCGCCTCGTCGCGCCGGGCGGCGCGGGCGACCGCCTGGCCGTAGAGGCTCAGCGAGCATGCTTCGTATTTCCGCCCTCTCGTCCTCCGCGCGATCTCGATCGCGCGTGACGCCCATTCGATCGCAGACTCTGTGCTCTCCGTCTGCAGGCGATCTCCGCCCTCGCGCAGTCGTGGTGTCCGCATGCAGGTTGTCGCGCACGTCTTCCGGATCGGCCCCTCGGCGCGCGCGGTCGAACCGACGAGGTCGACGAAGAGAACCGACACGAGCTCCGCTCCTCGCGAGGATCGCGCGCAGCGAGCTGGGCGTCACAACGGCTGCAGAAGCGAGACGTTTCCGGGTTCTCCGCACCGCGGGCCGAGCAGCGATACGAACCCCGATCGCCGTCAAGCGGAACGTTCGTCATCGCCGTCAAGTCTCGCGCGTCGGCCTCGATACGCCAGGCGATCGTTGCCAGGCCCTCGGCGTGACAGATGGGTTGAAAAGATCGGATCTTTCTGCGTAAGATCCTCATGAATGTGCCACCGCGCCCTCTGTGAGCCTCTAAAGATCGGATCGCTGACCGTGGCAGCGGAGGGACGACGGCGATGAGCGGCGGCACGATCGCGAGCCTCCAGGCCCGGGACATCCGCTTTCCGACGTCTCGCTCTCTCGACGGCTCGGACGCGATGCACACCGATCCGGACTATTCCGCCGCCTACGTGGTGCTTCGGACCGACGCCGACGACGGCATCGAAGGCCACGGGCTGACGTTCACGAGCGGCCGCGGGACCGAGGTGGTCGTCGCGGCCGCTCTTGCCCTGAAGCCACTCGTCGTGGGCCGCACGCTCGAGTCGATCATCGGCGACATGCGTGGTTTCTGGCGCAGTCTCGTGTCCGATACCCAACTGCGTTGGCTCGGGCCTGAAAAAGGAGTCATCCACCTCGCGACCGCGGCCGTCGTGAACGCGGTGTGGGACCTGTGGGCGAAGCGTGAAGGAAAGCCGGTGTGGAAGCTCCTCGCCGACCTCTCGCCGGAGGAGCTCGTCGGGTGCGTCGATTTCCGGTACATCACGGACGCCCTGCCGCCGGAAGACGCGCTCGACCTCTTGCGAGACGCTCGTCGTGGTGCCGCTGCGCGCGAACGCGAGATCGTCGCGTCGGGGTATCCCGCCTACACGACGTCGGCCGGTTGGCTCGGCTACTCCGATGAGAAGGTCGAAGGGCTCGTGCGCGAGGCGCTCTCCGACGGCTTCACCCACGTGAAGATGAAGGTCGGTGCGAATCTCGAGTCGGACGACCGTCGTGCCGGGCTGATCCGGCGCGCGCTCGGCGACGACGGCGTGCTGATGATGGATGCCAACCAGGTGTGGGGTGTCGACGAGGCGTGCTCGGCCATGAGCACGCTCGGCCGGCACGATCCGTGGTGGATCGAGGAGCCGACAAGCCCCGACGACGTGCTCGGGCACGCTCGCATCCGGCGTGAGATCTCGCCGATCAGGGTCGCGACGGGCGAGCACATCCAGAACCGCGTCGTCTTCAAGCAGCTCTTCCAGGCCGAGGCAATCGACGTGTGCCAGATCGACGCGTGCCGGATCGGCGGCGTGAACGAAGCGATCGCCGTGCTGCTGCTCGCCGCCAAGTTCGGGGTCCCCGTCTCTCCGCATGCCGGCGGCGTCGGGCTGTGCGAGTACGTGCAACACCTCGCGTTCTTCGACTACATCGCGGTCAGCGGCTCCCTCGACGACCGCGTCGTCGAGTGGGTCGACCATCTGCACGAGCACTTCCGCGATCCGGCGATCGTCCGCGGCGGGCGGTACCTCGCTCCCACGGCCCCGGGCTACAGCATCGAGATGCTGCCGTCATCCCTCGACGAGCACAGCTTCCCCGATGGGCCTGCCTGGTCGCCCGTCGCAGTGGCTGCGGTGAGCGAGTGATGGTGACGGCGGCGAAGTCCGACCAGTCGGCAGGCGGGGGCAGAGCGCTACCGCTCGATCGTTACCGGATGCTGCAAGCAGCCCTCTTCTCGCTGCGCGCCGGGCCGGCACTGATCCTCCTGTTGCTCATCATCGCCGTCGGGCTCACGACACCGGTCTTCCTCACGAGCCGAAACGTCGGGAACGTGTTCTCGCAGACCTCAGTGATCGCAGTGCTCGCGCTCGGGCAGCTGCTCGTGATCGTGACGCGCGGTATCGATCTCTCCGTCGGTTCGACGATCGCGCTCTCGGGCGTGGTCGGCGCGATCGTCTTCGCGCACACCCACTCCAGCGTGCTCGTGATCGCCGCGATCGTCGGCACGGGCCTCGCCGTGGGAGCCGCCAACGGCCTCATCTACGTCTACGGACGCGTGCCCCATCCGTTCATCGTCACGCTCGCGACCCTCAGCATCGTGAGGGGCATCGCCCTGTGGGCGGCCAACGGGACCTTGATCTCGGGGATGCCGTCGATCGTCGACACGATCGGCGGCGGGTCGATCCACTGGCTTCCATACTCGATCTTCGCGGTCGTCGGCCTGGCGCTCCTCTGCCTGCTGGGGACGACGCGCCTCGTGTGGGGCCGCTGGCTGTACGCGGTCGGCGGGAATCCGGAAGCGGCACGCAGGTCAGGGATCCCAACGCGTCGCGTGCTCGTGACGGTGTACGTGCTCAGCGGTCTCGCGGCCGGCATCGCCGGCTTGCTCACCGCCGGACTGATCGACGCAGGCTCTCCGACGGCCGGCGATCTCGCCGAGCTCGACTCGATCGCGGCCGTGATCATCGGGGGGGCGGCCTTCGCCGGCGGCCGCGGGAACGTCGGCAATGCACTCGTCGGCGCGTTCACGATCGGCGTGATCCGAAACGCGCTCAATCTGCACAACGTCGATCCCTTCTACCAGCTGATGGCGATCGGGGTCGTCGTGCTCGCGGCGGTGGAGGCCGACGTGCTGCGAGGCGCGATCGAGGGCCGCGTGCGGGTCGCGCAGGCGATGAGGAGCACATGACCGCCCCGGTCGCCGCAAAGGCTCCCCCGGTCGAGTCGGGCACCCCCGTCCTTGCGATCCGCGGAGCGTGGAAGCGGTTCGGCGCAGTCACCGCCCTCGAGGGTGTCGATCTCGACATCCGCTGCGGCGAGGTGCTCGCGGTGCTCGGCGACAACGGCGCCGGCAAGTCGACGCTGATCAAGTGCCTGAACGGCGTGCACCGGTTCGACAGCGGCACGATCGAGATGGACGGGGTACAGGTTGCGATCCACGCCCCGGCCGACGCGCGCGCGCTTGGCATCGAGACCGTCTACCAGGATCTTGCGCTGTTCGACAACCTCCGCCCGACCGACAACTTCTACGCCGGACGGGAGCTCGCAGGGCCATCGTGGCTGCCTCGCTCACTGCGGCTGCTCCGGCGGCGGCAGATGACCGACTCGACGCGCGACGTGCTCGCACGCCTGCAGGTGACCCTGCCCGACTTCAACGCCGTCGTGGGGCTCATGTCGGGTGGTCAGCGGCAGGCGGTGGCGGTCAGCCGCGCCGCAGCATTCGCGTCGAAGGTCGTGATCCTCGACGAGCCCACAGCGGCGCTCGGCGTGCGCGAGTCGCGGAAGGTCCTCGACCTGATCCTCCGGCTCCGCAGCGAGAACAAGGCCGTCGTGGTCATCTCGCACGCGATGGATCACGTGATGGAGGTCGCCGACCGCGCCGTGATCATGCGCCGCGGCCGCAAAGTCGGCGAGCTGATCCCCTCGGCCGAGACCTACACCCAGATCGTCTCATTGATCGTGGGGGGTGGTGAGTGAGCACGCCGTAGGACGCCTCCCAGCGCGTGGCCGGAAGATCGAGCTGCGCATTCGGACACTCCGCGGCTACCTGCAGGGCAGCGGAGGCGACGTCAGAGCGAATCGAACATTCGCTCCCAAGCCTGTATGCCCTAGGAAAGGACGAAAGATGTCGAAGAAGACGAAGCTCGCCGGCGGCGCAGTGTTCCTCGCCGTGGTCGCGGCAGCATCGGTACTCGCAATGACCGCCAGCGCGAAGCCGGCGAAGCACGAGAGCCCGGTGAAGCTCGGATTCATCACGAAGTTCCCGGTCGACTTCTATTTCACGCTCGTCAACGCGGCGAAGAAGTGGGACAAGGCCACGCCGGGAGCGTCGGTCATCTACGCAACCGGCAAGAGCGGCACCGACGACGCGGGCGAGATCGCCGCGATCCAGAACATGGTGGCTCAGGGTGTGAAGGGAATTGCGATCACCCCGACCAGCCCGGCGGTGTCGGCCGCGCTCGACAAGGCGATCAAGCAGGGCGTCAAGGTCGTCCTGATGGACAACGACATCCCGACGTGGAAGAACAAGTCGTCGGTTGTAGCGACGAACAACTTCAACGGTGGTGTGCTCGCCGGGAAGTACCTCGCGACGAGGCTGAAGGCCGGCAGCACACTCGGAATCCTGGAAGGCGTTCCCGGCAACCCCGCGCTCGTCGATCGCGTCACCGGGATGCTGAAGGGCCTCGGAGCGTTGAGGAGCAAGATCAAGGTCGTCTCGAAGCTCGAGACCGACTGTGATCAGACGAAAGGCGCGACGGCTGCACAGACGATCCTGACGGCCAACCAGAAGCTGACCGCGATCTACGCGGCATGTGGGCCGCCCGCGTTGGGTGCGATCCAGTCGATCAAGAACGCGGGCATCAGGGCCGGTGGGATCATCCTCGTCGGGTTCGACGCGTCGCCCGACGAAGTCAAGGCGATCAAGGCCGGCACGGAGACGGGGAGCGTCGCGCAGTTCCCGGCGAAGATCGGCTCGATCGGTATCGCGACGCTGTACAAGGTCGTTCAGGGGAAGACGGTGCCGAAATCGATCGACACCGGCACCGCGCTCGTGACCAAGGCGAACGCCGGCAAGTTCGGCTAGGCCGAACGAAGGTCTGCACCTGGGGGAAAAGCCCCCGGCGCCCGATCCTCGGGCGCCGGGGGCTTCAGGTCTTCAAACCGATCGGAGTTGCAACCGTGATCGTCGATACCCACCAGCACTTCTGGAATCTGGAGCGCGAAGCCCAGGGATGGATGACCGACGAGCACGCCCGCATCCGCCGGACGTTCGAGCCCCCCGATCTCGAGCCTCTGCTCGAGGCGGCGGACGTGTCTCGAACGGTGCTCGTCCAGTCGTCGTGCACGGACTTCGATACCGATTACCTGTTCGAGCACGCGGGTGAGCGCGCGTGGATCGGCGGGGTGGTCGCGTGGGTCGACCTGCGCGCGCCCGAGCGGGCGGCGCGACGCCTCCGAGAGCTCGCTGCCCGGCCGAAGTTGCGGGGCATTCGACACCTCATCCACAACGAGGCCGACCCACACTGGATCCTGCAGGGCATGGTGCTCGAGAGCCTCTCCCTCGTCGAGGCACAGGGCCTCGTCCTCGAGCTCCCTTGCGTCTACCCCCGTCATCTCGGCGACGTTCCGGAGCTCGCATCGATGTTCCCCGACCTCGACATCGTGATCGATCACCTCGGCAAGCCACCCCTGCAGACCGACGAGATGGGGCGGTGGGAGGCCCTGCTCCGTGCGGCGGCCGCCCATGCGAACGTCTCTGCGAAAGTCTCCGGCTTGAACACGATGCTGCGTTCGAGCGACTGGCGCGCCGAGGATCTCCGCCCCGCCGTCGAGGTCGCGCTCGACGCCCTCGGCCCTGACCGGCTCGTGTGCGGCAGCGACTGGCCGGTCGCCCTGCTGAACGGCGACTATGAAAGCGTGTGGCATGAGACGGTCAGCGTGATCGAGCAGGTCGCCCCCGCGGCTGTCGACCGTGTGCTGGCGGGAACCGCGCTCCGCCTCTACGACCTCGATCGGGCCGCGGTGCCGGCCACCGGTGGGCGGGCATGACAGCGCTGACCGATCAGGCGATCCTGAAGATCAAGGACTTGATCGTGTCCGGCGAGTTCACCGCCGACTCGAAGCTCCCGAAGGAGCAAGACCTCGCCCAGCGGCTCGGCCTCTCGCGCAACTCTCTCCGGGAGGCGGTACGCGCCCTGTCGCTCATCGGGGTGCTCGAACCTCGCGTCGGAGACGGGACCTACGTCACGAGCCTCGAGCCCGAGCTCCTCCTGACCGGCATGGGTTTCATCAGCGACCTGCTGACGGGCTCGACGCTGCTCGAGCTCCATCAGGTGCGGCGCATCCTCGAGCCGGTCGCGACCGAGATGGCCGCCACAAGGCTCGATGAGGCCGGCTTCGCCGCGCTCGAGGTCTGTCTCGCAGACATGGACGGCGCCGAGACGACCCAGGCCTTCATCGCCTCGGACACCGAGTTCCACCGGATCATCGTGCTCGCGTCCGGGAACGCGACGCTCGCCTCGCTGATCCAGAACCTCTCGGGGGGGACACTCCGCGCTCGCCTCTGGCGGTCGATGACGGAGCAGGAATCGGTCGAGACGACCAAGCGCCGTCACTGGGACATCTACAACGGGTTACGCGACCGTGATCCGGTACGCGCACACGCCGCGGATCTCATTCATCTCGCCGAGGTCGAGGAGTGGATGCGGCAGATGCTCGCGGTGGAGGACGCGCTTGCTGCCGCTGCCCATGCTCCCGACGAACCGGAGGTGCACGCATGACAGCCGTCTACTACGAGGGGTCGGGTCGTTTCAGGGTCGGCGAGAGCGAGGCGCAGCCGCCCCGGGCCGGTGAGGTGAGGCTCGACGTCGCCTTCTGCGGTGTCTGCGGCACCGACCTCCACATCGCCCGCGGCCACATGGATCAGCGGGTGAGACCGCCACAGGTGATCGGGCACGAGATGTCCGGGAGGGTCGCCGAGCTCGGCGCCGGCGTCGAGGGTCTCTCGATCGGAGATCCCGTCGTCGTCCGGCCCCTCGATGCACGGGGCGAGACCCCTGCCGACAAGGGCTTCAGTCACATCAGCCGCGACTTGAAATTCCTCGGCATCGACACGCCGGGCGCATTCCAGCGCTCGTGGACCGTGCCTGCATTCACGATTCACAGGTTGCCGCCCCGCCTCGACCTGCGCCTCGCCGCGCTCGCGGAGCCGCTCGCGGTCGCCTGCCACGACGTTCGCCGCGGCCAGGTCGTGGCGGGCGAGTCGGTGGTGGTGATCGGAGGCGGCCCGATCGGGCTGCTCGTCAGCCTCGTCGCACGGTTACGAGGCGGCAACGTGGTCGTGAGCGAGGTCAACGCGGCCCGGCGGCAGGTCGCGACGACGCTCGGGCTCGAGGTGGTCGATCCCGCCGCAGCCGACCTCTCGGAGCACGTCCTCGCGCTCACGGGCGGCGGCGGCGGCGCGGACGTCGTCTTCGAGGTCTCCGGCTCCACCGCCGGCGTGGACGCCATGACCGGCGTCGCGGGCATCCGGGGGCGGGTCGTGATCGTCGCGATCTTTCCCGAGGCACAACCGGTGCGCCTCTTCGACCTCTTCTGGAAGGAGTTGACGCTGATCGGTGCGCGCGTGTACGAGCCGGTCGACTACGAGCAGGCGATCGAGATCCTCGCTGCGGGATCTCTGCCGCTCGAGTCACTCATCACCGGCGTCGAGCCGCTCGACCGTCTCTCGTCGGTGTTCGAATCGCTCGCCGCGACGCCGTCGGCGATGAAGATCCTGATGGACTGCGACACGTGACCCAACGGGCGTTCGAAGGTGCAGAGGTGCTCGTCACCGGCGTACGGCGCGGGATCGGCATGGCGGTCGCCCTCGACTTCGCGGCTGCCGGAGCGAACATCACGGGAGTCAGTGCCACGCTCGAGCCCGACGGCGGTGAGGTCGGCCGTCAGGTCGAGGCTCAGGGCCGCCGCTTTCGAGGGCACCGCTGCGACTTCGCCGACCGGCGCAACGTCTACGCACTGGCGGAGGCGGTCGCCGGTGACGGCCCCGTCGACGTGCTCGTCAACAACGCCGGCACGATCCGGAGGTCGCCGGCGGTGGTGCACTCCGACGCCGACTGGGATCACGTTCTCGAGGTGAACCTGAGCGCCCAGTTCATCCTCACCCGCGAGATCGCAAAGGGAATGCTGGAACGCGGCCGAGGCAAGATCATCTTCGTGGCGTCGCTGCTCTCGTTCCAGGGTGGCATCACGGTGCCCGGCTACGCGGCCAGCAAGGGAGGGATCGCCCAGTTGACGAAAGCGCTCGCAAACGAGTGGTCGTCCAAAGGTGTGAACGTGAATGCCGTGGCGCCGGGATACATCGCCACGGACAACACCCAGGCGCTTCGCGATGACCCGCAACGCGAGCGGCAAATCCTCGAGCGCATTCCCGCCGGGCGGTGGGGCAGGGCGGAGGACGTCGCCGGTGCCGTTCTGTTCCTCGCCTCCCCGCAGGCCGACTACGTGCACGGCGCCGTCATCCCGGTCGACGGCGGCTGGCTCGGCCGATGATCGGCTCCGCCGTGGGCGCGCGGCGGGGATTCCCGCCCGACCTGACGGAACGCCTCGGCCGGGCACGGGTGATCCCGGTCATGAACGCCCCCGATGCCGAGACGGCCGAGGCGGCATGCCGAGCCCTCGCACGCGGAGGCATCGACTGCGTTGAGATCACTTTCCGCACCGACGCGGCCGCCGACTCGATCGAGCGCGTGGCACGACTCGACGGTTTCCTCGTCGGTGCCGGCACCGTGCTGTCCGCGGATCACGCCGCGTCGGCCCGCGAGGCCGGTGCCGAATTTGCCGTCGCGCCGGGGACGAACGAATCCGTGATCCGGGCATGCGAGATGCTCGAGCTTCCGTTCATCCCGGGCGCGGCAACGCCGACGGAAGTCGACCGTGCGCGACTCCTCGGCTGCGCCCTCGTCAAGCTCTTCCCGGTCGCCTCCCTCGGTGGCCCGGCCTTCATCCGCGCCGTGAGCTCTGTGTACCCGGACGTGCGCTTCGTACCCACCGGGGGGATCACCGCGGAGTCGCTGCAGGGCTACCTCGACGTGCCGTCCGTCGTCGCGTGCGGCGGCAGCTGGCTCGTCGACGCGGCACTCTTGCGTGCAGGCCGGTTCGACGAGATCGAGCGCCTCGCGCGCGAGGCGATGACGGTCGGCCGATGAAGCTTCGCGACGCCGCTTCCTGCCGGTGGGATCTCGTCGCGCTCGGCGAGGTCATGCTCAGGCTCGATCCGGGCGACCGGCGAATCTCGACGACTCGCAGCTTCGACGTCGGGGAGGGCGGCGGCGAATACAACGTCGCCCGGGCCCTGAAGCGGTGCTTCGGCCTACGCACTGGCGTCGTCACGGCACTCGCCGACAATCAGGTCGGGCGGCTGATCGAGGACCTCATCTATCAGGGCGGCGTCGACCACGCACATCTCGGGTGGGCCTCGTACGACGGGATCGGGCGCGAGGTGCGCAACGGCCTCAATTTCACCGAGCGCGGATTCGGTGTCCGCGCGGCGGCCGGTTGCTCAGACCGAGCCAATTCCGCCGCATCGCAGCTCCGTCCGGGAGACGTCGACTGGGAGCGCATCTTCGGGGCGGAGGGTGCGCGCTGGTTCCACTGTGGCGGCGTCTTCGGCGCGCTCTCGGAGGGCACGGCCGCGCTCGCGCTCGAAGCGATGCGCGAAGCGCGTCGCCACGGCACGATCGTGTCGTTCGACCTCAACTACCGGCCGTCACTGTGGGCTGCATCGGGCGGGCGGGAACGCGCGGCAACCGTGAACCGCGAGCTCGTGTCTGCGGTCGACGTGCTGCTCGGGAACGAAGAGGATCTCTCGGCGGCGCTCGGGTACGAGCTCGACGGCGAGGACGAGGATTTGCTCACCCTCGACGTCGCTGCGTACGAAGCGCTCCTCGAGCAGGTGGTCGACGACTACGCGCAGCTCGCCCTCATCGCGATCACGCTCCGCCGGGCTCACACTGCGACCGTCAACGATTGGGGGGCGGTCTGCCGCGACCGCGAGCGGTTCCGGGTAGGCCCGCAGATGCCGCGGCTCGAAGTCTACGACCGGGTCGGCGGCGGCGATTCGTTCGCCTCCGGCCTGATCTACGGGCTGCTGAGCGGCTGCGAGCCCGATGTGGCACTGGCCTACGGCGTGGCGCACGGCGCGCTCGCGATGACGACGCCCGGCGACGTTTCGATGGCGACGCTCGCGGAGGTCGAGCGGCTGATCGCCGGTCGCTCGGCGCGCGTCGTCCGCTGACGAGCGCCTTTTCGGTTGGATGCCGCCGCTTCAGAACACCTGAAGGGGGGATAGCCGTTCACCGAATCGGGTGTTTCGCCGTCGACCTGTTTCCCCGATAGCGCTCGAGTGGACCCACTCGAGCGAGACGGGACGATCGACGTGACCGCGGCCGCGTCGATCCTGCGCATCGTCGGTGTTCTCGACGACTACCTCTACACGAACGAGCACTGCGTGGACGGCACCCGGCGTTCCGTCTTCTCGGGGCCGAACCGGGAGAAGCTCATGGGCGGCCAGCCGCCTCCGGGAACCGACGCGGCCGCGGAATGGGAACGGCTGATCCATCCCGACGACTGGAACGAGCACCTCGCGCATCGGGAGCGCCTGCGCCGTGGCGAGCCCAGCGAGGTTCGCTACCGGCTCCGCGGCTACGACGGTGTCGTGCGCTGGATCAGCGCCCGCACCCGGCCGATCCACAAGGACGGCAGTGTGTTCGTCGACGGGATCGTCTCCGACGTGACCGCACAGGTCGAGGCCGAGCAGCAGCTCGCCGAGGCCCTGGAGCAGCTCGAGACCCTCTCGGCCCGAAACGAGCAGCATGCGCTCCACGATGCGCTGACGGGGCTCGGCAACCGGCGAAAACTGCTGGCGCGCCTGGACACGGCGCTCGCGCAGGGTGGCCCGTTGCTCATGGCCCTGTTCGACCTCGACGGGTTCAAGCGCTACAACGACACCTTCGGCCACCCGGCCGGAGACGCGCTCCTCGTCAGGCTCGCCGGCAGGCTGGCGGCGGCCATGCCGCCCGACGCAGCCTTCCGCTTCGGGGGCGACGAATTCCTGATCCTTGCGACGGCCGAGGGGGACGTCGAGCACATGCTCGCGAACGCTGCGGTTGCGCTCAGCGAGAACGGCAAGGGCTTCGAGATCAGCGCGTCGTTCGGTGCGGTCTTCCTGCCCGAGGAGACGAGCGACCCGAGCACCGCTCTTCACCTGTGCGATCAGCGCCTCTACAACGAGAAGAGCAGGCGAGCCGCCCGCAGGGGCCGCCCCCAGGATGTGCTCCTCGAGGCCCTCAACGCACGCGAGCCGAACCTCGAGCTCCACTCGACCGATGTCGCGAACCTTGCGGTCGCGGTCGGTGCTCGTCTGGGGCTCGACGGCGAGGCGCTCGCTCAACTCAAGCAGGCTGCCTTGCTGCACGACATCGGGAAGATCGGCATTCCCGACACCGTGCTCTCGAAGCCGGGCCCGCTGAGTGAGGAGGAGTGGACCTTCATCCGTCGCCACACGATCATCGGCGAGCGAATCCTCGCTGCCTCCCCGGCACTGAGTGAGGTGGCACGCCTGGTGCGCTCGACGCACGAGCATTTCGACGGAGCCGGCTACCCCGACGGGCTGTCTGGGGATGAGATTGCGATCGAGTCGCGAATCATCGCGGTCTGCGACGCACACTCGTCGATGACCTCCGGCCGGACCTACCGGCCCGCCCTCTCGCAGGCGCAGGCACTGGCGGAGCTCGAACGCTGCGCCGGCACGCAATTCGACCCGATCCTCGTGGAGCTTCTCGCGGCCGTGCTCACCGCCGACCACTCGCCGCTCACGAACTGACCGAAGCCGTCCTCGCTCCGGCGCCGAGGCTCAGTCGATGAGCTTGCGCGTCATCGCGTAGATCGCGACCCGCCACGTGATCACCGCGAAGACGACCAAGACGCCCACGCGTCCCGGATCCCATGCGTCCCAGCCGAACGCCGCGTGCCGGACGAGCTCGACGCAATGATGCAACGGATTGATGTTGCCGAGCACCTGGGCCCATTCGGGGAGCCGGTTGAGCGGGAAGAACGTGCCGGCGACGAGGAAGAGCGGTGTGAGCACAGCGCTGATCACGTAGCTGAAGTTCTCGATCGACGATGCGAACCCGGCGATCGCGATCCCGAAGCACGCCCAGCCGAAACCGGCGACGAGGCCGATGAACGGGACGGTGAGCATCCCCCACGACGGATCGAGGCCGAATGCGATCGCGACGAGCAAGGGGACGCAGCCGTAGACGCCTGCCCGCGTCGCGACCCAGAGCGCCTCGGCTGTCACGAGCTCCTCCGTGTCGACGGGCGCCGCGAGGACGGCGTCGTAGGTGCGTTGGAACTTGTACTTGATGAACGTGCCGAACATCGCCGGGAACGCGCTGGAGAAGAGGACGGCGGTCGCCACCGTGCCCGTGCCGACGAACTGCACGTAGCTGTAGCCGCCGACCTTGCTCACGAGCGAGCCGAAGCCGAAGCCGAACGCGAGGAGGTAGATCGTCGGCTCGACCGTCGACGAGAAGGTCGCCGAGCGCCAGTACGATGAGAAGTTGACGATCTCGCGCACGAGTACCCCGGTCATTGCGCGGCGCTCGAGACGCCCGATCCGGCGCTCGCCGGTGGCCTCGGTGCCGCCGGTCACTCGATCGTCTCGCCGGTGAGGAGGACGAACACGTCCTCGAGGTTCGTCGGCCGGCGCTCGCCGTCGGGCGCCCGGCCGTCGACGGCTTCGACCCCGAGCACCGAGATGCTCGTGCCGGTGCGCCGCGTCCGCAGGCCGAGAGCGTTCGCGGACCCTTCGACCTCGGCGAGCTTGACCGGAGAGCCGTACACCTCGACCGCGTCGCGGCCCGCGTGCTCGGCGACGAGCTCGGCCGGTGGGCCGGCGGCGACCGCCACACCGTGCGACATGATCAGGACGGTGTCGGCCAGCCGCTGGGCCTCCTCGATGTAGTGCGTCGACATCAGGATCGTCGTTCCCTCCGCCCGTAGCGCATCGATCAGCGCCCACAACTCCTGCCGCACCTGCGGGTCGAGCCCGACCGTCGGCTCGTCGAGTAGGACGAGGCGAGGGCCGTGCACGAGTGCCCGCGCGATCAGGAGGCGCCGGCGCATCCCTCCGGAGAGCTTGTCGACCCGCGTGCCGCGGCGATCGACCAGGTTCGCCATCCGGAGAGCTCGCTCGATCGCATCCGGTCTGTCCGCACGATCGATGCGATAGAGATGCGCGAAGACGAGGAGGTTCTGCTCGACCGTGAGCGTCACGTCGAGGTTGTCGAGTTGCGGCACGACGCCGCAGTGGGCGCGCGCTGCCTTCGACTCACCGGGTAATCGGAAGCCGAGCACCTCCAGCTCCCCCTCATCGGCGATCGCCTGCGCGGTGAGCAGACGCATCGTGGTCGACTTTCCGGCCCCGTTCGGGCCGAGCAGGCCGACGCACGTTCCCTCCGGCACGTCGAGGTCGAGCCCGTTCACGGCCGTGATCTCCCCGTAACGCTTGACGACACCGCGCAGCCGGATGGCGAGAGCGGTGGTCACCGCCTCAGCATGCCAGCCGCTCAGCCGCCGCTGATCGCGGCGATCACGTCGACGCGCGAGTGGGGAGGGATCGGTGTGTCGAGGGTCGCGCGCTGCTGGTCGACGTAGAAGTGGATGTGAGAGCGGATGAGCGGGCCCGGCTCGCAGAGACGGTCGCGGAGCCCCGGCCAGCGTGCTTCGAGCTCGTCGACCGCGGCGCCGACCGTCGCCGCGTCGACCTCGAGGCGACGAGGGAGCTCGGCGAAGAGCGGCGTCAGCGTTCCGGGGAGATGGAGGTCGGCCATGGCTCTAGTCCAGAATGGCGACTTCGACCGACGAGATCGCCGGCAGGTAGCTCGCGATCTCACTCCAGCTCTCGCCCTCGTCGGCGCTCGCGAAGACCTGGCCGGTGCTCGTGCCGAAGTAGAGGCCGGGGACGTCGTGCGAGTCGATCGCCATCGCCTCTCGCAGCACACCGAGATAGGCGCGTTCCTGCGGCAGCCCGCGCCCGAGCCGTTGCCAGCTCGAGCCGCCGTCGCTCGTCCGCCACACGGCGGCGGCCCCGTCCGGCATGAAGCGGCCGTGTCCCGGATCGAGCGGGACGACGTAGAAGGTGTCCCGGTCGTGGGGATGAGCCGCCGCGGCGAACCCGAAGTCGCTCGGAAGACCTTCGGTGATCTCCGTCCACGTCTCGCCGTTGTCGTCGCTCCGGTGCATGCCGCAGTGGTTCTGCTGGTACATGCGGGTGGGGTCGGAGGCCGAGCGTACGACCTTGTGGACGCAGAAGCCGACGTCCTCGTGCTCGCGTGGCCACTCGGCGCGAAGGCCGCGGTTCCGCGGCGTCCAGGAGGTGCCTTCGTCGGCGGTCTCGAAGAGCCCGATCCCCTGCACGATCGCCCAGAACTTGGAGCTCGAGTCGCCGTCGAGCATGAGCGCCGACAGGCCGAGATGACCGGGCGGCTGGTTCGCGGGGTCGTCCCAGACCTCGCTCCCGGGCTGGCCGGCGAGCGTGGACAGCTCCGACCACGTCGCGCCCTCGTCGCGGCTCGCGAAGATCCCGGGGGCCTCGACGCCCACGAGAACGCGTCCCGACGAGGCAGCGAGCGTCGAGACCTTCGAGAGCTTCTTGCTCGCATCGGCGTGGGCGAGCCCCTCGCTCGAATGCGTCCAGGTCTCGCCGAGATCGCCGCTCCGCCAGACGGCCGATCCGTGCCATTCGCTCGCCGCCGCCGCATAGATCGCGCCGGCCGAAGGCTCGAACACCGCGTGGTAGACCGGCCACTCCTCGCAATAGGGACCTCTCAGGCCCCAGTCGCGCCGGTCGCCGTCACTTTCGAGCACGAAGCATCCCTTCCGAGTTCCGATCAAGAGCACCGTTTTCGACAACGTCTCACCTCCGTATCAGGGGCCACGTCTGAACGACGTCAAAAACCTTAGACCCTGCCGGAGCCAAAAACTCATCGGTCGGCGATGCAGGCGTTATCGCGGCGCTCGACGTGAAGAGTGCTGCGGCGGTTTCACGGGGACGGGGCCACGAGAAAGGCCGCGCTCGAGCGGGCAGTCGACGAGCACAGGAAATCGTAAGCCCGGGAACCGGTCGGGTCGGGCGAGGTCTGCCGGTCAGTCGACGGGCACCGCGGCAGCCGAGCCAGCCGTCACGCGCGTCTCGGCGCGTGATCCCGGGGCGGGCAGCTTGAGCGAGAAAACGACGCCGAGAGCAGGTGCGACGGCGGCAATCGTGAGCGCCGTCCTGAGGTCGATCGCGTCGGCGACGGCGCCGAAGACGACTGCGGCGATGCCGCCGATCCCCATCGCGAGGCCGATGGAGAGCCCGGAGGCCATGCCGACATGGCGAGGGAGGTAGAGCTGGCTCAGCACCATCGTCACGCCGAAGGTGCCGACGACGCAAACGCCGACGAGCATGAGCGCAAGCACCCCCGGCACACCGCCGACATAGACGAAGACGAGGATGAGCGGGGCAATGAGCGTCTGCGTGATCACGAGGGTCGGCCGCAGGCCGATCCGGTCGGCGAGCGGGCCGAGCAACAGCGTCCCCACTGCGCCCGCGAGCAGCATCAAGAACAGGAGCCTCGATCCATCCGTCTTCGAGTGCCCCTGGGAGACGACCCAGAGCGGGACGAACGCAAGCAACGTGAACCAGGGAATGCTTCGCAGTGCGATCACGATGCCGAGGAGTGTCATCGCCCGGCGGTTGTCGACGCCGTGGTCGAACTCGCTCGCGCCTTCATCGGGTGTGAGTTGCGAGAGGTGCGGCACGACTCGCACGAGCGCGAGCGCGCTGAGGAGCACGGGCACCATCGCGACGAGCCCACCGACGAGCCCCAGCCAGACGACGAGCTGCCCGGTCGCGAAGGCTCCCAGCGCGTAGCCGGCGTTCCCACCGCTGTTGAAATACGACATGCCGCTCGCTCGTTTGCGGCCGCTCGCGTAGGCGGCGAACTTGGAGCCCTCGGGATGGAACGCCGCCACACCGAGCCCCCCCGCGAGCACCAGCACCAGCACCACGGGATACACCGGCGAGATCGCAGCACCGCCCACACCGACAGCTGCCAGCATCGTGCCGCCGGGAATCAGCCAGAGCGCTCCGCGACGATCCGACCACAGGCCGAAGAGCGGCTGCACGAGCGACGAAGACGCGGTCGCGGTGAGGAGCAGCATCGCCGCGAGGGCGTATCCCAGATGAAAGCGGTCGGTCATGAACGGGATCAGCGCCGGCACGCTCCCTGACGCGAAGTCGACCGCAAGATGCCCGCCCGACAACGCCGACATCGCGCGCCTGTCGATCCCGATCCTCACCCCGGCCCCATACGCTCGATGGTAGTGCAGCATTCGTGCGGGCCGCCGCCACGGGAGCGCGCGTCCGCGACGTGGGCTGCCCGTCGTGGATGAGCAAGCAGCGGCGCATGGCTCAGAACGAGGAGCTCGTCTTCAAGGCCGAGCCGAAGGTCGGGGAGACGGGACGCTACCGAGAGCAGGTCGACCCGAGTCTCGCTCGACCTGAGTGCGGCGGCCGGTCGGGATCAGGCCGGCGCCGGCAGGGCGAACACGCACGGCCGGGCATCCGCGACAAGCGGCGAGGCCCCGATGGTGAGCACGATCGCTTCGCCTGCGTGCCCGGTCGCCGCCTGACCGATCCCGGTCTGACCGATCACATCCCCCGGCGCGGGCAGGATCCCGGTGACCGATTCGAGCCGAGATGCGCCGGGTGACCACACGTACACGAGGAACTCGAGCGCCTGGGGGCGCTCTGCCTGCTCCTCCTCGGGCGGAGCGTCCGAGTGCGCCGAGCCGTCCGACCGCGGCCGGCTCGCGAGGGCCGCCTGCACTGTGTCGAGGCGGCGGTCGATCGAGATGACTCGCTCGCGGATCTCGGCGAGTTGCCGCTCGACCGCCTCGAAAACCGACAACAACCGCTCGTCGGTCTGCACGGCCTCGGTCGGTTGGATCACCTCGAGCCTCATCGCCCGCCGGCCCTGCAACACGTCAGCGGCCACCATCGTCGTTTTCGCCATGGATCGCATCTTCGGAGACGATCGAGGTCTTCCTCCAGCGAGCGACCTCGTTCCAGGACGAATGTCCAGTGGCGAAGCCCCCAACTCCGGAGCAATCTCAGTGAGGGCGAGGGGCTGACTGCGGGGGAGGGTCGCTGCCTCCCGCCCCCGTGCGCGGAGTGCAGGTGCGACTTCCGCGCCGACTCGGAAAAAGGGTCGTGGCTCGGGTCGGGTGACCCCGGGCCACGCCCTTCATCCGGCCCGTCGAGGCTCGTCCGGGGTGTGCCTCCGGAACAGTCGAGGCGCTCAGGACCCAGGTCGCGTGCGGCGGCGGAAGACGACGCTCGTCACGATTCCGAGCAGCCATCCGAGAATCGCCGCAAACAGGATCAAGAAGACGAGCGAGACGTGGCTGTAGCCGAGGATCCAGCCGACCTTGACCCGGCGGGTGTTCTCGACGGTCAGGATCACGAGGAGGACGAGGATCGCGACGAGCAGGCTCACCCACGTGTAGAGCCACGTGCGGCGCGTGTAGCGGCCCGCCCGGCTGCGACGGCTCTCCGTCGCGCTCTCCGGGGGTCCTTGCTCGGGAGGCGCGTCCATACCTGGTCGGTGCCCGACGACCGGTTCGCCGAAACCGCCTAGAAGGCCGTCCTCCGAGCGTGCTCGACTACGCTCCGCCGATGCGCGACGCCAGCCGGCGGCTTGGCCGGAAGCTTCGCGAGGCGTATCTCAGCCTCGAGGAAAAGCCGGTGATGATCCTCGTGCTCGCTGCGGGGGCGACGATCGCGGTCGCACTGAGCCTCGCTTCCTATGCCGGCTGGCCGCACGTCCTGCACCTCGTCTACGAGCGCCACTCCTTCGCGTGGCTCATCGTCTGCCTCCTCGGCGAGCTCGTCGCCTACGCCGGGTACGTGCTGACGGTGCGCGACATGGCTCGCGTCGACGACGGGAAGGAGCTCGATCTCTCGGCGAGCGTCACGACCGTGGTCGCCGGCTTCGGCGTCTTCACCGCCACGCGCGCGTCGGGCGGCTTCGCGGTCGATTACTGGGCGTTTCGCCAGGCGGGTGCCTCGCGGAAGGAAGCTGCCCGGCGTGTGCTCGGACTGACGTTCCTCGAGTACATCGTGCTGTCGACGGGCGCGCTCGCAGCGTCGATCCTTCTCTTCTTCGGCCTGGACGGCCACGCGAGTCGCGGCGTGACCCTCCCATCGCTCGTCATCCTGCCAATCTTCGCTCTCGGGTTGTGGTCGACCGCGCCGCGGCGGGTCGAGCGGCTGACGCGCCTGCGCGGCAACCGGGTGAAGCGGGCGTTCGCCGACTCGGTCGCCGGCGCGGCACGGGTGCGTGGGCTCCTCACGAACCCGCGCGAGCACGGGCTCGGCGTGCTCGGGAACGGCTTCTACTGGGCGGGCGACATCCTCTGCCTGTGGGCGGCGATCCAGCTCGTCGACGGGCGGATCTCGGTGGCGAAGCTCGTGCTCGCCTACTCCGGCGGCTACGTGCTCACGCGGCGGGCGTTGCCGGCGGGCGGAGCCGGCCTCGTCGAGGTTGCATTGACGCTCGCGCTCGTCGGTCTGGGCATGCACTTCACACGCGCGCTGCTCGCAGTCGTCGTCTACCGGCTCTTCAACTTCTGGCTCCCGATCATCCCGGCGCTCGCCTTCATGCCTGCGGTGCGCGACTTGCGCGCCCGGTTCGCGCGCACCCAGCATCAGAGCCGAGCCGAGCCGAGTCGAGCCGAGCCGACCTGATCTGAGCCGGCCCGACTGCGCGCGAGCGTGGGCTCAGCCGGCTCTCGCGCCGACCGCACCGAGCACGATCAGCACCGCGCCGGCGAGGAGCACGAGCAGCGGGAGCAACAGCGCGAGCCGCTCCTCGAGCCCCGCCCGAGCGCGCTCGATCAAGCGGCGGCCCCGCGTTCTCGCCAGCGAGCGGACGACGAGGATCGTCAGCAGCGGAGCGATGAACGCCAGGTCGAAGGCCAGCACGAGGCCGACCTGGATCGAGATGTTCCTGTCCGAGCCGACGATGACCGCGATCGCCGCGAAGTACGGGAACGCCGTCGGAAGCTCGATCACGACGATGCCGACGCCGATCAGGAACGAGGATCGATCGGCACGACCGTGGCTTCCTGCGACCTGCCGTGCGATCCGCCTGCGTCCCAGCCAGAGCACCGCCGAGACGACGAGCAACGCCACGCCGAGAGCGAGCTCGAGCAGGTGCCGTGCCTCGGCGCCCGGGTGAGGGATGAGAGCGACGAGCGCCTTGCCCGGGCCGAGCAGGAGCACGAGCCCGCCGGCCACGTAGACGACGAAGACGCCTGCGATGAATCCGGCGAGGCTCCTCAGAGCCCGTGGGCCCGCCGCGAAGTAGAGCGCCGGCACCACGGTCGAGGGGTTGACCGAGTCGGCGATCGCGATCAGGAGAACGACACCAAGGAGGTGATTCATCGGGCGAGTCTCACCGCGGCCAATCGTGCCTACACGCGTGTGCGCTCACCGGATTGGGCGTCCGACTTGCGTTCCGGCGACGAGTTGTCGAAGATCGAGCGAACCGAGCAGGGGGTGGACCGTGCCGTTTTCGTGGGTGAAGGTGCCGAGTGGGACGAGCCCCAAGATCCGCGCCTGCATGGGCGACGACCGATCGAAGAAGAAATACGAGGTATGCGTGCGCGCCATCATCGACAAGGACGGTGGCCGCGTTGAGTGTGTCTGGTTCGAGCAGAACGGAAAATGGGCTCACGTGAACTTCTGGTACGACACCGACGAGCAGCTCAAGAACATCATTCTCGATCTCGAGGCTGAGGGTCAGACGATCTTGCTCTCCGCCGAAGAGCTCGACGAGTTCATCGCCGCACGCACGACCGGCGACTGACGAAGGGGCGCGATCGGTGCGATGACGGGCCTGCCCACCGGAACCGTCACCCTGCTCTTCACCGACATCGAAGGCTCGACGCAACTCGTTCGCAGGCTCGGCCCCGATTACGAGCAGCTTCTCGCTGCCCACCGGCGGGTGATCCGGGACGCGGTCGCGACGCACGGCGGCGCGGAGGTCGACACGCAGGGAGACGCGTTCTTCGTCGTCTTCGAGCGCGCACACGACGCGGTCGCCGCAGCCGCGGCGGCTCAGCAGGACTTCGAGCGGCGGGGAGGAGCATCGGACGCGACCGTGCAAGTGCGGATGGGGATCCACACCGGGGAGCCGTCACTCGCGGCCGAGGGCTACTACGTCGGTGTCGATCTGACGCGTGCCGCGCGCATCTGCGCCTCCGCGCACGGCGGGCAGGTGCTGCTCTCCCGTGTAACCCGAGATCTCGTGCAGGACGCGTTCGTCGCCCGGGATCTCGGAGAGCACCTGCTGAGGGGCATCGACGAGCCGGAACGGCTCTTCCAGCTGCTCGGTGAAGGTCTGCGCGACAGGTTCCCGGCGCCGCGCGCCCGCGCGCCCGGCAACCTGCCGCGTCTTCGCTCGACCTTCGTCGGACGCTCGCAGGAGGTGCGCGAGCTCGGAGCGCTGCTCACCGGCGCGGCGCCGATCGTGACGCTCACGGGGAGCGGTGGGGTCGGCAAGACCCGGCTTGCGCTCGAGACCGCTCGTACCCTCCGCGCCTCGTTCCGGGACGGCATCTTCTTCATCGGGCTCGCCGCCGCTGCGACCGAGGCCGACGTTGCGTTCGCTCTTGCTCAGGCCCTCGACATCGAGGAAGAGCCCGGAAAACCGCTCGCAGGGACGCTCGCCCAACGGTTGCGCGACAGCGAGGCGCTCCTCGTCTTCGACAACTTCGAATCGGTCGTGGGCGCGGCACCCTTGCTCTCCGGCCTCGTCGAGCGCTGTCCAAAGCTGACAATGTTGACGACGAGCCGCGAGCGCCTGCATCTCCGCGACGAGCGGGAGCTCCGGCTCGAGCCGCTGCCGGCTCACGATGCCGAGACGCTCTTCGCAGATCGTGCAGCTGCGTCCCGGTCCGGCGCACGGCTCGAGACCGGGCAGGCGAAGGTCGTCACCCAGATCTGTCGCCGGCTCGAAGGGTTGCCGCTCGCGCTCGAGCTGGCCGCCGCCCGAACACGCCTCCTCTCGTTGCCGACGATTCTCGACCGGCTCGAGCAGCGGCTCGCGTTCCTCACGGGCGGGGCGCGCGACCTGCCTGAGCGGCAGCGAACGCTCGCAGCAACGATCGAGTGGAGCTATCTCCTGCTCGACGAGGAGGAGCGCGCGATGTTCCTCGCCCTGGCGGTCTTCGCGGGCGGCGCATCGCTCGAGGCGTCGGATCACGTCGGGGCGTCCTCGGGCCGCGCGCTTGAGGTGGTCACGTCGCTCTGCGACAAGAGCCTCCTCGTCGCTCGTACAACGGATGACGGCGCGCCGCGCTTCGGCATGCTGGAGACGATTCGCGAGTACGCCGTCGAGCTGTTGCGGGTGGACGGCCGCGAGGCGGACGTGCGCCGCGCGCACGCGCAATACCTGGTCGAGCTCGTCGAGCGCGCGGAGCCGGAGTTGCAGGGAGCGCAGCAGGCGGAATGGCTGAGGCGGCTTGCAGTCGAGCACGAGAACCTCCGTGTCGCGCTCGCGTGGCTCGCCGACGCGGGTGACGACCCGATGCTCCTGCGTCTCGCGAGCGCGCTCTGGCGGTTCTGGTTCGTGCGGGGGCACTTGACGGAAGGACGGGCCTGGTTAGTGCGCGCCGTCGAGCGGCGTGACGGCGCCGAGCCCGCGCTGCTCGCCCAGGCGCTCTTCGGCGCCTCGACACTCGCGGCCGTCGCCGGCGACCTCGGGGCCGCGCGCGCGCTCGCGGCCCAGAGGCTCGACGTCTGTCGCTCGATGGGCGGCGACGCCGACGTGGCGAGCGCGCTCTCGAATCTTGCGAACATCACCGCCGCGGCGGGCGACAGCGATGAAGCGGAGCGCCTGTACGAGCAGGCCGCCGATCGTGCGAGGCGCGCCGGAGCACGCCCCGTGCTCGCGAGCGTGGTCAGCAACCTGGGTTACCTGGCGTTGCTCCGGGACGACGCGTCGGCTGCGCTCGCGACCTGCCGGGAAGCGGCCGCGCTCTTCGAAGAGCTGCATCTCGACGTCGAAGCCGCCGGCGCGTGGCTGAACGTCGCGATGGCGCTTTTGATGCTGCAGCTGCCGGACGGCGCCGCGCCGTCCCTCGAACGGAGCATCTCACGCTACGTCGAGCTACAGCACGACGACGGGCTTTCCTACTGCCTCGATGCTGCGGCCTCCCTCGCAGTGCAACGCGAAGACGTGCACAGGGCCGCCGTGCTCGCCGGTGCGGCCGAGAAAACGCGCGTCCGCACGCAGGGAATTCCCCCACCGGTCGAGCGCCGTTTGCGGGAGCTGGCGCTGGCAGACATCGCCTCGTCGCTCGGGGTAGACGGCTTCGCCGCGGCGAGCGCGGAGGGGAAGGGCCTGACGCTCGCGGAAGCAATCGCCACGGCGGTCAGCCTCGCCCGGGCGGGCGCGCCGGGCCTCGACGTTCGAACTTCAGGCCGCGGCCCCGAGCACGCTCTCGAGTGAGGTGAGCGGCAAGCTGAACGTCCTCGCGGCTCTGCAGTACGAATGAACCGGCGACCGGGCCAGGGCGGCGTGTCGTCGCCCGGCCCCCGACGCGATCCGCGCGGCCCCGACTGACCTTCGCACGCCTCGATCTGTCAGGATCGGCGCAATCGGATTCTCTCTGGGGGAGGACAGCATGGTTCGGATCATCTCTGCCGCGGCGATCGCGGTCGCGCTCGTCGTCGTGGGAGTCGCGTGGGCGCTTCCCGCACCCACGGTGACGCTCGCATCGCCCGGAGCGACACCGTTCGCAGCCTGTACGGCCGACAATGCGCCACTCCAGGAGAGCACGTTCGGCAGCGTGCTCTACCCGAACTCGGAGATCGAGCCGCGCTCGGCGATCAACCCGCAAAACCCGCTGAACATCGTCGGCGCCTACCAGCAGGATCGCTGGTCGGACGGTGGCGCCCGCGGGATCGTCGCGAGCGTCACGCACGACGGCGGGCTGACCTGGTCGCGGGTCGTCGTCCCGGGCTTGACCAGATGCTCGCGTGGCGCCTACGACCGTGCGTCCGACCCGTGGGTGAGCTTCGCGCCGAACGGTGACCTCTACGCGATCTCCCTCAGCTTCGACTTCTTCGACACACATAACGCGATCATCGTTTCGAAGTCGACCGACGGTGGCGACACCTGGAGCGCGCCGAAAGAGCTGACCGCCGACGACACCGACGGCCTCGACAAGGAATCGATCACCGCGAACCCCTACGACTCGAACGAGATCTACGCGGTGTGGGACAGGATCATCGGTCCCGGCGGCAGCGTGCATGCATCCGATCAGGGCTTCGCGCACGCGAAGTCGTACAAGTCGCAGACGTTCTTCGATCGCAGCGCCGACGGTGGGAAGACGTGGAGCCCTCCGGTGCAGCTCTTCACGAACTCGTCGTTCTCGGGATCGATCGGAGGCATCGTGCGAGTGCTCCCCGACGGGACGCTCCTCGACGGTCTCGTCACCTACGGCAACGCTCCCTGGAAGGGCGGGAAGTGCGGGAGCATCTCCGTCCTACGCTCGACCGACCACGGCTCGACCTGGACGAAGAAGCCGGTGATCGTCTCGCCGCTCAGCTGCACCTACACGGGCGCCCATGATCCTGACACCGGCGAGCAGGTTCGAAGCGGCGGGCTCGAGGACTTCGCCGTCGACGGCAACAACGCCTACATGGTCTGGGAGGATGCCGTCGCCTCGGCGCCCACGGTCGGGCGCATCCTGTTCGCGCAGTCGGCCGACGGTGGACAGACCTGGTCGGATCCGACCGTCATTAGCAAGACCCCGGCCGGGATCGACGCCTTCATCCCGACGGTCGCTGTCGATGCAGGGCACCGAATCGGGGTCTCCTACTTCGACTTCCGTCGCAACGCACTCGGCGGCAGTGCCGACACCGATGCCTGGCTCGTTCGCTGCTCGGCGGCGTGTGTCGATCCCTCGAGCTGGTCGGAGACCCACGTCGCCGGGTCGTTCGACCTGCACCAGGCACCGAACGCCGGCGGCGAATTCCTCGGCGACTACATGGGGATGACCACGAACGGCAGTGTGTTCCAGCCGTTTCTCATCCAGGCTCTCACGCCGACCGACCCGACCGACGCCTACTTCGCGACCGTGCCGTAGCCTCGGGATCGAACCGTCGGGGGCGAGGGTCGCCCGCGCACCGGGGGTCCTCTCGTTTACGATCGCACTCGGTCGTCTCGTTCCCGACGAAGGAGGGTCGATGCCAGCGTTCAAGATCCCGTACGAGTCTCTCGACCCGCTGACGATCGGTGCCGCGGACGATGGGTCGAAGGTGTACAGGGACGAGCTCGACCTCGAGGTCGCAGACCGGAACCTGCTCGCCGCGATCTTCCCGGACGAACCGTCCCCCGTACCCGATACCACCGCGGCCGCAGCAGAGGCGCTCCGGTCTCCCGTCGACGGCCCGTCCTTCTCTCAGCTGATCGCCGGCGGCAAGTCCGTCGCGATCGTCATCGACAACCAGTTTCGGCCGACACCGCAGTCCAAGCTCCTGCCGGCGGTGTTCGACGCCCTGGAGCTGGCGGGGACGACCGATGCCGTCGTCATCTGCGCGAACGGCAAGGTCTTCCCGATGTCGGAGTCCGACATCGAGCAGAAGCTCGGCCGCGACAACCTCGCGCGGATGGAGCGCCTCGGCATTCCTTTCCTGCAGAACGACCCCCGCAATGCGGAGGCCTACGACTACGTCGGCGTCTCGTCGCGCGGCACCCCGGTCTGGCTGCACAAGGAAGTCGGCCGGCGCGACGTGAAGATCACGATCGGGCAGGCGCAGTCGAATCACTGGGGTGCAGGGGGCGGGGGCAAGCTGATCCTGCCGGGGGTCGTGGCCGACGAGACGATCGAGTCGAATCACTGCAATTTCGTCCCGTCGCCTGCGACCCACTACGGGGCCTACAGCGGGCCCATGCGCTCGGATATCGACGAGGTCGCGTCGATGTGTGGGCTCGACGCGACGATGAACGTCGTCCTCGACACGCGCGGCCGCGCCATCTTCGTGAACTTCGGTGCGCATCCGGTCAGCCATCGACAGGCGATCGAGCACTTCAACTCGATCTACGCCTACGACAGCCCGGTCGCTCAGAAAGGGCAGGCCGACATCGCAATCTGCGGCGTCTTCGCCCCGACCGACCACTTGTTCTTCCATACCGGCTGGGGCTGCATGTCTGCCGACTTCGTGCTGAAGGATGGCGGCACGCTGATCTACTGCTCGCCGTCGCCGGGCGTTCACACCGAGGTCGGCGACTTTCCTGGCCTCGCACTGATGGACCTGATGAAGCCGTACATGCCGCCGAGCCAGACCAACTACGAGCGCCTCCTGAAGGACATCCACGCCCGTCAGGTGCAGATGTGGGCCGGTTGTATCTGGGTGCCGATCTACGAGGTGATGACCCGCAAGCACCTGAAGCTCGTGACGCGAGCGGAGAACCTCGAGCTTGCGGCCGACATCGGCATCGACGCCACGACGTCCCTCGACGATGCGTATGCAGAGGCGCTCGCCGAGCACGGTGACGACGCACAGGTGATCGTCCTCCCGTTCGCCCGCTACCAGCTCCCGCGAAACGCGATTCGCATGTCGGCCGACCCGATGCACGTCCCCACAGGTGCCCACGCCTGAGGACATCCGCGGGTCGACCACGATCGTCGAGCTGCTCCGGCTCTTCCCCGGCGGTGAGGCGGGGCGGCTGATGGCGCAACTCGCCTGGCCGTGCGCCCACTGCGGCGGTGCCTTCCGCGAGCCGCTCACGCTGGCGGCGAAGCGGCACGCGAACGATCCGCGCACCGTGCTGACGGCGTTCCGGGCGCTCGCCGCGGGCACCCTCGACGACGACCTCCTCGACGCGGCTCGCTGCAAGGTGAAGGCATGACTCAGGCGCGCCGGGCGTGGGTGGGGGAGAGCGTCCCGCGCTTCGAGGACGAGGCGTTGCTCCGTGGTCGCGGACGATTCATGGACGACCTCGCTCCTGTGCCGAACGCCGGTCATGCCGCGATCGTCAGGTCGCCCTTCGCCCATGCGACGATCGGAACGGTCGACGCGTCGGCTGCGCTCGCGGTTCCCGGCGTGCGCGGGATCCTGACCGGGGAGGACGTGCTCGCCCTCTCGCGCCCGTTTCCCGCGGGCATCGAGTCGAGCGTGCCGTACTACGCCGTCGCGAACGACGTTGCCCGTTACGCCGGTGAGCCCGTGGCGGTCGTCGTTGCCGACTCTCGCTACATCGCGGAAGACGCCGCCGAGCTCGTCGCCGTCGAGTACGACCCACTCGGACCGGAGGAGGTCACGGTGCACGAGCGCTCCTTCTCCTACGGCGCCGTTGATGCGGCGTTCGAGACTGCCGACGCCGTCGTCCGCTGGCGCTACGCGTTCCCCCGCTGGACAGGAGCTCCGGTGGAGTGCTTCGGAGTCGTCGCCGACTGGCGCGACGACGGCCTCACGGCCTGGGCGAACTTCCAGGGCCCATTCACCCTGCACTCCGTCGCCGCCGCGGCGCTGGGCTTGCGCGGCACCAAGCTGCGGCTGATCACGCCGCCCGACTCCGGCGGGTCCTTCGGGATCAAGGCGTCCGTCTACGTCTACGTCGTCCTGATGGGGCTCGCCTCGAGGAAGCTCGGCATCCCCGTCCGCTGGACCGAGGACCGGCTGGAGCACCTGACCGCGAGCGCTCACTCCACCGGCCGCGTCACCGACGTCGAGGCGGCGTTTGCCTCGGACGGCGAGCTGCTCGGGCTTCGGTACGACGTGACCGAGGACGTCGGCGCCTATGTTCGGGCGCCCGAGCCCGCGACGCTCTACCGCATGCACGGCTCGCTCGCGGGGGCCTACCGCGTGCGGAACGTGGCAGTCCGGGCGCGCGTCGTGCTCACCAACCGCTGTCCGAGCGGCCTCAACCGCGGCTTCGGCGGCCCACAGCTCTACCTCGCGCTGGAGCGGACGATCGATCGCGCGGCGCGGCAGCTCGCGATCGACCCAGCGGAGCTGAGGCGTCGCAACCTCGTGCAGGAGTTTCCCTGGCGGAGCCCGAGCGGCGGTCTGTACGAGTCGGGTGACTACGTCGCGTGCCTGGCCGCGGCCCTTGATCTCGTCGGGTACGACGAACGGCGCCGGGAGCAGGCGGCGGGCCGCACGATCGGCATCGGCATCGCGTGCGTCGTCGAGCCGTCCGTCTCGAACATGGGGTACATCTCGCTCGCGCTCGGCCCGGACGAGCGCGCGGCCGGGCTGCCGAAGTCCGGCAACGTCGAAGGTTGCACGATCACCATCTCGCCTCTCGGCGGGATCGCGGTCGCGCTCTCCACGACCCCACAGGGACAGGGGCATCGCACCGTCGCTGCGCAAATCGTCGCAGAGCGTCTCGGTGTGGCGCCGGACGAGGTCGAGGTCTCGAGTGTGCTCGATACCTCGACGAGCGCCTGGTCGGTCGCCTCCGGTGCCTACTCGTCGCGCTTCAGCGGGGTCGGCGCCGGTGCCGTCGCAGCGGCAGCCGACAAGCTCGCGACGAAGATCGACACGATCCGTAAGCACGTCGGCGAAGACATCTCGCTTCGCCGGGTCGCCGGCATGTGCCATTGGAGTCCCGAGTCGCTGCCGCCCGGGATGGAGCCGGGCCTCTCTGCGCTCGCGTTCTTCGCAGCCCCGAACCTCGAGCCGCCCGATCCCGACGACCGGGTGTCGTCGTCGGGTTCACACGGCTTCATCGCCGACGTCGCAGTCGTCGAGGTCGATCACGAGACCGGGTCCGTGCGCGTCCTCGATTACGTGACCGTGCACGACGCCGGCCGCCTCCTCAATCCGTTGATCGTCGAGGGCCAGGTGCGAGGCGGTTTCGCACACGGCGCCGCCGCGGCACTGTTCGAGCGCATCGTCTACGACGAGGACGGCGCCCTCCTGACCGGGACGTTCATCGACTATCTCTGCCCGACCGCGCCCGACCTCCCGGAACCGAGGATCGCGCATCGCGAGTCGCCGCAGCCCTCGCTGCCGCTCGGCGCGAAGGGGCTCGGCGAGGGCAACACGATGTCCGCGCCGGCGGCGCTCCTGAACGCGGTCGCCGACGCGCTCGGGATCGACGAGCTCGAGCTGCCGCTGACACCCCCGCGCGTCTGGGGGGCGTTGCACGCGTGAAGCCGCCTGCGTTTCGCTACGAACGGCCGGAGACGGTCGACGAGGCCGCGTTGCTCCTCGCCGAGCACGGCGACGAGGCGAAGATCCTCGCGGGCGGTCAGTCGCTCGTTCCGATCATGAACTTCAGGCTCCTGCGCCCCGCGGTGCTCGTCGACATCAACCACACCGTCGGCCTCGACGGACGAAGCGGTCAGGCAATCGGTGCGACCGTGCGGCAACGTGACTTCCGCGGGAACGGGCTCGTCGACCGTGCGATGCCCTACGTGGGCCATTTCGTGACGCGCAACCGCGGCACCGTGGGCGGCTCGATCGCCCATGCCGATGCAAGTGCGGAGCTGCCGCTGTCGCTCGTCACGCTCGGAGGGACGGTGACCACGTCGAAGGGACGGCACCTCGCCGCCGAGGAGTTCTTCGTGACGCACTACACGACGTTGCTCCAGACGGACGAGCTGCTCGTCGAGACGACCTGGCCGGCGGCGAGCCGAGCCGGTTTCTCCGAGTTCGCGCTCAGGCATGGCGATTTCGCACTCTCGATGTGCGCCTGCTCCGTGAAGATCGAGTCCGGCGTGTTCGTAGCGGCGCGTGTGGGGGTCGGCGCCGTCTGCGACCGTCCGACGCTCCTCGACCTGCAACTCGAAGGTGCACCGGGCACCGTGGAGACCGCGCGGGAGGCGGGCGCCCGGGCCGCCTCGCTCGTCGATCCGCCGGGAAACCTGCACGCGTCTGCGTCCTACCTGAAGCATCTCACCTCCGTGGTCGTCTCCCGCGCGCTCGAGCAGACGCTGTGATCGAGCTCCGCGTCAACGGCCTTGTGCGGCGAGGTGGCGCGGAGCCGCGCACGCTCCTCTCAGACTTCTTGCGCCACGAGCTCGGACTGACCGGCACGCACGTGGGCTGCGAGCACGGTGTCTGCGGAGCGTGCACCGTCGAGCTGGACGGGGTCGCCGTTCGCTCGTGCCTCCTCTTCGCGGTTCAGGCGGAGGGACGGGAGGTGCGTACCGTCGAAGGCCTCGAGTGGGGCCCTATGCAGGAAGCGTTCCGCCGCCACCACGCGCTGCAATGCGGGTTCTGCACGCCCGGGATCCTGATCGCCGCCACCGCCCTGCTCGAGCGCGGCCCCGTCTCGCGCGAGCAGGTGATCGAGCTGCTCGGCGGGCACCTCTGTCGCTGCACGGGCTATACGCCGATCGTCGCTGCCATCCTCGAAGCTGCGGGCGAGCAGTGAACCTCGCCCGATCGCTGCTTGCCGCCTGCGAGCGGTACGCGGACGCCGAAGCGCTGCCCGGGATCAGCTACACCGACCTCCTCGCACGGGTCTCGCGGATCGCTGGGGGCCTCGACCTCGATCCAGGCGAGCGCGTCGCCACCGTGCTCGACAACCGCGTCGAGGCGGCGCTTCTCTACTGGGCCGCGCAGTGGGCGGGTGCCGTCTTCGTCCCCCTCTCCTGGCGGCTGTCCGACAACGAGCTCGACTACTGCATCGCCGACGCCGAGGCGGCCGCCGTGATCCGCGACGGCGACTCGTTACCCGACGGACCTGAGCATCCCGGTGCGCTCGACCTGGACGACCGCGCGCCGAGCCTGATGCTCTACACCTCGGGCACGACGGGCAAGCCGAAGGGCGTGCCACGCTCGCACCGAGCCGACCGTGCCGGGGGGCTCAGCCAGGCTCTGCAGCACGGCCTCTCACCCGGCGACCGCACGCTTGGCGTGATGCCGCTCTACCACACGATGGGGATGCATTCTCTGCTCGCAATGCACCACGTCGGCGGCTGCTTCTTCTCGCTCGCCCGCTGGGACGCAGGCGAGGGCTTGCGGCTCATCGAAGCCCAGCGGCTGACCTCCCTCTACCTCGCGCCGACACTTTTCCACGACCTCGTCCACCATCCCGATGTGCAGAGGCGCGATCTCTCGTCGGTTCGCGCGCTCAGCTACGCCGGCGCCGCGATGACCTCGGCGCTCGTCGAGCGCTGTGCCGAGGTGTTCTCGCCGACCGTCTTCGTCAACCACTACGGGTCGACCGAGGTGTACACCTATTCGATCGGCGCCGATCAGCGTCGCAAGCCGGGTTGCGCCGGCCGGCCGGCGGTCAACGGCAGGCTGAAGCTCGTCGAGGGCGAGATCTGCGCCGACCTGCACGGGGAGGAGGCGTTCGTCGGATACTGGCGTCGCCCGGACGCAGACGGGCTCGCGATCCGCGACGGCTGGTTCCACACCGGCGACATGGGGCGCATCGACGACGAAGGCGATCTCTGGCTCGACGGACGCCTCGACGACATGATCATCAGCGGCGGCGAGAACATCCATCCACTCGAGGTGGAAGATGTGCTCGCCCGTCACCCCGGCGTGCGCGAGGTGGCGGTCGTCGGCGCTCCCGATGATCGTCTCGGTCAGCGCGTGGTCGCCGTCATCGTCGGCGACGCAGCCGAAGGTGCGCTCGACGCCCACTGCCTCAACTCGACCCTCGCGCGCTACAAGCGACCGAGGGAATACCGGTTCGCCACCGAGCTTCCCAAGTCGGCGGCCGGAAAGATCCTGCGGCGCGAGCTGCGTTCCCCCACCCACACGGAGGTGTCAGCGTGAGCGAGCACGATGGCTTTCGCGTCGAGCGGGACGGCGACGTCGCCTGCATCACGCTCGACGTGCCCGGGAAGTTCAACCGCGTCTCGATGCTCGCCCGCGATCAGTTGCGAGCGGTCTTCGAGGAGCTCGACCGTGACGAGGCGATTCGCCTCATCGCCCTGGGCGGAGCCGGCGGAGCCTTCAGCGCCGGCGGTGACATCGCGGGCTTCCTTCGCGCGTCGCCGTGGGCGGTCTCGCGGCTGGCCGACAATGTCGCCGCCGCCGAGCGGTGCTCGAAGCCGGTGATCGCCGCCCTGCAGGGCTACGTCTTCGGGGTCGGGTTCGAGTTGGCCCTCGCGTGCGACTTTCGCGTCGCAACCGCGGACCTGCAACTTGCTCTCCCTGAGGCGACCATCGGGATGATCCCCGGCTCCGGTGGCACACAACGTCTCGCGAGACTCGTCGGGCTCGGCCGTGCCAAGGACATCATCCTGCGCGGTCGTCGGGTGGGAGCCGAGGAGGCACTCGCCCTCGGCCTCATCACGGAGATCGTCGACGACCTCGACGCGGCGGTCTCTGGACTGTGCGATGAGCTGCGCCGCCTTTCGCCGCTCTCGCTCGCAATGGGCAAGCGCGTGCTGAACCACGCCTACGACGGACCGCTTGCCCTCGGGCTGGAGATCGAGGGCCTCGCCTACGGTCTCATGCGTCAGACCGCCGACTTCCGCGAGGGCGTCGAGGCCTTCGTCGACAAGCGCCGGCCCGATTTCAAAGGAGAATGAGCTCGACGGGACGAGTGCGCGAGCCCGCGGGGTCAGCGCAGCGAACCGGCGATCGCCGCCGAGGCGGCGTCGACGGCGACGTCGAGCGCGGCCTCCGGGTCGAGCCCCAGTGCGAGACCGGCGAGGAACGCGCCGTCGAGAGCGTCGCCTGCTCCGACGGCCCCGCGCGGCGCCGACGTCGTCGGGCGCCTGCCGTAGGTCGTGCCGTCGCACGCGACGACCGCCCCTTCCGCCCCGAGCTTCACGACCACGAGCTCGTAGCGCTCGGCCAGGCGACGCGCCCCCTCCTCGGGCGCGGTGGGATCGATCCGCAGCTCTGCCGCCGTGCCGAACAGGACGTTGGCAGCGTCGTCGGCGGCCGGTAGCTCCGGCGCGCCGCCGGCGTCGACCGCACGCCAGCGTGCCGGGCTCGAACCGAGCGCGGCCACGGCCGCGGCCGCGGTTGCCGCACGCATCGTGTAACCGGAGACGAGGAGCGTCCGGTGATCGGGCAACGAGGCGACGTCGGAGGCTGACAGGAGATCGTTCACGCCCCGATCGGCGACGACCCGATCTCCCACGCTGACGAAGATGCCGGTACGGCCGCCCGCCTCGACGGACAGCCACGCGGAGGCTCCGATCGCTGCGAGCGCGGCTCGGATGACCTCCGCAGCGGCATCGTCGCCGACCTTCGCGATCACCGCTGCGGACGCGCCGACCGAGTGAGTCGCGAGCGCCGCGTTCACCGGCGTACCGCCCGCCTGCAGCCGGATGCGACCGTGGCCCGGCGACGCCGCGCCGGGTCTCGCAGAGAAGATGACGTCGACCATCGCCTCACCGATCGAGAGAACCGATACCTGCGAGCTCACCCCCGAAGCGTGCATGAATCTCGGTGACCCGGGAAGGTGCTCGACATGGTGACGAGGGCGGAGCGAGCTCTGGGAGCGAAACCAGAAGCGATCTCGGAGGCCCGAGCCCTCCTCGACGAGACTCTCGGCGAGGCCGGCATCGAGCGCGACCGTCGCTTCGAGGCGTTGCTCGTCGCGAGCGAGCTGGTGACGAACGCGATCAGCCACGGCAGTCATCCCGGCGATCTGATCACCGTCGAATATCGCATCGATCTCGTTGCCGGACGCCTCTCGATCCGTGTGCGCGACCCGGCTCGCTCACGCGCCATACCGGTGGCGCTGACGCCGGACGAGCAGCGCCCGCACGGGCGCGGTCTCGGCATCGTCGATCGCCTCGCGCAATGGTCTGAGCAGATGGTCGACGGTCACCGCGAAGTCTGCGCCGAGGTGATCCTGTAGGGACTTTGCGCTTCGGGCGCTTGAGCGCCGGTCGCACGGGTAGGAGGCAGCCGGCATGACGCGCTGGCGGATCCTCATCCACCTACGGGCGAGCCTGTGGTTCGTTCCGGTGCTGTGCGTGCTCGCGGGTATCGGCATCTCGATCGGGACGATCGCGCTCGATCGTGCCTTCGACTATCACGCGGTCCCGAGAAGCCTCGTCGGAGGCCCCGACGAGGCGACCTCGATCCTGTCGACGGTCGCGGCATCGATGGTGAGCCTGACCGCGCTCGTGTTGACGATCACCATGGTCGTGGTTCAGCTCGCAATGGGTCAGTTCTCGCCTCGCATCGTCCAGCGGATCCTGCGGGACAAGCCGAGCCAGCTCGCGATCGGCCTGTTCGTCGCCACGTTCGTGCATGCGATCTTGGCGGTTCGGGAGGTGACGAGTAACGGCGACGGTACCGGGCACGTGCCGGGGATCGCCGTGCTCACAGCGTTCGTGCTCGTCCTTGCGAGCATCGCCGTGCTGGTCGTGTACGTGCAGCATATCGGGCAGGCCCTGCGCGTCTCCGCCCTGATCGAGCTCGTGGGCTCCGATACGCGAGATCTGCTCAATCGGGTCTATCCCGACAAGGGAGAGCCTCTTTCCGACCGGCCGGGTGAGACCAGGACCATCCGGGCCGCGAAGTCGGGCGTCGTTGCCGCGATCGGGGTCACAGAGCTCGTCGAGGAGGCCCGGCGCTGCGGCTGCAGCCTCGAGCTCATCCCGGCACTCGGTGAATTCGTCCCGGCCGACGCGCCGCTCTTCTGCGTGCACGGCGAGCCCGGGAAGCTCGACGAGGATCGGCTGCGAGGGTCGCTGATCCTGAAGCTGGAGCCGACGCTCGACGAGGACGTGGCGTACGGGATCCGCATGCTCGTCGACATCGCCGAGCGCTCGCTCGCGGACTCTCCCTTCCAGGATCCGACGACGGCCGTGCAGGCGCTCGATCGGGTACACGACATCCTGAGACAGCTCGTCCGCAGGCCCTTCCCGGACGGACGCCACCGTGACGTGGACGGCGAGCTACGGCTCAGCGTTCGCACGATGAGCTGGGAGGCCTACGTGCTTCTCGCCACCGTGGAGATCCGCCTTGCAGGAGCGGGCTCTCCACAGGTCACACGAAGGCTCGAGGCGGTCCTGCGGGATCTGAGGTCGATCGCCCCGCCGGAACGCGTGACCGTGCTCGACCAGCAGCTCGATCTACTCGCCGCGACCGTCGAGTCGGCGGTCGACGACCCGCGTGACAGACGCCTGGCCCTGGCCGAGGATCGCGAGGGGCTGGGAGCTGCCGCCGCGACGCCGTCAGCGGGCAGTGGTACGTCCGCGCCGTGAGGCGAATCCGCCGACGAGCAGCAGCACTCCGACGACCAGCAGGACGAATTCGAAGATGCCGATTCCGGGAATGAAGAAGAATGCCAAGCCGATGATCAGCAGCAGTGTCCCGAGGCCGAGTGGAGCGAACACATGCGGGCACGGCCCCCTCACGCGCAACCCAACCACCACGCTCGTTTCCGGCCGACGAAGACGGGTAGACGACCGGCGGGGATGACGAGGGTGCCGGCCCACCGCGCTGCCTCCGTCGGGCTTGCCGCGGCCACGGCGGTGCTGCTCGCGGGGTGCGGGGGCAGTCAGGACACGCTCGATCCCGGCGGCCGGCCCGAGAGCAAGATCGCGCACCTCTTCTGGGTGATGCTGGCGGGGGCCGGGATCGGCTTCGCGGTCGTCGTCGGGCTCCTCCTGCTCGGCTGGTGGCGCCGCGACCGCGCGGACCTGCCGGGCGGCGGCGGTGAGCGAGCGGCGCTCCGGCTGGTCGTCGGCTTGGGCGTCGTCGTCCCGATCGTCGTCCTCGTCGCGCTCTTCGTCTGGGCGGACTTCTTCGTCGCGCGTGTGACGAACGCACCCGCGGCCTCATCGACGTCGCTTACGGTGCACGTGACGGGGCACGACTGGTGGTGGGGGGTTCGCTACCGCGGCTCGAGCGCGGTGACTGCGAACGAGATCCACATCCCCACCCACACACGCGTCGATCTCATCGCGACGACCGAGGACGTCATCCACAGCTTCTGGGTCCCCGAGCTGAACCGGAAGATCGACATGATCCCCGGCCGCAGCAACCACATCCTCCTCGAAGCAGACCACCCCGGCCGTTTCCGCGGTCAGTGCTCAGAGTTCTGCGGGCTCCAGCACGCGCACATGGCGCTCGTCGTCGTCGCCCAGCCGCCGCAGACGTTCAGAGCGTGGCTCGCGAAGCTGGCACAACCTGCGGCCGGCGGAAGCGGCGGCGCGGGTGCCGAGGTGTTCGCCCGCGACTGCGCCTCGTGTCATGCGATCCGAGGCACTGCGGCCGACGGGAACGTCGGGCCCGACCTCACGCATCTCGCGACGCGTCGGACGCTCGGGGCAATCACGATCCGAAACGATCCCGATCACCTGCGTCGCTGGATCCGAGACTCCCAGGCCTACAAGCCGGGCAACCTCATGCCGTCGTTCCCGCTCGGGAGCCGCGACCTCGACGCACTCGTGGCCTACCTCGGTTCGCTCGACTGATGGCTGTCGCCGTACCTCCGCCCGAGCGCCTCGATCGCCTGGAACGCGTCTGGCTCCCACGCCCCGGCGTGCTGGGCTGGCTGACGACGGTCGACCACAAGCGGATCGGGCTCCTCTACTTCTGGACGACCCTCGTGTTCTTCGGCGCCGGTGGCGTCGAGGCTCTCCTGCTACGGACGCAACTCGCCCGGGCGGATGCGCATCTCGTCGGCCCGGAGACCTTCGACCAGCTCCTGACGATGCACGGCGTGACGATGATCTTCTTCTTCATCATCCCGATGACGACCGGTGCGTTCGGGAACTATCTGCTGCCCCTGATGATCGGCGCGCGCGACATGGCGTTCCCACGCCTGAACGCCCTCAGCTACTGGATCTTCCTCGGCGCCGGACTCTTTCTCTACTCGAGCATGTTCGTGCATGCGGCGCCGAACGCCGGCTGGTTCGACTACGTGCCGCTCGCTCTGCGTCAATACGACCGCGGGCTGAACGTCGACTACTACGCACTTGCATTGATCTTCGTCGGCATCTCGTCCACGATGGGCGCACTCAACCTGATCGTGACCACGTTCCGACTGCGCGCGCCCGGCATGTCGATGAATCGCATGCCGCTCTTCTGTTTCGCGCAGCTTGCGGCCGCCCTCGCCCTCGTCTTTGCGCTGCCCGCGCTGACGGCCGACTGCATCTTCCTCGAGCTGCAGCGCAAGGCGGGCTTCCACTTCTTCGACGTGGCACACGGGGGCGATCCACTGCTCTGGCAGCATCTCTTCTGGATCTTCGGTCACCCGGAGGTCTACATCATCGTCCTGCCCGCCTTCGGGATCGCCACGTCGATCATTCCGACCTTTGCGCGCAGGCGGATGATCGCGTTCCCGCTCGTCGCGATGGCGGAGTTGCTCGTCGCGTTCATCGGCTTCGGCGTCTGGGCACACCACATGTTCTCCACCGGCCTCTCGACTGCCACGCTCGTCTTCTTCGCCGCGGCCTCGATGATGGTGGTGATCCCGTCGACGATCCAGGTCTTCGCCTGGCTCTTCACCGTCAACATCGGCACGCCGGTCTTCCGTGCTCCCCTGCTCTTCATCGGCGGATTCATCGCGTTCTTCGTGCTCGGTGGACTGTCGGGGATCATGTTCGCCGCGATCCCGTTCGACCAGGCGCTCACGGACACGTACTTCGTCGTCGCTCACTTCCACTTCATCATCTTCGGCGCGGCCGTGTTCCCGATCTTCGGGGGGATGTACTACTGGTTCCCGAAGGTCACCGGACGCATGTACCACGAACGGATCGCGCAGGCGAGCTTCTGGGTCACCTTCGCCGGGACGATGCTGACGTTCTTCCCGATGCACATCGTCGGCCTGCTCGGGATGACCCGCCGCGTCTACACCTACGAGCCCGGCCTCGGCTGGGACGTCTACAACCTGCTCGAGACGGTCGGCGGCTTCGTGCTCGCGATCGGCCTCCTGATGATCTTCGCGAATCTCGCCTGGAGTGGGCTGCGGGGCGCGCCCGCAGGTCCCGATCCGTTCTACGGCGGCACGCTCGAGTGGACGATTCCGTCGCCGCCACCGCACTACAATTTCGCGCTCATCCCGACGGTGACGAGTCCGTACCCCAACTGGGACTCGCGCGAGCGGCTGGCCGATCGCGAGGCGTTCGCGCGCGGGGTCGGGGTGCTCGACGCCGGGCACGAGACACCGGTGTCGACAGTCGCCGACGGCATGCTCGACGACGTCGCTACGATGCCCGCCGAGTCGGGGTGGCCGCCCCTTCTCGCCGTTGCGGTGACGGTCGGCTTCGGGCTCTTGCTCACGTCGCACTACGCAACCGCGTGCGCCTCCTTCGCTCTCGCGGTGCTCTGTCTCGTCGCATGGCACGCGCACGAGCCGGAGGAGTCGTGAGCGCGCACGACGCATCGGTGCGCGTCGTACGCGCCGGCGAGGCTGCGCGCCCGAACGGCTGGTGGGGCATGGCGATCTTCGTCGCTTCCGAAGCGACGCTCTTCGGGACGCTCGTCGGCACCTACCTGTACCTCCGCGGGCAGGCGCACCACTGGCCGCCCGCCGGGGTGCCACGTCCGGCACTCCTTGCCCCGCTCGGCCTCACGACGCTGCTCGTCCTGACCGCCCTGCCGCTCGTCCTGGCCGCGGGCTGGGCGCGGCAGGCGAAACGCGGTCCGGCGTGGCGCGCACTCGGGCTAGCGACCGTGCTCCAGATCGGGTACCTCGGGTTGCAGCTACATGAGCTGAGCACGCAGATCGCTCAGTTCTCACCGCGGGCGAGCTCGTACGCATCCATGTACTTCACGCTGCTCGTCGTCGCGCATCTCCACGTTCTCGTCGGCGTGGCGCTGAACCTCTGGCTACTCGCGCGGCTCGCGCGCGGCTTGACGCGTTACCGCGTCGTCGGCCTCCGCGCGACCGTCTTCTACTGGCTCGCCGTGGATGTGATCACCGTCGTCGTCGTCGCCGTGCAACTCTCGCCGCGCCTGTGAGCCGCGCTCGTCTCGAGTTCCTACAGTGGTTCGGCCTGCTCGCGGCGCCGCTCGCGTGGACGGTGCAGCTCGTCGCCGGCTTCGGCATCGCCGACGCAGCGTGTGACGGAGTGGGCGGCGTGTCGGTGACGCCGTACGCGGTCACGCTGACCACGGTCGCGCTCGCCGTCACGCTCGCCGCCGAGGCGGCGGCCGTCCTGGTCTTCCGCGAGCTCGCGACGGTCGCCGACGACGCGAGCGGACCGGCCGGGCGTCTGCGCTTCTTCGCGACCGCCGCTCTGCTCGGTAACGCTCTCTTCTTCGTCATCATCATCCTCAGCGGTCTCGGCTCCCTCGTCAACCTGCCGTGCGCGCAGTCATGAGAGGGCTCGTGGTCGTCGCGTGCGCGCTCGTCCTTGCGGCGTCGGCGGCGGCCGAACCCCGCGGCGCCGGCCTCTACGCCGCTGCCTGCAGCACGTGCCACGGCGTGACCGGCGCGGGGCGGGCTGGACGTGGTCCTTCGCTTCGCGGAGTGGGCGCTCTCAGCGCGGACTTCTACCTGCGCACCGGCTACATGCCGCTGCAGAGCCCGAGCGTGCAGCCGGAGCGATCGCGCGTGTTGTTCTCCGAGCCCCAGATTCGGTCGCTCGTCGCCTACGTCGCCTCGCTCGGCGGGGGGCCGCCCGTCCCGACGCCCGAGGCCGACGGCCGCACCGCGGTCGGGCTACGCCTGTTCACCGGCCACTGCGCGGGCTGCCATCAGATCGCCGCCCAGGGAGGCTTCGTCACCGGCGCGCGCGTTCCGCCGCTGACCCACTCGTCGGACCGTCAGATCGCGGAGGCGATCCGGGTCGGCCCCTACTTGATGCCGAGCTTCTCGACGCGCGATCTCTCCGCGGCCGACGTGAACGCGCTCGTCTCGTACATCGACTACACGAAGCACCCCGACGACCGCGGCGGCTGGGCGATCGGCAAGCTCGGGCCGTGGCCGGAAGGCGTCGTGGCGTGGTTTGTCGCAACGGCGGCGCTCGTCGGCGTCTGCCTGCTGCTCGGCAGGCGGGTGCGCTCGTGAGCAGGGTGAGAGACGCGCTCGTCGCCGCCGTCGTCCTCGTGCTCGGGAGCAGCCCCGATCGGCCAGGAGACGAGGATCTCGATCACCGCGTCGTCCCACGCGGGCCGCAGGAGCGGGGCGCCGAGTCGCTGCTGCTTGTCCTGCTCGGTGGCGCGGCGCTCGCCGCAGTTGCGTTCATCGTCGTCTACGCGCTCGACGGGATCGGTCACCAGACGCAATGGCTCGGTCTGAGCCTCGGGCTCGCATTCGGCCTGCTCGCCGCAGCGTGCTTCGTGACTGCACGACGGCTCGTCGTCACGGAGGAGCTGAGCGAGCCGTACCCGGAGCACGGCTCACCGCACGAGCGGGGACTGATCGAGGAGATCGTCCACGAGAGCGGGTCGCGCTTCACGCGCCGCCGGCTCGTGAAGCTCGCGGGCACTGGTGCCGTCGGTACGCTCGGACTCGCCGCACTCACGCCGGCGCTCTCGCTCGGCCCGGCGTTCGACAACGACGGGCTCCTGCGAACGCCGTGGAAGCGCGGGCGCCGCCTCGTCGACGAGACCGGCCGTCCGCTCGCTGCAGCCGATATCGCCGAGGAGTCCTTCTACACGGCATACCCGAGGGGCGTCGACCGTGAGCAGCTTGGCGCGCCGCTCGTGCTCGTGCGGCTGCCGCTCGAGCAGATCCGCGAGCGTCGCGACTGGGCGCCCCAGGGAATCGTCGCCTACTCGAAGATCTGCACGCACGCCGGCTGTGCGATCGCGCTCTTCCGCAAGCCGACGTTCGCCGCGCTCGAACCTCGACCGGCGCTCGTCTGCCCGTGCCACTACTCGACCTTCGACCCGGCCGCCGCAGGAAAGGTGCTCTACGGCCCTGCGGGACGAGCGCTGCCTCAGCTCCCTCTCGAGGTCGACTCCTCGGGTCACCTGCGAGCCGCCGGGAACTTCTCGGGGCCTGTCGGCCCGTCGTGGTGGGGTGTGCGAATGCGGAAGGTGAAGTCGTGATCCGCCGCGCCGTTCGCTCCATCGACCGCAGGAGCGGAAGCGCACCGTTCATCCGCAAGGCGTTGCGCTATGTCTTCCCGGACCACTGGTCGTTCCTCCTCGGTGAGGTCGCGCTCTACTGCTTCATCCTCCTCGTCGCGACCGGTGTCTACCTGACGCTCTTCTTCGACCCGTCGAGTACGCAGACGGTCTATCACGGCCCCTACAAGCCGCTCGACGGCGCGACGGTGAGCCACGCCTACGCGTCGGTGCTCCATATCTCGTTCTCGGTGAAGGCGGGCCTCTTGATGCGACAGACCCACCACTGGGCCGCGAACGTCTTCGTGGCCGCCATCGTGCTGCACGTGCTGCGGGTGTTCTTCTCCGGTGCGTTCCGCAAGCCGCGCGAGCTCACCTATCTGATCGGGATCGCGATGCTCGGGCTCGTGCTGCTCGAGGGCTTTCTCGGCTACGCGATGGTCGACGACCTGCTCTCCGGGCTCGGCGTCGCAATCGGCTACAGCGTCGCGCTCTCCGTCCCGTTCCTCGGCGCAAGCTTCGCGAACCTGATCTGGGACGGAGGCTTTCCGGGCACCTCGGCGTTCTGGTCGCGGCTCTACATCGGTCACGTCCTCATCCTTCCGATGCTGATCGGTGGCCTCCTGGCGACGCATCTCGCCCTCGTTGCAGCGCGGCACCACACGCAGTTCAAGGACTCGCCGGGTGCGAGTGAGAAACGCGTCGTCGGTGTGCCGAGCTTCCCCGGGCAGGCGCCGCGCTCGCTTGCGCTGATGTTCGCCGTCTTCGGCACCCTGTTCTCACTCGGCGGGCTCGTGCAGATCAACCCGGTGTGGCTCTGGGGCCCCTACCACGTGGGCGATGGGACGAACGGCGCGCAGCCCGACTGGTACCTCGGCTGGCTGATCGGAGCGCTTCGACTCGTGCCGTCGTTCGACGTGACGATCGGCAGCTACACGCTCGTGCCCAATCCGTTCTGGGGCGGGGTGCTGTTTCCCCTCACCGTCTTCGGCTTCCTCGCGCTCTGGCCGTGGGCCGAGCGGATCGTCACGGGGGATCGCGGCTACCACAATCTCCTGCAGCGACCGCGCGAGAATCCGTGGCGCACGGCGATCGGCGCCGCCGTCGTCACCTGGGTCTTCCTGATCTTCATGGCCGGTTCCGCCGATCGAGTCGACGTGTGGCTCGGGATCAGCTACACGGCGCAGATCTGGTTCTACCGCGTGGCCATCTGGATCGTTCCCGTGCTCGTGGGTCTCGTGACGAAGCGCGTCTGCGAGGAGCTCGTCGCGGGCGAACGGGTGCAGCGCGTGCAGCGCGACGCCGCCCTCGCCGCGAAACGCGCGCGGTCGCTCGGCAGCCCCGAGTGACCGCGAGCTGACGCTCGGACGGATCCGTCGGGTCTTCGTTCGAAGCGGCCATGTCCGTTATCAGCGGACACGACCGGTGGCGGCCACGGGCACGAAACCGTGTCGGACCGTCCACACGCGTACCCGAGGGACGTGCCCCGAGCAAGGAGGTGAGGCTCCTCGAGCGGCGGGTGGCTCCTCGTGCGGCCGGGGGGTCGTGTGAGACCCGGGCGGCTTCGCGGAGAGCGTTTCATTTCGTCAAGCGCCTCGGCCGGCCTCAGATCCGTCAAGCGGCCCGGCGGTCGCGCCACGCTCTCCAGATCCTGAGCGGGAGCAGACCGACGAGCGGGGCCCGGCGACCGAGGTCGGCGCGATCCTCGCGGTCGAAGGGTCGCGCGTACCGCGCGGCGTCGCCGGCCGTGATGGCACTCGGCGGCATCGCCGAGCTCGTCCTCGGGGTGCGCGCCGAGAAGACGCAGCTCGAGGACGTCGCCAAGCCCCTGACCGTCGAGGACACGGAAGGAGGAGGTGACCGGGGCGAGGAGGGCACCGGCGAAACGACCGACGACGGAGGTGACACGCCCGATCCGCTGCGCGAGGAGCGCTGGCGAACGCGAGACGAGCGCCGTCGGGGGCGCCGCTACCGGCCAGGCCCGGGGGCCGGGGAGGCCTTCTATTCGCCCGGAATGGTGGGGTCGGCTCTCCACTCACGTCAGGTCGCGCAGGACGTGCTCGACCGAGAGGTCGACGCTCGCGGCGTTGCTCGCCTCGAGCGGGCCGCTCGCCCGCGATGGACTTGCCGCTCGGCTGGGCGCTCGCCGCTGGGGGCCCGGCCGATTCCGAGCGGCGCTTGCAGAGGCGACGTCCGAGGGTCGCGTCCGGCGACTCGGGCGCTCCACCTACGGTCCGGGCGGCACGAACGGCGGCTGACCGACGACGAGTTTATGGATCTTTAAGGGATTACCCAGAAGCGGGGCGGGTATCAAGCGGCGAATGCTCGCACCGGTGATCGACCTTCCAGCACGTTCCAGCACGAACCTCCTTTCGAGCTCGGAGGTCGAGCCGTATTCGCTCACGGAGCTCCTATCGCTCGCCGACGCGGACAGCTCGGCGCTGTGGGAGCGCATGACCCTCGGGTACTCGAGCCACCACGGGCACGAGTTGTTGCGTGCGGAGATCGCCGCGCTCTACCCGACCGCGGCTGCGCAAGAGGTGCTCGTGTGTGCCGGTGCGGATCAGGCGGTGGTCGCCGTGGTCGGCTCGCTCGTTTGCCCGGGCGACCGTGTCGTTCTCGTGGAACCGGTCTACGGGCCGCTCCTCGGGGCTGCACGCGCCGTCGGAGCCGACATCCGCTTCGTGCCGCTTCATGCGAGCGAGAACTGGCGGTTCGATCTCGACCGGCTCGACGAGGCGCTCGGCCCGCGCCCGCGTCTCGCGATCTTCAACTTCCCCCACAACCCGACCGGCTGCCTGCCGCCGCACGACGTGTTCGCCGCCGCGGTGCGGCTCGTTGAGGAGCGAGGGGGACGCGTCATCTCCGACGAGGTCTACCGCGGTCTCGAGTACGACCTCCGCGACCGACTTCCATCCGTGGTCGACATCTCCGAGAGTGCGGTCGCGGTCGGCGTCATGTCGAAGGCCTACGCCGCGCCCGGACTGCGCATCGGCTGGCTCGCGAGCCACGACCGCTCGTTGCTCGAGCGCGCCGCGAGGACGCGAGACCTCGGCGGCGCCCTCACGGCCGCGCCTTCGGAGGTCCTCGCTCTCATTGCGCTGCGCGCTCGCGACGAGGTGTTGGCGCGGAGTTGCCGGATCGTGGCGTGCAATCTGGATGTCGTCGCCGATTTCTTGCGTCGCCGATCGGACGTGCTCGACTGGGTCCCGCCGCTTGCCGGCACCGTCTGCTACCCGTGGGTCTCCTCGCCTGCCGCCGTCGAGAGCCTCGCGACGGAACTGGGCCAACCGGGGCCGGACGAGCTCCTCACGGGCGCGTTCTTCGGCGGCGCGGCCAACCACTTCAGGATCGGTCTCGGGAGGCTCGATCTGCCGACGGCGCTTGAAGCACTCGACCAGGCCCTGCCATGATCGATCTCATTCTGCCCGTGCTCGACGAAGCAGAGGCGATCCCGTGGGTGCTCGACCGGATACCCGCCGGGTTCCGTCCGATCGTCGTCGACAACGGCTCCACGGACGGCTCGGGCGCGCTCGCCGCACGGCTCGGGGCAAGGGTCGTGCACGAGCCGAAACCGGGCTTCGGCGCAGCGTGCTACGCCGGGCTCTGCGCTGCGGAGACCGAGGTCGTCTGCTTCATGGACTGTGACGGATCGCTCGACCCGGGTGAGCTCACCGTGGTCGCAACGCACGTGCTCGCAGGACGTGCGGATCTGGTGCTCGGCGCCAGACGCGCCCAAGCAGGCGGTTGGCCACTGCACGCACGTCTCGCCAACCGTGCGCTCGCCCTCGAGTTGCGCCGGCGCTCAGGGATCTCTCTGCAAGACCTCGGCCCGATGCGCGCCGCCGGCCGTGCGGCGCTGCTCGAGCTCGAGATCGCCGATCGACGGTTCGGCTGGCCGCTCGAGATGGTGCTGCGTGCCGCCCGCGCCGGCTGGCGCATCGAGGAGGTACCGGTTTCGTACGGCGCCCGCACCGGGCGCTCGAAGGTGACGGGAACGGTGCGAGGCACCGTACGCGCGGTGCGTGACATGGCTGCGGTGCTCGCATGACGGCTATGCTGTGGATCGCCGCAAAGGCGCCCAGGCCCGGCTTCGCGAAGACGCGGCTCGCTGCATCGATCGGCGACGCCGCAACGGTCGCGCTCTACCGAGCGTTCCTGAGCGACGTCGCGGATCGGTTCGCCACCGCGCCGTTCCGGCACGGCTGGTACGTCACGCCGCCCGACAGCTTCTCCGAGCTCGCGGCGATCGTCGGACCTGATGCCACCCTGCTCGCCCAGCCCGACGGCAGCTGGGGTGCCCGGCAGCGGCATCTGTTTCGTGGAGCAGCCGCCCGCGGGGAAGAGTGCACGATCATCATCGCGTCCGATTCGCCCCAGCTCACGGTCGAAGCGGTGGCCGCGGCGTTCGCCGCGCTCGAGGCGAGCGACATCGTCATCGGCCCCGTTCATGACGGCGGCTATCACCTGCTCGGGATCCGCGGACCGCACGACGTACTGAGGGGCATACGAATGAGCACCGAATCGGTGGTCGAGGAGATCGAAGCTCGCGCGCGCACGCTCGGGCTGTCGGTCGCCTTCGTCGCAGGCACGTTCGACATCGACGAGGCCGACGATCTGGCCCTCTTGCGGCCGGTCGCTCGCGCACGGCCCGACCTCGCAGCAACGCATGCCGCCCTCGAGGCGATCGCGTGACGCGGCGGCTCGACGCCACCGCCGGCGCAGTCGCCGCGCTCGCGGTCGTCGTCCTCGCGCTCGTCGGGCGGCTGCTGCTCGGAATCCCGCTCCCGTTCGAGGACGTCTCCGACCGCTTCCTGCCGCTCGTCCCGGTGAGCGAGTTCCTGACGCTGCTCTCGCTGACGGGAGGCGCGCTGATGTCGAAGATGATCGCCTTCTTCGGCTCGTTCATTGGCGTCGTCGGCCTCGGCGCTCTCCTCGGCATCGGCTACGGGAAGCTTGCCGGCAATCGCTCGCCGAGAGCCGCCCTGACGATGCTCGGCGGCGTGGCGGTTCTCGTCTGGGTCGTGGCGGTCGTCGTGCTCTTCCCGGCGCTCGACGCCAACTACCAGGGACGGCGCCTCTCGGCGGCGACGTGGTTCTCTGCCCTCGGCCTGCTCGCGCTGTTCGCCCTCTTCGTCGTCGGCCTTGCGGGCGCGAGGGCGGCCCTTGCACCCAGCGCGACATCCGGCGGCGTCCGCGGCGGGGCGGCGCACGACGTCCGCGGCGGGGCGGCGCACGACGACGACGGCAAGAGGATCGACCGGGGAGCCCTCATCGTGCGGGGCGCCGGCGGCCTCCTCGGCCTCCTGTCGGCCGGCTTGATCGCCGAGCTCTACCGGCGCTCGGCCTTCGGGTACGACGGGATGGTCAACCTCGGGGAGAGCCTGCCCGGGATCACGCCCAACGAGCGCTTCTACGTCGTCACCAAGAACTTCGTCGACCCGCGCGTCCACGACTCGCACTGGCGCTTCGAGGTCACCGGGCTCGTCGAGCATCCGCGACTGTACGACCTCGCGGAGTTGCAAGCACTCCCGGCGGTCGACCAGGAGATGACCCTCGAGTGCATCTCCAACAGCGTTGGCGGCGGGCTCCTGTCGAATGCTCGCTGGCGCGGCGTGCGCCTGCGCGACCTGATCCACGCAGCCGGGATCAAGGACGGCGCGGGCTGGGCGTCGTTCGGCGCCCCCGATGGGTTCACCCACAGCGTGCCGCTGGCGCGTGCCATGGTGCCCGAGGCGCTGATCGCGTACGAGATGAACGGCGCACGGTTGCCCGACCGGCACGGGTACCCGGCGCGCATCCTCATCCCCGGCGTCTACGGCGAGGTCAACGCCAAATGGGTCGAGCGGATGGAGCTCAGCTCCTCCGAGCATCAGGGCTACTACGAGAGTCAGGGGTGGAAGGCCTACCACGTCCACACGATGTCGCGTATCGATTCGCCCGCGAAGGGCCGGAGCGTGCCGCGCGGACAGCCCGCCACGATCCGCGGCGTCGCGTTCGCCGGCGACCGCGGCGTCTCGCGGGTCGAGGTCAGTACCGACGGTGGGCAGAGCTGGCGCAAGGCCACGCTCGACTACCACCGCTCCCACGTGACCTGGGCGCTCTGGAGCATCCGCTGGCGCCCGGCAACCGTCGGCACCGCGGAGCTCGTCGTGCGGGCGACCGACGGGACCGGTGCGGTACAGGCCGCGCGCATACACAGCTCCAACCCGTCCGGGGCGTCGGGCTTGCACCGCGTGCGCGTCACCGTTGCCTGAGCGCAAGCGCCTCGTGGCGCTGGTGGCGTTGGGTGCGGGGGGCGCCCTGCTCTGCCTCGTGCTCGGGGGCGACCTGTCACGCACCGGGCCGACCGTGGTGCTCGTCGTCGGGCTCTTGCTCGTCTCCGGCCTCGCGACCCTCCTCGTCGGCCGCGGGCGGCTGCACGGCCGGGGCACGGTCGCCGTGATCCTCGTCGCGGCCGCGGCGATGCGACTGGCGCTCGCAGTCCACGCCCCGGTGCTCTCGACCGACGTGTACCGCTACGTCTGGGACGGACGCGTGCAGGCACATCACGTCAACCCGTATCGCTACCCGCCCGCCGCCTCCGCGCTCGCGCCGTTGCGGGACCTTCGGATCTATCCGCACATCTCCCGGCGCGACGTGCCGACCATCTACCCGCCGGTCGCCGAGGCGTCGTATCGGGCGGTCTACGCCGTCCACCATTCAAGCGTCATCTGGACGAAGTTCGCGTTCTCGGCCCTCGACCTCGGCTCGATCGGGTTGCTCCTGCTGCTTCTGCCGCGATTCAGCTTGCCTCGAGGGCGAGCCGTGCTCTATGCGTGGCACCCGATCGCGATCGTCGAGATCGCGGGCAGCGGGCACGTCGATGCGGTCGCCGTGCCGATCGTCCTCGTTGCGCTGCTCGCCTTCGTCTCCGAGCGGCGCGCCGCGGTCGGTGTCGCGATTGCGGCCGCCGCACTCGTCAAGCCCTACGCGCTCCTCTTGCTCCCGGCATTGCTGCGTCGAGAAGGACGCGCACGCACGCTCGCGCCGCTTGGCGCGACGATCGTGCTCGCCTACCTGCCCTTCGCCGGCGCGGGGACGAAGGTGCTCGGCTACCTCCCGGGGTACGCGGGCGAAGAGGGAATCGCCTCCGGCGCCCGCTACTACCTGCTCGGACGCGCCGACGCGCTCGTCGGGGTCTCGCTGCCCGTCGCGGGCTACGACGCCGTCGTTCTCGTCGTGCTCGGCCTCCTCGCGCTCCGGGTCGCCCGCGGCGACCTCGGCGACGTGCCGTCGAGCATGCTCCTCCTCTTCGTGGTTGCGCTCGTGCTCGTCTCACCGGCCTATCCCTGGTATGCGCTGATCGCGCTCGGGCTCCTGCCGCTTGCACGAGGAATCGTCCTGCTGCCCGCGGTGGCGCTGCTCTCGATCGTCGAGCTCCTCTACGGCAACCTCAAACTCGCAGAGCACCCTGCCTGGCCACTTCACGTGGTCTGGGGTGGGAGTGCCGCGGCGCTTGCTGTCAGCGCCGGCTGGGCGCTCGCAACGCGGCGACGGCAAATTCGCGCACGCCCTGATCGAACGGCACGGCTGCGCGAAAGCCAAGCTCCGACTCGGCTCGCTCCGTGGCTGCGAAGACGTGGCGAACGTCTCCCAGCCGAAACTCACCGGTGACCTGAGGCGGCGGGCCTGCAAACTCCTCCGCAAGCGCCGAGGCGAGGTCGCCGACCGTCCGCGGTGTGCCGCTCGCGACGTTGAACGTGCCCGCGACCCGCGCGTCGAGCGCCAGGACGTTGGCCCTCGCGATGTCCCGGACGTGGACGAAGTCGCGTCGCTGACCGCCGTCTTCGAACAACCGTGGAGCCGCGCCGGCCTCGAGAGCGCTGCGGAAGATGCTCGCGACGCCGGCGTACGGCGTGTCCCTCGGCATCCGCGGCCCGTAGACGTTGTGGTAGCGCAGCACCGTCACCGGCACATCCGCTTCGCGGCCCAGGGCGGCGCAGAGTTGTTCCTGATGGAGCTTCGTCGCCGCGTAGACGTTCCGTGGGTCGACGGGAGCATCCTCAGGCACCGCCTCCGGCGCAAGGGGCCGGTCGCAGACCGGGCACGCCGGCTCGAAGGCTCCTTCGGCGAGCCGCTCGCGTGTGCGCGGCGGCGGCCGGACGATGCCGTGCTCGGAGCACCGGTAGCGACCCTCTCCGTACACGACCATGCTTCCCGCGACCACGAGCGGACCCCTGAAGCGAGCGGCCGAAAGCGCGCGCACGAGCACAGCGGTGCCGAGGTCGTTCGCCGTCACGTAGTCGACGACGTCGTCGAGGTCGACACCGAGGCCCACCATCGCGGCCTGATGCGAGACGGCATCGATGCCGGCGAGCGCGGCTTCGACGGCGTCGCGATCCTCGATCGGAGCGAACGTGTAGTCGATGTCGTCGCGGAGGTAGTCGGGTGGGCCGTCGTGGGCGAGTGGGTGCAGTGAGTCGAGCACGTGCACGTCGTCTCCGCGTGCCAGGAGGGCGTCGGCGACATGGGAGCCGATGAACCCGCAGCCGCCCGTGACGAGAACTCTCACCCGATCACCGCGCCCCGCAGGGCGGTCGAGCAGAGATGCTCCGGCGGCTGCGGCGGGATTCGCGGGATGACCGCGAGCAAGAGATCTCGCAGGCGCTCGTTGTTCTCGCCGAAGACTCGCACGACCGTCTCCTGCGAGACCGGCTCGGTACCCTCGACACCGACGTCGTGGTCGGTGACCATCGAGATCGACGCGTAGCAGAGCTCCAGCTCGCGTGCGAGCTGCGCCTCCGGGTAGGCGGTCATGTTGATCACGTCCGCGCCCATTGCACGGTAGGCGCGTGACTCCGCACGGGTCGAGAACCGGGGTCCCTGGATCACAACCACCGTGCCTCCGTCGCGCACCGGGATCCCGAGCTCGTGCGCCGCGTCGACGAGCAGCTTGCGCAGGTCGGGGCAGTAAGGGTCCGCCGCAGAGACATGGGTCACGGGTGCGCCGTCGTAGAACGTGTCGCTCCGGCCCCAGGTGCGGTCGATGAACTGGTCGCAGACGACGAACTCGCCGAGGGCGAGCTCGGCGGTGAGCGCGCCCGAGGCGTTGGGGCCGAGGAGGCGGCGCACGCCGAGCTCGCGCATCGCCCACACGTTGGCGCGATAGGGGATCGCCGCCGGCGTCAGCTCGTGGGCGCGACCGTGCCGCGGCAGGAACGCGACTCGCGTTCCCGCCACCTCACCGACGACAACCGGCGCAGAGGGACGGCCGTACGGCGTCTCGAGCTCGAGCTCCTCGGCGTCCTCGAGGAAGCTGTAGAACCCCGAGCCGCCGAAGACGCCGATCTCAGCCCGAGCGCTCACGGGCGAACAATAGGCGACGTTTTCGGCGGTCGGCGATCGAGCAGGAGCGACGAATGAGAGCGGCGAACCGTCCCTCAACGGGTCGCCGGGCCACGAAGCCGACGGTTGCGGGCCGCGCCGTCGCCGTGGTTCGGCTCTGGGTCGACCTGTTCGACCGTCATCAGATCCTGACGAGCGCCAGCGCGATCTCCTTTCAGGCGCTGAAGTCGCTCGTGCCATTGGCGCTCTTCGGAGTCGCGGCGCTCGGTTCCTTCGGCCTGTCGGACGTCTGGGACAACGAGCTCCGGCCGTCGTTTCATCGTCAGCTCACACCTTCGGCGTTCACCGCCGCCGACGTGGCCGTCAGGAAGATCCTCGTCGACGGGAGCCCTGCGCTGCCCTTCTTGGCGGGGGCGCTCCTGCTCTGGTACGTCTCCGGCCTCGTGCGCGCATGCATGGGGGGCATGAACATGATCTACGAGACCGCCGACCAGCGGTCGTTCCGCCGTCGCTGGGGCGTCTCACTGGCGCTCGCCGTCGGCGTCGTGGTCCCGCTCCTCGCATCGATCCTCGTCGTTACGGCCGGGCCGCATCTGGAGCGCTCAGGCGTCATGCACGGGGTGTTGCGTGTCGTGCGGTGGCCGCTCGCCGTCGCGCTCCTCGGTTTCGCAGTGGGGCTGCTCGCTCACTACGGGGCGGCCGAACGCCGCGAGGTTCGCTGGGCGAGCGTCGGCTCGGCCGTCATCGTGGCAGCGTGGCTCGTCGAATCGTTGCTCTTCAGCTGGTACGTGGGCACCCTCGCAAACTTCATGTCGGCAAGCGGGGCCCTCATCGTCTTCCTGGTGCTCGCCGCCTACCTGTACACGGCGGCGATCATCTTCCTCGTCGGCGTGCAGATCGACGAGCTCCTCCGCAAGGACGCGACCGCGGGCGAGAGCGGGATCATCGACCTCGTGCGCCGAGGGGTTCACCGCGACCCGATCGCCGGAGCTCACATCGACGACGAGTGAGCGCACCACCGTAGGGACGAGGACGCGGAGTCGCGTATTTATCGAATCGTTATCGCTGCGCCGTTACTTCGCGACGCACCGAGGAGACCAAAGCACGTGCGCAGATCCTTCGCGTACCCACTGCTGTAAAGGGGCTCCTCTTGTCGAACCGGAAGCTCGTGTTCCCACTTGGCGCGGCTGTGCTCGCTGTCTCTGCGATCGCGTTCTCAGTCGGCGTCGCCGGCGCTGCGAAGCCGCCGACGCAGACTCAGTCTCGGACTCTCGCCGCTTCGGCTTCGCGTTCGCTGCCGCGAAGCAAGTTCACGATCCGAAGTGCGATGCGCGTCGATCTCGTGAACGATTTCGCGAGGTTGCCCCTGCACCGGGCGACGGTGCGCGGCGTGCCTGTGTGGTACGTCATCACCGACGTCTCCGACCCCGCACTTGCGCGGAAGCTCGGTTTGAACTTTGCGCCGAAGCTCGCGAATCTGCCGCTCGGCTGCCCCGGTTGCGTGGCGGTCGTCCGCTGCTCGGCTCGCGTCCTCGGTCGCAGCCCGGCTGTCTTCAACGGGCTCCCTGACTTCAAGCCCGACCGGCTACTCGTCCCCGGTCCGAGCGCCTTTCCGCCTCGCGCGGCGCGCCCCGGCGCCGTCGCCGGAGTCGGCTACAGCCCGTTCGTCCGGATCAAGGGCACGACGGCGATCTACAACGCACCCGTGGTCGCGGTCGGAGCCGGGCCGTTCGATGTGGTCAAGCACCGGAACACTCACGACCGGCTGCTGGCGATCGACACGAAGAAGATGACTGCCGACCTGGGATTCATCCGCGGCTTCGCGAACGGCAAGCCGATCCTCTACCTCAGTTTCGACGCGTCCGATCCGGTTACCGCGGTGATCGAGCGCAGCACGTTCACTCCTGGACTCGGCCTGTCGCCGTTCCCGAACCCGAGCCGCCGCACCGATACCGCGCGGGCAGCGATCTTCACCTTCGCGAACACGCGGCTGGGCGCGCACAGCCCGCCCTCGGACGGGCTGGCGCACGTGATCGTCGACGGAGGCAATCGACAGGATCTGAACCTCCAGAACACCTCGTTGCTCCGCAAGCTCCGGATCGGCGGCGACGCGCACAACATCTTCGACGTGTTCCCGACGCTGCGCGACCGAAGCCTGGCGCTGCTCTACTCGCCCATCTGGGACCTGCAGATCGGCGTGTGGACCCCGGAGGCGGTGCGGGCGGGCTTGAACGTGGCACAGACCGACGCGAACACGATCAGGCAACTCGCTGTGCGGGGACTCGTCACGTCGGGGCACGGGCTCCCCCTGGCATCGGCCCACATCATCATCAACTGCCCGCCGGTGGCGTTCGTGAACGATGCGCCCCGTGAGGATCAGGCACCGAAGCCGGCCTCTCAGCCGTAAGGGGCGATCGAGCCGGGGGGGGGGGGGGGGGGGGGGGGGGGGGCCCCCCCCCCGCGCGGGGGGGGGGGGGGTGGGGGCGGGGTCAGGATATAACTCAACTGGTA
>JBBSEJ010000005.1:0-82632 GCA_038239825.1 Gaiellales bacterium
GACGACCGCGGCCGCCGGCCCTGCCGCGACGGTGGGAACCGGAGCGAGGACGCTCTACCGCTCGACGAACGGCTGGGCGGTCGTGCAGCAGGGGGCGACGGCCGTCGCGCTGCACCTCGTCGGACGAGCATGGATGCCCGATCGAAGCGGAGCGGTGCGCGTACGCATCCTCGGCCCGCAGAATCCGGCGCCGCGTCGCCCTCAGGTCGCCGTCGAGATCTCTGCGTCCCACGACCTCGTCGAGACGGCGCTCTGGGTCGACGGGGAGGAGTTGCTCGAGAAGGGCGGCGGTTCGCCTCGGAGAGGAACGATCTACGGCACCACGGCGGCGCCGCTTTCACCCGGGCCTCACATCGCCGTCGCCTACGGTCGGGCTGGAACCGCGGCCACCGCTCGCGCGTGGAGGTTTCGCGTCGGCTGATCCCGCCAGTTCGGTTGGCGCGCCCTTCCAGAAGCGATGTGGTATGAGATGAACGTCGTGAAGAAGGACGCTTCTCAGGAATCCGGGTCTCCGTCCGAGTTGATCGACGCGAGAATCAGCGAGCTCGACGACTGGAGAGGGAAGACGCTCTCTCGGATCCGTGCTCTCATCCGGGAAGCCGATCCCGAGGTCGTCGAGGAGTGGAAGTGGAGGGGAACTCCGGTGTGGTCTCACGACGGGATCATCTGCACCGGAGAGACCTATAAGACCGTCGTAAAGATGACCTTCGCGAGGGGCGCGTCGCTGGAAGACCCTTCGGGCCTGTTCAACTCGAGCCTAGAAGGCAACGTCAGGCGGGCCATCGATGTCCACGAAGGCGACGAGCTCGACGAGCAGGCGCTCAAGGCTCTCGTTCGCTCGGCCGCTGCGCTGAACTCGTCGCGTACCGGTTAGTGGTGCGGACGGTGACGTTGCCCGGCGAACGCTGTCGGTTGCGTCGGTAGCTACGTTCCCGCTGAGTCCGGCTCCGCATCGAGGAACGGGTAGCGATAACTGCGCGGCGGCACGAACGTCTCCTTGATCGTGCGCGGGCTCACCCAGCGGATGAGGTTCCACATCGATCCCGCCTTGTCGTTCGTTCCCGATGCGCGTGCGCCTCCGAACGGCTGCTGGCCGACAACGGCGCCCGTCGGCTTGTCGTTGACGTAGAAGTTGCCGGCGGCGTAGCGCAGCTTGTCGCGTGCGTCGTCGATCGCCGCCCGGTTCTCCGAGAAGACCGCGCCCGTCAACCCGTAGGGCGCGGTGCGATCGACCAGCTCGAGCGTCTCGCTCCAGCGCTTCTCGTCGTAGACGTAGGTCGTCACGACCGGGCCGAAGATCTCCTCCCGCATCAGGCGGAAGCCGGGGTCGTTCGTCTCGATCACGGTCGGCTCGACGAAATACCCGGTCGAATCGTCGTAGCCGCCGCCGACGACGATGCCGGCGCCACTCGTCGCCTTCGCCTCCTCGATCGCAGCCACCTGGGTCTCGTACGACGAGCTGTCGATCACCGCGCCCATGAAGTTGCCGAAGTCGGCGACATCTCCCATCTTGATCGAGGCGACTTCGTGCTGGAGGCGCTCACGCAACTCGGGCCAGAGGTTGGACGGCGCGTAGACGCGCGATGAGGCGGAGCATTTTTGCCCCTGGTACTCGAACGAGCCGCGCACGATCGCGGCGGCCAGCGAGTCGACGTCCGCGGAGGGATGCGCGACGATGAAGTCCTTGCCGCCCGTCTCACCGACGATCCGCGGATAGTTCCGGTAGGTCTCCATGTTCGACGCCACCGTTCGCCACATGCCGTTGAAGACGGATGTCGAGCCCGTGAAATGGATCCCCGCGAGGTGCGGGCTCGCGAGCGCCGCGTCACCGATCGTCGCCCCGCCGCCGTAGACCAGGTTTATGACGCCGTCCGGCAGGCCCGCCTCCTGAAAGAGGCGCATCAGGTAGTACGCGGACACCGTCGCCGTCGAGGCGGGCTTCCAGAGCACGACGTTCCCCATCAGGGCAGGTGAGCTCGTCAGGTTCGCGCCGATCGCGGTGAAGTTGAACGGCGAGACCGCGAGCACGAACCCCTCGAGCGGGCGATACTCCAGGCGGTTCCAGACTCCCTGGGAAGAGATCGGCTGCTCCGCATAGACCCGCGTCATGAACTCGACGTTGAAGCGGAAGAAGTCGATCGCCTCGCACGCGGCGTCGATCTCGGCCTGGTGCGCGGTCTTCGACTGTCCGAGCATGGTTGCCGCGTTCAGCGTGTCGCGCCATGGCCCGGCGAGCAGCTCGGCGGCGCGCAGGAACACCCCGGCGCGCTCTTCCCAGGGCCACCGCGACCAGTCCTCCCACGCCTTCGCTCCGGCCTCGATGGCGGCGTGGACGTGCTCGGCGCTCCCCTGGTGCACATCGGCGAGGATGTGATCCTTGTCGTGCGGCATGACCGCGTGGCGGAGCTCGCCGGTCGTCACATCCTTGCCGCCGATCACGAGCGGGATCTCGAGGCGCTCGTTCCGCATCTGCTCGAGCCGTAGCTGCAGGCGCGAGCGAGCGGGGCTGCTGGGCGCGAAGTCGTTGATCGGCTCGTTCAGTGGGGTGGGGGGGCGGAAGATCGCGTGTGTGCTCATGGCGTCGTACCTTACGGCCGACGGCCATACCACCGCTCCGGCGAACGGGAGCTGAGCGCAGTCGAGTGGCGCGCAGGCGCGCCACTCACCCGGCTCGCCTGGCCTCTCCGAAAGCGACATGGCCGGTGTCAGCCACGCCCACGAGACCGTCACCGAAGCGTGACGAAAGTGACACACGCACCGCGAGGCGGAGCGGCGGCGAGGCGACGGGCGATCAGCGCCGCAGCAGATACGTCGCCGTCACGACGACCCAGATCATGAAGCCGAAGGACGACGCGAACCCGGCGTCCCCCGCCAACGTCCACGAGGCGGCGCCTTCGGCCATCCCGACGCCGAGCACCGCGGCTCCACCGGCGATGCCCGCCCAGCCGAACCACTTCGGGATCTTCCGCGCTCGCCAGGCGCCGAGGGATGAGCCGACGATCACCGTTGCGGCGCCCGCTGACGCCGGCGCGGCGAGGAGTGGATCGGCGTTCCGCACGGCAAGCGCCTGGAGCGCGATGAAGGTCGCTCCGCCGAGCACGACGACGGTCGCGAAGAAGCCGTCGGGGTCGAACCGAACGAGCCGCGCGCGCAAACTCGCGAGGAACCAGAGGTAGGCGAAGGCGGACGCGGTGAAGAGGGCGGAGACTGCGCTTTGATGGTCGAGCCCGAGGAGCAGCGCAGGCAGGCAGAGCGCCACGTACGCGTACCCGAGCAGCGGCAGCTTCGCGCGCGTCACGCGCCGACGCTACAACATCGAGGAATGCGGCCGACGCTTCTCGAGTACCACGCCCCAGGCTGGGGTGTGGGCGAGGTGTGGCTCGATGAGGAAGGCGTCGTCTTCCACTCGGAGCTGCCCCGTCCGAAGCTGACACGTCCAGGGACTGTCCCCGGACACGTCCTGACGAGACGGTTGCAGGCCTACTTCGACGGCGAGCCGGACGACTTCGCCGATGTCGTCCTCCGCTCGGATCAGGGCTTCTACGGGGCCTGCGGGCGCGCTCTGCGGACGCTGCCCCGCGGCGACACGGTCACCTACGGAGAGCTGGCGGCGCTGGCCGGCCGCCCCGGCGCCGCGCGTGCCGCCGGCACCTTCTGCGCGCGCTGCGACCTCGCCCCCTTCCTGCCGGTGCACCGGGTCGTCGCCGCGAGCGGCATCGGCAGCTGGGGCAGCCTCGGCGTGGAGTACAAGCGACGGCTGCTGGAGTTGGAGAGCATTGCGCTCTGACAACCATGCTCTCTGAGGAGCTTCGCGACGAGCTGGCGCAGATCGCGCCCGAACGGCGCTGCTGCCGGAACGCCGAGCTCTCGGCGCTCTTTCACGCCTCGGGTGCCTGGCACCTGCGTGCGGCGAGCGTCGCCGTTCACCTCGACCTCGCAAGCTCCTCGGTCGCGCGCCGTGCGTTCGCCCTGCTGCGCCACCTCCGCGTGCGCTCCGAGATCCGCACCTACCGGCGCCGCTCGTTCGACCGGGCGACGCGCTTCGAGCTGCACGTCGAGGTCGACCCTCACGCGCTCGCGATCCTCCGGGAGGCCGGAGTCCTGTCGGCGTCGGGTGCGCCGCTCGCGTGGCCGCCGAAGCGGGTCGTCGGGCGCTCCTGCTGCCGCGGTGCCTACCTTCGAGGTGCGCTGCTCGGCGGCGGCTCGCTCTCGGGACCGCGCGACCCCCATCTCGAGTTGCGAGCGAGCGGGATGGACGGAGCCCGCTTCATCGCGGACGTCGCGGCGCGCGCGAACATTCGGCTCGCCGTCGTCGAGCGACGCGGGCACGCAGCCGCCTACGCGAAGGGCCACGAGGCGATCTACGACCTCCTCGCCGCTGCGGGCGCGAGCGACGTCGTGCTTCGCATCGAAGAGCACGCTGTCGTCGCGGCGACCCGAGCCCGCGCCAATCGGCTCGCGAATGCGGACGAGGCGAACCTGGTACGCGCCGCGCGTGCTGCGCACACCCAGCTCGAGGCGATTCGGGCGATCGATCTCGACAGGCTGCCGCCTCACCTGATCGAGATCGCCGAGCTGCGGCTCCGCCATCCGTCCGCGTCCGTGCGCGAGCTGGCCGCGAAAGCACGGCCGCCGCTCTCGAAGGCGGCTGCTCACCGGCGACTCCGGGCGATCGTGCGACTCGCCGAGGAATAACGTACGACTTGCAATTCCTCTGGCGAAGTAATCGCCGGCATCCCCATACTTGGTCGTGTGGCGGGTCCGAGTTCGCCCGACGGTGGATATAGACCCCGTCCACCGTCAAGGAATCGAGCACGGTTCACGGAGGGGAAGGTCGTCCTCGGAGCTTCCCCTCCGGCCCGCCGCGAATGTCCTGAAAGATGACATGTTCTCGCTCGCGGGGATCTGCGCGGTTGATATAGGTTTCTCGTTGTGAGCCAGGCCAGGTTCGACGAACTGCGGGAGCGTCTCGCCGAGATCTCGGATCTCGGGAAGACGGGAGCCCTGCTCGGCTGGGATCAGCACGTGATGATGCCGCCCGGGGGCGCGCCGCTCCGCGCCGAGATGATGGCGACCGTCGGCCGCATCGCGCACATCAAATTCACCTCGCCCGAGGTCGGCAGGCTGCTCGACGGGTTGCGCGACTGGGGAGGACAGCACGACTACGACTCGCTCGAGGCGAGCCTCATCCGGGTCGCCTCGCGGGACTGGGAAAAGCTCCGTCAGGTGCCGGCCGAGCTGCGCGCCGAGATGTCGCGCTCGGCGGCGCTTGCGAATCCGGTCTGGGTCGAGGCGCGCAAGAACAACGACTTTGCGTCGTTCCTCCCGGTGCTGCGCAAGAACCTCGATCTGCGCAAGCGCTACATCGACTGCTTCGAGGTCGGGGACGAGCCGTACGACATCGTGCTCGACGACTACGAGCGCGGGATGAAGACGAGGGAGGTACGAAAGCTCTTCGACTACCTGAAGGAGCATCAGGCGCCGCTCGTGAAAGAGGTCGCCTCGAGTGGCGGGGTCGCCGCGCCGGAGCACGACTTCGACGTCGAGACGCAGAAGGTCTTCGAGCTCGAGGTCGCGCGCGCGTTCGGCTTCGACGACGAGACCTGGCGGCTCGACCCGACGGTGCACCCGTTTGCGTCCGGGACCGGCGTCACCGACATCCGCATCACGACGCGGTACTTCCGCGAGCACCTCGGCGGGCTCTTCGGGACGATGCACGAGTTCGGCCACGGCCTCTACGAGCGCCAGGTCGACCCGCAACTGGAGCGCACACCGCTCGCCCGAGGGGTCTCCTTCGGCATGCACGAATCGCAGAGCCGCATGTGGGAGAACCTCGTAGGGCGGTCACTGCCCTTCTGGCGCCACTTCTTCCCACGCCTGCAGGAGCTCCATCCCGAGGCTCTCCGCAGCTACGACGCCGAGCAGTGGTATCGCGAGGTGAACGCGACGTCGCCCTCGCTCATCCGCGTCGAGGCCGACGAGGCGACGTACAACCTCCATATCATCCTGCGTTTCGAGCTCGAGCAGGCGTTGCTCGCAGACGAGTTCCCCCTCGAGCAGCTGCCCGAGGAATGGAATCGCCGCATGTGGGAGTACCTCGGCATCGAGGTCCCGAACGACACGGAGGGCGTGCTGCAGGACGTCCACTGGTCGGGTGGCTCGGTCGGGTACTTCCCGACCTACGCCCTCGGGAACCTGATCTCGGCGCAGATCTGGGAGAAGATCACCGCCGACCTGCCCGACCTGCACGACTCGTTCGAGCAGGGCGAGTTCGGGCCGCTCCGGGACTGGCTGCGCGAGCACCTGCACCGGCACGGCCGCAAGTTCACCCCCGGCGAGACGCTCGAACGGGTCGTCGGCACGTCCGAAGTCGACCCGGAGCCCTACGTCCGCTACCTCCGTGAGAAGCTCGCCTCGATCTATGGCATTGCGGCCAGCTCGCCTACCGCGTAGTTAGAGTCGCCTCATGGCGAAAACACGCGTAGGGATCAACGGGTTCGGCCGGATCGGCCGCAACTTCTTCCGGGCCGCGCTCGAACGCGGTGGGGACTTCGAGATCGTGGCGTTCAACGACCTCGGCGACGTCCCGACGATGGCGCACCTCCTGCGCCACGACTCGGTGCTCGGGCGCTTCGGTGAGGAGGTTGAAGTGTCGGGCGGCTCGCTGACGGTGGCAGGCAAGGAGATCAAGGGACTTGCGGAGCGCGACCCGGCCGACCTGCCGTGGGGGGAGCTCGAGATCGACGTCGTGATCGAGTCGACGGGGTTCTTCACCGATCGCCCGTCTGCGCAGAAGCACCTCGACGCCGGGGCGAAGAAAGTCATCATCTCCGCCCCGGCGACCGACCCGGATATCACGCTCGTGCTCGGCGTGAACGACGACGCGTATGACGCGGAGCAGCACTCAATCATCTCGAACGCTTCGTGCACGACCAACTGCGTTGCACCGATGGCGAAGATTCTCGACGAGTCATGGGGGATCGAGCGCGGCTTCATGACCACGATCCACGCTTACACGAACGACCAGCAGGTTCTCGACCTGCCGCACAAGGATCTCAGGCGCGCCCATGCCGCCGCGATCAACCTGATCCCGACCTCGACGGGCGCCGCCCGTGCGATCGGGCTCGTCCTCCCGCAGCTGAAGGGCAAGGTCGACGGCATTTCGGTTCGTGCGCCCGTCGCGACCGGCTCGCTCACCGACTTCGTCGTTCATCTCGGGCGCGAGACGACCGTGGCTGAGATCAACGCCGCCTTCGAGGCGGCCGCCGCGAGCGGCCCGCTTGCTCCGTATCTCGAATACTCGAACGAGCCGCTCGTGTCGACGGCGATCGTCCACTCACCGGCGTCATGCACGTTCGACAGCGAGCTCTCGATGGCGAGCGGGACGTTCGTCAAGGTGTTCGGGTGGTACGACAACGAGTGGGGGTACTCCTGTCGCCTCGTCGACCTGGTGCCGAAGATCGTCGCGTGAGACGCCCGCGTTCCTACGAGAGCGCAGATGTCGAGGGAAAGATCGTGCTCGTCCGCGCCGACCTGAACGTACCGCTCGAGGCCGGCCACGTTGCAGATGACACGCGCATTCGCTCATCGCTCCCGACGCTTCAGCAACTCCTTCGTCGCGGCGCGCACGAGGTGAGGGTGTGCTCGCACCTCGGGCGGCCGAAGGGACCCGACCATGAGCACGAGATGGCGCCGGTGCGTGAGCGGCTCGCCGAGCTGCTGCCGGACGGGCGCGTGACAGTGCTCGAGAACACCCGCTTCGATCCGGGTGAGACGCAGAACGACCCGAGCTTCGCTCGAGAGCTTGCCGCCGGCTGCGACCTCTACGTGAACGACGCATTCGGGTCGGCGCACCGGGCGCACTCCTCCACCGTCGGCGTTGCCGACCTGCTGCCCGCATACGCCGGCGCCCTGCTGCTCGAGGAGCTCGTCCATCTCGGTGCGCTGCTCGGCGACGTCGAGCAACCCTTCGTGATCGTCTCGGGAGGCGCGAAGGTTGATGACAAGATCGGCGTGCTCCAGAATCTCGGCGGTCGCGCCGACCAGGTGCTGATCGGCGGCAAGATGGCGGAGGACGTCCGGGACGAGAACCCGTTCGTGTTCGAGGCGGTGCTTCCGATCGACGTCGTCGCCGCGGCGTCGTTCGACGCCGAGGCAGAGGCGCGCGACGTCCCGTTCGACGCGCTCCCCGAGGGGTGGCTCGGGCTGGACATCGGTCCATCGACGCGCGAGGACTTCTCGAGCCGGATCGCCGCTGCGAAAACGGTGTTCTGGAATGGCCCGATGGGAGTCTTCGAATGGCCGCGGTTCGCGGAGGGCACGTTCGCAGTCGCGCGAGCGCTCGCGGACTGCGACGGCTTCACGGTCGTCGGGGGCGGCGACTCGGTGCGTGCGGTGCGCGATGCGGGAGTCGCCGACCGCGTCTCGTGGATCTCGACCGGTGGTGGCGCCGCACTCGAGTTGCTCGAGGGCCGTGAGCTTCCCGGCGTGGCTGCGATCCCGGAGAGCTGATGCTGATCGCCGGCAACTGGAAGATGTTCAAGGGCCCCGCCGAGACAGGCGAGTTCTGCCGAGCGTTGCGCGACGTCGACCTGCCCGACGACATCGACGTCGTCGTCTGTCCGCCGTTCGTCTCGCTCGCCCCCGCGATCCAGGCGGTAGCGGGCACCGAGATCGGTGTCTTCGCCCAAAACTGCCACTGGGAGCCGGAGGGAGCGTTCACCGGCGAGGTGCCGGCGGGGATGCTGCTGGAGCTCGGCGTGTACGGCGCGCTCGTCGGCCATTCCGAGCGACGGCAGTACTTCGGCGACACCGACGAGACCGTGGGCAAGCGCGTGCGGGCGGCGTTGGCAGCCGGTTTGCACGTGATCGCATGTGTGGGCGAGACGGAGGCCGAGCGTGAAGCGGGAGCGACGGAATCCGTGCTTCGCCGCCAAGTCGCGGTGCTCGAGCCCGACGACAACCTCGTCGTCGCCTACGAGCCCGTCTGGGCGATCGGAACGGGGCGGTCCGCAACGCCCGAGATCGCTCAGCAGGCGCACGAAGTCATCCGGTCGGCGATCGACGCGCCGGTCTTGTACGGCGGGTCGGTGAAGCCGGAGACCGCGACAGCGCTGCTATCTCAGCCCGCGGTGGACGGAGCGCTCGTCGGCGGGGCCGCCCTCGATCTCGAATCGTTTGCGGCAATTTGCCGGACAGCGTCGTCTCACTCGTAGCCCTCGTCATCCTCGATGGCTGGGGATGTGCGCCGGCGGGGCCGGGCAACGCGGTGGCGCTCGCATCGACGCCGGTCTTCGACCGGCTCTGGCGCACCTTCCCGTCGACCACACTTCAGGCCTCGGGGCCTGCGGCGGGACTGCCACCCGGGCAGATGGGGAACAGCGAGGTCGGCCACCTGACGATCGGGGCGGGACGACGCCTCCATCAGGATCTCATGCGCGTCAACGCTGCGATCGAGAACGGTTCGTTCTTCGAAAGCCCGGTCTTGTGTTCCGCATTCGAGCGTGGCAAGCGCGTGCATCTGCTCGGGCTCGTCTCCCGCGGTGGTGTGCACTCGCACATCGATCACCTGCAGGCGCTCCTGCAGTTCGCACCCGAGAAGACATGGATCCACGCCTTCACAGACGGTCGGGACGTCTCGCCGACTTCGGCGGTGCACGACCTCGCGGAGCTGCCGCTCGATCGGATCTCGACGGTGGTCGGCCGGTATTACGCCATGGACCGTGACGACCGTGACGACCGGATCGAAAAGGCATACGGCGCGATCACGGGCGGCCGGTGCGCGAGCACCGTCTCGGCGGCCCGTCTGCTCGGGGCGGTGGAGGGGTGCTACGACGCAGGGGTGACCGACGAGTTCCTCGAGCCGATCTGCATCGATGGGGCTCCGCGGCTCGAGGTGGGGGACACCGCGATCTTCTTCAACTTCCGTCCCGACCGCGGACGTCAGCTGACGGCGAGGCTGCTCGCAGGAGGGCTGGACGTGACGACGATGACGAGCTACTCGTCCCATCTTCCGACGCCGGTCGTCTTCGGAGAGCAGGACGTCACGAACACCCTCGCCGAGGTGCTCGCGGAGCGGGGCCTCCGACAGCTGCACGTCGCCGAGACGGAGAAGTACGCACATGTCACCTACTTCTTCAACGGCGGACGCGAGGAAGCGTGGCCCGGTGAGACGCGGCTCCTCGTTCCGAGCCCTCGCGACGTGGCGAGTTACGACGAGAAGCCCGAGATGTCGGCTACCGAGGTTACGCGTCGCGTCGTCGAGGAAGTCGGTGACGGCTACAGCTTCTGCGTCGTCAACTTCGCGAACCCCGACATGGTCGGCCACACGGGCGTGATCCCAGCGGTCGTTCGTGCTGTCGAGGCCACCGACGACGCACTCGGTCGCGTGGTCGACCGCGTCACCGAGCTCGGCGGCGTCTGTCTGATCACAGCCGATCACGGCAACGCGGAGAGGATGCTCGCCGACGACGGGGTGAACCCCTACACGGCGCACACGACGAATCTCGTGCCATTGATCGTGACCGAGCACGGAGTGAACCTCGCCGATGAGGGCGAGCTTGCCGATCTTGCGCCGACGGTGCTGCACCTCCTCGGGATCGAGCCCCCTCTCGAGATGACCGGAAAGGTTCTCGTAAGGGCGACGTAAGGCTGCAGATTCCAGCCGAAACCGGGGCTATACTCCGAGCCTCTTGTCCCTCCCGCAGCCAGATCTGGCGATTCTCCGGAAGGCCCAGCGTGGTGACGAGCGTGCATTCGCGATCATCCTGCGCATGTACGAGACTCCGGTCTACAACTACGTTCTTCGGCTGACGAACGGCGAAAAGGCACTCGCCGAAGACCTGACGCAGGAAGTGTTCCTGCGCGTGTTCCAGGGGTTGCCGCGCTTCTCGCTTCGCTGCAAGTTCACGACGTGGTTGTTCCAGGTGACGAAGAACCGCGTGCTCGACGAGCTGCGAGCGAAAGAGCGCCGCCCGCTCGCACCCGTGTGTATCGACGACGTGCCCCCCCTTGAAGCGCTCGAGCTGCCAGCCGAGCGCGTCGAGGAAATCGATGCCCTGTGGCGGGCGATCGACGGATTGCCCGTCGACCTGAAGATGGCGCTCCTCCTTCGCGACGTCGTAGGTCTCTCGTACAACGAGATCGCCGACTCGCTCGAGATCACGCTCGCGACGGTCAAGTGGCGGATCTTCAAGGCCCGCGAGGACGTCCAGATCGCACTCGCACGCCAGGGAATCACCTTTGGCTCGTCTGCTTCGCGCCCGGCCGTGCGCGAAGCTCGCTGAACCGTCGTTCAGGAGCCGGACGTACCCGGGCATCGTCCGTTCAGACGCCTCGCACGAGCCGCTGTGCGAGGGCCTCCGGCAACCCACGCCCGCGGATCTCCGCCTGCGTCATCTCGATCGGATACGGGACCCGCCGGAACGTCGCGCTTCCTGGATCGTCGTCGATCAGGGCCCACGCCGCCCGCGGGTCGCCGTCACGGGGCTGCCCGACCGAGCCGGGATTCAGCAGCCAGCGCTCGCCGCCGGTCTCGACGTCGGTGCCATCCGGGGCGAGCCCACCGCTCAGCTCCCGCCCGTCCCAGGCGAGCGCGAGGGCGACGTGGCTGTGGCCGACGAGCAAGAGCGGTGCCACCGTCTCGAGCATGCTTGCCACTGCGGTCCGCTCGGTCAGGACGTAGTCCCAGACCGGATCGCGCGGGCTGCCGTGGAAGAGCTCCACGCCCGGTCGCTCGGCGAGCGGCGCGAGCGAGCGCAGCCAGCCCGCCTCCTCCTCGCCGAGGATCCCACTCGTCCATCGGGCTGCGACGCCTGCGTCTCCGCTGAAGTCGGCCGTGTCGAGCATGCCCACTGCTGCGAGATCGTGGTTGCCGCACAGGCAGAGGTCGGTGCGCTCGCGAACGATCGCGACGCACTCGTTGGGTCTGGGCCCGTACCCGACAACGTCACCGAGACACCAGATCGAGTCCGGGGCATGATGGTCGACATCCGCGAGAACCGCCTCCAGTGCGTGAAGATTGGAATGAATGTCCGAGAGAACGGCGACGCGCATGACGAAGACCGTGACGCTAGCCGTCGGCGTGGTCGTCTGGTGCGCTTGCGCGTGGCTGCTCGCCCGGACGACCGTGCCGTCGCTCGCGCTCGGCGGGTTCGACCAGCGCCGATACTTCTCCGACGCAGCGATTCGCCGGGCCAGTCGCTACTCGCGCGGCGAGCAGGCGCTGTGGCTGGGCGGGACCGCCGCGACCCTTATCGCCCTCCTGGTGCTCGCCGTGCGGCTCCCGCGCGTAACGAAGACCCTGGGTCTCGGTCGCATGGGCAGCGCAATCGTCGTCGGCATGGTGATCCTCGTCACCCTGTGGTTCGTCACGTTGCCGTTCAGCCTCGCTGACCTCTGGTGGCAGCACCATTGGGGGCTCGGGCCGTTCGACGTCCTCGCTTGGCTGAACGCCCAGTGGGCCGTCCTCGCGCCCGAGGTCGTCTCGGCGTTGCTGACGATCGTCCTCGTCGTCGGCCTTGCGGGCCGCTTCAGGCGCTGGTGGCTGGTGGCGGCGCCCACCTTCGTCGGGATCGCGACCCTCTTCGCCTTCGGCAGCGCCTACCTGCTGGCTGCGTCGGCGCACCCGCTCCATGACCCGCGTCTCGAGGCGGACGTCGTTCGGATCGAACGAACGGAGCACGTGCGCGGCACGCCCGTACGGGTTCAGGACGTCTCGAGCTGGACCAGCCAGGCAAACGCGTTCACGATCGGCTTCGGCCCGTCGACACACGTGATCGTGTGGGACACATTGCTCGACGGAAGGTTCTCGCGGGGCGAGGTGGACGTCGTGCTCGCTCATGAGCTCGGTCATGTGCGCAGCCGTCACATCCTGAAGGCTCTCGGTTGGACGGCGTTGATCGTCGTGCCGACGCTGTGGCTCGTCGCACTTGCGACGCGCAGGCGCGGCGGGCTTGGTGATCCGGCAAACCTGCCGTTCGCAATCCTCTTCCTCGCGGCCCTCAGCCTCTTCACCGCGCCGCTGCAGAACGCGGTCTCTCGGCGGTACGAGGCCGAGGCCGACTGGCGCGCGTTGAATGCCACGCATGACCCAGCCGCCGCGCGAAAGCTCTTCGAGAGCTTCGGACGAACGAGTCTCGAGCAACCGAGCCCACCCGCCTGGGACTACCTCTGGCTCGAGAATCATCCGACGCTCGTGCAGCGCATCGCGATGACCGAGCGCTGGCAGCAGCGCCGTTAAGGGCCTGTCCAGAAAGGGGCTACGGTGAATGACTCGCGGTGCGTGACGCCTGTGGGGCGCCCTGGATCAGTTTTTGGACAGACTCTTAAGAGTGCTCGTCGGTCTCGGGAAGATCCTGGATGCCCTTCACCGTCGTGTACTTCGAGTAGGCATCCTGCATCGCGGCGAGCAGCTCGCGCATGAACTGCTGCGACATGTTCACACGAGAAACGACGACGCCGGGGACGTCACCTTCCTCGACCTCGTGGTCGATGCGGGCGAACGTGAGCGTGAACTCGTAGTCCGAGAACGTGATGTTCGCGAAGTTCGCGTACACCCCCGCCAGATGCTGCGGCTCCATGTGGATGTTCAATTGCCGCTCGGGAGCGTCGTCCATGTGACCTCCACGATACTAGAGGCGTGGATGCTTCCGATCAGCCGAGCGCCGTCGAGCGCCTGGCGGCGCGCGTCGGAGCGGTCGCCGGGGCCGAGGTCGAGCTCGAACGACCGAAGGATGCGGCGCACGGGGACTTCGCGACGAATGTCGCGCTGCGGTCGGCCAAGTCGATCGGGCGCCCACCGCGGGAGGTGGCACAGGAGATCGCAACGAAGGTGATCGAGCTCGACGAGGTCGAATCCGCGGAGGTCGCGGGCCCGGGCTTCCTCAACCTGCGGGTCTCGGACGGGTTCTTCCTGTCTGCGCTCGGCGAGATCGGCGAGGGGTATGGCGGACGCTGGGCGTCGGCGCCCGAGCGGGTGCAGGTCGAGATGGTCTCCGCGAATCCCACCGGCCCGGTCGTCGTCTCCGCGGCGCGGAACGGTGCGTATGGCGACTGCCTGGCGCGTCTGCTCGCGTTCGGTGGTCACGACGTCTCCCGCGAGTACTACTACAACGACGCCGGCACGCAGATGGAGCGTTTCCGCGCGTCGGTCGACGCGCTCCGGCGGGGCGATGCCGTCCCCGGGGACGGGTACCACGGCGAGTACGTCGTCGAGCTCGCGCGCACGGACGGGGATCCAGTCGCCCGGATGCTGACCTCGATCGAGCACACGATGGAGCGGTTCCGGATCCACTTCGACAGCTGGGCGCTCCAGAGTGACCTCGAGCAACGGTTGCCCGAGATCCTCCCCCGGCTCGACACCTACGAGCACGACGGCGCGCTCTGGGCACGTTCATCGGCGTACGGTGACGGTCAGGATTGGGTGCTGATCCGGTCGGACGAGAAGGGCGGAACGCCCACGTATCGCGCCGCCGATGTCGTGTACCTGATCGACAAGCTCGAGCGTGGATTCGACCGTGCGATCTACGTGCTCGGCGCCGACCATCATGCGACGGCGAAGTGGTACGCCGCAATCGCGCGGATGCTGGGTTACGACGACGCACGCATCGAGGTGCTGCTGTACCAGTTCGTTCATCTCACGCAGGCCGGCGCTGCGGCGAAGGCGTCGAAGCGCGCCGGGAACGTCGTGTTCCTCGACGACGTGATGGACGAGATCGGCGTCGACGCGACACGCTGGTATCTCGTCAACCGAGGGCCCGACCAGACGATCGAGATCGACCTCGATCTCGCCGCAGAGAAGTCCGCCAAGAACCCGGTGTACTACGTGCAGTACGCACACGCGCGCATCGCCGCGATCCTGCGGAAGGCCGAGGGGGCACACGTCGGAGGAGCGCCGCCGGGGCCGCTCGAGCAGGCCGAGAAGGAGCTGATCAAGCGCCTGGGTGATTTTCCGCTCACCGTGCGCGAGGCGGCGGAGCGACGAGGGCCGCAGCTCTTGCCCGCGTATGCGATCAGGCTGGCTGACGACTACCACCGCTTCTACCAGGCCTGCCGCGTGCTCGACGACCCCGCTCAGTCCTTTCGCCTCGGCCTGTGCCGCGCAGCCCAGCAGGTGATCGCCCGCTGTCTCGACCTGGTGGGCGTCAACGCCCCGGAGCGCATGTAGAGCCATGGCCACGAGGGCCGTGACCCTTGGTCAGACCGAGTGGGACGAGACTGCAACCGGGAGCGGCGAGGAGTCCCGCGCGCGTGGCGCGCTCGAGGGAGGACTCCGATCCCGGCAGCGTGGGATGACGCGTTACCGTCTCCTGAATGCCGATGCGGAAAGTCGTCGTCATGGCGAGCGCGAGTGGGAACGGTAAGACCACACTCGGGCGAGAGCTCGCTCGACGGCTCGACGTCCCCTTCGTCGAGATGGATGCGCTCGTGCATGGGCCGGGGTGGGTGGAGACCTCCGACGAGGAGCTGCGGGCGCGGGTCGCACCGATCGTCGCATCCGACGGGTGGGTGATCGACGGGCCGTACCGCGGAAAGCTCGGTGATCTCGTCCTCGACGGAGCCGACGTCGTCGTGTGGCTCGATCTTCCGCTGCGCGTCTGGGTACCACGACTCATCCGGCGAACCGCCCGACGTGTTCGCGGACGCGAGGAGCTCTGGAACGGGAACAGAGAGACACTCGCAAACGTGCTCTGGAGTCGTGACTCGCTCCTCCTCTTTTCCGCGCGATCGCATTTCCGCCGTCGCCGGGCCTACCCAGAGGCTCTCGCCAAGTGGCCCGTGGTTCGGCTGCGATCATCGATCGAGGTCGACCGGTTTCTCGCCGACCTGCCTCAGAGTCGTTGAGAACCGCGTGATTGCCGCGCTGGGCAGAGGAGAAGGCCGTCTCCGGCGCGCGGCAGTCGGGCCGCAGCCGACGCCCGAGGGAAAGCTCGTAAGATCACGTCTCTCGTGACGACACCTCGCCCCGATCGGAACCTGGCGCTCGAGCTCGTGCGCGTGACCGAGGCGGCGGCGATGGGTGCCGGACGGTGGATCGGCCGTGGCGACAAGCTCGCAGCCGACCAGGGCGCGGTCGACGCGATGCGCGCGATGCTCGACACGGTCGTCATGTCGGGCGTCGTCGTGATCGGCGAAGGGGAGAAGGACGAGGCACCGATGCTCTACAACGGCGAAGAGGTGGGCGAGGGGACCGGACCCGAGGTCGATGTCGCCGTCGACCCGCTCGAGGGCACACGCCTGACTGCGCTCGGCCAGCCGAACGCGATTGCAGTGATCGCCGTTGCAGAACGCGGCTCGATGTTCTTTCCGGGTGCGGCCGTCTACATGGAGAAGATCGCAGCCGGCGCCGACGCCGCGGGGGTGATCGACATCAACGCGACTCCGACCGAGAACGTCAACGCCGTCGCGAAGGCGAAGGGCCGTCGGGTCTCCGACATTCGCGTCGTCGTGCTCGAGCGAGACCGCCACGATGAGCTGATCGGGGAGCTGCGTCAGGCCGGTGCGCGGGTCAGCCTGATCCGCGACGGCGATGTTGCGCCGGCGATCGCCGCCGCACGTCCGGAGACCGGCGTCGATCTTCTCTACGGCATCGGCGGGACACCCGAGGGCGTCATCTCCGCCGCGGCGCTGAAGTGCGTCGGCGGTGGCATCCAGGGCAAGTTGTGGCCGCGTACACCGGAGGAGCGCCAAGCGCTCGTCGATGCCGGGTACGACCTCGGCCGCGTTCTCCACACGAACGATCTCGTCACCGGGGATGATGTGTTCGTCGCCGCCACCGGCGTCACTACCGGTGCGCTGCTCCGCGGCGTCCGGTACGTGAACGACGGCGCGATCACGGATTCGATCGTGATGCGCTCGCGTTCGGGGACGGTGCGCCGCGTCGAGGCTCGGCATCAACTTTCGAAGCTCGCACATTTCACCGGAAGGGAGTACTAGATGAGCAGTGTCGGACTGAAGGACCTCGGCTACGACGAGCGCCTGTACGTTCTGGCTTTCGACCATCGCGGCTCGTTCGAGAAGATGGTGGGCGACGTCGACCGCGTCCCGAGCGCGAAGACGTTGATCTGGGAGGGCTTCCAGAAAGCGGTGGAGCTCGGTGCCCCGAAGGGCGCCTCGGGCGTCCTCGTCGATGCACAGTACGGTCCGTCCGTTGCACGTGAGGCGAAAGCGGGTGGCTACAAGCTCGCGATGCCTGTCGAGAAGTCGGGACAGACGGAGTTCGACTTCGAGTACGGGGACGCCTTCGGCGAGCGGATCGAGGAGTACGACCCCGACTTCACGAAGGTGCTCGTCCGCTACAACCCGGACGGCGACTCGGCGATGAACGAGCGACAGGTCGAGAAGCTGCGCCGGCTCTCCGAATGGCTGCACGAACATCACCGCAAGTACCTCTTCGAGCTCCTCGTTCCCGCCGAGCCCGCTCAGCTCGAGCAGGTGGGCGGCGACGCGGATCGCTACGACTCGTACGTCCGCCCGGAGCTGATGATGCGCGCCATTCACGAGCTGCAGGACGGCGGCGTCGAAGCGGATATCTGGAAGATCGAAGGGATCGACGATCGCGACGCGTGCGACCGGATCGCGAAGCTCGTTCGCCGCGAGGGCCGCGACCGTGTCTCCTGCGTCGTCCTCGGGCGTGGGGCATCCGATGCGAAGGTCGACGAGTGGCTGCGGGCCGGTTCGGGTGTGGAGGGCTACATCGGGTTCGCGATCGGACGTTCGATCTTCGGTGGGCCTGTGAAGGCCTATGCCTCCGACCCGGACGGCTTCGACCGAGAGGCTGCGGTCGAGAAGATCGCGCAGAATTACCTGCGGTTCATCGAGGTCTACGAAGGAGCTCCCGCTCCTGTCTGATCGACGGCGCCTCCGCGAGGGGCACAGGGCGCGTGCCCGCCATGGGTAGGATTCGCCGGACGCGGGTGTAGCTCAGTTGGTAGAGCATCAGCTTCCCAAGCTGAGGGTCGTGAGTTCGAGTCTCATCGCCCGCTTCTAGGAAACCTCCGCTTTTGCGGGGGTTTTGCTCTGCTAGGACACCGCTGCAGAGGTGGACAAAACGGGCCAGAAGAAGCCTGTTTGGCCTCGATTCGCACAGGATTGGCACACGGCTTTGCGACGCCGTGCCGAAACTGCCATTCGCTGACGAGCTCGACGCTGAGAGCGGTGTCCCCGAATCAGGTGGCGCACATCGTCAAGGGTGGCCCGAACATCGTCAACCGGCAGCGGGTCTTCCCCGACCTGATCGAAGGCGACCTTCGCCCCAGTCTCTCCGAGGCGCTCGACCAGATGGTGATCGCGGCGATCGCGTCAGCGTCCATCCCGGCCGGCGCGACTGGCGTCGGAGTCGCAACCGGCGTCCGCAAGGCGATCACGAAGGTGCTCGCGGCCGGCTACACCCGAACGTGATCCGTCGTGGCGTCTGAGCCCTCGCGCGCACCGCCGGAATGGCGCACTGTATTTTCCTCGAATCCGACGATGCACGGACGAGATGCTGGGCCGGATGAGCCCGATCCTGATGTTGAATCAGTCGCGCGGCGAGCAGGCTCGAGCCTGTCAAGGGTCAGAGACGGCTAACTGGTGAACGCCACCAGGTCCGCGCAGAAGTCGCGGTTAGACAAGTCGCTGTTCCCGGTGGATGCCCGCACGATCCGGAACGAGTTGGGGACCTCGATGTCGTCGCTGGGGTCACCAGGAGTTCCGTTGTAGTTGAGGTCGACGGCGAACCTGACATTGCCGGGGTCCTTGAGCACGAGGTTGCCATGGGTGTCGTAGTAGCGGGAACCGCCGGAGGCGAAGGTGGTGATGGTGATGGTTCCGTCGCCGTTGTCGACGATCGTGTGGTCCATGCTGTTGGAGGTAAAGACGTTGGTGTAGGTGCCGCCGGTGTCCAGGTTGGTGGTCACGACGGTGCCGCGCACGCTTTCCCTGTAGTACGGGAACGGTGATGAGCCGCGCTGGTTGAACAGAAGTTCCCGGAGACGTCCACGCTGTTTTGGGCCGGGGTGCCGTTGCAGTCGAAGACGTCGCTGGTGAAGACGTCGTGGAAGTGACCCTTGTCGATGGGTCGGGCAGTAGCTGCGCCGGCGAGCACGGTGCCCGCTATGACCAGCCCTGCGATGACTAGGATCGAACGTCCTTTCATGATTCCTCCCCTTGTCGGGAATCGCCGCCTGAAGGTCAGCCCGTCGAGGCTACTCCCGCCAGCGAGAAGATGCTAGACCGGCTGGCAACGCTGCCGGTCTCGTTTCTTCGACTACTTCTTGGGCATTCTCGGAACACCCCTATAGGGGGCGGGGTCGAGCCGCCTATAGGGGGCGGGGTCGAGCCGCGGAACCGCTCGAAGACTCGCTGCTGCCAGACGTCGCACCGCCCCTGAGCGTGATTGATCTTCGGCCGGAACGGCGACAGGCACGGCGAGTCCCTGTCCGGCGTCGAGCCGGGACGGATCCTTGTCGAGTTGCTCGAAGTAGGTCACCTCCGCACCGTCCGTCACGTGCGAGCAGTCCGTCGTCCCGGCAGGCAACACGCGCTCGGTTCCAGGACGGCACGCGGCGTAAGCAGGCGAGAAAGAACCCGTGGCGTACGCGCTCAGGCGGCGATGATGCGGTTTCGGCCGGCGTTCTTGGCTTTGTAGAGGGCGGCGTCTGCGCGGCGCATGAGCTCGTGGGGTTGGGCTCCGTCGGATCGGGTGATCCCGGCAGAGCAGGTGACGTTCCCCGGGGTTGCTCGGCGGAGGCGTTCGAGGATCTCTTCAGCTTGTCGGGGGGTTGTGTCGAGGAGGAGGAGGGCGAATTCTTCCCCGCCGTAGCGGGCGAGAATGTCGCCGGCTCGGAGTTTGGCTGTCCAGGCCGTGGCGGCGTCTCGGAGCAGGCTGTCGCCCTCGGGGTGGCCGAGGTTGTCGTTGTAGGCCTTGAAATGGTCGAGGTCGATGAGCGCCACGGAGAACGGCCGGTCGCGTTGCACGGCGGCGTTTTCGAGGGCGTCTTCCCAGGCGCGGCGGTTGGGGAGGCCCGTGAGTTCGTCGGTGCGGGCGAGTTGCTCGAGCCGGAAGAGGAGGTCGGCGCGTTCGATCGCGGCTCCTGCTTCGGCGGCCAGGCTCGAGTAGACCGCGACTGCCCGCTCAGAGAGGCTTTCCCGTCGTTGTTTCCAGCCGACGCAGAGGACCCCGATGGGTCGGTCGTGGCGCAGGATCGGCTCGTAGAGGATCGACGTCAGTCCGGTGGCGGCGACGATCAGCGGTGAGACGCTCGGCTCGTCTGCGGCGTCGGTGATCAGCAGACGTTCGCGGGCGTAAAAGGCCCGCAAACTGGCTTGTGGGCGGACGGTCTCTTGCAAGCCGAGATGGGCGATCGGAATGCCGGCCGAGCCGGTGATCTTGAAACCGCCGTCGGTGTCTGGTTCCACGATCGTCGCGAGGGTCGCCTCTTCGGCGTCGAATGCCGCCCGGCAGATCATCTGTCTGGCCTGCGCGGGTGTAGCGGTCGAAAGATGCCGTGCAAGCGAGGCGACCGAGCTCAACGCCCGTTGTGTTTCCGCGAGCTCGTGCGCGTGGGTCAGGGTCAGACTCGCTTGGCGTCGTTGCTCGGCGACGACCCAGTTGACGACCAGCCCGACGATCAACGCGACCGCTGTCCAGAGCACGACGCCACGCCAGCCGCTGCCTGGATAGAGCGGCGGGCCGAGAAACAGGATCGGCAGCCCAAAGAGGGCGGCCGTCGCAAGCGCCGTCACCGCGACTGCCTTGCGGCCGAGCGTCAATCCGACCCAGACGACCGGGAGCGCCGCAAGCGGCGCGTAACCGGAGGCGCTGCCACCCTGGGCCTGACGCAGAACCGCGATCACCGCATCACAGCCAAGCGGAAGCAACAGCAACCAGGAAGACGGGAGCCGCGGCCAGGGAACCAACAACCCTCCGAACATCAGACCTGCCGCCGCAACGGCCGCGTCGGCGACCAACTGCCACCGGGTATGCGACGTATGGAGGCCGGTCGCCGCGAACGCAAGCACGACGATCCCCACAGCCGGCAAAACAGGGACGCCCAGATGCCGCCGCAAAGGCAGTGCCTGATGTTCCATCAATCCGATATCGGCATTCTCCGACTTGGCTTGAGGGTGCGACACCTCGACCGAACTCGTCAGCGGCCACTGCACGAAATTCGGACGGCCTCGAAGCCTTGGCGGCGGCATCTCCTGGCCGCAGAGCGCAGTCAGACATTGTCGCGACGACGTGGTCTCGATTCTCAGCATTTTCGCTTCGCACTCCTCACGACGGAGGTTCCGCAAGAGTCATGTCGCGGAAGCGCCGCTTTGAGGTTCAGCGTTTCGACCCCCGCCTCCTCAAGGGGTGCGCCTCGTTTGCCTCGGCATAGGATTGAGACTTCATCCTGCGGCGGTCACCTCGAGCGAGGAGACCTGGGAAGTACAGACCAATGAAGCGACTGATCGCTGTCATCTCGGCTGTAGCGGGCCTGTCGGTTGTCGGTGTCGGGAGTGCGGCGCCCGCGAACAGGGGATGTCCAACCGGATTCACGTTGGCACCGGTGTCCGTGCTTGGACCGGACTTCACCGGGGTTGCGGACAACGTCAACCACGACGGCCTCATCTGCATTCGCAGCCTCAAGAACGGCGGGGGCGTCTTCATCGACAACACAGCCCCCTAGCGAAGCGGGCGAGTGCTCTTCGTCGCCGGTCCGGCGCTGGAGCTGACTCAGGTATGACCGGGCTCGGCGACGAAGGGATTGGCGATGGCCGGCCGCGCGCGATCCGTTCGGCTGATGGGGTCGTCGGGCCGCGAGCATGATCCGGGCGCGAAGCGGTTCGCCGAGCTGCTCGTCGGCGAGCGCGGCGCGTGGAGGCATCTTCAGGGCTTCGATGGCTTCCGCTACGAGAGCTGCGAGCTGCCCTGCCGCGACGATCACAGGGCAACCGGCGATCCGCTCCGTCGGAGCGGCGCACGGCATGCAACGCGCCGCCGGCAGGGCTTGCCGGCGCCGTTGCTACCCGTGCCGGGTCGGCGGCGTCAGGCGGCCGTGCAGATTCTTCGCGAGCGGACGGAGGCGGCGAACGCCTGCGCGGGCACGGCCAGCCGGTGTGTCCTTGTGCGCCACGAGGCGGCTGATCGCCCGGTCGGCCGTCGCGAGTTGCAGCTTCCAGGGATCCGCTGACCCCAGTAGCTCGTAGGCCTCGAGGCCGAGATGATGACAGTGGTTGATGATCGACCATTGCAGGACGAGCCCCGGCGAGAGCTGGCGGTAGCGCTCGTCGTAACCGGTCTTCAGGAGGTAGAGCCGCCGATCGTGCAGCAGGCAGAGCGCGAACGCGATCGGCCCCGAGGGGACGGTGATCGCCGAGAGGCGGGCAGCGGGCATGCCGGCGACGGCGTCGTAGAACTGCGCCGTTCCCGGATCGGAGAGGATCGCCGTCCGGTTTCGTCCTTTCCAGCCCGCAGCCTCGAGCTCGACGCATGCTCGGTGCAGGCCATGCTCCGGATCGGGCTCGACGAGCCGGAATTGGGCGTCGTGCTCACGCACGAGCTTCCGCTCGAGCCGGCCTGCTCGCTGGCGAAGGCTCCGTCCCCGCGTTCGCGCATACGCGGCCTGGTCGGCATCCATCTCGACGATCGGTGATCGACGTTGCGGCTCGACGGTGGCAATCCAGCCGGCCGGTTCGAGAATCTCGGTCAGGGCCACGGCCTCGTGATGATTGAGTGCCGGCCACAGGATCCTGCCGGCACTCGGAGGCACGAGGCTCTCGGAGCTGATCGGCCGGAGCGGCCGAAGTCGCCCCGAGATCGGCGTATGGACGTTCGCGAGCCCGCAGAGGTCGCGCCCGCCTCGCCGCGCATAGATCGGCCAGGTCGAAAGCAGCTTGCCGGCGCCCGAAACGTCCCTGAGCGGCACCGCGTCCGCCGGGGCAAATGCATCCCACCAGGCCTGGAGCCACGCCGAGGTCAGGAACGGATGCTCGAGCCGAACAGCCTGCTCATCCCAGCCGCCTTCGAGCTGCAGCCTCCCCGGAACGCCCTCGCCGACCCGCGTCGAGGTCCGTGCGCTGCGCCCGCCGGCGAGCTCGAGGGAAGGGTCGGCTGCCATCGCTGCCACGCTGCCAGAGGTGAACGGCACCTGCCATGCAAAACCACGCACGATGCGGAAAAACACTTTCGGCCACCGTTGGAAGTGCCGATAGGGACGGAGCGGGCGCCCGCCCACCCTGCCGGTCGAACCACCGGCGGGCGCCCGCGAGGCCAGTCTGGTTCGTGACTGTCCCGTGCCACGGATTCTCGCCTCGACCATCCTTCTCCTGCGCGCCCACGCGCCCGACGGGTGCCGTCACCGCCGGCTACTTCGCGTGTGCGCTCGCGCCGTTTCGGGAAGCAGTCGAGTGGTTCCGTCCTTCGAGCTCGCGCATCCCCGGTAGGAACAGTCCCGCGAGCGTCGCGACAGAGCCGAGGATCCCGGCGCCGATCAGGGTCACGCGGACGCCGATTGCTCCAGCGACAGGGGCCGTGACGGCGAAGGACACCGGGAGCAGGCTGATCGAGATCAGCCAGTCGAGGCTCGAGACCCGGCCGAGCAGGTGTGAGGGGACATGCTGCTGCTTGATCGTCGACCAGACGATCGTGCCCGCCGCCTCGAGAGCGTTGAAGAGCAGGCAGGCGACCATCAGCTGCGGGATCGACCGGCCGAGCCCGTAGCCGACGACCGCGAGCGTCGCAAGCGTCCAGCACACGTAGATGAACGTCACGTTCCGTCGCACCGGACCGGCCTGGCCCATCGCGAGGGCCGCACCGATCGCCCCGACGCCGCCCGCCGCGAGCACGAGCCCGAGGTCACCCGCCGAGCCGTGCAGCGAGTTCTTCACGAGGTAGGGGAGCAAGACCTCCGTCGGACCGAGGAAGACGAGGTAGGCGACTGCGGCGGAGAGCAGCGTTCCCCAGAGCCAGACCCGCCTGCGGACGAACCGGAGCCCGTCACGTACGGCGCCGATCGTCGAGCCTCCGTCGGCGACGGAGGCGGCTACCGGGCGCAGCGCCAGGATGGTCGCCGCGGAGACGAGGAACGAGGCGGCGTCGAGCGCGAAGGCCGTCCCCGCACCGACGAGGCCGACGAGCGCGCCGCCGACTGCCGGCCCGATCAGCCGAAGTGCGATCGGGCGGACGAACTGGTCGAGTGCGTTCGCCTGCGCGAGGTGCCGACGGTCGACGATCGACGGGACAATCGACTCGAACGCGGGCGTGAAGAACGCCGCCCCGATGCCGTAGGCGGCGACGATCGCAACCAGCGCGCCGAAGGTGAGCGTGTGGGAGAGAGCGAGCATGGCGAGCAGCCCGATCGCGCCGGCACGCCCGAGGTCGGCGGTCAGCATGATCTTCCGCCGGTCGAACCGATCGCTGATCGCGCCGCCGAGAAGCAGGCACGCGATCGTCGGCACGATCATCGCGATCCCGATCACCGAGAGGGCTGCCGGGCTGTTCCAGAGCGAGAACGCGGTCCACGCCGCTGCGACGAGGAACATGCCGTCCCCCACGAGCGAAATGCTCATCCCGAGCCAGAGGAGCGCGAAGTCGCGCGATTTCAGCGGGCGCAGCAGGCCGACACGCGAGATTCCTCCTGGCCGGTCGAGACCTTCGAAACTATGTTGCATCGACGTCGAGCTGCAGGGCCTCGTCGAGCTCCGCGCCGAGAAGGTGCTCGTTGAGCGAACCGCTTGGCATCGGCCGGCCGAAGAAGAAGCCCTGGCCGAGATCGAAGCCGAGGTCCTGCAGTGAATCGATCTGATGCCGGTGCTCGATCCCCTCGGCGACCACCTCGAGCCCGAGCCGCTCACCGATCGCCATGATCGCCGCAGCGAGGCCGTTGTCGTCCATGCCGCCGCCCAGGAACGACCGGTCCATCTTCAGGATGTCGACCGGCAGCCGGCTGAGGTAGCTCAGCGAGGAGTACCCGGTGCCGAAGTCGTCCATCGCGATGCGTACGCCGAGATCCTTGAGCGCGTGCAGGCGTGCGACGGCAATGTCGGCATCGGCGAGCATCACCGTCTCGGTCACTTCGAGCACGAGCGATGATGGCGCGAGGCCGCTCGACCGCAGCGCGTCTCCCACCGCGATGACGATCGATTCGGACTGGAGCTGCTTGACGGAAAGGTTGACGCTCATCCGCAGCGGCTCGGGCAGCGGGAAGAGACGTTGCAGCTCGACGGCCTTGCGGCACGCCTGCTCGACGACCCACTTCCCGATCGGGATGATCAATCCCGTCTCCTCGGCGAGTGGGATGAACTGTGCCGGTGCGACCAGGCCCCGCGTCGGATGGTGCCAGCGCAGCAGAGCCTCGACGCCGTAGTCGTCCCCGCCGTCCAGGCGGACGACGGGCTGGTAGTAGACCTCGAGCTGGCCGAGCTCGAGCGCCTTCTCGAGCTCGCCTCTCAGCTCCAGACGCTCGACGACGCGCTCGTGCATCGTCGGCTCGAAGAGCCGGTAGCGACCCTTCGTGTCGCGCTTTGCCATGTACATGGCGAGGTCGGCGTTGCGAATGAGCTCCTCAGCATCCTGCGACAGGAGATCCTCGTCGCTCATGCAGATGCCGATGCTGGCGCGGGGGTAAACCTGCTTGCCGTCGATCAGCGTCGGCGCATCGAGCTCTTCGAGAAGGCGGTCGGCGATCATCGCCGCTTCATCCGAACCGGACACACCATCGAGCAGGATCGCGAACTCGTCGCCACCGAAGCGGGCGACCGTGTCTGCTGGTCGAATCGCACGCTCGAGCCGCCGCGCGACGTCGTAAAGGATCGCGTCACCGGCCTGGTGGCCGAGGCTGTCGTTGATCGTCTTGAAGTCGTCGAGATCGATGAACATCACCGCGATGAGCGCCCCCTCGCGCACCGTCGACCGAAGCGCATGGGCAACCCGGTCTGCGAAGAGAGCCCGGTTGGCGAGGTCGGTGACGGGGTCATGGAAGGCCTGGTGCGCGAGCTGTTCCTCGAAGGCCTTTCGTTCGCTGACGTCTCGGCTGTTGAGGACGATCCCGTGGATGTGCTCGTCCTCTAGCAGCTCCGTGTGCTGCACCTCGAAATGCAGTCGCCGTCCGTCCCGGTGGCGCAACGAGCACTCGAAGGTGTGCGACTCCGGGCCTGACGTCGCGGCACCTTCGAGGATCTGCTGCAGGCGCGACCGGTCGCCGTCGGCGAGCAGCTCGCTGAAGCTCGAGCCTTCGAGCTCGTCGACGGCGTACCCGAGCAGGGGCTCGATCGATGGGCTCTGGTAGCTCACGATGCCGTTCTTGTCGAGCACGGTGATCAGGTCGCTCGAGTGCGCGACGAGCGAGCGGAAGCGAGCCTCGCTCTTCTGCCGGTGCACATTTTCGGCGAGCTCAGCCGCGTCGAGGGCGAGTGAAACCTGGGATGCGAGCGATTCGAGCGAGTCGAGGAGATCGGGCGGGACGTCCGCGGGAGTCTGGATCACGAGGGCCCCCTGTTCCTCGTCGCGAACCGCGAGCCGTACGAGAAGCGTCGTCGAGCCGTTCGCCATCCCGAGCGCCGCCAGCGACGCCTCGGACGGACTGACCGTCGCGACGTTCGCGTGGGGCGGGAACTCGGAGCGGAGCCAATCCGCCGTCTCGGTGGAGATCGCCCAGGTGCCTGCGCCGTTGGAGGCGACGTCAGCGCCGCTGTCCGTCCAGAGCACGAGCCGCGCTCTCGAACCAGGCCCGACGATCCTCGCAGCCGACTCCGTGACGTCCTCGTGGACGCTCGAGCGACCCACCGCCTCGACGAGAGCGAGCCCCGCCTCTCGAAGCGCCACCTCCCGCGCCGTCGCTCGTTCTGCTTGCCGCACGAGGCCTGCGATGCGCAGCACGACCAGCAGGAACAAGATGGCGGACGCGCCGATGATCACGAGCAGATCGATATTCCCGAGCTCTTCCGCAAAGTGGATGCCCGGTGCGATCAGGCAGGCAAGCGCGAGCAACGCGAGGCGGGTCGTCGTGAGTCGCACGCGCGGGTCGGGGGCAGGCTCTTCGAGCGTCCGCATCGACGGGTGGAGCGCGGCCGCTCCCCAGAGCACGAGATAGGCGATCCAGCCGGCGTCGAAGAGCACCTGGTGGTGGTAGGTGCCGTGCAGAAGCGCGTAGTTGTAGGCGCAGTCGGTCGCGAGGAGGGCGAGCGTGCCCGAGCCGAGCAGATAGAAGGCGGGGGTCTTCGAGCCCGCCTGGACGGCGAACCGGATCACGGCGGCGAGCAGCAGGACGTCACCGAGTGGATAGGCGATCGAGACGAGCTTCGCGAAGACGGTCAAGCCGGAAAGATGGAGGTTCGGTGCGACGAGGAACACCCACGAGAGGAGCGCGAAGCCGACCGTCAGGACGAGCGAATCGAGCACCCCCGCGCGATCGCGGCGCAGCGGATCTCGCCGCCGGACGAGCAGGATCAGTCCGGCGAACAGGACGGGATAGACGCCGAGGTAGACCGCGTCACCGACCGAAGGGAAGCCGACCGTGCCGCCCAGCAGGTCGGGGTAGGTGTAGGTGTAGAAGTCGCCCGCGACGTACAGGAGCTGGCCCGCGAGCAGCAGCGACCAGGCGACGCGCGCCTTCGCGTGGTGGAGACGCATACCGAGGCCGATTGCGAGTGGTGAGGAGACGCCGATCACGTTGATCACGACGGCGTAGCCCTCCAGCGGTGGGACGAAGAGGTAGCAGGCGGTCAGAACCGCCATCGCGACGAGGTACCAGGCCCACGCGCTCTCTCTTCCGAGCCGCACGACCGTCGGCAGACTCATGCGCCCTTCCCTTCAGGCTGCAGCTCGAATGTGCCGGCGAGATCGCCCAGCACCTGGATCAGTCGATCCACCTCGGCATCGGTGTTCGCGGTCGTGAGTTGCAGCCGGAAGCCGACCTCACTGCGCGGAACGAGCGGATACGCAGCGAGGGTCACGTAGACGCCGTGCTCGAACAGGAACGTGCCGACCTCCCCGATCTGCTCGGCATGAGCGAGAGGCACCTCGATGATCGGGAACCCGTCGCGGTTCGGTGTGCGGGCGCCGAGCTGCTCGAGACAGGTGAGGACACGTTGTGTCTTCGCCCAGAGGTCTGCTCGAAGCTCGTCACCGCGCCGCTCGTTGACGTCGAGCCCGGCAAGAGTCGTCGCCAGGGACGCCACCGGTGACGGGCCCGAGTAGAGGTAGGGCGGAGCGGCGGTCTTGAGAAGTCGCTTCATCTCGGGAGGGCACGCGACGAACGCCGCCAGGGACGAGTAGGCCTTCGAAAGACCGCCGACCAGCACGATGTTGTCGTAGCTCTCGTCGAAGTAGCGGACGATGCTGTTCCCGCGGCGCCCGTAAGGCGAGAGCTCGTCGGGACTGCGCTCACCGATGACGCCGAAGCCGTGGGCGTCGTCGACGTAGAGGATCGCACCGTGATCACGCGCGAGCGCGGCGTAGGCGGGAAGGTCCGGTGCGTTGCCGGTCATGCTGTTGACGCCGTCGATGCAGATCAGACGTGCCGAGGACGTGTCGCGACGAAGAAGCTCCTCGAGCTGGTCGAGGTTGTCATGGTCGAAGCGTTTCAGCGTTGCCCCGCGCAGGGTCGCGAACTCGGCGCCCTCGTAGATCGTCTTGTGGGCACGCCGATCGACGAAGACGGTGCCTCCGGCGGCGAGCAGTGGGATGACGGAGAGGTGGATGAGGGTGATCGTCGGGAGCAGCAGGGCATCGCCGCTACCGAGCAGGCGCGCCAAGCGCTCCTCGATCTCCTCGTACAGCGCGGGGCTTCCCAGCAGGCGCGACCAACTCGGGTGCGTGCCCCACCGATCCAGATAGGCCGGAACGGCTTCGATGATCTCGCGGTCGAGATCGAAGCCGAGGTAGTTGCACGACGCGAAGTCGGCCAGCCAGGTGTCTCCGATCCGGATCATCCGGCCGTCGATCTCCTCGATCACCGCATCCGACATGGGGTTCGTCCGCTCGAGCTCGGCAAGGTCGGCGCAGGCCGACAGCCAGCGCGCGACCCAGTCGTCTCCCGCCCGGCGACGTGTGTCGCTGAGGATGTCCGCCGCCGCCACGCGTTCCCTATCGACCCGGGTCGAATGTTCCTTTAGACCCTGCGCACGAGTCGCCGTCTCGCCGAGTGGCCCGAGGACTAAAGGTGTGAGAGATTAGCGCCGACGACGTTCCCTGCAGCCGTCGTTCTTGAGGAATACCCCGCCGGCGCACCTGCGGCCTACGCGGTGCGCCGGTGGATTCCTTCTCATCGATCTGGGTGTTGCTCTTGAATCCGACGGCAGGATCTGGTTGATTTCTCTCGAGCCGCCGCGTCACTCGGTCGCGGTCGGCGAAAAGATCGGCCCGTGGCGAAAAATGCGGTTGAGGTTCCCCCCAAGACTGCTGCGGCCGCCACGGGCCGACCCCCTCGACACGGGTTCGTCGACACGGGTTCGACGACACGGGTTCGACCCCGTCGCGATCAGAGGCCTGCACTCGACTCGTGCGATCAAGTGACGCGATGAACCACCGATCGGGTACTTGGTCAAGCGCCCGGCATCGATCAGAGTGGTGTGTGGGCTTGCGAACCTCGGGAGGCCCAATGCGGCAGGGCCTTCCGAGGCGCATCCCCTCGACGAGCGGCAAACTGAAGGAGCGGCATGAACGTCAGTGAATTGCGACGCAAGCTTCGCGCATTTGATTCGGGCGGGCTGTTCTTCCGCCTGCTGACGCGGTAGCACCGGCGGAACGAGGGCAACCGGTTCGTGTGCGCTTCCTCGGGCGGAGGGAGCGCGTGCGGATCCATTTTCGGTCGATCGGGCACCTGCATCATTGCGGCCGCAATATCCCCCTCCGGAGGCAGGCGGACGGGGCCAAAACAAGCCACGGTGTGGCTATGACAAACGATCACCGCACCCGTAGGACCTGGAAATCGGTGCTGGTCACGATCGTCGTGATCGCGCTGTCCGCTGCGCTTGCACGGGGCGGACACCACAACATGCCCGGCATGTGGGACGGTCCCCTTTAGGCCGAAGCGGCTTCGAAGGCCCGCCTCAGATCGAGACGTGCACCGAGGGGGACCTGCGACTGCGGTCTGCAGCCAGGTCGCAGGTCCCCGTCAGGATGCCGTCGTGCATGCAACGACGACGACACCGTCGTCATCGCTCGTCACCGTCGCGCCGGGGCTGAACGTCACGCCGCCGAAGCGAACCGGCACGTCGAGCTCACCTGCGCCCGACTTACGGCTCGCGCGAGGGTTCGTGCCGAGAGCCGTTACTCCGAGAGCGATCTCGGCGAGCTCCGCACGGTCGCGGACGCAGCCGTGGATCACGAGACCCGCCCACCCGTTCGCGTGGGCGAGCCCGGCGATGGTTCCGCCGACGAGCGCGCAGCGCAGCGACCCTCCGCCGTCGACGACGAGCACCCGGCCGTTCCCGTGCTCCTGGACGCGTTGCTTCACGAGCACGTTGTCCTCGTGCGAGCGAACGGTGGCGATCTTGCCTGCGAATGATCGACGGCCGCCGAACTGTCGAAGCGGGAGTTCGCAAACCGCGGCATCGTCGCCGTGCGCATCGAGCAGATCGGCCGTCGAGATCACGGCCCGAGCATACGGGCGTAACGTGTGCGTGATGAGGCGAGTCTGCACCCGGACGTGACCGAATCGACGGACGAGGCGGACGGCGCGCGCCCCTACGGCCGTCGAACGTTTCTCGCGCTGCTGGCAGGCGGTGTCTCGTCGCTTGCCTGGGCCGGCCCGGCAGCCGGAATCTTCTCGCCCTTGACCTCGCAGTTCTCGCAGCTCATCGGCAATCTGCTACCGGTCGGAGGCTGGCGGATCTACACGGTGTCGGGCTCGATGCCGCTCTTCGATGAGCGCGTGTGGCGTCTCGAGATCACCGGTCTCGTCGAGCGGCCGGTCAGCCTGACCTACGCCCAGCTGCTCGCGCTTCCTCGTGCGACGCAGGTGACCGATTTCCACTGTGTCACGGGCTGGTCGGTACCGAAGGTGCGCTGGGGCGGGGTTCGCTTCTCCGACCTGCTCGCGCTCGCGCGGCCGAGGCCGACGGCCAAGGCGATCCGCTTCGTGTCGCTCGAGGATCCCTATCAGGACTCGCTGACGATCGAGCAGGCTCTCGTGCCGGACGTGATGCTCGCCGTCGACCTCGACGGGAAACCCCTTTCAAGACCGCATGGGGCACCTGCCCGCGTCGTCATCCCGGAGATGTACGGCTACAAGGGCGTCAAGTGGCTGACGCGGATGGAGCTCGTGGATCACCAGCCGACCGGATACTGGGAGCGGCTCGGCTACGACCAGAACGCATGGGTGGGACGGTCGAATGGCTATCACTCCTGAGCGGAGGCGGCTGCCGCGCTTCGGTCGCACCGAACGCGCCGTGCACTGGGTGCACGCGACGGCGTTTCTCCTGCTGCTCGGCACCGGCCTCTGCCTCTACCTGCCGAGCCTCTCGGAGCGCATCAGCAGGCGCCCGCTCGTCAAGGGGATTCATCTCTGGACGGCCGTCGGCTGGGGCATCGCGCTGGTCGTGATTCTCCTCGCCGGCGATCGCGGCGCTCTCCGGCGCACCGCGCGCGAGATCGACCGTTTCGACGCCGACGATCGTGCCTGGTTACGGCGACGGCGCGTCCCTCAGGGCAAGCTGAACGCGGGCCAGAAGCTGAACGCGATCATCACGGCGGCATTCGCGCTCCTCTTCATCGTCACGGGTTTCTTCCTCTGGTACGGCGAGCGCGATACACGGTTTCGGCTGCCGAACGCGCTCATCGTCCACGACTGGCTGATGTACGTCTCGTTCTTCCTCTTCATGGGGCATCTCTATCTGTCGCTGATCCATCCGACGACCCGACATGCCCTCAGCGGCATCACCCGAGGCTGGGTCGACGAGGAGTGGGCGCTCACCCACCACCACAAGTGGGCCGAAGAGATCCGGGAGAGCCGGCCGCTAGATGCGAACGCGACGACCAGTCCCTCCGGGCCAGGTGTGGACGATCAGTCACACGTCCGTGCGCCTGTCTGACACCGGACCTGGGTCGTTCGGGCACCGCCGCCGCGCACGTTCCTAGGTCAAATGGGGGCGGAGCCGCTCGGCGGTTCGCTCGAGTGCCTCCGGTAGGACCTTCACATCGCCGAGCACCGGCATGAAGCTCGTGTCGCCGTTCCAGCGCGGCACCACATGCAGGTGGACGTGATCCTCGATGCCGGCGCCGGCGGCGCGGCCGAGATTCCAGCCGAGGTTGTGCCCCTGCGGGGCGTACTCACTGCGGAGCGCGTCGACGCCTCGTGCGCCGAGCCGATGCACCTGGAGCGCCTCGGCATCCGACAGTGCGCCGAAATCACCGAGATGTCGCTTTGGCGCGACGAGCAGATGCCCGGATGAATACGGGAACTTGTTCAGCAAGACGAGCACCAGGGGCCCGTCGTGAACGAGCAGTTCGGGCTCGGGCTCGCAGAAGATGCAGCGGTCGAGCTCGTCCGCGTGCTGCACGTACTCGAGTCGCCACGGCGCCCACAACGGTCTCGGCATCCGTGCAAGCGTAACTACCCTGCCCGAGGATGACGACCGCGATCACCCGCCGCCTCGACGGTACCTACGACATCGTCCAGCGAGGCGATGCCGACGGCGTGTTCACGGCAGAGACGCTGCAGGCGTTCTACTGGCGGGCGCTCGGCGCGTCGACCTTCGGCCTCGTCCGCTTCAGGCGGGACAGCATCCGGATCCTCGGAATCGGGCCGGAGCTCCTGCGGTTCGGCGCTCTGCGCGACGGACGGCGACCGATCGTCGGCGGCATCTTCTCCCGGAAACCGTACGGCGCGATCCGCTGGCTGGCGGAGGACGGAGAGGTCGTGGTGGTGGTCGAGAAATTCGCCCCTCTCCTGAGGGGGCCGCTCTGGCGCCTCGAGACGTGGTTGCACGACCTGGTCGGACGTCGCTACATCGTGCTCGCTGCGCGGTCGCCGTCATGAGCCCGCGTGTCGCAGTCGTCGGCGCGACGGGAACAATCGGCCGCCCCCTCGTCGTCGCGCTGGCAGAGGCCGGGCACGAAGTGGTCGCCGTTGCGCGAGGCAAACGTCCTCAGTCGGACGACCGGATCGAGCCGGTCTCGGCCGATGCGGGCGACGCCGATGCGATACGGGCCGCGCTCGAGGGGACGGCGGTCGTCTACCACCTCGTGCACTCACTGGGCCGGGATGACTTCGCAGAGCTCGATCGGCTCGCAGCTCGCGCGGTAGCGGCCGGCGCCGCGGCCGCCGGCGCGCGCCAGATCGTCTATCTTGGCGGGATCGGCGGGGACGACCCGGATAGCGACACACTTTCACCGCATCTGCGCAGCAGGGCCGAGACCGCTCACCTCCTCACCGAAGGGACGGTGCCGGTGACCGCGCTCGGCGCCGCCATGATCGTCGGCGAGGGCAGCGCGGCGTTCGAGACCATTCTCGCGCTCGTCGATCGCCTGCCGGTGATGGTCTGCCCTCGCTGGGTCTCGGTCGAGACGCAACCCGTAGCGCTCGACGACGTCGTGCGGGCACTCCGGGCCGTCTGCGACAACTCCGCGACGTTCGGTCGGTCGTATGACCTCGGCGGCACCGAGGTGATGACCTACAGGTCGATGATGGAGCGGACTGCCGCGATCCGGGGGAAGCATCCGCACCTGATCGAAGTGCCGTTCTTGACGCCACGCCTCTCGTCGCTCTGGCTGCAGCTCGTCACGCCGGTGAATGCAGCCGTGACGCGCCCACTCGTCGAGGGCTTGAAGATCCCGACCGTCGCGCGAGACGATCGGATCTGGGAGCTGGTGCCCGGCTCGCGCACGCCGTTCGACGACGCGGTTCGCTCGGCGCTCGCGGCTAGAGCCAGCGCTTGAACCGGAAGATCGCGAGCAGGCTGACGAGCGATACGACCATGCCCGCGAAGATCGCCCAGAATGCCCAGGCGGTCTCGAAGCCGGGGAACGTCACGTTCATGCCGAAGAAGCCCGTGATCAGGGTAAGCGGCAGCAAGACGACGGAGAACACGGTGAGGACTCGCAACACGTCGTTCTGACGGTGCGAGATCACGGATTCGTTCGTCGACTCCAGGGCCTCGACGACTTCCTTGTAGTTGTCGAGGATGTCCCAGATGCGCTCCGCGGCGTCGACGATGTCGTCGAAGTAGAGGTCGAGCTCCTCCGGGAGGAACCGTTCGACGTGACGTTCGAGCACCCGTAGCGTCGAGCGCTCGGGCTTGATGATCTTCCGATAGCTGATGATCTCCTGCTTGACGTTCGAGATGTCGCGGACGACCTCCTCGGACCGTCCTTCGAAGACGTCGTCTTCGAGCGAGTCGAGCTTGTGCCCGATCTTGTCGAGGATCGGGAAGCAGTAGTCGAAGAGGTCGTCGAGCACCTCGTAGAGCAGACGCCCGGATCCCTTCGACAGCAGCTGTTCGCGGAACTGCTCGTCTTCTTCACAGCGCCGGAAGAGCCGTGAGACCGGCAGCAGCTCGACACTCGGCAACGTCACGAGGTAGTTCGGGCCGACGAAGACATCGAGCTCAGCGGCGTTCAGCCGTCGGCTCGCGCGGTCGTAGATCGGGAAATGGAGCACACCGAACAGGTAGCCCTCGTCGGCGTAGTCGTCGATCTTCGGGCGCTGGCGCTTCGACATCACATCCTCGACGTCGAGCGGATGCCAGCCGAACCGGTCGGCCAGCTCCTGGGCGTGCGTCAACGACGGTGCGTCGAGGTGGATCCAGGTGAGGCCTGCTGCGCCGAGCTCAGCAGGCGGCGACGGCTGCGCCGACGGGGCGACGGCCAGGTCGCGTGCGCGCGTGCGCCGGATGCGAGGCAGGCTCGGCATCGGTACTGAACGGATCCTCGAGGACGGGCATCACCGGCATGTTCGTCATTGTATCGCGGTTTCCCACTCAGCCGACCCCCGCGGGGGTGGACGAGGGCGTGCCTCTCGCGCCTGACTCGGCGCGCGGGATGCGCTGGTACCGCTCGGGCACACGCCGTTCGAGGGCCAGCGTGCCGCCCAGCGCGAGCAGGCAGACGAGCGAGGCCGCCGGCCACAGGGCAAAAGGCGCCGCGGCGAGCATGAAGCCGCCGGCTGCCGGCCCGACCGTCCCGGCGAGCCCCCACGAGAGCGAATGCACCGCGAAGTACCGCCCGCGCAGGTGACCTGGGGCGATCTCGGCCACGAGCGCCTGATGCGCGGGACCGTGGAAGCACTCCCCGATCCCGAAGATCGCGAGCGCCACCGTCATGACGATGAATGCGGCCGTCGCGTCGAGCCAGTACGCGCCACCGTCGAGCATGAGCCACGCGACGATCCATAGGGTCGGCATCAGCGCGAGCGCGCGCATTCGGCGCCGCCCCTCGATCGCCCGTGAGATCGGCAGCTGAACGACTACGATCACCGCGGTGTTGACGAAGAAGAACGCGCCGATCTCACGCTCGCTCACGTGTGCGTGGTCGCGTGCGAACGGCGGTACCAGGTTGAACAGCGAATAGCCCGCCGTCACGAACAGGAAATTGAGGGTCCAGAGACCGACGAAAAGGCGATCGCGCAGGACGGCGCGATAGGACGCACGCTCGTCGGAGCGCTCCTCCTCTGCGATCCCCGGATCGTGGATGACGAAGAGCACCCCGACGTAGGCGAGGAACGTTGCCGCATCGACGAGGAAGAGCACCGTGAACGAGCCGGGACGCGAGACCGTCGCGATCAGCCCGCCGGCGAGCCCGCCGAGACCGAGTCCGAGATTCATGGTCACGCGCTGCTGGGCATACGCCGCGTGCCGTCGCGCCGGCGGCGTCAGCCGGGCGATCAGCGTCGACTGACTCGGCCAGAAGCCCGCGCTGCCCGCGCCCTCGACGGCGATCAGGAGGAACGCCTGCCACGGATGATGGACGAGGGGGAAGCAGGCGAAGCCGGCGCTCTGCATCACCAGTCCCGTCCCGAGCACGGGCCGCGGACCGAGGCGGTCGACGAGTAGGCCCGCGACCAGCCCTGCGATCAGTTGCGCGGCGGCGGAGACCGAGACGACGAGGCCGGAGATGCCGAGGCCGAAGTGGCGGACGTCATGGAGATAGATGACGAGGAACGGCAGGACGAACCCATTCCCGAAGGAGTTCGCGACGCCGCCGACCTGCAGGAGCCACACCGGGCGCGGGAGTTGCGGATCGAGCGCGCGCAGGCGACCGACCGACGATCTCGAGCCAACGGGACCACGCACCGTTCGAGGCTACAGTCGGGCCTTATGGAGCCACGTTGGTGGGCAATGCGGCCGGCCCAGAGTCATAAGCCGGCGACGTACGTCTGCCCGTTCTGCGACGGCATGCTGCACGCGACGAGCGCGCACGCCCTGGTCGCGCCGGAGGGCGACGTGTCGAAGCGGCGGCACGCGCACATGGAGTGCGTCGTCTCGGGCCGCAAGCGCGGGACGCTCACGACCGAGGACGAGTGGCGCACGGCCGGACGCGGTCGCCGCTGAGAACGAGGGCCGATCACGGAGACGAGCGCAGGCTCGGGGGCCCGCTCGGTCAGCCGGCAGGTGTGGGTGCGCGCCGCAGGAGCGCCCAGAACGCCGCCGCAAAGGCCACGAGCGATCCTGCGAAGCCGTATGCCAAGAGTCTCATGCCGGGGATATCGACACCGCCGGCCGAATCCTTGACAGTTCGAGCAAGGTCGCTTCGCCGCGGACGACTCTCCCCCTAAGGGGCGAGGTGGGCGTGGCCGCTTAGGTCACCCTCGCTTGCCACTGAGATCGTCTTACACAAGACGTTCTCAGATTCGTGGCCGAGAAGCCCATACTCTGCCGCCCGTGTCAGCTCATGGTTCGATCTCGTGTGCACAAAGCCGCAAGGCGCTAAATGACATCCAGTCAGCACTCACCGGCGAAGCGATGATTGCCTGAGTAGGGGTACGCGACTCGACTCGGAATCCCTCCGCGAGCCGAGCTTCGAGGAAGAGGTCGAGGGCGCTGCTTCTCTCTTCTTTCGCTTGGTCGCCGTCGCTACTTGCCGCGAGAGGTCTTCTTCACCTTGGCCTTCTTCTTCGTCGCGCCCTTGGCGTCCTTGCCAGGGCCGTTTCCGGAGGCATTGCTCTTGAGTGTCTGCTTCCTGGTTGGCATCACGACTCTCCGTTTCGTGTTGAGTTGGACAGCTTGCACAGTCGCGCGCGGGGCTTTAGCGCTTCGGCAGACGGGATCGCACCGGTCGATGCGCGCCCGATTCTTCGGATCGCGGGCAGTCTTCTCGGCTCAGCGCGCAGACGCTTGCCGGTCGGGCTTCGCGCCAAGTTGACGACGCCGCCGATCAGCGATGATGCCACTCAGACCCTCACTGCTGTTGCCGACTGACCCATCTCGAAGAAGGCCATCTTTCTGAGCGCCCCAAACCACCTTCGCGGGAGTCAGCGAATCCCCGTAGCGCTCACGTTCGGCGCGGGTCGGAGGCGCGCACGGAGACGGAGTACGAAGGCCGAATCCACGTTCAACATGCTCCATAGGGCACCCACCTCCACAACCGCTCGGTTATGCGATGCGCCCGGCAGGATTCGAACCTGCGACCTCTCGCTCCGGAGGCGAGCGCTCTATCCCCTGAGCTACGGGCGCCTTTGCGGGACTAGTGTAGCCCTGTGAAACTGACGGCTCGGGTGGCGACGGTGCAGCTCGCGGAGACGTTCACGATCTCGCGCGGCGCCGAGGACGAAGCCCAGGTCGTGCAGGTCGAGATCGAGCACGACGGGATCACCGGCTTCGGCGAGGCGGCTCCGATCGAGCGCTACGCCCAATCGGGGCAATCGGCGCTCGACTGGCTCGATCTCGTCGACGTGGGCGAGGATCCGTTCGGGCTCGACGAGATCGCCGACCGCCTCCCGCCCGGCGAGCTCGCTGCCCGGGCAGCGGTCGATCATGCGCTCCATGACCTCCAGGGCAAGCTGACCGGCCAGCCGGTCTACAAGCTCCTCGGACTTCGTCGCGCAGGGCCACCGACCTCGTGGACGATCTGGCTCGGCGATCCGGACGACATGGCACGCCGGACCGAGAAGATCGCGGCGCGTGGGTTCAAGCGCCTGAAGCTGAAGCTCGGAGGCCGCGACGGCCTCGACGTCGAGCGAGTGAAGGCGGTGTCGTCGGTGACCGACCTGCCGCTGCAATGCGACGTGAACGAAGCATGGTCGTTCGAGGAGGCCCTCGAGCTCCTGCCGCAGATGGAGCTCCAGTACTGCGAGCAGCCGCTTCCCGCAGGCGATCCGGCGGGCGCGGAGCTGAAGCGGCGCGCTCCGGTTCCGATCTACGTGGACGAGGACTGCCACACGCTTGCAGACGTCGCTGCCTGTGCCGAGCGCGCGCACGGGATCAACATCAAGCTTGCGAAGTCCGGTGGGATTCGCGAGGCGGTGCGGATGGTTCACGCTGCACGAGCGCTCGGTCTCGGCGTCATGCTCGGTTGCATGGTCGAGTCGGGCCTCGGGATCGCGCCCGGCGCCCACATCGCTTCGCTCATGGATCACGTCGACCTGGACGGCAACCTGTTGCTCGCCTCGGACCCGTGGCCGGGGGTCGAGTTCGTGGACGGGGCTCAGGTGCCGGCTGACCGTCCTGGGCTCGGCGTGAGCCCCGCGACTCCGGTGCGACGCTGAGCGTGCGCGCGCGTCGGTTGCTCGTCCTTGCCGAGGGACGGTCGGACGATCCGCACTTCGGCAAGACGGCGCGCGGCGTCATGCGGTATCGCCCCGACAGCGTCGTCGCGATCCTCGACTCGACCCGGCGCGGCGAGACGATGGAAGGGTTCCCGGTCGTCGGCTCGGTCGCGGAGGCACGTGCGTTCGAGCCTACGACAGCGCTCGTCGGCGTCGCCACGCAGGGCGGCCGGTTCCCGCCCGCTTGGCGCGATCTCCTGAGGGAGTCGATCAACGCCGGCCTCGACATCGAGAACGGCCTGCACGAGTTCGTCTCCGACGACGCCGAGCTCGTCGAGCTCGCCGGGCGGCACGGTGTCGAGCTGCGGGACTTGCGCAAGCCGCCGCCGGGACTGAACGTCCCGACCGGCGGGAACCTCACGCATGACTCGACGACGATCCTGACAGTCGGCTCCGATTGCGCGATCGGGAAGATGACCGTGGCGCTCGAGCTCAATCGCGGGGCCCAGAGTCACGGCATCCGCAGCGAGTTCATCCCGACCGGTCAAACCGGGATCGCGATCGCCGGGTGGGGCATTGCGGTCGACGCCGTCGTCTCCGACTTCATCGCCGGTGCCGCCGAGCGGCTCGTGCTGGAGGGGGTCGAGCGGGGAGGGAAGGTGCTCTTCGTCGAGGGGCAGGGCTCGCTGCTGCATCCTGCGTATTCCGGGGTCACACTCGGGCTCATCCACGGCTCCGCGCCGCACGCCTACGTTCTCTGCCACATGGCGGGTGAGACGATCGTCGACGGAGACGATCGGTTCCGGATCCCGCCGCTCCTCGAGCTCGTCGAGCTGCACGAGCGGATCAGTCTCCTTGCGCGACCCGCCTCCGTCCACGCGATCGCGTTGAACACACGAGCCCTTGACGAGGTGGCGGCTCGCAAGGCGGTCGCCGACGCCGAGGCCGACACCGGGCTACCGGCCGACGATCCGGTGCGCTTCGGCCCAGGGAAGCTCTTCGCCTGCCTGCGCCCGCTCTACGAGGGATAGGGCCGCTCCAGCGTGGAACGGGTCTACGGGAGGACACTCAGGGTTGCCCCGGCCGTGTCCAAACGGCAGGCTGTGAACCTCACCGTGAACGTCACACCGCGGCGCGAGGAGAAGCACGCTTGAGGATCCTGCTGGCAGCAGTCGTCTTACTCGCCGCGCTCGCCGCCGTTCCGGGGGCGGGCGCGGAGCGTCTGCGCTACGGCGTGGCCGACGACTGGCCGAAGTTTCATCCGTGCGGCGATGCCTGGTGGAGCTCGGCAGCCGAGATCGGCTACCGCGACCTCCGGATGACGGTGCAATGGGATGCCGATGCACCCACGGTGATCCCGTTTCAAGCGGAGCTGCAGCTCGCAACCGACTGCGCCGTGCTGAACGACATCCGCCCGATCCTCGCGATCTATCCCTCGAAGCCGGGTGCGGTCGGCTCGAGCGAGCTGTCGCAGGCTGCGTTCGCGAGCTTCGTCGGGCTCGTCGGGCAAGCGTTCCCGGAGGTGCACGACTTCGTCGTCGGGAACGAGCCGAACGTCAATCGCTTCTGGCAGCCACAGTACGCGGCCGGGAGGGATGCGGCTGCAGCTGACTACGAGCACACGCTCGCGAGATCGTACGACGCGCTGAAGCTCGTGCGGCCCGACTCCGTCGTGTGGGGGCCGGCGATCTCGTCACGCGGCAACGACAACCCGGCTGCGGTGTCCAACCCGAGTCACTCACCCGTCTGGTTCATCAAGGAGATGGGCGATGCCTATCGCGGGTCAGGACGCAAGCTGCGGATCTTCGACGAGTTCGACATGCACCCCTACCCGCCCACTCAGGACACCGATCCCTTCTCGAAGCCGTTTCAGTGGCCGCAGGCGGGCGCGGCCGACCTCGACCGGATCAAGCAGGCGCTCTGGGATGCCTTCCACGGCACCGGCCAGCCGACCGTGACCGAGGGAGCTTTCGTCCGAACGGCCCCGTTCGCAGCGCCGCAGGCGTTGCCGATCGACCTGGACGAGGCGGGCGAGCAGACGACCGTGCCCGTGCGCGAGGGCGTCGCCTACGACGGCACTCTCGAGAACGTCGCCGCAATCAGCGAGACCGAGCAGGCGAGCAACCACGTGGAACTCACCGAGATCGCGGCGTGCGACCCCTCGGTTCGCTCACTGATGTTCTTCCCGCTGATCGACGATTCCGGCATCTCGTCCGGGTTCCAGTCGGGAAACCTCTACGCCGACCTCGCCGAGAAGCAGTCGTTCGAGGCGCTGAAGGCGAAGATCTCGTCCGCGAACGGACTGTGCGAAGGCGGTGACGCGGGCATCTCGGCCTCGTGGACACACACCGCAAAGGTGCTCGGGGCAGCCGGCAGCTTCGGCAGGCCGGGTGCGAGCCTGGGATCGCAGCCGGAGCGGAGGCCGGCGTCCGCCAAGCTCTGGGCATTCAGTTTCACCGCAAGCGAGGACACGAGCTACCAGGCGACCCTTTGCCGCGTGAGCCGCGCCGGAGGCCTGCCGAGAACGGTGCTGGCCGTGTCGGGAACGGCGAAGGCCTATCTCAGGCCGCGGGTCCGCTTCGACACGCGGCGGCTCGAGCCCGGGTACTACGCCTACCGCGTCGCGCTCACGGCGACCACCAACCCGAAGCGCACCTCGCTGCTCATCTCGAAGCCGTTCGAGGTCGGTTCGACCGGCCCTCCACGACGCCGGAGCCGCCCGGGCTGAGCACGGGGCCGCGGGGTAAAAGGCGTAGCACCGACTTGACAACGCGAACACCTGTTCGCTACACTAGACGAACACATGTTCGTCCGCATCATTCTCATCGTAGGAGTCGCCGTTTTCGTCTGGAGTGCGGCCGCGCGCTCCTCGCAGGCGCACGGCGCGAAGCAGGTGATTATCGTTCGGCCGTACGACTCGCTCTGGTCGATCGCCCGACGGCAGTACGGGGGCGACGTCAGGGCCGCGATCTGGCGGATCGAGCAGGCGAATCACCTCGCGAGCGCCGACGTCCGCGCGGGCCAGCGACTCGTCCTGCCCTAGACGCCGTCCGCCTCGGCTCGGCCGTCTTGCGACAATCGGCGGCGCATGGACCTCGACCTCGTGTTTCTCGGCACGTCTGCGAGCGCCCCGACGGCACACCGGGCACCACTCGCGCTGCTGCTCCGACGCGGCGGTGAAAGGCTGCTCTTCGACTGCGCGGAGGGTACCCAGCGGCAGCTGATGTGCTCGTCGGTCGGCCTGCCGGACATCGAGGAGATCTTCCTGACGCATTTCCACGCCGACCATTACCTCGGGCTGCCGGGCATGCTGAAGACGTTCTCGCTCCGCCGCCGCGACGTCCCGCTGACGGTCTACGGCCCGCCCGGCCTGCGCGACCTCTTTGCGAGCCTCGGCCGAATCTTCGGCAAGCTCTCGTATCGACTCGAGCTCGTCGAAGTGCGTGGGGGAGACGCGCTCGATCGGGACGGGTACCAGATCCTCGTCTTCCCTGTGCACCACGGGGTCTCGGCGGTCGGCTATGCCCTCGTCGAGGATGCGCGCCCGGGACGCTTCGACGTCGAGGCCGCCGACGCGCTCGGCGTCCCGAACGGCCCCGCGCGCGGCCTCCTGCAGCGCGGCGAGGCGATCACCCTCCCGGACGGGCGGGTGCTCACGCCGGACGCCGTCCTCGGTGAAGCGCGGCCGGGTCGCAGGGTCGTGCTCGCCGGCGACACCGCGCCCACCGAGACCGTGCGGGTCCTCGGCGAGAACGCCGACCTGCTCGTGCACGAGGCGACATTCCTCGAGGACGAACGCGAGCGAGCGGCCGACACGCTGCACTCGACCGCACTCCAGGCGGCCGAGGTCGCACGTGACGCGAACGTGCGCCTTCTCGCCTTGACGCACGTCTCGCCCCGCTACTTCGGCCCGGAGCTCGCCCGCGAGGCCCGGGAGCTCTTTGCGGCGACGGTCGTTCCCCGCGACTTCGACGTCGTCGAGGTGCCATACCGCGAACGCGGCGAGCCGCGGCTCGTGAAGGGTGGGGCGCTGCCGGAGAAGCGCGACCCCGTCGTCGCCCGGACGTAGAGGCTAAAGGGGCCTAGACCTGCCAGGAGCCGTCGCGGAGGACGGGCACCCTGGCACCGTCGGTCGTCACGCCGGTGACCGCGACGTCGTCCGAGCCGATCATGAAGTCGATGTGGATCGCGCTCGTGTTGATGCGCTCGCGGTCCTCCGGCCCGACCGAGATCGCGTAGGCGTTCCCGAGCGCGAGGTGGCTCGCGGCATTCTCATCGAGCAGGGTGTTGAAGAACACCGCGCCGGTTCGGCCGATTCGCCCTTCGCGGTCGACGAGCGCAACCTCGCCGAGGCGCGCGGCTCCGTCGTCCTGGGCGCAGCGGCTGCGCAGCGCGTCGGCATTCTCCCCGTCGATCTGCACGGCGCGCCCGGCTTCGAAGCGCACGCGGAGATTCTCGAGGACCGTGCCCGAAACGTCGAGCGGCTTGGTCGCACTGACGACACCGTCGACCCGAAGCGGGTCGGGAGCCGTGGAGATCTCCTCGCTCGGAAGATTGGGAAAGTGCACGACGCCGTCGACCGTCTGCATCCCCGCCAGCTCGGATGAGAAGCGCGAGGTGGGGAGAAGCCCGACCTTCAGATCGGTGCCAGGCCCTTCGAAGTGGAGGGTGTCGAACTGGTGGACGTCGAGACGGCGACCGGCGTCGTGAAGCTGCCCGAACCGCTCCCGCCATGCCGCGCCGGGATCAGGCTCGTCCAGTCGGAGCACGAAGACGAGCTGCTCCCAGAGCGCGGCGAGAGCGGCCTCCTCGCCGAGACCCGGATGCACGAGACGCGCCCAGTCGGGTGTCGGCCAGGGAACGACGCACCAGTTCGTCGTTCGCGCGTTGATCACGTCGAACGTCTCGCGCGAGGAGGGAAGCTGATCGAGGCCTGCCCGAGCCGGGTCGATCCCGTCGAGGAGGCCCGGCGGTACGATCGGCGTGATCGAGATTCGCGATCCGTGCTGCTCGCCGACCGACAGCAGTCGGCGGCCGTACCAGTCTGGTACGAAGTCCAGCGAATCCGTGGTGGCGCGCTCGAGCCGGATCCGCTTCACCTCGGGGTCGAAGTACCAGGGGTCGACGAAGCGCGCGCCGCGATCGTAGGCGGCGGCCGCGATCGCGCGGGCAAACGGGGCCGCGCGCGGCTCGGCAATGATCCAGACCACTTGGCCGCGCTGTACGTTCGCGCCCGTCTGGACGACGAGCCGCGCGTACCGGTCGATGAGCTCCGCGTTCATGCGCCGCGGACCCTACTCCGTCCGGCCCCTTCGCCTAGACTGCGACCCGTACCGCCCCTTTAATCCGGTCCAGCGAGGCCGAGAAGGAGTTGAGTTGTCTCATCCTGCCGTCACCTCGACCGGCGCGGTCCTGCTGGACGACGACGCGATCCGGCGCACGCTCTCTCGAATCGCGCACGAGATCATCGAGCGGAACGTCGACCTCGACCGTCTCGCGCTCGTGGGGATCCACACGCGCGGGGTCCCGATCGCGCAGCGCATCCGCCGGCTCATCGAGGAGCGCACGGGCGAGCGCGTCATGGTCGGGCAGCTGGATATCACCTTTCACCGAGACGACGTGCACGTGCGGTCGGGCCAGGCGCCGCGCCGCGCGCAGCCGCTCGTCCGCGACACCCGGCTCGAGTTCGAGCTGGAGGGCCGCACAGTCATCCTCGTCGACGACGTTCTCTACACCGGCCGCACGATCCGGGCCGCGGTCGATGCCCTCTTCGAGTACGGCCGCCCCGACCGCGTTCAGCTCGCGGTCCTCGCCGACCGTGGGCACCGCGAGCTGCCCATCCGCCCCGATTACGTCGGCAAGAACCTGCCGACGAGCCACGCAGACCGCATTCAGGTCGAGCTCGTGGAGGTCGACGAGGTCGACCGGGTGACACTCGTCTCCGAGGTGGAGGAGGCCGGGAATGACTGATCTCCGCGTCGTCGGCGACGACTTGCTCCCGCCCCCGCAGTCCCGGCGGCACCTCCTGTCGATCGCCGATCTCACCAGGGATGAGGTCGAGCGCCTCCTCGCGACATCACGATCGTTCGCACAGTCACAGCTGCGTGAGAACAAGAAGCTCCCCACGCTTCGCGGCCGGCTCGTCCTGAATGTCTTCTACGAATCGTCGACTCGCACGTCGTCGTCGTTCGAGCTCGCCGCCAAGCGACTTTCGGCAGACACGATGACGGTGAGATCGTCGGGCTCGTCCGTCGACAAGGGCGAGTCGCTGAAAGACACCGCACTCACGCTCTCGGCGTACGACCCGGATGTGATCGTCCTGCGCCATCCCGACGTCGGGGCGGCGCAGTTCGTCGCGCGGCTGACGGACGCGCGCGTGGTCAACGCGGGCGACGGTAGGGGTCAACATCCGACCCAGGCGCTGCTCGACCTGTACACGATGCGTGAGGCGTTCGGCCGCCTGGATGGTCTCCGCGTCGCCATCGTCGGCGACGTCGTGCACTCACGCGTCGCGCGGTCACTCGTCCAGGCACTTCGACTCGTCGAAGCCGAGGCGATCCTCGTCGGCCCGCCGGCGCTTCTGCCCGAGGGTCTCGCGGAAACGTCGCACGACATCGCCTCGATCGCCGACGTCGACGTGATCTACGTCCTCCGCATGCAACGCGAGCGGATGCTCGCGGGCGCGAATTTCGTCCCCTCGCTGCGCGAGTACGCAACCCGGTGGGGAATCACTCCGGCGCGAGTTCGCGACGGCCAACGCGTCATGCACCCCGGCCCGATGAACCGTGGCCTCGAGATCGACGCACGTGTCGCCGACTCCGACGCGTCGCTCATCGTCCAGCAGGTGCGTGCGGGCCTGATCGTGCGCATGGCGGTGCTGTACGACCTCCTGACAACCGGCCCGGTCGCCGTCGAGACCGCAGTCGGGGTCGCCTGATGCTTGCCGGACGGACGGGCACCGACGACGTCGTTATCTGCGGCGCTCGCGTGCTCGACCCCGTCGAAGGAATCGACTCGATCCTCGATGTTCGAGTCGCCGGCGGCCTGATCGCGCACATCGGGCACGGTCTCGAGTCGAACGGGCACCGAGTCGTCGACGGCGGGGGAAAGCTCCTGGCGCCGGCGTTCATCGATCCGCACGTTCATCTGCGCACACCGGGGCGCGAGGACGAAGAGACGATCGAGAGCGGTACCGCCGCGGCGGCCGCCGGCGGCTATTGCGCGATCCTCGCGATCCCCAACACGGATCCGGTCGTCGATGATGCCGACGTCCTCCGCAGCCTCCTCGCCCGCGCCGTATCCGAAGCGCACGTGCCGGTCGGGTTCATGGCCGCGATCACGAAGGGGCAGGCCGGAGCCGAGCTGACCGAACTGGGGGCACTCGCCGACGCAGGCGCCGCGGGCTTCACTGACGACGGCCGTCCCGTCGCCGCCGCAGGAGTGATGCGGCGCGCCCTCCAGTACAGCGCCGTCGCGGGCCGCATGATCGCTGTGCATTGTGAGGAGACGACACTCACGCGCGGGGGTCATGCACATGGAGGCGCAATCGCAGCCGAGCTCGGCCTCGGCGCCTGGCCGTCGCTCGGTGAGAGCCTGATGGTGGCCCGCGACCTCGAGCTGGCCGGCGAGACCGCCCAGCCGGTTCACCTGATGCACCTCTCGGCCCGCGAGTCGGTCGAGCATTTGCAGCGCGCGCACGAACGGGGCGTGACGGCAAGTGCCGAGGCAACGCCACACCACCTGTGTCTCACCGACGAGACGTTGCGCGAGCTCGACACCAACCTGAAGATGAACCCGCCGCTTCGAGGTGATGCGGATCGCGCTGCGCTGCTCGAGGCAGTCCGCGACGGCACGATCGCCGCAATCGCGACAGACCACGCACCGCACTCGCAGGAGGAGAAGGACGTTCCGTTCGAGGCGGCACCGTTCGGCGTCACGGGGCTCGAAACCGCGTTCGCGTCGCTCTATACGAGCCTCGTCGAGCCCGGCTTGCTGCCCCTCGAGACGCTGCTCCGGCGCATGTCGGCCGGCCCGGCCTCGATCTTCGGCCTCGACCGGCCGCGGATCGCGGTTGGCGCCCCCGCCAACCTGACGCTCATCGACCTCTCGGGCAGCTGGCGCGTGACGCCTGCGGGCTTTCGCTCACGCTCGGCGAACTCCTGGCTCCTCGGCAAGCGGTTGCGCAGCCGCATCGAGCTGACCATGGCCGCGGGCCGCGTGGTGCACGAGTCGTGACCGCCGCGCTCGTGCTGGAAGACGGCACGGTCTTCGCCGGCGAATCGGTCGGCGCCCACGGCTTCGCGTTCGGCGAAGCAGTCTTCACGACCGCGATGAGCGGCTATCAAGAGGTCGCGACCGACCCGAGCTTCGAGCGCCAGATCGTCTGTTTCACGGCGCCGATGATCGGCAACTACGGCGTCGACGAGGCGCGCAGCGAATCGCGCCGCTCGCACGTCAAGGGAGTCGTGATGCGCGAGGCTCGTGGGCCGCAGTGGACGGACTGGCTGCACGAGCACGGCATCGTCGGGCTCACGGGCGTCGACACGCGGTCACTCGTGCTGCACCTGCGCGAGCGGGGCGCGATGCGCGCGGCCGCCGTGACCGGTGAGGTCGACATCGACGAGGTCGTCGCAGCGGTTCGGGCCCAGCCGGCGATGGCGGGCGCCGCACTCGTCGCGGGAGTCTCGACGGCCGAGCACTACACCCACACGGCGGTGGGAGTGGTACGCGTCGCGGTCGTCGACTACGGCTGCAAGCGGTCGGTTCTGCGCCGGCTCGCGGCGAACGGGGCGGCGGTCGATGTCTTCCCACACCACGTCGACGCCGACTCGCTCGCGGGCTACGACGGCGTGCTCCTGTCGCCCGGCCCCGGCGACCCCGAGCCGCTCGCGGACGAGACGAAGATGCTCGAGGACTTGCTCGGCCGCACGCCGGTGCTGGGAATCTGCCTCGGTCACCAGCTGCTCGCACGCGCGACCGGGCGCGCGACGTTCAAACTGCCGTTCGGGCACCGTGGCGCGAACCACCCGGTTCTCGATCATCGTTCGCGTGGTGTGCTCGTCACGTCGCAGAACCACGGCTTCGCGGTCGCGGCGGATGAGGGCGGGGGGGTCACCCACACCTCGCTGTACGACGGCACGGTCGAGGGCCTCGACTACCCGGAGTTGCGCGCGAGCTCGGCGCAATTTCACCCGGAGGCGTCTCCCGGCCCGCGCGACGCCGGAACGATCATCTCCGGCTGGGTGAGCGGCCTCAAGGCAGCCGCCTGATGCCGAGGCGTCTTGACATCGACTCGATCTGTCTGATCGGCTCGGGCCCGATCGTGATCGGACAGGCAGCCGAGTTCGACTACGCAGGCTGCCAGGCTCTGAAAGTGCTGCGCGAGGACGGATTTCGGACGATCGTCGTCAACTCGAATCCGGCGACGATCATGACCGACCCGGGTTTCGCCGACCGTACCTATCTCGAGCCGCTCGATCTCGAGGGAGTCGCGGGCGTGCTCCGCCGCGAACGACCCGATGCACTGCTGCCCACCATGGGTGGCGGCACCGCGCTGAATCTCGCGCGGGAGCTCGATGCGGCCGGCGTTCTCGCCGAGCTCGGGATCGAGCTGATCGGCGCGTCGATCGAAGCGATCAACCGGGCGGAGGACCGGGAGCTCTTCAAGCGGACCGTCGAAGACTGCGGGTTGAAGGTTCCCACCTCGCGCATCGTCACGTCGGTCGGCGAGCTTCAAGGCGTCTCGCTCCCGGCCGTCGTGCGGCCGGCGTTCACGCTCGGCGGCCACGGAGGGGGGTTCGTCGCCGACGCCGCGCACCTGCGCGCGCAGGTCGAGCGCGGGCTGCATGCCTCACCGATCGGCCAGGTGCTCGTCGAGGAATCGGTGCGCGGCTGGGACGAGTTCGAGCTCGAGGTCGTCCGTGACCGTCGGGACAACGCGGTCGTCGTCTGCTCGATCGAGAATCTCGACCCGATGGGCGTGCACACGGGCGACTCTGTCACCGTCGCGCCGCAGATGACACTTTCCGACGAGGCGTATCAGGAGCTTCGTGACAGCGCGATCAGCGTCATTCGCGCTGTCGGCGTCGATACGGGGGGCTCGAACATCCAGTTCGCGCGCGATCGCGTCTCCGGCGCCATCCGTGTGATCGAGATGAACCCGCGCGTGTCGCGCTCGTCAGCACTCGCGTCGAAGGCGACCGGCTATCCGATTGCGAAGGTCGCGGCGAAGCTCGCAGTGGGCTATACGCTCGACGAGATCGCGAACGACCTCACCGGGACGACACCCTCGAGCTTCGAGCCGACGCTCGACTATGTCGTCGTAAAGATCCCCCGGTTCGCATTCGAGAAGTTCGCCGGCGCCGACACGACACTCGGGACTCAGATGAAGTCCGTCGGCGAGACGATGGGAATCGGACGCACCTTCATCGAGGCGTTCGTGAAGGCGAAGCGTGGCCTCGAGGGCGACTTCGACTGGCAACCCGAGAACATGCACCCGTGGTTCGTACGCGAGCTCGAAGGCCTGGCCGACCAAGAGGTCCGGCAGCAGTCCCGGCCACCTGTGTACCGCCGGATCGACTCCTGCGCCGGCGAGGTCGAGGCGCGCTCCAACTACTTCTACGCGACCTGGGGCGAACGCGACGAGGCCACCCCGCAGGGCGACCGAAAACGGGTCGTCATCCTCGGCTCAGGCCCGAACCGCATCGGCCAGGGCATCGAGTTCGACTACTGCTGCGTGCACGCCGTGCAGACGTTCCGATCACTCGGGTACGAGGCCGTGATGGTCAACTGCAACCCCGAGACGGTGTCCACCGACTACGACACGTCGAACAGGCTCTACTTCGAGCCGCTCGACCTCGCGGCAGTGCTCGGTGTCCTTCGGCGCGAGCAGCCGGAGGGCGTCGTGATCCAATTCGGTGGGCAGACGCCGCTCAAGCTCGCGCGCGGGATCGAAGCGGCCGGATTTCGGATCCTCGGGACGCCCTTCGACGCGGTCGATCTCGCCGAGGACCGCGAGCGCTTCGGCGGCCTCCTCGCCGGCCTCGGCATCCGCTGTCCGGAGTGGGGGATCGCGCGATCGGGGAGCGAGGCGGCGGAGATCGCCTCGCGGATCGGCTATCCGGTGCTCGTGCGACCCTCGTATGTCCTCGGAGGCCGCGCGATGCGCGTATGCCACACCGTCGAGCAGGTGGTCGCCGCGTTCGACGGTGTGCAGGGGCCGACCCTCGTCGACCGTTTCCTCGAGCGGGCGATCGAGATCGACGTGGACGCGCTCTGCGACGGTGAGCGCACCTACGTCGGCGCGATCATGCAGCACGTCGAGGAGGCAGGCGTCCATTCCGGTGACTCGGCCTGCGTGCTGCCGGCACAGTCGCTCAGCGGATCTGCGTCGGCCGAGATCTCTGCGGTCGTGAAACGGCTCGGGCCGGCGCTCGGTGTCGTCGGCCTGCTGAACGTGCAGTTCGCGATCGTCGATGACATCGTGTTCGTTCTCGAGGTCAACCCCCGCGCATCCCGCACTGTCCCCTTCGCCTCGAAGGCCACCGGGGTCAACCTGGTCGAGGCCGCGTGCAGGCTCGCTGCAGGAGAGAAGCTCGTCGACGTCGCCCTCCCCGCCGAGCGCCCGCCCCGCCAGGTGAGCGTCAAGGCGGCTGTGCTGCCTTTCGCACGCTTCCCGGGCGCAGACCCCGTGCTCGGGCCCGAGATGCGCGCCACCGGCGAGGTGATGGGAAGCGCCAGCGACTTCCCGAGTGCGTTCGCGAAGGCCGAGCGCGCCGCCGGTCGGTCGTTGCCGAATGACGGCGTCGTCTTCATCTCCGTACGCGACGACGACAAGGCATCCGCCGTTCCCGTCGCCGCGGCGCTCGCCGGTCTCGGCTTTCACCTCGTGGCGACGGCCGGCACGGCGGGCACGCTCCGAAACGCCGGGCTCGAGGTCGACGAGGTGCGCAAGGTCAAGGCGGCAGGTGAGGGTCCGAGCGTCGTCGACCTCCTCCGCCGCGGCCGCTGCAATCTGGTCGTGAACACGCCGGAAGGCGGCTCCGGGCCACGGTCGGACGGCTATCTGATCCGCGAGGCGGCGCTTGCAGCACGCATTCCGTGCATCACCACGATCGCCGGCGCCGCCGCGGCCGTGCACGCGATCGCAAACGCGCGCGCCGAGACGGCGTTGTCCCTCCAGGAGCGCATCCATGTCGAAGCCCAGGCGCGAGCGTCGTAGGGTCACCGCGGTCGAGGCGGTCGGGGCGTACGCGCTCGTCTGCGTCGACCGGGGTGGGCTCGACCCGGGCGTCCCTGGGCAGTTCTTCATGCTCGAGGCACCGGGACACGTCCTTCCCCGGCCAATGTCACTCTGCCTCGCGCCGCGGGGAGAGCTCGCGTTCCTGCTCGACCCGATCGGCCAGGGAACCCGGGCGCTCGCTGCCGTCGACCCGGGTGACGAGTTGCACGTCTTCGGGCCGCTCGGACACGGCTTCCGGCTCGACGTGCCGCGGCCGCTGCTCGTCGGCGGCGGCATCGGCATCGCACCGCTTCCGTTCCTTGCTGAAGCCCTCGAGCAGCCACCGGCGGTGCTCGGTTTCCGCTCCGAGTGGCACGCCGAAGCCGCGGTGCTCGTTCCGAATGCGGAGGTCGTCATCGACCCTGTGCTCGTCACCGAGGTCATTCCGGCCGGGCGCGACGTGCTCGCTTGCGGACCCGAGCCGATGTTGGAAGCGATACGGGTGATCGCTCCGGCGGCGCAGCTCGCCTGGGAGGCGCCGATGGCCTGCGGCTACGGCGCATGCCACGGGTGCGTCGTCGAGATCGAGGGCGAGCTCAAGAGGTTGTGCGTGGAAGGACCTGTGTTGTGCTTCTCATGAACGCAAGCGGCTGTCTCGATGCGCTCACCGCACCCGACGTCGCCTGCCAGTTCGATGCCTTCGTGACGAAGACGGTGACACCCGAGCCTCGTGAAGGAAACCCACCGACACGAATTGCCGAGACCGGATTCGGAATGCTCAATGCGATCGGGCTCGCGAATCCCGGACGCGACGTCTTCATCGCAACGACCCTGTCCCGGCTCGATCGAGCGATCGGCATGCCGATCTGGGTCTCGGTGGGTGGCTTCTGCGTCCGTGACTACGTCGAGACGTGCGAGCAGCTCGAACGTGACGACGTTGCCTGCATCGAGTTGAACCTGAGTTGCCCGAACGTCGACGAGGCCCCGGAACCGGCAGGGGAGATCGTCGCCGCGTGTCGCGCCGCCGCCCGAAAGCCGCTCTACGTCAAGCTTTCCGCGCATTCGTGGGACGTGGGGGAGACGGTCCGAGTCGTCGAGTCGGCCGGCGCCGACGGGATCAGCCTGATCAACACGCTTCGCGGCGTCGCGCTCGACGCGGGCCTTCAGCCGGTGCTCGCACGCGCCACGGGCGGCTACTCGGGACCGGCTGTGAAACCGGTTGCGCTCGCCGCCGTTCTCGCTGCACGACGTGCGACGCAGTTGCCGATCGTCGGGATGGGCGGCGTGCGATCCGGCCGAGACGCGCTCGAACTGATCGCGTGCGGTGCCACGCACGTCTCCCTCGGAACGGTGTTGTTCGCGGACCCCGGCGCGCCGGCAAGGGTACGCGCAGAGTTGATCGAGGAGTGCTCGCGCGCCGGCTTCGAAAGTCCGACCGAAGCGATCGGTGTCGCGCTCGACTCCGTTGTCAAACTGGCCAACTAGCCCTGTCGGCTCGCAGTTGCACGCCGCGGAGAGGTTGGTAGGATGCCGCACTCATGGTGCCCTCCCAGACCCAGGTACAAGCTCCGGTCCGCTCGCTCGACCAGAGGATGGAGGCGCTGAAGCGTGCGAACGACATCCGCGTGAAGCGCGCGCAGTTGAAGAAGGATCTGAAGTCGGGCGAGATGTCGATCGAGCAGATCCTGCGTGAGCCGCCCGAGTTCGTCTCGACCGCGAAGGTCTTCGACATGCTGATGGCCGTGCCGAAGTTCGGTCGCGTGAAGGCCGCCCGCCTGTTGAACCAATGCCGCATCAGCCAGTCGAAGACAGTCGGCGGCCTGTCCGACCGTCAGCGACATGAGCTGATTGGCCTCTTCAACCGGTAAGAGGCGTGACGCGGATTGAGTCCCGCTGATCCGGGGGGAGCCTCGTGGCCGGTCTTCGTCGTCACCGGTCCTTCCGGGGCCGGCAAGGGCACGCTCATCCAACTCGTACTGCCGCGTTTCCCCGAGCTCGCGCTCGCAGTTTCCGCGACGACACGCACGCAGCGTCCCGGCGAGGACGACGGGATCGACTACTGGTTTCTCACTCGCTCGGAGTTCGACCGCCGCATTGACGCGGGCGACTTCCTCGAGTGGGTCGACTACGTCGGAAACCGCTACGGGACGCTGAACTCGGAGATCGAGCGGCTCCAGGCACAAGGGAAAGCTCCGTTGCTCGAGCTTGAGACCGACGGCGCCCTGCGGGTGAAGCGGAAGGCGGAGGACGCCGTCACGATCTTCGTCGCCGCACCGGTCGATGAGCTCGAGCGTCGCCTGCGTGCCCGAGCGACCGAGAGCTCGGGTGTGATCGAGGAGCGGCTCGACACCGCGCGGCGGCAGTTGGCGCTCCGGCGGTCGTTTGACCACGTGGTCGAAAACGGCGACCGGGAGCACGCAGCAGCGGACCTTGGATCGATCGTCGCCCGGAAGCTCCATACGGCCGCTACCATGGCCCGGCAATGATTCATCCCCGCATCGATGAGCTGCTGGACCAGGTCGACTCGCGCTACGCGCTCGTGATCGTCGCCGCCAAGCGCGCGCGCCAGATCAACAACTACCACCACCAGCTGGGTGAGGGTACGTTCGACGAGTTCGCGCCGCCGCTGATCGAGTCCCGCTCGAAGAACTATCTGACGATGTCTCTCGAAGAGATCGCCGAGGGCAAGATCGTCTACGAGTACAAGAAGTAACCGGCACACTTCCGGCATGAGCCGGATTCTGCTCGGTGTCACAGGTGGGATCGCCGCCTACAAGGCGTGCGAGCTGACCCGCCTGCTCGTGCAGGCGGGTCACGAAGTGATTCCGCTCGTCACTCCCGGAGCGGAACGGTTCGTCCGGGCCGAGACCTTCACGGCTCTCGCACGCCGGTCGCGCGACCAAGATCCATATCCGCATCTGACGCGCGCAGACCTCCTGGTCGTCGCTCCGTGCACCGCAAACACGCTCGCGAAACTGGCGCACGGCATTGCCGACAACGTCCTCACCGAAGCGGCGCTCGCCCATCGCGGGCCGGTGCTGCTCGCGCCTGCGATGAATCCTCGGATGTGGGCAGCACCCGCGACACGGGCCAACGTCGCCGCCCTGCAAGCGCGGGAGATCGAGCTCGTCGGCCCCGACGAGGGTGAGCTGGCAGAAGGAGAATGGGGCGTCGGCCGTCTGGCCGAGCCGCGCGAGATCGCGCAGCGGATCGAGCAGCTGCTCGCGCCCGGCTCCCTCGCCGGGCGGCGCGTCCTCGTCACCGCCGGGGGAACGCGCGAGCCCTTCGACTCCGTGCGGTTCCTCGGCAATCGCTCGTCCGGCCGGATGGGGGTGGCACTCGCCGAAGAAGCTCGCAGGCGCGGCGCGGAGGTGATCCTCCTTGCGGCCCACCTTCAGGTGGCGGCACCGGACGGCGTGGAGGTCATCCCGACTCCCACGGCTGCGGCGATGCTCGACGCGGCGCTCGCGCTCCCGGATGTCGATGTCGCGCTGCTTGCGGCCGCAGTGGCCGACTATCGGCCGATCGCGGCGCTCGCCGGGAAGCGCCCGAAGGACGCCGCGAGCTGGACGATGGAGCTCGAGCCGACCGAGGACGTGGCGAGAGCGCTCGGTGCCCGGAAGCGCGCGGGTCAGGTGCTCGTCGCGTTCGGAGCCGAGCACGGGGAGGACGGACTTGCCCGCAAGCGCGCGATGCTCGAGACGAAGAACGCCGATCTGGTCGTCTTCAACGACATCGCCCGTTCGGATATCGGGTTCGACACGCGGGAGAACGAGGTCGTGCTGGTCACGAGCGATTTCGAGCGAGTCGTGCCGAAGGCCCCCAAGCAGGCGATCGCGGGCGCGATCCTCGACGCGGTCGAGGAACTCTTCCGATAGAAGCCGTCGTCATGGCGGCGGGGCTCGGGAGGCGGCTCGCCCCGCTGACCGATCGTTGGCCGAAGCCGGTCCTACCGATCGACGGGAGACCCGTGATCGTGACGCTCGTACACGGGCTCGCGCGCGCCGGGATCGATCGGTTCGTGGTCGTCACCGGGCACCTCGCGGAGCAGGTCGAGGAGCTGGTCGCCCCTTTGCCCTACGAGCTTCGATTCGTTCGCCAGCCGGCACCGCTCGGGTCGGCCGACGCCGTCTCGCGCGCCGAAGCGGCCGCGCCGTACGTCGTCGCCGGAGCGGATACACAGTTCGCCGACGGCGACCTCGAGCGATTCGTCGAACGTGCGCGAGGGCGAGATGGCGCGGTCGCGATCCGGCGGCAGCCGGAACGCCCCGACTACACGCGGCTCGAGGTCGCAGGCGACCGAATTCTGCGCCTGAACGCGCCGGACGCCCGCGATGGCTGGTCGGGCGCGCCTCTCTGGCTGCTCGGGCCTCGCGTCGAGGCCTTCCTGCACCCGCTCCCCGGGAGGCCGCCGCACGAGCTCGCCGGTGTGCTCCAGCTCGCAATCGACGCCGGCGCCTCTGTGTCTGCTATCCAGGTGGGGCGCACTCGTGACCTCACGTCCCCGGTCGATCTCGTGCGCGAGAACTTCCCCTACCTGCGATGAGCGACGCGTACCATTTCTTCCGCGAGGGCCAGAAGCGCCTTCGGGGCGGCATGGCCGCCCAGGCGACCGTGCCGCTCGAGCGAGCGCGGAAGCTCGAGCCCGCGAAGGCGTCGATTCGCGAGGCACTCGGGATCGCGTATTTTCGCCTGGCGCGCTGGCAGGATGCCGAGCGCGAGTTCCGAACGATCGTCGAGGAGCTCGCGCCGACCGACGACTATGCGCACTACGCCCTCGGCCGCGCGCTCGAGCGGCAGGGCCGCGTAGCCGAGGCGAACGGGCATTACAAGCTCGCGAGCTCGATGGACCCGAGTTCGGAGCAGTACGCCTCCCGCATCCTCGACCTCGATGCCGTCGATTCCGAGTGAAGGCGGTCCTGCAACGAGTCGACCGTGCGTCGGCCTCGCCCGGAGGCTCGATCGGGCCGGGCCTCTGCATCCTCCTCGGTGTCGCAGCGGGCGACGACGCGGCCGGAGCCGATCGCCTGGCCCGGAAGGTCGCGAATCTGCGGGTCTTCGCGGGCGAGGACGGCAGGTTCGACCTGTCACTCCTCGACACGGGCGGCGAGGCACTGGTCGTCAGCCAGTTCACGCTCATCGCGCAGACGTCGAGGGGCAACCGCCCGAGCTTCTCGGGCGCTGCCCGGCCCGAGGTCGCCGAGCTGCTCTATCACCACTTCGCCACCGGGTTGCGGACGCTCGGGATCCCCGTCGAGGAGGGTGTCTTCGGCGCGCGGATGGCGGTCGAGCTCGTGAACAACGGCCCGGTGACGATCATCCTGGAATAGGGATTCTGCTACGTTTCGGACACCACATTTCGGCATTTTCGAGATGGGCGCGCGGCGCCCATTTTTCGTGATGGGGGCTTTCTGAGTTGGCGTCGGCAACGCACGAGAAGGAGAAGCAGCTGCAGCGCGAGGTGACACGCATGGTCGAAGACGCGATCCCCGGGGTCGAGGTTCTCGCTCTCGAGTTGAACGGAAGCGAACGCTTCTGCGTCTTCGTCGACCACCCGCAGGGCGTCGACCACGCGCTGTGCGAGCGGGTCACGCACGTCCTCACGCCCTACCTCGACTCCTACGGCGTGGAAGTCTCCTCGCCGGGCCTCGAACGGCCGCTTCGGACGAAGGCCCACTTCGAGCGCGCTCTCGGGCGTGTCGTGCGCGTCAAGGCGGGCTCGACCAAGGCCCGCGGCGAAGTGATCTCGACCACCGAACGGAGCGTGCAGATCCAGGACGGTTCCGACCCGGTGGACATCCGGTACGCCGACATCGTCCGGGCAAATCTGATCGACACGTCGTTCATCGAGAGGAAGTAGGCGGGGATGAGCCAGGAAATTGTTGACGCAGTTCGTGAGATCGAGCGCGAGAAGGGCATCGAGAGCGGCACGCTCGTCGCCGCGCTCGAGGACGCGCTGCTCGCGGCCTACAAGAAGACGCCGGGAGCTTCGCGCCATGCGACCGTCGAGCTCGACGACAAGGGTGACTTTCGGGTGTTCTCGATCGACATTCCCGAGGATCTCGAGCCGCGGCTGCTCGACGACGCGCGCGAGCAGACGCTCGACGACCTCGAGCGCATCGAAGAGGAGACCGGCGAGAAGAACCACACGCTGCTCGCCGACGACGATCTCGAGATCGACTGGTCGCAGATCCCGGATCAGCTGATCAATCGCAAGGACGTCACGCCCGACAACTTCGGCCGCATCGCCGCCCAGACGGCCAAGCAGGTCATCTTGCAGCGGATCCGCGAAGCGGAGCGGGAGATGATGTACGACGAGTACATCGACCGCGTCGGTGAGGTGGTCACCGGGATCGTCCAGCAGACCGGCGACCGCCGAAACATCCTCGTCGACCTCGGGAAGGTCGAAGCGCTCCTTCCGGGGCCCGAGCAGGTCGACGGCGAGCGCTACGAGCAGGGCTCCCGCATCAAGGCCGTCATCCGCGAGGTCCGCACGGGTACGAAGGGGCCGCAGGTGATCCTGTCTCGCCGCGACCCCGAGCTGATCAAGACGCTGTTCGAGCTGGAAGTTCCCGAGATCGCAGATGGTCTCGTCGAGATCCGCGGCGTTGCACGCGAGCCGGGCTACCGCTCGAAGATCGCGGTCGAGTCTCATGCCCAGGGCGTCGACCCGGTCGGTGCGTGCGTCGGACCCCGCGGCTCACGCGTGCGGATGGTCGTGTCGGAGCTGCGCGGGGAGAAGATCGACATCATCCCGTGGAACAACGAGCCTGCCAGGTTCGTCGCAAAAGCACTCTCGCCGGCGCGTGTTCGCGAGGTGTACCTCGACGATGCGGGCAAGGAGGCGACGGTCGTCGTCCCCGACGATCAGCTTGCGCTCGCGATCGGCAAGGAGGGAATGAACGCGCGCCTCGCCGCGCGCCTCACCGGCTGGAAGATCGACATCACCTCCGACTCGGAGTTCGCGCAGCAGGAGGCGAATGCCGCGTTCGGGGGCGAAGGCTCGGACGGCGAGGATTTCTCCGGTCGCTGCTCGGCGATCCTGTCGAACGGCAAGCGCTGTCCGAACGCCGCGCTGCCGGCCTCGAAGTTCTGTGGCGTCCCCGCTCACCAGGAGCTCGCACTCCACGCCGACGACGAAGCGAACCCCATCGTCCAGGAGGCCGAGCCCGAGCTCGAGGCGCTCGCCGACACCGCCGCACCCGAGGCGGTCACCGAGGACGCCGCTTCCTTCGGAGCTGCGGAGCCGGAAGCGTTCGCGGCCGGACCCGGCGACGCTCCGGTCGGCGGCGAGGACCAAACGCTCGACAGCGGGAGTGCGCACGCCCAGCATGAGCACGTCGAGGACGACCCGGACGGCGGCGTCCCGATCGAGCGTGTCGCCGCCGCGGAGACCACGGGCGAGAGGGGCGAGTAACGGGCGAGGAGACGATTCGAAGCTGCGCCGGCTGCGGCCGCAAGGCGATCCAGGCGGAGCTGCAGCGCTTCCACGCGCGGGAGGGCGCGCTCGTGCCGGGCGCCGGCCCGGGCCGCGGCGCCTACACGTGCCTCCGGCTCTCGTGTTTCGAGCGGGCGTCGGCACATCGTGCGTTCAACCGCTCGCTGCGAGCATCCGTGCGCGTCGACCCGAGTCTCTCCCATCTCTACACTTGAGCCATGGCCAACGGTAAGCCGAACAGACCGATCAGACCGCGCGGAGGCGGCCCAAAGGGGCGCCGCCGTGTCGTCATCGATCAGGGGGGCAACCGCCCCGGACAGGGCCAGCGCCAGCGCCCCGGCGACCGCCCGGCCGACCGCGGCCCGCGAACGCCCCGCGAGGTCGTCGCACCGACCGGCCCGGTCACCGTCGAGTCGGGGGTCACGCTCCGTGACTTCTCGCAGGCGCTCGGCGTCGCGATGCCGCAGATCATCAAGCTCCTCATGAACCTGAACACGATGAAGACGGCCACCCAGTCGCTCACCGACGGCGAGGTCGAGCTGATCGCCGCCGAGCTCAACCGCGAGGTGACGATCAAGCACGCCGATGACGACGACGGCGAGCCCGAGGTCTTCGAGGACTCCGAGGAGTCGCTCGTCGCCCGGCCGCCCGTCGTGACGATCATGGGCCATGTCGATCACGGCAAGACGACACTGCTCGACGCGATCCGCAAGACGTCGGTCGTGAAGACCGAGGCGGGAGGCATCACCCAGCACATCGGTGCCTACCAGGCAGATCACAACGGACGGCGGATCACCTTCCTCGATACGCCCGGACACGAGGCATTCACCGCGATGCGCGCCCGGGGCGCCAAGGTGACCGATATCGCGGTGCTCGTCGTCGCCGCCGACGACGGCGTGATGCCGCAGACGAAGGAGTCGATCTCGCACGCGCGCGCCGCCGCTGTGCCGATCGTCGTGGCCGTGAACAAGATCGACCTGCCCGACTCGAACCCCGACCGTGTCCTCAGCGAGCTCGCGACCGAGGGCCTGCAGCCGGAGGAGTGGGGCGGCGACGTTCAGATCGCGCGCGTTTCGGCCAAGCAGGGCGAGAACCTCGACGACCTGCTCGAGCGGATCCTCCTCGTCGCCGACGCCGAGCTCGACCTGCGCGCGAACCCTGCGACGGAGGCATCCGGCCCGATCATCGAGTCCCGGCTCGACGTCGGCCGCGGTCCGGTGACGACCATGCTCGTGCAGCGCGGAACGTTGAAGGTCGGCGATGCGATCGTGGCCGGTGATGCGTGGGGACGCGTGCGCGCCCTGTACGACTACCTCGGCGTGCGCATCGAGCGGGCGCTGCCGGGCGAGCCCGTCGAGATCCTCGGCTTCGACAAGCCGCCGCCCGCGGGGGAGCTGGGCCGTGTCGTCGAGAACGAACGGCGCGCGCGCGATCTGGCACACCAGCGCGGCGAGCGTCTGCGCCGCGAGGCCGTGGCCAAGCAGCGGAGCCGTGGCGTCTCGCTCGATTCGCTCTTCTCCCAGCTTCAGGCCGGCGCATCAGCAGACCTCAACATCGTTCTCAAGGGCGACGTGCAGGGCTCCGTTGAGGCGATCGTCTCCGAGCTCGGCAAGATTCAGCATCCGGAGGTGCGCGTGCAGGTGATCCACACCGGCGTCGGGGGCATCACCGAGAACGACGTCAATCTCGCTGCCGCGTCGAACGCGATGGTCGTCGGCTTCAACGTGCGCCCGTCGGCCGAGGTTCGGCAGGCCGCTGAGCGCCAGGGCATCGAGATCCGCCTCTATCGCGTCATCTACCAGTTGACCGAGGAGATCGAGCAGGCACTCGTCGGGATGCTCTCTCCGGTCGAGACCGAGGCGATCATCGGCGAGGTCGAGGTGCGGGCGCTCTTCAAGGCATCCCGCGTCGGGACGATCGCCGGGTGCATGGTCACGAGCGGCCTCGTCCGCCGCGGCTCCAGCGTCCGGCTGTTCCGCGACGGCACGCGCATCCACGAGACGACGGTTGCTGCGCTCCGCCGATTCAAGGACGACGTCCGCGAGGTCACCGAGGGCTTCGAGTGCGGTGTGCTGCTCGAAGGGTTCAACGATCTCCGCGAAGGCGACGTCTTCGAGGTCTACGAGACGCGCGAGGTCGAGCGCACGTCGCTCGACGAGCCGGCGAGCGCGTCCAACTCCGCCGCGTAGCGGGTCTGCGGACGTCGCGGATCTGCGGACGGGCGTAGCGGGTGCCTTCGGGCTTCGTCGCCATCATGAGGGTCGAGCTTCACTTTCCCGAAGCAGGCTCGTTGAAGGGCAAGCGCCAGCACGTGCGCTCGGCCAAGGACAATCTCAGAAACCGTTTTGCGGCGTCGGTCGCCGAGGTGGATCACCACGACCTCTGGCAGCGGACGACGCTGCTCGTCGCGAGCGCGGCCCGGACAGTCCACGACGCCGAGGCGCTCGCCGACGGCGCGGAGCGCTGGCTCGCCTCGGGTGACTGGGTGCTCGTCCGCTCCGAGCGTCTCATCGTCTCTCCCGACGACGAGTAGCGCGGTACGCCGCCGGGAGCGTTCCGCGTCGAACCTCTCCGCTACGCTCGCCACCTGTGTCCGAGCGTATGCGCCGCGTCAACGAATCGGTTCGCGCCGTCGTCGCCGAAGGCGTCGCGGGCCTCAAGGATCCCCGGATCGGCATGGTCACTGTGACAGGTGTCCGTGTGTCACCCGACCTCGGAGACGCGATCGTCTTCGTCTCGGTGCTAGGAAGCGAGCGCAAGCGCGAAGCGACGATGGCCGGCTTGACCTCCGCCCACGGCGTCCTCCAGAGTCGCATCGGCCGACAGCTGAGCCTCCGCCGGACGCCGCGATTGACGTTCACCTACGATGACTCGGTCGAGCGCGGCGTGCGAATGACGAAGCTGATCGATGACCTCGCAGCCGACCTTCCGGCCAGCGAGCCAGAGGTACCCGACGAGGCCAGCAGTGTGGAAGGACGCGGTGACGATGGATGACGTCCAGACGATCGCGTCCTCGATCCGGGCGCACGACGTGTTTCTCGTTGCGACGCACGAGAACCCCGATGGTGACGCACTCGGATCGATGTTGGCGGTCACCCTCGGGCTCCGCACGCTGGGTAAGGACGCGACGATGTTCCTCTCGGGGACGGCGCCGACACCCGACGAGTACCGCTTTCTCGTTCTCGAGGGCCTCGTGCGCGAGCTCCCTGCCGACGTGGGCGAGCGCGTGCTCCTCGCGGTCGACTGCGCGAGCGAGCGGCGCATCGGGCCGGAGCGGGCTCCCGTCGAACAGACGAAGCTCGTCGTGAACATCGATCACCATCACGACAACTCGCGCTTCGGCGACCTGAACCTGATCGTCGACGATGCTTCGTCGACGGCGGAGATCGTGCGCGACGTCCTGCGCATCCTCGACGTGCCGCTCTCGCCACCGATCGCCGAGGCCCTGTACGTGGGTCTCGTCACTGACACGGGCCGTTTCCAGTACACCAACACAACACCGAAGGCGCACCGCCTCGCGGCCGAGCTCCTCGAAGCGGGCGCGGACGTGCACGGAGTGTTTCGTCACGTGTACGAGACGGTCCAGTTCGCGAAGCTGAAGTTGCTCGCGCGGGCGCTCGAGCGCGCCCAGCTCTTCGAGGGAGGCAGGCTCGTCGTCTCGTTTCTGCTCAAGGACGACTTTCCGGCCGTTGGCGCGGAGGAGCCGTTCTCCGAAGGGATCATCGACTCCCTTCGAGCGGTCGAGCTGTCCGAGATGGTCGCGCTGATCCGCGAGCCACCCCGCGACGACGGCCCGTCGCGGCGCGTGTCGCTGCGCTCGAGCCACGATGAGATCGACGTCTCGGCGATCGCCGCGAAGGCTGGGGGTGGGGGCCACCGCCAGGCCGCCGGGTTCTCCTCCGAGCTGCCGATCGCCGAGATCATCGAGTTTCTGCGTCGCGAGTTCGCGCACGCAGCGGCGTCCGGGGGCGCCGCGGATGCCGCCGAGAGCGCTTAGGCCCGTCGGCATCGCGCTGGTCGACAAGCCGGCCGGGCCGTCCTCGTTCGCACTCGTCGCGGCGCTTCGCCGACGCACGCATGCGCGAACGGGCCACGCGGGAACCCTCGATCCCTTCGCCACGGGGCTCCTGCTCCTGTTGTCCGGTGCGGCAACTAGGGTGGCACCATGCTTCATCGGTCTGGACAAGCGCTACATCACGGACGTCGACCTCACGTCGCGAACCTCGACCGGCGACCCGGAAGGCGAGGTGGTGGAGCGGCACGAGCCGCCGTCGCACGTTTCGCTCGACGCACGGCTCGCGGCCCTCCTCGGTGAGATCGAACTGCCGATCCCGGCCGCCTCAGCGGTGAAGATCGGCGGTGAGCGCGCCTACAAGCTGGCTCGTCGGGGCGTGCACGTCGACATGCCCCTGAGGCGCTCGCGCGTGCACGCGCTCGACGTCATCGCGTATAGCTCCGAGTCGGTACGGCTTGCCTTGCACGTCAGTTCCGGCACGTACGTGCGGGCGATCGCCGAAGCTCTCGGTGGGCATTGCACGACGCTCCGGCGAACGACGATCGGCCCGTTCTCGATCGCCGAGGCGTCGTCTGACCCGGATGCGGCCGACCTGATCCCGATCGGGGCGGCACTCGACCGGTTGCCACCGGACGCGCTCGAGCGGGTGCCGACCTCGATTCGGGCGGCGGTGCTTTCGGTCGGAGCGTCCGGCGACCGAACCGCGGCATGATCGCGCGCGCGCCGACCGAGCTGGAGCGGACGGCGCGTGCCGTCGCGATCGGGACGTTCGACGGTGTCCATCTCGGACACCGTGCGGTCGTGCGCGCCGCCGTCGAGGCTGGCCCCAGGCCGACGGTCGTCACGTTCCATCCGCATCCTCGCACGGTGCTCGGAAACCGCGTGGAGCTGATCTCGACCCTCGCCCGACGGCTCGAGCTGCTGGCTGAGTGCGGAGTCGAAGACGTGCTCGTGGTCGAGTTCACCGCCGAGACGGCGGCGCTCTCGCCGGCCGCGTTCGCGGAGCAGCATTTGCTCGCGATCGGCACGTCGGTCGTCGTGGCCGGCGCGGGCTTTCGGTTCGGACGGCAGCGCGCCGGGAATCTCGAGCTGCTTCGGTCGCTCGGGATCGACACTCGCCAGGCGCCACTCGTCGACGGGATCTCCTCGAGCCGGATCCGGACGCTCGCGCACGCCGGCGAGCCTGCCGCTGCGGCCGAGCTGCTCGGTCGGCCACTCGAGATCGAGGGAACCGTCGTGTGGGGCGATCAGCGTGGGGGCACGCTCGGCTTCCCGACCGCGAACCTCCAGGTCGACCCCGACGTGCTCGTACCCGCCTTCGGCATCTACGCGGGAGCGGTCGGCGACCTCCGCGCTGCGATCTCGATCGGCGTCAACCCCCATTACGGAGGCACCGAGCGAAGAGTCGAGGCCTACCTTCTGGACTGGGAGGGAGACCTGTACGGGGACCGGCTCGTCGTCGAGCTCTGGCAGCGGCTGCGGGATGAGCTCACGTTCAGGAGCGAAGCGGAGCTCGTCGCTCAGATCGCGGCCGACGTCGAGCAGGCTCGCGCGGCGATCAGGCCAGGGTAGGCCGCGCCTGAGCGCAGGCGGCGCTCATGCGTGGGCGACCGCACCGCTCCGGCGCGGGTCTGCGCCGGAGCCCCACCTCGAAACGGCGCTCACGCCGCCGAAGTAGTGATGCCGCTCGGGCCAGCGGCGGATGGAGCGGCCACCGGCTTCGAGCCCGGCCAGCCAGCAAGCGTCGACGCCCGGCTCGGCGTGCACGAGGGCATGGACCGGGTGAAAGCGAGGCCGGTCGATCGCCGCTTGCGGCTCGAGGCCCTCCCCGAGCACCCCCGCGAGAACGGCGACGAGCGCCATCCGCAGCCGCGTCCCGCCGGCCGCCCCGAGGGCGAGCTCGAGGCCATCCGGGTCGAACGCAAGCGTCGGCGCCATCATGCTCGCCATGCGGTCTCCCGGTCGTAAGGGCCCGCGAACGAGGTCGGCTTCGCCGAGCATGCTATTCAGATGGAGATCGAGGCCGGGCAGCCAGTCCCCGGAGCCGAGACCGAGGCTCGAGGTCAAAACGCACGCATCGCCCTCGGAATCGACGACCGTGATGTTCGTCGTGTGGCCGTCGATCGAGGAAGGCTCGGCAAGCGCATCGAGCAGCCCGTCCGCGCCGCCGAGGGGGTCGAGCCGCGCGAGCGCGGCTGGTATCCCCGAGAGCCCACCGCGGGTACGCACCCGCCGACCCGCGAATGAGACCTCCACGGGCTCGGAGAAGCGCGGCGCGTACGCCACCAGGTCGGGGCGCCGGATCGCGCCGGAGCGGTCGGCGACGAGGCGCTCGAGCTCGCGACCGATCGACCCCGTGTAGACCGATCGCGCACCTTCGTCGCGCACGAGCTCGAGGGCCGCGACGAGCCCCGGCTGGTGCAGCACATCGCCGACACCGAGCAGCCGGCCGGCCGGTGCGTAGATAGAGGCGCCCTCGCGCATCGTCATGACGGGCGCGAGCATGCCGAGGCAGGCGACGTGGGCCGGCGGCATGACGACGCCCGATCGAGCGAGCTCGAGCGCCGGCTCGACGAGGCGCTTCCACGGGAGACGGCCCCCGGAACGCCAGAGCGCGTCGAGACCCGCGGGCAAGCCTGGGACAGCACACGACGCTGCACCGACGGCGTACTCGACCACCTCCTCGCCGAACGATACGGCGAGCTGCGCCATCGGCGCACCACCGCCAGACGGGACGGCGACGAAGCAATCGAGGTTGCGGACCGCGCCGCTCGAAGCGTCGAAGGTGATCGCGTGCGCCCCGCCGAGGAGCCCGGTCATCAACGTCTCGGCAACACAGGAGGCGAGCGCTGCTGCGACGGTTGCGTCAGCCGCTCTCCCACCCTCGGCGAGGATCTCGGCGCCGGCTGCCGCGGTCGCCGGGTGCCCCGCTGCAACGGTTCCGCGCACCGCTACGCAACGCGCTCGGCAAGACGGCTGCCGAAACGCCCGAAGCCTTCGAGCGGAAAGTCGAAGCGCTCGTGGATGCGGTCTCCCTCGATGATCTCGAACGTGCGCTCGCCGATCGATCGTGCGCCGAACTCGCCGTCCTCGAACGTGACGACGAGCCCGTCCAGCGCAAACGTCACGTCAATCCAGGCGTCGCTGTTCGCGTACGAGCCCGTGAACCCGTCGCGCACCGCTGCAGGCAGGTCGACCCACTCGGGCACATGCCTGCGAGCGCCGAGGAGCCGCTCGAAGAATTCGTTCTCGATCGTCTGCAGGGCCTGGCTGCCAGCGCTCGAGTTGGTCAACCCGACGAAGACAGCGTCGCGCGCCGGGACGAGAAGCAGCGAGCTCTCGAACCCTCCGTACGAACCGCCGTGGCCCCAGACCTCGACGCCGCCGACCCGCTCGCCGAACAGCCCGAGCCCGTACACCCCGGAGGTCGGCCGGCCGTGGACGATTCGCATCTGGGCCGAGCGGGGCTGTCTCAGATGCCACTCTCCGAATCGCAGCAGGTCGGGGACGTTCGAGACGAGCCCACCCGACGGCCGGCGCGCACGCGGATACGGCCCTTCGATCACATCCGGCCCCGTTCCAGGGAGGTCGGGCTCCCCGAACGACGTCGCCTCGAGCCCGGCAGGACGCAGCACGCGATCGAGGAGCGCCTCCTCGTACGTGGAGCCGGCGTGCGTCGCCGCGAGCCCGCCGGCCAGCCAGAACCCCGTGTTCGCATACGACCACGCCTGTTCGATCCCGAGATAACGGCGGGTGATCGGGAGCTCCCGTATCACGGCAGGAAGCGCGTCGTCGCCGTCACCGAACCGCCCCAGATCGCCGCATTCGCAGTCGTAGCCGCTCGTGTGCGAGAGCAGATGGCGAATACGAACGTCGGCGGGCCAGACGCCCGTCGTCGCCTGCGGATCGAGGAGCTCCAACGTGAGCGTGGCGGTGAACGGCTTCGTGATCGAGGCGACGCGGTAGACCGAATCGACCTGCGAGTCGATCGAGAACGTCTCGACCTGCCCGCCGACCGATACGCCGAGGGCGATCGAGGGGATGTCCCACTCGATCGCAGCGGACTCGCAGGATCGGGAAAACCTCGCATCCAGCACGATCCGCTACCCTACTGACCGACCCGGCCTCGGACGCGCGCGTCTTCCTTCGCGGCGAGCTGAGACCAGATGGGCGACTTCAGCCCACGGGTGAGACCTACCTACCGAGGAGAGAGATGCCCCTCACCAAGGAAGAGAAGCTGGAGCACGTCGGCAAGTTCGGCAAGCATGATCGGGACACGGGCTCGCCCGAGGTTCAGATCGCGATGCTGACCCAGCGGATCAGCGAGCTGACCGAGCACCTCCGCACGCACAAGCACGACCACTACTCGCGTCGCGGCCTGCTCAAGCTGGTCGGACGGCGCCGCAGGTTCCTGAACTACCTGCAGCGGAACGATCTCGAGGGCTATCGCGCCCTCATCAAGGAGCTGGGCCTTCGGCGCTAGGGCCGAGGGTACCGGCCAGTCACGGAGGGTGGAGTTTGGGCGAGCGCTCCGGCGAGGAGCACTGACCCAAACTTCCACCCTTTACACGCACAGTGGAGGAAGGGACTTACATTGAGCATCGTTGAGGCTGAGCACCCCGCGGGGGTGCCGGTTGCCGTTTCCGTCGACATCGGCGGCAAGGAAATCTCGTTCGAGACGGGCAAGCTCGCCAAGCAGGCCGACGGCGCGGTCGTCGTCAGAAGCGGCGACACCGTCGTGATGGGCACGGCGCAGGGCCGGACAGAGGCACGCGAAGGCGCGGACTTCTTCCCGCTGACCGTGGACGTCGAAGAACGCATGTATGCAGCCGGGAAGATTCCCGGGGGCTTCTTCAAACGGGAGGGGCGCCCGACGGAGCGCGCGATCCTCACCGCGCGCATGACCGATCGCCCGGTGCGGCCGCTGTGGCCGAAGGGCTACCGCAACGAGACGCAGTGTGTCGCCACGGTTTTCTCGGCCGACATGGTCACCCCGCACGACATTCTCTGCATCAACGCCGTCTCGGCGGCGCTCGTCGTGTCTCCGCTTCCGTTTCTCGGCCCGATCGGGGCCGTGCGGATGGGCATCGTCGACGGCGAGCTCGTCGTCAACCCGACACTCCAGGAGACCGAGGAATCCGACCTCGACCTGATCGTCGTCGGCACCAAGGACGGCTTGACCATGGTCGAGGCCGGGGCGAAGCAGGTTCCCGAGTCGAAGCTGCTCGAGGCGCTCGAGATCGCACACCGCGAGATCGTGAAGATCTGCCAGGCCCAAGAGGATCTCCGTGCGAAGTCGGGCAAGCCGAAGTGGCTCGATCCGCCGACGACAGAGCGGCTCGAGGCCGAGTTCGGCCACCAGATCTGGACCCGGATCCAGGAGGTCGGCCTGCGCGACGCCGCAGGCATCGTCGAGGAGATCGTTGAGAAGGAGGCGGGCACGCTCTCGATGGACTCGACGCAGGACCAGGTGCTGAAGGAGCTCCAGACGCGTATGTCGCTTGCGCAGATCCTCGAGAAGCAGCGCTCGGTCGCCGTCGAGACCCCGGTCCGCGAGCAGTTCGAATCGGACCTTCGCGGACTCACCGAGGCCGAGCAGGACTCGAAGGATCTGAAGTCGGCGAAGCGCAATCTCCTCTACACACGCATCATCGAGACGACCGTCCTGCCGTTCCCGGTCGGTGAGGGTGGCGCGACCGAGAAGGACTCGCTCACGAAGGGCTACGTCAAGAAAGCATGCGAGGCGGTCTACAAGAGCCTCGTTCGCCAGAAGATCGCAGTCGACAAGCGTCGCCCGGACGGCAGATCAGCGGCGCAGATCCGCCCGATCGAGATCCAGGTCGGCGTCATGCCTCGCACGCACGGGTCAGGCCTCTTCACCCGGGGCCAGACGCAGATCATGACGCTCCTCACCCTCGGTACCGCCAAGGAAGGCCAGCGGATCGACGATCTCTCGCTCGAACGGGATCGCCGGTACATGCACCACTACAACTTCCCGCCCTATTCGGTGGGGGAGACGGGTCGCATGGGCTCTCCGAAGCGGCGCGACATCGGCCACGGCGCACTCGCCCAGCGGGCCCTCGAGGCGGTCATCCCGCCCGCCGAGGACTTCCCGTACACGATTCGCCTCGTCTCGGAGACGCTCGAATCGAACGGCTCGTCGTCGATGGGCTCAGTCTGCGGCTCGACGCTTGCACTGATGGACGCCGGCGTCCCGATCACGGCGCCGGTCTCCGGCATCGCGATGGGCCTCGTCAAGGAGGGCGACGACTACGTCATCCTCACCGACATCCAGGGTGCCGAGGATCACCTCGGCGACATGGACTTCAAGGTCGCCGGCACGAAGGACGGCATCACGGCGCTGCAGATGGACATCAAGATCACCGGCGTCAGCCGTCAGATCATGGAGGAGGCGCTCTCGCAGGCGAAGGATGCCCGCATCGCCATCCTCGGCAAGATGGACGAGGCGATCTCGGAGCCGCGCACGGCGCTCGCCGAGCATGCCCCGCGGATCTCGACGATCCAGATCAACCCGGAGTTCATCGGCATGGTGATCGGCAAGGGCGGCGAGACGATCCGTTCGCTCGAGTCGGAGTACGAGGTGCAGATCGACATCGAGGAGGATGGGACGATCCTCGTGTACGCCACCGAAGGCACCAAGGGCGATGCGGCGATCGCAGCGATCGCCGCGCTCACCAAGGAGCCCGAGGTCGGCGACACCTACACGGGTCGCGTCGTCAAGACGACCGACTTCGGCGCGTTCGTCGAGCTGAAGAAGGGCACGGACGGCCTGCTCCACGTCTCCAACGTCGGCCCCGGACGCGTCAACCACATCGAGGACGTCATCGCGCGCGGCGACATCCTCGACGTGCTCGTGCAGGAAGTCGACAAGGCGCGGGGCCGCATCGGTCTCAAGCTGGTCTCGAAGCACGAAGGCGAGGCGATGGTCTCTCCCGAGGAGCTCGTCGAGCGGGCGAAGGACGCCCCACCGCGCGAGCCTCGCGAGGACCGCGGCCCGCGTCGTGACGGTCCGCGTGGCGGCGGCCGTGGCGGCCCGCGCCGCGAGCGCGAAGGCTCACGCTCGGACTAGGTAGCTCGTCGGCGTGGCCGTCCTCCGCGAACCGCTTGAGGGCGCCACGCCGACTGCATCTACCATGCGGGCGTGCAGAACTGGAGGCTGACCGAGCTCGACTCCGGCGAGCGCGTCATCTCCGAGCAGCTCGATCACGTGCGGTCTGCGGCGGTCGGCTACTGGATCGGCGCGGGGTCGCGCGACGAGGAGCTCGCCGAGGCGGGCGTCACCCACTTCATCGAGCACATGCTCTTCAAGGGAACCGACCGGTTCAGCGCGCTCGAGATCGCCGAGATCTTCGACGGCCTCGGCGGTGAGCTGAACGCGGCGACCTCGCGCGAGCACACGCTCGTCTATGCGCGGATCCCCGACCATCATCTCGAGACTGCGGTGGACGTGATGAGCGACATGGTGTTCGCGCCGGCCTTCGCCGAGCTCGACGCCGAGCGCGAGGTCGTGCTCGAGGAGATCGCGATGTACGACGACGCTCCCCAGGAGCTCGTGCACGATCTGATCGCAGATGCGGTCTTCGGCGATCACCCACTCGGGCGGCCCGTCATCGGTACGTCGGAAGTGATCTCGACGATCTCACGCGAGGCGATCGCGCGCTACCACGACACGATGTACGTCCCGGGAAACATCGTCGTCGCAGCGGCCGGCAATATCGACCACGACCAGGTCGTTCAGCTCGTCTCACGCGCGCTCGAGCGACGCGCGGCGGGCGGCGCAGAGGCGGTCAACGTCCGTCCGCCGCTCGTGCAGGCCCCGCCCCCGCGACTGCGATTCCAGCAAAAGGACACCGAGCAGTACCACGTCTGTCTCGCAGCTCCGGGCATCTCTCGGTCTGATCGCCGCCGATTCGCCGCGTCGCTACTCGACGCAATCCTCGGCGGGTCTGCATCGTCGCGCCTCTTCCAGGAGATCCGCGAGAAGCGAGGGATGGCGTACGCCGTCTACTCGTTCGTGTCGCAATACACGGACACGGGCCAGATCGGGGTCTACCTCGGCACGCGCGAGGACAACCTCGGTGACGCGCTCGCGATCACCGCCGAGCAGATCGCCGACATCGCCGGGGGCAACCTCCCGCCGCGCGAGTTGGAACGCGCCAAGGAGAACATCAAGGGCCACGTGCTGCTTTCGATGGAATCCACGTCCACGCGGATGAACCGGCTCGGCAAGTCCTTGATCACGGACTCGGAACTGCTGTCGGTCGACCGGATCGTGGCCGAGATCGATGCGGTCGACGCCGAATCCGTCTGCGGGCTCGCAGCGGCATTGCTGGCACCTGAGCGGCTCTCGGCCGCATGCATCGGGCCGAGCCAGGAGCGATTCGTCGCGGCACTCGAGCGGGTGGCGCCCACGCTCGCTCACGCGGCGTGAAAGTCCTGCTGAACGGGCGCCGTGGGAAGGTCGGATCGATACTCGCCCCGGCACTCGAAGCCGCCGGTCACCGGCTCGTCGACTCTCTCCGCGCTGCCGACGCGATGGTCGATTTCACCCGGCCCGAGGCGGTGCTCGAGAACGTGCTCGCGGCGGTCGCCGCAGGCGTTCCGTGTGTCGTCGGTACGACCGGCTGGGACCCCGCGGACGTCGCCGATGCGTCGGTCGCAGTCTTTTATGCTCCGAACTTCGCGATCGGCGCCGAGCTCATGATGCGCTTCGCTGAAGAAGCATCGCGGCACCTCGAACGCGCGGAGATCATCGAGTTCCACCACGCGACGAAGCTCGACGCGCCGTCGGGTACGGCCGCGGCCACCGCTGAGCGAATCGGTGGCAGTGTCCCGATCCACTCCGTGCGGCTTCCGGGGCTCGTTGCCCATCAGGAGGTGCTCTTCGGCGGAGCGGGCGAGGTGCTCACGCTTCGGCACGACGCGACCTCACGTGAGGCCTATGCGCCTGGAGTCCTCCTCGCGCTGGAGAAGCTTTCAGAGCTCCCACCCGGCATCACGGTCGGGCTTGCAGCGATCCTCTGACCGACCTACGGGAAGAGACGGTACGGGTCGGCGAGGTGACCCTTTCTCTGCTCCGGCCGGTCACGCCCGACGCGCTGATCGACGAAGAGGCGTTCGCGCATGATGAGTTCATGCCCTACTGGGCCGAGCTGTGGCCGGCCGCGACCGCCCTCGCGGGTGCCCTTCCGTCGAACCTCGACGGTGTGCGGGCGGTCGAGCTCGGGTGCGGCCTCGGGCTGCCGTCACTCGTCGCGGCGTCGCGCGGCGCCCTCGTCACCGCCACCGATTGGGCGGAGGCCGCAGTCGACCTGCTTCGGCAGAACGCGGAGGCCAACGGTCTGGCGCTTCGGGCGGAAGTGCGAGATTGGCGGGATCCATGGCCGGAGCGGTTCGACCTCGCGCTCGCCGCGGACGTGCTCTACGAACAGCGGAACGTCCGGCCGGTGCTCGAGCGGGTGCGCGAGCTGGCTCCGACGGCGTTGATCGGTCTCGCCGGCCGGAGGCCCGAGGCGGAGTTCCTCCGCGAGCTCGGAGAGGTGGAGGAGATCGCACCGCGCGTCGTGCGGTTCGACAGCGCGAGGTGAGTGCGACCTCGGCCGAGGTGGAGGAGATCGCACCGCGCGTCGTGCGGTTCGACAGCGCGAGGTGAGTGCGACCTCGGCCGAGGTGTGGGAGATCGCACCGGGTGTCGTCCGGCTCGAGAGCGCGAGGTGAGGCGGTGTGACACCTTGCCCGGCTCGGCGGAGGCGAATCCGGCGGCCCGGAAACGTCACGCTTCCGCCGAACGTGGCCTGACCAAGGGCCATGTCTGACCAAGGGCCGTGTCTCTCCCGGGGACGGCTGTGGACTGAAAGCGCTCGTCGTTTGGCGCCCAGACATGTCCCCGCAGAGCGGCGGGAAGCTGACGTTCGAGTCGCACTCGCGCCGGCCCAACGACCGGCGCACGCGGTAAACGAGCGTGACGCTGCTGCCGAACGTGGTCTGACCAAGGGACGTGTGACGGCGCGGTGCTCCGCCGGGATGACTGTGGACGAAACGTCACCCTCTCGTCACCCTCGTTTGGCGACGGGACGCGTCCCCCACGGGCTGTGTCCGAGCGGAGGGGTCGCGGCGGGACGCGTCCCTACGGGCGGCGTCGGAACGGAGGGGTAACGACGTACCGACGACGTACAATCCGGGCCATGCTCGGACGGGTGCTCACCGCGATCGTCACGCCTTTTCGAGCGGACGGCGCCGTCGACGTCGACTCGTTCCAGCGGCTCGCCCGGCACCTCGTCGAGCACGGCTCCGATGGGATCGTCGTCGCCGGGACGACCGGTGAGAGCCCCAACCTCGCCGACGAGGAACGGCTCGACCTGTTTCGCGCGGCGGTCGAGACTGTCGGTGGTGAGGCCACGGTCGTCGCAGGAACCGGCACGTACTCGACCTCCCACTCGGTTCACCTGACGGAGCGCGCGCACGAGCTCGGAGTCGACGCGTTTCTCGTCGTGACGCCGTACTACAACAAGCCGCCTCAGCGCGGGATCGTCGCCCATTTCGAGGCGATCGCACGCGCGAGTGACAAGCCGATCGTTGCGTACAACATCCCGGCGCGGACGGTGGTCAACATCGAACCGGAGACGGTCTCGCGCCTCGCGGAGATTCCGACGGTGCGCGCGGTCAAGCAGGCGAACGACAACCTGGACGAAGCGCGTCACATCATTGCGACGGGACTCGATCTCTACGCGGGTGACGACAACCTGATTCAGCCGTTCCTCGAGCTCGGCGGGATCGGCGGCATCTGCGTTCACACGCACATCGTCGGGCCACAGGTCTCCGATCAGGTGCGAGCGATGGTGGACGGGAACGTCGCCCGCGCACGCGCGATCGATCGAAGCCTCGCGGCCGCCTATGAATTGCTGAAGGTGGTGTCGAACCCGATCGCGATCAAGGCGGCGCTCAACCTCCTCGGCCATCGAGTCGGCGGCCACCGGTTGCCGCTCGTCGCCGCGACCGAGGAGGAGCTTGCGACAGTGCGCGGGTGCCTCGACCGCCTGGGCTTGCTCCTCGACGCCTAGACTGCCTGCCTCATGACTGACGTATTGCGTGTGATCCCGCTCGGCGGGCTCGGAGAAGTCGGCAAGAACATGACCGTCTACGAGCTCGGCGGAGATCTGATCGTCGTCGATGCCGGCATGGCCTTTCCGCGCGACGAGCATCTCGGGGTCGACCTGATCCTTCCCGACTTCGGCTACCTCCGCGGCAAGAACCTCCTAGCGGTCGTCCTCACGCACGCGCACGAAGATCATGTCGGATCGCTGCCCTATCTGATGCGCGAGGTCCAGATACGCGAGATCTGGGCGACACGCCTGACCCTCGGTCTCGTCAAGTCCAAGCTCGACGAGCACGGGCTCCTGCGTGCCGCGGAGCTGCGCGAGATCGACCCCGAGGGCGACCCCGTCGATCTCGGGCCGTTCAGGCTCGAGTTCGTTCGTATGGCGCATTCGGTTCCCGACGCAGTCGGCATCTGTATCGAGACGAGCGCCGGGCGTGTCTTCCACACGGGGGATTGGAAGCTCGACCACACACCGGTTGACGGGCTGCGCACCGACGTCGGACGTCTGGCGACACTCGGCAACCGAGGCATCGATCTGCTTTGCGGAGACTCGACCAACGCCGAGCGACCGGGCTTCACGCGCTCTGAGCGCGTCGTCGGCGAGGCTTTCCGTCAGATCATCCCGGCGCGGCAGGGCCGCATTCTCGTCTCGAGCTTCGCCTCGAACATCCACCGTATGCAGCAGGCGATCGACGTGGCGGTATCGTCGGGTCGCAAGGTCGCGGTCGTCGGCCGCTCGATGCGGCGCAACATGAATGTGGCGCGCAACCTCGGCTATGTGGAGGTCGCCGACGATGTGCTCGTTCGCGCCCAGGATCTCGACGACATCCCTCCCGGTGAGCAGCTCATCGTCTGTACCGGCTCCCAGGGAGAGCCACTCTCTGCACTCACGCGTATCGCATACAACGACCATCCGGCGATCAAGGTCGAACGGGGTGACACCGTGATCATCTCCGCGCGCCCGGTCCCCGGCAACGAGCTGCGCGTCCACGACGCGATCAATCGCCTGACCCGGAACGGCGCAGAGGTTCTGCACGAGGAGAACGCAGACGTTCACGTCTCGGGCCATGCCCGCGCGGAGGAACTACGCACGCTTCTCAGCCTGATCCGTCCGAAGGCGGTGATGCCGATCCACGGCGAGTATCGAATGCAGGCCGCACACGGGCGGCTCGCGCAGGAGTCCGGCGTGCCGGCATCGTCGATCGTGATCGCGGAGAATGGTGACGTGGTGGAGCTCTCCAGGGAGGGCGTCCGGATCTCGGGCCGGATCGAATCCGGCGTGACGTTCGTCGACGGCCTCGGCGTGGGGGACATCTCGGACGTCGCAATCCGCGATCGCCGTCACATGTCCGAGGACGGTGTGCTGATCGTCGTCACCACCCTCAGCGGCGACGGTGCGTCTCATCCCGAGCTGATCACGCGCGGCTTCGCCGAGAGTGCCGAATTGCTGGCCGAAATGCGTCAGGAGGCTCACGAGATCGTCAGTGGCCTGCTCGCAGACGACATTCGCGAGATCAAGCTCCTCCAGGAGCACCTCCACGATGGCATCGGCCAGCTGATCTACGACCGGACACACCGTCGTCCGATGATTCTTCCTGTGGTGGTGGAGGTATGAGCACACCGCTCGGCACGCGCCCGGAATGGGCGGCCGTGATCGTCGACCATGCGGTCGAGGAGGCAACGGCACGGAGACTCGTCTCTCAGCTCGTCGCCCTCGAGGTGGCCTCGCTCGCGTTCTGCCGGCTGCTCGAGCGGTGGGCGCGGGGCGAGCCGGATCCCAGCACGCCGGGGCGACGGCAGGCGGCGCTCAGGCGCGCCGCCGACCGGGTCGAGACCGCTCTCGCCGGTCTCGAGCAGCCGCTCGGTCGTTACCTGCTCGAGCTCGAGTCCGACTTGGCCGAAGGGCAGTCCTGGTTCGGCGAGCCGTCGAGCGCCGAGCTCGTCGATTGGGAACCGGTGCTCAACCGCGCGGGTGTGAAGGTCGGGCCGCATCGTGTGGCGGCCGCCTACCTCGAGCTCGCTGTGCTCGTCCGCGCGCTCGAGGGCCTCGCCGCGACCGTGCGCTGGCACTCCTCGATCGACGCGGGCTCCCTCTGGGCCGGGCTGTTCGACCTCCGCGAGAACCTGCTCGGCCGCGCGCTCGACGACCTGCGCGCAATCGCCGCGTAGCCGTCACCAGGCTCACGGTTGGACGTGCCCGTGGAGGTGACGTCCATTGGACGTCACCGAAACAAGCCGTCCACAGGTGGGACATGTCTTTCGCCTCGCTGTGGCCCGTTTTCGCATGAACGACAACGCGCGGACATGTCCCCGGCCCCTGTCACGAGATCGGTTACCTCCGTAAGCTTTCGCCCGTGCCGGTGGAGCTGACCGTCGTCGGGTCGATCAACCTCGACTTCGTCGCGCGGGTCGAGCGCCTGCCGCGCCAGGGGGAGACCCTGGCGGCGCGCGGCTTCGAGCGGATCCCGGGCGGCAAGGGCGCGAACCAGGCGGTCGCAGCAGCTCGGCTCGGTGCGACGGTGCGGATGGTCGGCGCAGTCGGAGTCGACTCGTTCGCCGCCGACGCGCTCGCCGGGCTCGAGGCTGCCGGCGTCGAGTTGCAGCTCGAGCGGCGAGGCCTCACCGGGGTTGCCCTGATTCTCGTCGCCGCGAGCGGCGAGAACCAGATCGTCGTCGTGGCGGGGGCGAACGCCGAGGTGACGCCCCGATCAGTCCGCGGCGCGGTTCTCTGCCAGCTCGAGGTGCCCGACGCGGTGGTGCTCGCCGCGGCACGAGAGGCAGACTTCTTCGCGCTGAACGCCGCGCCGGCACGTCCGATCGACCTCCAGCCCGACCTGCTGATCGTCAATCGGCTCGAGCACGAGGTCGTCTCGCGCGGCTCCCTCGTCGCCGTCACCTACGGCTCCGAAGGAGCAGCACTCTTCGAGGACGGCGTCGAAATCGCCCGCGCCGAACCACCGCCGGTGATCGCGGTCGACGGCACCGCCGCGGGCGATGCCTTCGCGGCGTGCCTCGTCGTTGGGCTGCTCGAGGGTCGCGACCGCTCGGAAGCGCTGCGACGCGCGTGCGCGGCCGGCGCGATCGCGGCCTCGAGCCACGGAGCACAGCCGTCGCTCCCCACTGCCGCGCAGGTTGAGGCGATACTCACCGTATGACGCCGACACCGATCATCCTCGACTGCGATCCGGGTCACGACGATGCGATCGCGATCCTTCTCGCACTCGCGTCCCCCGAGATCGAGCTGATCGGAATCACGACCGTCTCGGGGAACCAGACACTCGACAAGACGACCGCGAACGCCCTGCGGGTGCTCGAGTTCGCGGGCCGAGGTGACATCCCCGTCTACGCCGGCGCCGACCGTCCCTTCATCCGGGAGCGGGACGTCGCAGCTCACGTGCACGGCGAGTCAGGGCTCGACGGGCCGTCCCTGCCGGCACCGAGCGGCTCGGCACAGAAGAGGCATGCCGTCGACTTCATTGCCGAGGAGTTGCGCGCACGAGACGGCAAGCTGACGCTCGTCCCGACCGGGCCGCTGACGAACATCGGTCTGCTGCTCGCGCTCCATCCGAGCGTCGCGCCTGAGCGCGTCGTCCTGATGGGCGGCGCGATCGGAGAAGGGAACCGCACGCCGGCGGCCGAGTTCAACATCTGGGCTGATCCGGAGGCCGCCCAACGCGTCTTCGACGCCGGCTTCGACACCACGATGGTCGGGCTCGATGTCACGCATCGGGCGTTGATCACGGACGATCACACCGAGCGCCTGCGGTCTTCGGGGCCGGTCGGATCGATGGTCGCTCAGCTGATGGACTTCTACGCGCGGTTCCACCGGTCGCGGTATCCCGACCTCGAGGGCTCGCCGATGCACGATCCCGTCTGCATCGCAGAGCTGATCCGACCCGGACTGATGACGGTGCGCGACGCGTTCATCGAGGTCGACCTGAGCAGCGGCCCGAGTCGAGGACGCACGAACGTCGATTGGCGGGGTCGCAACCACTTCGGCGCCCCGAATGCCAAGGTTGGTCTCGACATCGACGGCGACGCATTCGCCGAGCTCGTGATCGAGCGCGTCACCTCACTCGACGCATGACCCTCGTCTTCGCCGCGATCGCACCGCACGGCGGACCCGTCTTCGACGAGCCGGAGGCTCCGACGCGGCGCGCGATGGAGGAGCTCGGCCGCCGGTTCGCCGCCGTGGAGCCAGAGGCCGTGATCATGCTGACTCCGCACGGCATTCACGTCGACGGCCAGTTCGCCGTCGTTCGCTCGCGGCGCCTCGCCGGTGACGCGTCGGAGTGGACGGATGCGGACACGCGGTATGAGGGCCCGGGTGAGCCCGAGCTCGCGGACGCATGCATACGAGAGATCCACGACGCTGGCCTGCCTGCGGCCGGGATCACGTTCGGGGCAACCGCGGCAGGCTCCTCGACGATGCCGCTCGACTGGGGCGCGCTCATCCCGCTGTGGTTCATGCGTGCCCCGGCCGTGGTCGTCTCGCCGTGCCGGGCACGCTCGAACGACGAGCATGTGCGCGCCGGGCGGGCGCTCGCTGCCGCGACGAACGCTCGCCGCGTCGCTCTGGTTGCGAGCGCCGATCACGGGCACGGGCTGGCCGAGGACGGCCCGTACGGGCTCGCTGCCGAATCGCTCACGTACGACGCGCAGGTCGTCGAGCTCGTGCGAGACAACCGCCTCGGCGAGCTCGCCTCGTGGGATGCGGCCTTCCCGGTCGCGGCTAGGGCCGACAGCTTCTGGCAACTGCTGATGCTCCACGGTGCGATCGGCGATCGCTGGGACGCCACGCTGCTCTCCTACGAGGTGCCGACCTATTTCGGGATGCTCTGTGCCTCTTTCAGCCCGAAGGAGTGAGGCAGGAGGCGGCTCCCGGGGCGCGAAGGGCACCGCATGCCTCGCCCGAAGCGGGTCCACAAGACGTCCCCGAAGACTCCCTCCCGGATCAAGAAGCGCCGCGGGAAGAGGAAGGGTCGCACCCGCTCGCACCACCACCCGGAGCTCATCGGCCTGAGCCTCGCCGGGCTTGGCGCCTTCCTCGCCGCGGTTCTCTGGTTCGGGTTCAGCGGTGGCCCGATCGCCGACCTCGTGCTGCGCTCGATCGGCGACGCCGCGTACCTCATGCCCGTCGTGCTCGTGCCGCTCGGTGCGCTGATCGTCGGCAGGAGCTCACTCGTCGACGTCCGGCCCTTCAGGCTCGGGCTCGCGGTCGCCCTGACCGGTGTGATGCTGACGCTCGGACGCGGCCACGGTGGCGTCGTCGGCAAGGGTCTCGAGCGTCTCGTCGGTCTCGGGCTCGGCACGTCGGGCGCGACGATCCTCGGCGTCCTGCTGACAATCGCGGGCGTCCTCTTCCTGACCGGAGCGAGCCTCGGGGCGATCCTCCGCCGCTCCGGCCACGCCGTGCGCGCTGTCCATACGCGCGTTCGCCGCGAGCGCGAGCGCTTCATCCTCGACGACGTGCCGTCCGAAGCGGTTCAGCTCGCCGACGAGCCGCGACGGCACGAGCCACCGGTCGACGTGCGGAAGGACTACCCCGATCTCGTCTCCGACTCCATCTCCGCGCCCGCTCCGCTCCTCTTCCACCCCGATCCCGAGCCGGACGACGACGCGACCGGCGAGGCGCAGGAGAGCCTCTTCGAGTCCGGCAAGCAGGTCGCCGACTACAAGCTTCCCGACCGGGCGCTCCTGAACGTCTCGAAGCCGGGCACCGGCCCGAACGCCGAGGCGAACGCCCGCGTCGCCGAGGCGCTCGTCACCTGTCTCGCGCACTTCGGGGTCGACGCCACGGTGGTCGGCCAGATCGCGGGCCCGCGCGTCACGCGGTACGAGCTCCAGCTCGCGCCGGGGACGAAGGTCGGCAAGGTGGCGAACCTGAAGGACGACCTGAGCTACGCGCTCGCAACGACCGAGATCCGGATTCTCGCGCCGATACCCGGCAAGCAGGCCGTGGGGGTCGAGGTGCCGAACCTGAGCCCGAATCTCGTCACACTCGGCGATATCTACGACGACCTGCCGGCCACCGCGAGCCCGCTCTCGGTCTGGCTCGGCAAGGACATCTCGGGCGCGTCGGTGTGGGCCGACCTCGCACGGATGCCCCACATCCTGATCGCCGGCACGACCGGCTCGGGAAAGTCCGGTTGCATCAACGCGATCCTCACGTCGATCCTCCTTCGTGCCACGCCGGATGAGGCCCGGATGATCCTGATCGACCCGAAGAAGATCGAGCTCAACTACTACGAGTCGATCCCGCACCTCCTCACTCCCGTCGTCTCGAGCCCCAAGGAAGCCGCAGCAGTCCTGCTGAACGTCGTCACCGAGATGGAGCGCAGGTACGAGCGGCTCAGCCAGGTGCGCGCCCGGAACCTCCCCGAGGCGAACCGTTCGTTCCGAAAGCGCGGGGAGGAGGAGCTTCCGTATCTCCTGGTCGTGATCGACGAGCTCGCCGATCTGATGATGGTCAGCCCTCAGGGGGTGGAGGACTGCATCATCCGCCTGGCGCAGAAGTCGCGTGCCGTCGGCATCCATCTCGTGCTCGCGACCCAGCGCCCGTCGGTCGACGTGATCACCGGCATGATCAAGGCGAACGTCCCGTCACGCATCGCATTCGCCGTCTCCTCGCAGACCGACTCGCGCGTGATCCTGGACGCAAACGGCGCCGAGAGCCTCCTCGGCCAGGGAGACATGCTGTTCAAGCCGCTCGGGACGTCGCGTCTTCAGCGTGTCCAGGGCGCCTATGTGACCGAGGACGAGGTCGCTCTCGTCGTCGAGCAGGCGCGCGCGCAGCGCGAGCAGGTGATCGACGAGACGTTCCTCGAGACGCCCGTCGTCTTCGCAGAGGATTCCGACGGCGAGGACGGCGATTTCGACCCGGACGAGGATCCGTTGCTCGACAAGGCGATCGAGGTCGTCGTGACCGCGCAGACGGCGAGTGTCTCCCTCCTCCAGCGGCGACTCCGGGTGGGGTACACCCGAGCCGGGCGACTGATCGACATGCTCGAGCGGCGTGGGATCATCTCCCCGTACGAGGGTTCCAAGCCCCGCCGTGTGCTCATCACCGAGTCAGAGCTCGAACGCGTCGCGGCCGACTGAGTCCCCTCGCCACTAACCGACGAGGCTGGTCGCCGTCTCTATGAGGGGTTAGGGTAGGCCCGCTGGCTCCCCCGGTGAGAAAATCCAATCAGGAGGGTTCATCCAAGTGAGGAAGCGTTGGCTCACGCTCGCGGCTCTTGCAGTCGCGACGGTGCTTCTGGCGTCCATGTTCGCCGCCCTGCGCGGCAGCTCGGCGTCTGCAGCGCACAAGGCCGCCTTCTCGGCCTGTCTCGTCACCGACATCGGAGGTCTGAACGACAAGTCGTTCAACCACCTCGCATACGTCGGTCTCTTGAACGCTGAGAAGCACGGCATCAAGGGACGTGTCATCCAGTCGCACTCGGACGCCGACTACATCCCGAACCTCCAGGCATGCGTGAAGTCGGGCGCCGGGATCACGATCGGCGTCGGCTTCCTGATGGACAAGGCGATGGACACGATCGCGACCTCGTATCCGAGCAACAAATTCGCGATCGTCGACGACGACGTCACGTTCATGAAGCACAAGCCGAAGAACGTCGCCGGCCTGCTCTTCAAGGAGCAGGAGGCCGGGTACCTCGTGGGGTACGCCGCAGGCCTGTACGTCAAGGCGAGTGGTGGCACCGCGGTCGGCTCGGTCGGCGGCCTCAAGATCCCGCCGGTCGATCGCTACATCGCCGGTTACCAGTTCGGCGCGAAGAAGGCCGACCCCGGGATCAAGGTCTTCAACGACTACTCCCAGAACTTCGTCGTTCAGGCGAAGTGCAAGGAGAAGGCGCTGAATCAGATCGCGCAGGGCTCGACGGTCGAGTTCCAGGTCGCCGGCCAGTGCGGTCTCGGCGTCCTCGACGCGGCCAGGGAGAAGAAGGTCTTCGGGATCGGCGTCGACGCCGACCAGGGCTACCTCGGCTCACAGGTGATGACGAGCGCTCTCAAGAAGGTCGACGTCGCGGTCTACTCGGCGATCAGCCGGGCGAAGTCCGGCTCGCTCGCGGGTGGCACGAACGCGACCTTCGACGCGAAGGTAAATGGCGTCGGGTACGGGAAGTGGAGCGCGAAGGTCTCCGGCGCGATCAAGTCGGCCGTCGCAGCGCAGTTCAAGCTGCTGAAGGCGGGCAAGATCAAGGGCATACCGACGACCGTCAAGTAGCGGGTCGTTCGATCGGACGGGGCGGGCCGAACGGCCCGCCCCGTCCTGCTCTCGTAGTCTCATGCGAATGAATGCGCGCGCCGTGCTCTTCGTCGTCCTCGTCGCAGCTGCGGCGGGCTGCGGTGGTGCGCGCGACGCGACTCCCACCGTGGCGAGGGTTCCGGCGCCGGTGCAACCTCGAACGGGCCTCCAGGTGGGCGTCGTCGGACCGCTCGACGTGCGCGCCCAGGGAGCCACGGTGACACACGGCTCACTCGATTCGGCTTCCGCGTCTCGTCTCGTCCTCGTCTCGGCCGACTCGACCGACCTCGCGAGCGTCTCGGCGGCAGCGGCGACGCATCCCGACGCGCACTACGCCTTCGTCGGTGGGACAACCCGCGGCGAGCGGCGTCCGAACCTCGCTGGCGTCGTCCTTCGCGACGATCAAGCGGCGTTTCTCGGCGGCGTCGTCGCGGCGCTCGTCGCAACCGGGGACGGTGGGACCTCGCGGAGAGTCGCCTGGGTCGGCCCCCAGGAGACGCCGCTCGCGCTCGCTTTCGGACGTGGTGCCCACAGCATCGATGCGAGCATCGAGGTTCTGCGCGCCTGGTCGAGGAATACGCCGGCAGCATGCAAGGAGGCTGCGCTCGGCGCGACCGGGCGCGGAGCCGTCGTCGTGATGGTGCACGAAGGCCGGTGCGCCGACGCTGCGATCTCCGGCTCCCACCAGTCGAACCATGTCGGGCTGCGCTTGTCGGATTTCGAGCTTCCGAGCGTGGCTGCAACCCAGATCGTCCGCGAGGCGATCGCGGGGGTCTTCCATGGCGGGGAGGACCTCGTGTTCGGAGAAGCGAGCGGAGCGATCGGCGTGAACCGGCTCGACGCGCGGATCAGCGCGACGACGGCCATCGCCGCCCGAACCGCCGCGCAGGACGTCGCGAGCAAGCTGCGCCCTTCCGGTTAGGATCGCGTCGCATGGCTGAGGCGCCCCTCCTCGAGCTGCGCGGGATCACGAAGCGCTTCCC
>JBBSEJ010000006.1:0-79088 GCA_038239825.1 Gaiellales bacterium
CGTGCGCGGCGCGGTGTCGCTCGCCGCTGCGCTCGCACTCCCCACCCGCCTGCCCGGCCGGGACGTGATCGTGTTCGTCACGTTCGTCGTCATCCTCGGCACCCTCGTCGGCCAGGTGCTGACGCTGCCGGCGCTCGTGCGCGCACTCGGCCTCGAGGACGATGGGAGCGCCGACCGCGAGGATGCGAAGGCGCGCGTGAAGGCTGCGGAGGCCGGGCTCGCCCGCCTCGAGGAGCTGGCGTCCGAGGACTGGGTGCACGACGAGACGGCCGAGCGGCTGCGCGGCCAGTACCGGTTCCGCTCGACTCGCTTTCGTGCCCGCTATCACGGCAACGACGACGACGGGGTCGAGGAGCGCTCGACCCGATACCAGCGGCTGCGGCGCGAGCTGCTCGACGCCGAACGGCAGGCGGTCGTTGGCCTCCGCAACAGCGGCGTGATCACCGAAGAGGTGATGCAGCGCGTGCAGCGCGACATCGACCTCGAAGACTCGCGCCTCGACGTATAGCGCTTGCCCTTCGACTAGTCGACCGGCTCCGGGGTCAGCGCTTCGGTTCGACCGGCACCTGCGATCTGCATCACGAGCCCGCTCGCGAACAAGCAGAGCAGGCCCGCGCTTCCGAAGGCCCAGGCGTAGTCGCCGAACCACGTCCGGGCGGCACCTGCGCGCCAGGCCGCGAAGGCAGCGCCGAACTGATGCGCGGCGAAGATTCCAGCCGAACACGATGCCGACCCGTACCCCGTTTTCACACGGCTCAGGTGAGGACGACCGGGCCCGGCGGGGTCTCGTCACGCGGCTGCGCCGTGACGATCCAGCCGTCGTAGCGCTTCAGGTCGTACGGCACCGTGAACCGAACCGTCGTCTTCTTGCCGTGGACGCGGAACGTGCCGCACGGCGCCACCGCCTTGCCCTGCTTCGTCAGCCACAGCTCGTAGTAGGCGGCGCGGGACTGCTCCTTCGGCAGCCCAGCGACAGTCATCTCCATCGGCCAGTTGCCGACCGAGTCTGGTGAGGCGATCCGCAGCACGGCATTCGCCTCGCCTCGTCCATGCATCGCGACGACGTGGGCGGTCGCGAAGGCGGACGGCTTGCTCTTCGAGTTGCCGTAGAAATACCCGCCGATGAACGTGAGCAGCGCGAGCGTGGCGGCCGCGACGGCGGCGAGCGCGTAGCGGCGCCGCGGCAACAGCGGGAACTGGATGATCTCCGCCTCGGCCGGCTGGGTCGGAGGCGCCTCGAGCGCGGGCGGCAGGTCGGGCGGTGGGCCGGCCTGCACGAGCAGAGCGTGCGCGCGGCGCAGGCGCTCCTCTTCATCCGGGTCGAGGCCGGCGGTGTCGATGAGTTCGTCGAAGTCGGTCATGCGAGGTCATCCCCGAGAACATCCGAGAGACGGCTCAGGGCGGCGCGTGTGCGGGTCTTCACGGTACCGAGTGGGATGCCGAGGAACTCGGCGACCTCGCTCTGGCTGAGCCCGCTCCAGTAGGCGAGGCCGATCACCTCGCGCTCGCGCTCCGGCAGTTCCTCGAGCGCGCGGTGCACGCGCCAGGCGACCCAGCTCTGCTCGGTGCGGTCGGCCGGCCCCGGCGTGTCGGCCGGCTCGTCGGGGATCTTGGCCGGGATCTCGGTGCGCGCGCGCGCCCGATCGACGATCGCGTTCCGCGCGACCGCGTACAGCCACGGCCCACCCGGCCCTCGCTCGGGGCGGTATGAGCCTGCCGAACGCCAGATCGACGCGAACGTCTCCTGCACAGCGTCCTCCGCTCGGCCCCGGTCGCCGAGCCGGCGCAGGGCGAGTCCGAAGACCGGCCGTGCATAGCGGCGGTAGAGATCCTCGAACGCCGAGCGGTCGCCGGTCGCCGCCGCCTGGATCAGCTCGCCGTCACTCGTAGCGCCGTCGCGGGTCATGCCGTCTCTCGTAACGCCGTCGCGGGTCATGCCGTCAGATGTCATGCCATCAGATGTCACTGAGCGGATGGTAAGCAGAGGCACGGCGCACGACATACAAGGAACTACGACCCAAGGCTCCCGCCGGATTTCAGCAGTCGGCCGCCGTCGACGACGAGCGTGGTCCCGGTCACGTAGTCGGCCGAGGCGAGGTAGAGCACGGCAGCGGCGACATCGGCGGGCGAGCCGACCCGGCCGAGGAGCGTCTCGGCGCCGCGGCGTCCCTCCTGGCCCTCGTCGACCGCGACCGGGCCCGGCGCGATCCCGCACACCCGCACCTCGGGTGCGAGCGCGCGCGCGAGCACGCGCGTGAGCATCGCCTGGGCGGCCTTCGCCGCGCAGTGTGGCGCGAACGACGGCCACGCCTGGAACGACGCGACATCCTCGAGGATCACGATCGTGCCACGGGCCTCACGGAGCGCCGCCGCGGCGGCCTGGGCGAGGAAGAACGTCCCTCGCGCCGTGACGTCGAAGGCGGCATCCCAGTCTTCCTCGGTCACCTCCTCCACGCGGCGCGGCGCGAAGCCGGCGCCTGCGGCGTGCACGAGCAGGTCGAGCCCGCCGAGCTCGTCGAGTGCTCGTGCGACGAGCCGGCGTCCGCCCGCCGCTCCGCGAAGGTCGGCGTCCTCGCGGCCTGCGGCGAGCACGCGCCAGCCCGCCGCTCGCAGCCGGGCCTCGACCTCCCGCCCGACCCGGCCCGTCCCCCCGGCGATGAGCGCTCGCTTGTGAAGCGTCTGTAAGCCCATCCTCCCCGGGGAGTAAAACACGCCTGGTCGACGCTTCGATTCGCTGTCGGCGGGGACAACAGGAGACCCTTAGTCGAAAACGAAAGGCAGAGACCAATGCGCAAGCTGATCTTGGCGTTCGCAGCCGTCGCGACACTCGCAGTCGCGGGACCGGCGGGCGCCGCAACGAAGACGATCAACATCTACGGCTCGAGCTTCAGCCCGAAGACGGCGACGATCACCGAGGGTGACACCGTCACCTGGGTGAACAGGGACAACGCGAACCACCAGATCCTGGCCGACAAGGGTCAGTTCGCCTCGGCGATCCTGAAGCCGAAGCAGACGTTCTCGTTCACGTTCCGCGCGGCCGGGACCTACGGCTACTCGGACGAGCTGTACCCGAAGATCAAGGGCACGATCACCGTAAAGGGCGCCCCCCCGACGCTCACGCTCGCAAGCTCTGCGCCGGTCGTCACCTACGGGACGCAGGCAACCCTCACCGGTGTCGTCTCCAACCATCAGGCCGGCGAGCAGGTGACGATCTACTACCAGCCGTATCCCCAGCCGAATCTGATCCAGCGCGTGACCCTCTTGACGACGACGGGTGGGGCGTTCAGCTTCCTCGTCGAGCCCCAGATCCTCACGACCTACGAGGCGGCCTGGAAGGGCGCCTATGCAACCCCGACCTCGATCGAGGTCATGCCCAAGCTGACGCTCGGCCGCAACAACGGATGGATCATCGACGTCTCCGGTGGCCGCACGTTCGCCGGCCGCTCCGTGCAGTTCCAGCGTCTGAACGACGCGACGGGCCAGTGGGTGACACTGAAGAAGGTCCTCCTGAACGCGAAGTCCTCGGCCAGGGTGCTCTACCGCCTACCGAAGGGCGTCAACCACCTTCGCGTCACGCTGTCTGTCAACCAGGCGGGCGCCGGGTTCCTCGGCGCGATCGGCACTACCGTCACCTACAAGCAACTCACCTGACATCCGGCGGGGCGCGCGGGGCTTCAACCCCCGCGCGCTTCGTCGTACCGGCGGCCGACCTCGTCCCAGTTGACGACGTCCCACCACGTGCTCAGGTAATCGGGGCGGCGATTCTGGTAGGTGAGGTAGTACGCGTGCTCCCAGACGTCGATGCCGAGCAGCGGCACATGGTCAGTCATCAGGGGTGTGTCCTGGTTCGGAGTCGAGATGACCGTGAGACCCGTCCCATCCCAGGCGAGCCACGTCCAGCCCGACCCGAAGCGCTTCACACCCGCGTCGTTCATCGCTTCCTTGAGCTGAGTGGTCCCACCGATCGCGTCGTTGATCGCGGTCGCGAGCGCGCCCGACGGCTCGCCACCGCCGCCCGGCTTCATGACCTGCCAGAACAGGGAGTGGTTTGCGTGCCCGCCGCCGTTATTTCGCACGGGGGCGCGCTTCTCCTCGGGAAGCTCGTCCAGCATGGCGAGCACCTGCTCGATCGGGCGGCCGTCCCATTCCGATCCGTCGAGTGCCTTGTTCAGATTGTCGACATAGGCCTGGTGATGCTTGTCGTGATGGATCCGCATCGTCTGCTCGTCGATCGTCGGCTCGAGCGCGTCGTAGTCGTAGGGGAGCGGGGGAAGCTCGTATGGCATGGACGTCTCCTTCGGTTCGGGTCTCTCCGGGGAGGATATGCTCCGCGCCGCACCGTTCCGTCAAGCAGCTTTGCCGATGCAGTCAGGAGAGACGATGGCGCTTGCCTATAACCACGAGGAGATCACCGCCCGCGAGCTGAAGCCTGCGCTCCACGAGCTCGAGGGCATCTCTCGCGAGACGGTCGATGCCCACTACAAGCTCTACCAGGGGTACGTGAGCAAGCGGAACGAGATCCTCGGCTCACTCGCCGCCGTCGACCTCGGCGGCGCCAATCAGGTCTACTCGGAGCTGCGTGCGCTGAAAGTCGACCTCAGCTTCGCGATCGGCGGCATCAAGAATCACGAGGTCTACTTCGAGCACCTCGGCGGTCACGGGGGCGAGCCGGGCGGCATCTTCGGCGATCTCGTCAAGCGCGACTTCGGCACTGCAGCGGACTGGAAGGCCGATCTGAAAGCGACCGGCCTCGCCGGCCGAGGCTGGGCGTGGACCGCCTACGACTGGGACGAGGGGCGCCTCTTCAACTACATCGGCGATGCGCAGAACACCTTCGCCGTGTGGAACGCGACGCCACTCGTCGCGCTCGACGTCTACGAGCACGCGTACTTCATCGACTTCGGCACCGATCGCGCCGGGTACATCGAGGCGTTCTTCGCGAACCTCGACTACGACGTGGTGAACGACTGGGTTCAGCGGTACGGCATCCGGAAGTAGTTCGACGCCGCAGAGCCTCTACAGCCAGCAGAGCCTCTAAGCTGGACTGCGAATGACATTCGCGGCGCTGCTCGTGCTCGGCTACCTGCTCGGATCCTGCCCGTGGGGCTACTGGCTCGTGCGGATCGTGAAGCACGACGACATCCGCCGGGTCGGGTCCGGCAACATCGGTGCGACCAACGTCTGGCGGACGTATGGTCGCCGGCTCGGCGTCCCGGTCGTGCTCCTCGACGTGCTCAAGGGGTTCGTGCCGGCATTCCTAGGGATGCTTCTCGTCAGCCCGCACCATCTCTCGGGCATCTGCGCCGGCGCTGCTGCGATGCTCGGCCACTGGCGCCCGATCTTCCTGCGGTTCGCCAAGGGCGGGAAGATGGTCGCGACTTGTGGCGGCGTGTTCTTCGGCGTCGCGGTGTGGGTCGCCCTCACGGCCGGGGTCGTCTGGCTCTTCGTCTTTCTGGCGTCGCGTTACGCGTCGCTCGCCTCGATCATCGCCGGCGTCGCGCTGCCCGTGACTGCGGCGCTGTACGGCTACCCGACCTCGGTGATCGTCTTCGGTATTACCGCCGCTGCGGCGATCGGCTTCCTGCACCGCACGAACCTGCGCCGGTTGCGCGCAGGCACCGAGAACCGGTTCAAGCTCCGCCGCTCGGCTCGAGCCGAGCCGGCCCGCTGAGACCGGCCGAAACCCTGAAGCGCGGTTGGCAGGAGGGAGCGGTCTTACACGCCTCGACCGACGAGCCAGTCGCGCAGCTCGGTCGGTGCGCCCGCAGTCGTGCCCGCCAGCTCGGCCCGCAGCTCACCGACGCTACCTGTGCGCTCCGCCAGCACGTCGTGGCGATGGATCGTCTCGAGATTGAGCTGCCGTGAGTAGAGGAAGTCCTCGTCACCGAGCTCCGGGTAGCGGTCGAGTGTCGATTTGAGCGCGTGCCGCACCGAGTCCTCGACGAAGCGCGGCTGGAGGTGCGCGTGCTCGACGACGAAGAGCTCGTCGGGGCGCTTCAGGAGCTCGTAGACCGGCGAGCTCATCGAGCGCTCGACGATCTCGACCAGGTGCTCGGCGTTGATCGTCGCTTCCGTCCCGATGAGCAGGGTTCCCTTGCCGCGCTGGTTGTGGGTCGCGAGGGGAACGAGCTCGAGAATGCGACCCACGTCTCCGTCGGCGAAGCCGGCCTCGAGCAGCCGCTCGACAGCTGCCCCACGGACGAGCCCCTGCGCGCACGGGCAGGCATTGATGCCCCACGCCTCGACGCCCACGACTCGGCGCACACGCGAGGGCGACGCCGCGGCGATCCCGATCAGCGTCGCGATCTCTTGCGTCGGCAGGCCGGTCACCGGTGTGCGCCGCTCGAGCGGGTACTGCGCCTCGATGCGCACCTCGGCCCGCAGCGCGTGCTGGCGCTCGACGATGTGGGTCGCGATGTGTTCCGCGAGCGTCTCGACGTGCAACGCCTCGCCGATCACGACCGCATCGATCGCCTCGCCGAAGATCACGGAGTTGAACGATTCGGAGAAACGCGACATGTGGACGCCCTTTTGCCCGGGATCGAGATCGACCGTGCAGGAGACCTCGGCGGCGAATGTCTTCTCGTGCCCCGCGTGCCGGATGCGGATCGCTTTCTGCACGCCGGTCACCCCCGCGCGGGAGAGCCCGATGCGAATGTCGGGCGCTGACGCCTGCAGATCGACGAGTGGCTCGTTCCGAGTCTTCGCCATCGGGTAGAACGGTACAGCGCCATGGACGCCAACCGCTTCCCCCGACTGGTCTCGCTCGCCTGCCACGATCTGCGCACGCCGCTCGCAACCATCTACGGCTTCGCGCGCACGCTGGCGCGCGGTGAGAACCTCGACGACCGGACGGCTCGGTTCCTGCGGATGATCGAGGAGGCGTCCGAGCAGATGACGGGCATGCTCGACGAGCTCGGCACTGCGGCGAGGATCGAAGCCAACCGCTGGGAGCCGACGCTGCAGGAGGTCGACACGGTCGAGCTCGCGACGTCGGATGACGAGCGCGTCGAGACGACCGGTCGTGGAGCCACGATCGAGACCGCCGTCGAGACGGTGTCCCGCGCCCTGGACGCGCTGGCGATCGCTGCGATCCGGCACGGCCCCGCCGAGCGAGTCGTGTGGCGCGTAGATGCGCGTGTGCTCGAGCTGTCCCCGGTGACGCTCGTCGCGGCACCGGTCGTCTTCGCGGAGGACGTCCGCGATCTCGGCTCACTGGTTGCCAGGCTCGCGATCGAGGCACTCGGCGGGTCGCTCGAGCTCGACGGCGAGATCCTGCGCGTTCGGCTCTAGCGCACTGCACACGAGCCTCTCCTCGACGGTCAGTGCGGCGCCGACGAGGCGACGGCGGGTGGGGGAGGCGTGAGGGGCGGCACGATGCCTCGTCGACGGCGCGCCTCGAGCGCCAGGGAGATCGCGATCGCGGCGGCGGCGATCAGGATCGTGGCCAGCCCGAGCTGTTCCACCGTTCGCCGCGCGGAGGCCTCCCATTCCCCACGCAGATAGATGTCTCCAGACCCGGCCGAGGGCGAGATCAGATCGACGCCGACCGGGAACCGTCTCGTGTGGTGGTCCCTCCAGCCGTCGAGCGGAATCAGCAGCGCAAGGGTCAAGACCACCGCGCCGAGCGACGAGACGACCGTGCCGGCCCGGCCGGCGAGCATCGCGCCCGTGCCGACAACGACGAGCGCGATCGCAAACGCGGACGCGAGCAGCCAGATTGCGAGCTCGTTTCGGCCGACCGGGTCGCCGATGCTCGCCACGAGCTTGCCGTGCCGCACCGAGTGGCGAACCGACGGCTTCTCGACGGCCAGCGACATCGCCATCAGCGCGGCGAAGAAGAGCGGCGTGGCAAGGATCCCGGCGACTGCGAGCGGGGCCCTCGGCGCAAATGCGAACCGGCGCACTACAACCGTCCCGCTTCGACGATCCGCCCGAGGAACTCGCGCGTGCGCTCCTCCTTCGGAGCGCTGAAGATCTCGCCCGGCGTCCCCTCCTCGCAGATCACCCCTGCGTCGAGGAAGCAGACCTTGTCCGCGACCTCGTTCGCAAACGACATCTCGTGCGTCGCGAGGATCATCGTCATGCCAGCATCCGCAAGCTCGCGAACGAGGCTCAACACCTCGCTCACGAGCTGCGGATCGAGTGCGCTCGTGATCTCGTCGAGCAGCATCAGCTGCGGCTCCATTGCGAGCGCGCGCACGATCGCGACGCGTTGCTGCTGCCCGCCGGACAGGCGGTCGGGAAACTCGTTCGCCTTGTCGACGAGGCCGATGCGGCGAAGCAACTCGCGTGCCTGCGCGTCGGCCTCCCGCTTCGAAAGCCCTCGAGCCTTGCGCGGAGCGAGCGTGATGTTCTGCAGCACCGTCAGGTGCGGGAACAGGTTGAATGCCTGGAAGACGATGCCGATCTTCCGGCGCAGCGCATTCACGTCGACGGAGCCGCTCGTGATCACCTGCCCGTCGATCTCGATCGTTCCCGCCTCGACCGTCTCGAGCAGGTTCAGGCAGCGGAGGAGCGTCGACTTGCCGGAGCCGGAGGCGCCGATCAGGCAGACGACCTGGTGCAGGTCGACCGAGAGGTCGACGTCGTGCAAAACGTCGTTCTCGCCGAAGCGCTTGCTGACTCCGGCCATGTGGACGAAGTGCTCCCGAGCGCTCACGCGAGCTGGGCCCGCTCGCGACGCTCGCGCTGCTTGATCAGGTTGTCGGTGAACCGCGCAAACGGGATCGTGAGAATCACGAAGAACGCCGCGGCGACCATGTAGCCGGCGTACGAGAAGAAGTCGTTCGAGTAGAAGCCGGCCTGCGCGATGGCCTCGGTGACGCCCACGACCGTGATGATCGCCGTGTCCTTCTGCAGGCCGATGAAGTCGTTCAGCAGCGGCGGTACGACGCGGCGGATCGCCTGCGGCAGGATCACGTGGCGCAGGGTCTGCGCGTAGGTCAGCCCAAGCGATCGTGCGGCCATGCGCTGGCTCGGGTGCACCGACTCGATGCCGGCCCGGTAGACCTCGGTGACGTACGCGGTGTAGACGAGCGTCAGGGAGAGCACGCCGTAGACGAAGAGCGACTGGTCGGAGACGACCGCGAGCCCGAGTGACGGCAGCCCGAGCGCGGCGACATAGGCGACGAGGATCAGCGGGGTGCCGCGGAAGAAGTCGGTGTAGACGACGGCGAGCACGCGCAGGGGCAGGCTCGCCCGGCCGGGCAGTCCGCGCACGATTGCGATCAGGAGCGCGAGGACGAGGACGAGCACCTCTGCGACGAGCATCAGCTTGATGTTGGTCTGGAAGCCGTCCCAGACTTGCGGGACTGCCCGGCGGAGGCCGAGTGGGCTGAAGAATGCATGCAGGAAACGGCCCATCTCGACCTCCGCTGCTCGAGCTCGCGAGCTACTTCAGGATTGGCACCCGCGTGAAGGGAAGCCACTTCTTCTGCAAGCTGTCGATCGTCCCGTTCGCACGGAGTGCCTTGATCGCCTTGTCGACGAACGGCTTCAGCTTGCTCCTCTTGTCCAGTACCGCGCCGTATCCCTCGTGCGTGATGATCTGCCCGATGACGCCACCGTAGGCGCCCTTCTTCTTCTGACTCTGTGCGACGACGATCGGGACGTCGAGCATGAGCGCATCGCACTTGCCGGCCTCGACCGCGTCGAACGCGGCGCTCGAGGACGCGTTGTAGACGAGCGGCCGCTTCGACGGCCGCAGCGTGTGTTGGAGGTAGGAGAGCCCGGTCGTGTCGGCCTGGGCGCAGGTCTGAAGCTTCTTCAGCGCGGCGATCGAGGTCGGCTTCGCAATGCCCTTGCGAATCAGAACGCCCTGGTTGGCATCGAAGTACGGCGTCGAGAACGACACGACCTTCGCGCGCTCCGACGTGATCGTGACCTCTTCCATCGCGAAGTCGTACTTCTTCGGCGCCGGCGAGAACAGCCCGCCGAAGGGCGAGCGAACATACACGACCTTGCTGATGCCGAGCTGCTTCGCGACCGCCTGCGAGAGCGAGTACTCGAAGCCCGAGGGGTTCCTGATCGTCGTGCCGGTGACCCGGCCGTTCCAGAAGCCCGCTGCAGGAACGTCGAAGCCGACGGTGAGCGTTCCCGTGTGGATCGTGGGGGCGGCTGCCGGGGCGGCAAGGGCCGCTGCCGTCACAGCCAGACCGATGACGACTGCAAGTGCCAGAAGTTTCTTCACAGCGACCCTCCTTGAACGAGTTTTTGCACGTGGGCGCCAAATCTACCCCGTCGCATCGCACAGGGATAGAGTCGCGTGCGATGTCCGACCCCGCCTTCGGCGGTCAGAGCATGACCGCCAAGCTGCGCCGCGTTCTGCTGCGTCGGCCGCGAGAGGAAGCGTGCGCCCGCTGGCGTGAGTACGGGTGGCGCTCCGAACCGAGCTTCTCCGGGCTCGTGCGTGAGCTCGAAGCGCTCGGCGACTTGCTCGCCTCGAGGGGCGTCGAGGTCGTGTTCGGCGAGCCGGTCGCCGTGGATCTCGATGCGATCTACGCGTTCGATCCGCTCCTGCTCTCGCAGCGTGGCGCGATCGTGTTGCGCCCCGGCAAAGAGCTGCGCAGGCCCGAGGTGGCGGCGAGTGCGGCAGACATGGCGCGCCTCGGGATCCCACTCGTTGCGACGCTCTCGGGCGACGCGACGGCCGAAGGCGGTGACCTTCTGTGGCTGGACGAACGCACGCTCCTCGCCGGGCGGGGCTACCGCACGAATGCGGCGGGCGTCGAATCGCTGCGCGCGGCGCTTCCGGAGGTCGAGGTGATCGAGTTCGACCTGCCGCACCATCACGGCCCGGCGGAGGTGATGCACCTGCTGTCGCTCGTCAACCTCGTTTCGCAGGATCTGGCGGCGGTCTATCTACCGCTCGCGCCTGTGCGTCTCGTCGAGCTGCTGCACGAGCGAGAGGTGCGAATCGTTGAAGTGCCCGACGACGAGTTCGACTCGATGGGTCCGAACGTCTTCGCGGTCGAGCCGGGCGTCGTCGTGGCGCTCGAGCGCAATCGCGAGACGGCGCGGCGGCTCGAGCGCCTCGGTGTCGAGGTGCTGACCTACGAGGGCGCCGAGCTCTCGAAGGGCGACGGCGGACCAGGCTGCCTCGCCCGGCCGCTCTTGCGGCGCTCGATGGAGAACGGCGGGGTCACCGCGCAGGACGGTTGAACTCTCTCCATCAGCGAGCGCCATGCTCGCGCTCGCAGCCGACCTGCTCGGCCAACCAGCCCTGGAACGAGGCGAGCAACGGCTCGGAGTTGAGGAGTAGCCGTCCCTCGGTGAGCTTGCCGCTCGCCATGCCGCGATGCACCGACTCGACGAGCAACGCATCCTCCTTCCCCACCTGGTCGTCGAACGCGAAGAAGTCCTCGATCCACGCTTCGTCGGCGTCCGGCGCGAAGAAGTAGTCGAGGTAGCGCGCGGTCTGACCCGGCCCGTCCGGGATGACCGGCCCGATCGAGAGGTTCGGTCGGCCGGGAAAGACGTTGACGCTGGTGTTCGGGTAGAGGAGGTGGAACTGGCCGCGCTCCCCGCTTCGCTTCGCGGCGCAGAACTGCGCGCTGAAGGTCGCGTGAGCCTCCAGCTTGTAGCGGTCGGGATGCACGTCCACCTCGGCGCTGAAGCTCGGGTGTGCGGTCGCGCAGTGGTAGCACTCGAGGAAGTTCTCGACGACGATCTTCCAGTTCGCACGCGCACCGAACTCGACTCGCGAATGGAAGACGAGTCTGTCGAGATCCAGATCGCGTCCGAGGATCTCGGGCAGTGCACCGAGGTGCTCGGCGAGTGGGACTGCATCCGGGTCGGGATTGACGAACAGGAACGGCCCCCACGTCTCGACGCTCGCGGGAAGGAGCGACCAGTCGTCGCGGTCGAACCCCGGTTCCCGTTCGGAGCGGGGGGCTGCCCGCAGCGATCCGTCGAGGTCGTACGTCCACGCGTGGTAGTGGCACTGGATCGTCTCCCGCGTCCCGCAGCCGTCGGCCAGCACCGCGCCGCGGTGGCGGCAGACGTTCAGGAACGCTCGCAGCTCGCCGGCCGTGTCGCGAACGACGAGGAGCGGCACGCCGCCCGCGTCGGTCGCGAGGAACGAGCCGGGCTCGGCGATCTGCTCGGCGCGGCCGCCGTACTGCCATGAGCGCGCAAAGACGCGCGCTCGCTCACGGCGCAGCATCTCCTCGCCGGAGTACCACGCGAACGGGAGGGTCTCTGCCTGGGTCGCGGCCATCGCCGCTCGATGCTATGCGACCGGGCCACGCGACCGGCCGCGGCGCGGCCTCCCGTCTCCGCGGGCCACGTCCCGACGCCAAACGAGGGTGACGGGGCAGCAACATCTCGTCCACAAAGATCTCGTCCACAGCTCGCGGCGAAGCATCTCCTAGCGGGAGTGCCAGGCGAACGGGAGGGTCTGTGCCTGGGTCGCGGCCATCGCCGCTCGAGGCTATGCGACCGAGCCGTGCGACCGGCCGCGGCGGGGTTTCCCGTCCCGGCGGGCCACGTCCCGACGCCAAACGAGGGTGACGGGGCAGCAACATCTCGTCCACAGGGCCCTGAGCGGTGACGTGGAGGAGAGGGATTACTTCAGGAGCCTCGAGAGCCGGCGATCCTTCAGCTCCCGCCCGCCCGTCTGGCATCGGGGGCAGTAGAAGATCGTGTGCTCCTCGAAGTCGACGCGCGCGAGCGGCGTGCCGCACCTCGCGCACGGCTCACCGAGACGGTTGTGCACGCGGTAGACCTTGTCGTCCTTCGCTCCCTGAAGCCGGAGCTCGAGGCCGCGAACGAGCTCGTCATGGATCGCAGTCGCAAGCCGCTCGGTCTGCTTGGCATCGACCTGCGTCGAGAGCTGATAGGGCGAGAGGCACGCCGACCAGAGAATTTCGTTCGCCCAGGCGCGCCCGATGCCGGCGATCCGCCGCTGGTCGCGCAGCAGTGAGTGCAGGCGGCGGGAGTCCGAAGCGAGAATCCGCGCGACGTCCTCGGTCGAGAGCGAGTCGGCCTCAGGGCCGAGGTGCGACAGCTCGGCGGACACGGCCTCCGGTCGCAGCAACCACACGCCGGCCCGCTTCTTCGCGCCCGCCTCTGTCAGCTGCAGCTCGCCGCCGTCGGCGAAGCGGAGACGGAACATCGGTGTCTTCGCACCCTTCGTGCCGGCCGCGACGTATTTCAGTCGTCCCGCGCTCATCAGATGCACCATCAGCACGAGCTCGTCGTCGTCGGTCGGCAGGAGAAAACGCTTCGCACGCCGTTCGACGCCGCGCAAGCCTTCGCCCTCGAGTGCCTTGATCGGCGGGTCGAACGTCTTCAGCGTCGCGATGTGCGCCGGCCCGGCCTGCTCGATCGGGGATCTCCGGACGAGCGGGTCGAGCTGACGCCGCCAGGCTTCGACCTCTGGCAACTCGGGCAACGTAGGCTCCTCGGGCGGTGGACGCGATCAGGGTAACGGTGCGGCGTGGAGATGTCGTCGAGGCGGTGCACCGCGTGCACGTCCGGGCGACCGACGGGACGGCGTACGGCGACGACATCCACTGCTTCCTGCGCTCGTCGCTGAAGCCGATCCAGGCCATTCCGTTCGCCGATGCCTACGACGACCTGGACTCGGACGAGCTCGCGATCGCGTGTGCCTCGCATCTGGCCGAGCCCGCACAGCTCGCCTGTGTGCGCAAGGTGCTCGCCCGCGCCGGGGTCGACGCCGACGAGCTCGAGAACGGCCCACAGGAGGGGCGCCCCGAGGGCGCGCTCGGCCACACGTGCTCGGGCAAGCACGCCGCGATGCTCGCGGCCTGTGTCGCGAACGGCTGGCCACTGCACCCCTATTGCGACCTCGAGCATCCGCTCCAGCAGCGCATCGCCGAGTTGACGGGCGGGGTGGACGCCGCCACCGACGGCTGCGGTGTGCCCACCTTCGCGATGCCGATCGCGGCGATGTCCGAGCTCTTTCTCGCGATCCCGCCGCGGCTCCGAGACGCGATGATCGCTCACCCGGAGCTGATCGGCGGCGCCGGTGTCGACGACACGGACTTGATGCGTGCACTGCCGGGCTGGTGGGCGAAACGTGGACGGGAAGGGCTTCTCTGCGTCGCCGGGGAGGGCACGGGGTGGACGTTCAAGGTCGAGGACGGCGCCGACCGCGCGCTGCGTCCCGCGATCGCCCAAGTGCTCGGCGTGGGCGAATTCGCCGAGGTGGCGGTGCGATGCAGTCGAGGCGAGGTCGTCGGCGCAATAACCTTGGCCTCGTGAGCGGAAGGCGGCCAGGAGCGTGAAGGTGTTCGTCGTCTCCGACATGGAGGGTGTCGCCGGCATCGTCAAGTGGCAGCAGGTGACGGGCGGTCATGCGATGTACGAGGAGGGTCGCCGTCTCTACACCGGTGAGATCAACGCGGCGGTGCGCGGTGCGAAGGCGGCGGGTGCGACGGAGATCGTCGTCATGGACTGCCACGGCGCCGGCGAGGGTTGGGCCTTCAACTCGCTGATCCCCGAGGAGCTCGATCCCGACTGCGAGTTCGTCGTCCAGAACGAGTGGACGGAGTACGTCGAGTACCTCGAGGGTGGCGTCGACGCGGCGCTCCTCGTCGGTATGCACGCGATGGCCGGCACACGCGACGGCGTCCTCGCGCATACCGTCAGCGGCTCCTCGTGGTGGCGGTTGCGGTTCAACGGCGTCGAGGTGGGCGAGACCGGGATCAACGCCGCGCTCTGCGGTGCCTGGGGGTGCCCGGTCGTCCTCGTTACCGGCGACGAGGCGGCATGCCGCGAGGGTCGCAGCCTGCTCGGCGACGGTCTCACCACGGCCGCGGTCAAGAAGGGCCTCGGCCGCTTCAGCGCGCGCCAGTTCCCGGCGCCGCGGGCGCGAGCGATGATCGAGAGCGCCGCCGAGGCGTCGCTTCGCGACCTCACGGCCGTCGCGGCCTACGACCCCGGGCGGCCGTGCGAGATCGTCGTCGACTTCAACACCTCCGATCAGGTCGAGGCCTACCGGCACCGCTCCGGCGTCGAGATCACCGATTCGCGCCAGATCGCTTCGCGGGCGGACGACTGGTGGACCGCCTGGCGCCAGTTCTTCTTCTGAGTGAGCGGCGAAGAGCAACACCCGGCGCGCGTTGTCGTCGCGTGCCTCGGCGACTCGATCACCGAGGGCTCGCCGTATTGGGATTCCCGGCGCGAGGCCGGAGATCCGACGGGCCGGTGGCAGCATTGGGCGGCACTCCGCCTGCCCGAGCTCGAACTGCGCAACTACGGGATCTGGGGCCAGCGCACCGACGAGATCGCCGCGCGGCTCGACGAAGCCGTCGCCGACGCGACCGCGTTGATCGTTCAGGGCGGCATCAACGACATCGCCCAGAGCCGCGCCATCGAGCGTGCCGCGGAGCACCTCGCTGCGATGGCCGAGCGCGGCCTCGCTCTCGGGCTCGACGTCGCGATCTGCGATGTGCTGCCGTGGAACAACGGGCGCCGGGCGCATCGTACCGCGATCGAAGCGCTGAACGGGCACATCCGGTCGATCGGGGTGCCCCTGCTCCCGTTTCACGACACACTCCAGGATCCCGATCGGCCCGGGCGCATGAAGGATGAGTGGACGAATCCCGACGGCGACCATCCCTCGATCGAGGGATACCGCCGCCTGGGCGAGCTGGCCTTCCGCTTCCCGTTCGCACTACCCTGAGCCGATGGCCCTCTTGCAGGCGCGCGGCATCGCGAAGAGCTTCGGCTCCCGCTCGATCCTCGCCGGGCTCGACTGTGACGTCGAGGCCGGTGCCCGCCTCGGCATGATCGGGCCGAATGGTGGCGGCAAGTCCACTCTCATGCGCATCCTCGCCGGCGAGGAGGTTCCCGACGCAGGCGAGGTGACCGGTCGCCGCGGTCTCGTCGTCGCCTACCTCCCTCAGCAACTCGAGGGCGACGAACGTGACGCTCGACGCACTCTCCGCGCCGCGCGCCCGGACATCGACGTGCTCGAGGCCGACCTCGAACGCGTCGAGACCCAGATCAGCGGCCTCGCTGACGACCTCGATCGGCTCACTCGATCGCTTCGCCGCCAGGAGGACCTGATCGAGCGCTGGACGGCGGCGGGCGGGCCTGGCTTCGACGGCCGGGCGCGCTCGCTCCTCGGCGAGGTCGGCATCGACGAGAGCGATCTCGAGACGCCGACGCGCGTGCTCTCGGGTGGGCAACGAAAGCTCGTCGGGCTCGCCGCGTGCCTGCTCCGGGATCCCGATGTGCTGCTGCTCGACGAGCCCGAGGCCCATCTCGACGTCGAGGCGCGCGAGCGGATGGAACGCTTGATGCGCTCGTTCGACGGTGCGGTCGTCGCCGTCTCGCACGATCGCTACCTGCTCGACGAGACGGTCACTCAGATCGCCGAGCTCGTAGGTGGACGAGTCCGCGTGTGGCCGGGCAACTATTCGGCGTACACGATCGCCCGAGAGCTCGAGCTGCAGCGCCAACAACAGACCTACGTCACCCAACAGAAGGAGATCGCCCGGCTGGAGGAGGCAATCCGCCGCTTCAAGGACTGGGCGAGCCGCGTCGTCGACGAGCGGCACATCAAGCAGGCGCGCAACAAGCAGCGCCAGATCGACCGCATGGACAAGATCGACCGGCCGGTGCTCGAGCGGCGGAGGATCGCGCTTGAGCTGCATCCGCACGCGCGCGGCGGAGAGCGAGTGGTCGAGCTCGCGAATGTGAGCGTCGAGCTCGCCGGCCGTCCGGTACTGGACGACATCGACCTTACGGTCCTGCGCGGTGAGCGCGTGGGTGTCGTCGGTGACAACGGCGCAGGCAAGACGGTGCTGCTACGCGTGCTCGCCGGTGAGCTCGCTCCGAGCGGCGGCGACCGGAAGGCAGGCCCGTCGATCCGGTTCGGCCGTCTCGCGCAAGACCGGCGGCCCGACGACCCGGCGGCGACACCACTTCAGCTCGTGCGCCGCGCGGCGCCCATGTCGGAAGGAGAAGCGGTGTCGCGCCTCATGAAGTTCCTGTTCGGGTACGAGCAGGTTCGGCGTCCGCTCTCGACGCTCTCCGGTGGTGAGTGGACGAGGCTCCAGTTGCTGCTGCTGATGATCGAAGGGGCGAACTGCCTGCTCCTCGACGAGCCTACGAACCACCTCGACATCGAGTCGGTCGAGATGCTCGAGCGCGCACTGGAGGTCTTCGAAGGCACCGCGATCTTCGTCTCGCACGATCGGTATTTTCTCGATCGGATCGCCGACCGGATCCTCGAAGTCTCTGCCGGAACGGTGCGCTCCTACGAAGGTGGCTGGTCGACGTGGCGCGCGCGGCAGACGGTGGCCGTCTAGCCGTTCGGCGGAGCGGATCAGAACGTCTGACCGCCACGGAACCTGGTGCCGTGCCCACGCTAACCCAGAGCCACGTGCAGCGAGGGCGGCGGCCGATGCGCGTCCAGTCGCACCGGTTCGTCGTGCTCGTGACGGTCAGTGACGTCGATCAGGAAGCCCTGCAGGAAGATCGGGTGGTACTCCGAGTCCCGGACTGCCACCGTCTCGTCATGCACCCACACCGTGCGGCCGTCGGCGGCCGTCAGCCGGTACTCCATCCGGAACGCCTCACCGGTCGCATGGGTGCGTTCGACCTCTGCGAGCACGCGATCCTGATCTTCCGGATGGAGGCGCTTCATGAAGAAGCCGGCTTCGAGCCAGTTCGCCGCCGGGTAACCGAGCATCGACTCGATCCGCGGGCTCATGTACTGCGTGCACACCGGCATTCCCACCGTGTTGATGTAGGTAGCCAGGGGGATCTGCTCGACGAGCGTGCGGTACTTCGCCTCGGCCTCGCGCAGGCGTTCCTCCCGCTCGCGACGCTTGGTGACGTCGCGAATCGACACTGCGAAGAGCATCGGGCCGGGCACGTCGACGCGGGTGAGCGCGACCTCGGCGGGGAACGAGCGGCGGTCGGAGCGAAGTGCGTTGATCTCGAGACGCGATCCGAGCAGCGGGCCGGCTCCGGTTTCCAGGACCTCGGCGAGCTCGCCGCGGTGCTCGGGGGCGACGACGAGCTCGAGAAACGGCTTACCGACAGCATCGGCTCGTGTCCACCCGAAGGTCTCCTCGGTGGCGGGGTTGACCTCGACGACGACGCCCTCGTCGTCCACGATCACCACGCCGTCGAGCGCGGCGCGGAGCACAGCGTCCTTGCGACCTTCGCTGGCGGCGAGCGCCCGCTCGGAGCGCTTTCGGCCGGTGACGTCCACCATCAGCGAGATCGCTCCGAGCACGTCACCATGCGCGTCGCGGATCGGGCCGACCGAGACGCTGATGTCGATCAACGATCCGTCGCAGTGCAACCTGCGCACGTCGAGGTCGCGTAGGGTCTCGCCGTCTCTCACACGGGCGAGATTGGCGAGGAACGACACGTACTCGTCTTCGGGGACGAGCGGGCTGCGTCGGCCGATCACCTCGGCCGCCGTCCAGCCGAACATCTCGACGGCACTTGCGTTCCACGAGCGGATGCGGCCCTCGAAGTCGAAGTCGACGATCGCGACCGGTGACGCGTCGATCAGCGCTCGGTGATGCTCGTAGGCGTTCTGGATCTGATCGAACTGCGCGGCGTGGTCGAGTGCCGTCGCAGCCTGGTTCGCGAACGCGCGGAGGATCTGCAGGCGCTCGGCCTCGGGGCGCAGCCGGTCGTGCGGATCGTCGGCCCAGATATACCCGATGCGCCGGCCGCGACGGTCACTCAACGGGACGAAGAGCCAGTCGTTGCACCACGCGTGCGGGCCGCGGCCGTCACGTTGCGAGCGATAGCCGGCGGGTCTGCCCGGCAGGAGCTCGCGCGCGCGCTCATGCGGCAACAGGAAGCAACCCGCAACGTCGAACTCGGGCCTGAGGATGCGTTCCACTTCGTCGGCGCTCAGCGAGGCACCGATGTTCTCGCCCTCCTCGAAGCCCACCGCAGCCACGGTGTGGTGGAGCCCGTCGGCCTCGTTCAGAAGCTGTACGGCGACCTTGTCGAAGCCGAGCGCCTCGGAGATCGCGCCGCAGACGAGCTGCAGGAGCTCGTGTGTGTCCCACGTCTCGTTCAGGCGCGTCGACACGGCCAGCAGGCGTTCGAGCGCTTCGCGATTCGCCTGCGCCGAGGCCGCCTCCTGAGCGGCCTGGACGACGATCGCTGCATGGTCGGAGACGGCGACGAGCACGTCGATCTCATCGCCGGTCGGCTTGCGGCCGGAAACCGGCTCGTCGACCGAGAGGATGCCGACGAGCTGACCGTCCGCGGCGCGCATCGGCGCGAAGAGCGCATCGTCGGGGTGCCACGCGTTCGGATCGTCCGTGACGGGGAGATCGGGCGTGAACGCCTGGTGCTCGGTCCAGTCGAACTCGCCCGACGGGACGAGGTAGGCGCCGCGTTGCAGGAACCGCTGGTCGAGAAGCGGCTCCCAGTCGGAGAGTTGTCGAACCTGGCCGAGGAGCGCCTCGCGGGCCTCATCGCTGCCGAACACGGTCGAGACGATGAAGTCGTCCCACTCGCGCCGGTAGAGATTGATCACGACCGCGCCGTAGGCGAGCGAATCCGACGCGGTTCGGGCGATCGCCGACAGGAGCTCGGGCAGCTCCTCGCCGGTGCGCACGAGCCGCGTGACCTCGAGGAGGCCGCGCAGCCGCGAGAAGATCGTCGATTGGCGTAGGTCGAGGGTGGCCACGTGAGGTTCCTACCGTCAGAATCGGCCTCAGGACGGGGATCGTCCTTCCCCCGAATGGGGGAGCACCGCCTCAGAGTGAGAGTTCCGCATCAGCCTGCTCGACCACGAGCGGGTCATGCGTCGCGCAGACGACTGCGGCGCCCGTCTCACGCGCGATGCGCCCCAGCAGGACCGCGACGGCAATCGCGTTTGCGCCGTCGAGTCGCGATGTCGGCTCGTCGGCGAGAAGGAGCGACGGCCGGGAGGCGACGGCGCGGGCAATCGCCACGCGGGCACGTTCCCCCTGTGACAGGCGTGCCACGCGCTGTGTCGCCCGCTCCGACAGACCGACGGCACCGAGCGCCTCGAGTGCTGCTCGCCGGCCGCTCGCCTCCCCGCGGAGCGCCAGGACGAGCTCGACGTTCTCGAGCGCCGACAGATGCGGCACGAGGCCGGCCTGCTGGCCGACGTACGCGATCCGGTCACGCCGAAGGGCGGCGCGGCCAGCGCGGTCGAGCGTGGTGAGGTCGACCCCGCCGACCGTCACCGAGCCAGCGTCGGGAAGCTCGAGGCCTGCGAGCAGATGCAGGAGCGTGGTCTTCCCCGACCCGGACGGCCCTGTCACGGCGTGCATGTGGCCGGCGCGAAAGCGCGCGTCGGTCGATCGGAGCGCGAGCGTCTCGCCGTACCTCCGTTCGACACCGACGGCCTCCGCGACGACGTTGCCCTCCCCGGCGGGGACAAGCGCATCGCTCTCGGGAACCTCCAGAGACTCGACGCTCGTTCCGGCGACAGGCGTCACGACGACCGCCCCGTGCTCGAACCGTGCCGTCGCCCTCGCGCCGATTCCCGCTCGTAGCAGCAGCTCCTCGGGCAGCCGGAGCCACCCGCCGCGGCCGACGACGATCGAGTCGCTTTCCTCGTCGTCTCGTCCCCACTCCTCGGAGACGCGGCCGTCTCGGATGCGCACGATGCGGTCGGCGATGCGCGTCGAGGATGGGTCGTGACTCACGATCACGGTCGTGCACCGCTGCTCGCGAACGAGCTCCGAGAGCATGGCGTACACCTCGTCCGCGGTGGCGGCGTCGAGCTCGCCGGTCGGCTCGTCGGCGAGGAACAGCTTGGGCCGGTGCGCGATCGCTGCGCACAGCGCCACCCGCTGCTGCTCGCCGCCCGAGAGCTCCCCCGGCAGCCTGTCTCGCTTCCCGGCCAGTCCGACTCGCTCGAGCAGCTCCTCGGCTCGGCGCAGCCGGTCCGGCCGACTGGCTCCCCGCAGCCCGAGCTGGAGCCCGATGAGCTCGCGCGCGGTGAGTTCGGGAGCCAGGGCGCGGGCGTAATGCTGGTCGGCGTAGCCGAGGAGGGACGAGCGGAACTGCGCGAGCCTTCGGGCGGGAAGCTTCCCCACGTCCTCGCCGTAGACGCGAACGGCGCCGGCCGACGGGCGTTCGAGGCCGGCCAGGATGCGCAGCAGCGTCGACTTGCCCGATCCGCTCGGGCCGAGCACCGTCAGCACCTCGCCGTCGGCGACGCGCAGTGACAGCCCCTGGAGCGCCGCTGCGTCGCCCTCCGCCGTCGCGTGGACACGAAAGACGTCTTTCAGCTCGATCGCATTCATGCTGCGACCTCAGCCGCACGTGTGGGCGCCTGTCCCCGGGTGCGGGTCGCGAAACCCACGAGGCCGGCGGCGACGAGGAGGTACCCGGCGGCTGCGGCCGCGAGTAGAGGCAGGTCGAGTGCGAGCTCGAGCGGTGGCTCAGGCGCGACGGCGCCGGCGGTGACGGACACGAGCGCGATCACGAGCGCCGACAGAACCGCGCCGAGCGCGAGCCCGCCGGCGATACCGAACGCGGCCACGAGCACGGCCCGTAGGCGCAGGTGCGCGCGAATCGTCGCAGGCGCGGCGCCCTGCGCCTCGAGGTCGAACAGCTCACCCCGGTCGTCGCGGACGTCGGCGACGACCGCGAGCAGCAACCCGAGGAGCGCGAGCAGGAGAGCGACCGCCGCCGTGCCCGCCAGCGTGAGCAGCGCACCGCGCCCCAGTGGGTCACCCTGCAGGCGGGCGAGCGTCGCGGCACGTGACTGCACGGTGAGCTGCGTGAAAGGCGCGCGCGCAAGCACACTCGCGGTCGTCGCGTCGCGGTCGGCGGGGACGTTCAGCCACAGCTCGTCGGTCGTGCCGAGACCGGGCGAGCGAGTGTCGAGGAGCGTCGCTGCGGTCGCGCCGTCGGCGACGACTGCGTCGCCGACGACCGAGGGAAAGCGGGAGATCTCGCCCACGATGCGCCCCGCGACCTGCTCGCCTTCGATCTGGAGCGGGATGATCCCGTGCGGTCCTGCCTGACGTGCGACGGCCGGCGTTGCGAGCACGGGCAGCGCGAGGCCGTCCGTCGGCTGAGCCGGCCTGAACCTGCCGGTGCGATCCGGCGTGAGCACATAGCCGAGGCTCGCGGCCGCCCCGCTGACGCCGCCGGTGCCGGTCCAGCCGCGGAATGCATGGGCGATCGGTCGCCCGTCGACTCGCGGCGTGCCGAAGGTGACGATCCCCTTGGCACTCGGTTGGATGCCGGTGCCGGCGTTCGCGGTCAACCGCCCGCTGTTCTGGAGGTCCAGCTCGAGCTGCGCGAGCGACGCGCCTGCGAACGGGATGTGGCCGCGCAGCTCGACCGTCGTCCGGCCGTTCGTGTGCCCGAGCGGCACGCTCTCGAAGTCGCCGAGCCTCGACCGAAAGATGCCTCGGACGACGACGTCGTCGCCGTGAGCGGTCACGGGCAGGGTGAACCTCTTGCCGACGGGCAGCGCTCCGACCCGGAGCGACACGTCACTCCGCGGCGCGATCGTCGCTCCGAGCGCCGGCAACGAGCGGGATGCGAAGTCGGCACGCCAGCCACCGACGGTGCGAAGCCGGCGGGCCGGCAGCGCGACGAAGCCGAACGTCGCGCCCGACGGGACGTTGCCGGAGAGTCGCAGCACGGGCGTCGGTGCCGCCGGGTACGACGAGCTCGGGGCGCCGTGCAGCACCGGCACGAGCTGTGAGAGATCCTCCGAGAGAACGAAGGACGCCGGGACTGCGTACGACGCCTCGTCATGCTGGCCGCGTTCGAGTGTCGAGCGGTATGCGACGGCGAAGAGGGCGAGCCCGAGGCTCGCGACGAGGAAGGTGGCCGCGACTGCCGCATGACCCGGGTTACGTGCGAGCGAGGCCGCTGCGAGTCGCAACGAGATCGGGCCACGGCGGCCCAGCCCGCCGAGGACGCGCAGCGCGGGCGTCAGCAGACGGGCGGCGATGACCGCCGCTGCGAAGACGATCAGCCCGGGTACGAGCAACAGGAACGCACCCGTCCCGTTGCTCGTGAGCTGCCCGGCGTCGACCGAGCCACGAGCCCAGCCGACGACGACGGTCGCGACGGCTCCGAGCGCCGCGACGTCGAGCGGAGTCAGAGCGAGGCGCCCGAGCTGCGGTCCCGGTGCACGCACGGTCGCGTAGAGGAGGGTTCCTGCAAGGGCTGCGACGGCGAGTGCCGCGCCGAGGCCGTGACCGTCGAGCAGCGCGTGGGAGTCGACTTGCCACGCCGGCGATCCTGCTCGCGCAGCGATCACGGACGCCACAGCACCGCCGGCGATCCAGCCGAGCACCGTCCCGGCCGCGGCGAGCGCGGCGCATTCGGCGAGCGTGAAGAGCTCGACCTGCCACCTGCGGGCCCCGAACCACGTGAGGCGGCGACGAGCATCGGCGACGTCGCGCCGCAGCGCGCCCGCCGCGAGGATCGTGAACGCGATCAGCAGCGCACCGCCTTCGCCGCCGAGGAGCAGCAGTCGCCGCGCGGCGACCGTCGACGAGCTCGCTGCGCTCGCGAGAGCCTCGGTGGGCGCGGTCACCCCGAATGCGTACGAGCGCGCCTCGACCTGGGCCGCGAGTCGCTGCACCTTCCGCGCGAACGCGTCGACCGCCCAGGGATGCACGTCGCCCCCATTGATCGGGGCGAACCAAGCGTAGGAGCGATAGAACGTTTCGAGCTCCTTCGTTCGCGACAGGCCGTCGACACCGTTCGCGAGCACGACGGGCGAGGGCTGCGGGGTGTGGTAGCGAACCGCGCGTGCAACCTCCTCGGTGTGGGGTGCGGGCAGCACGAACGCGGCGAACGGAGCGTCGGCCCTCAGGCTCGCGCGACCGACCTCGATCAGGTTAAGCGCCTTCGTCGACGGGATCGGTCCCGCCCCTTTCAGCCGGAGCACCTCGCAATGGGCGGGCACGCAGACGGCCGGCAGCCTGCCCGAGCGCAGTCGGACGTACCGCCCGAGGTCGTTCGCCGCTCGCAGGTTCACGAGCCGTCCCTGGATCGACGCTTCGCGAAAGAGCATCGCCGCGGCGGGCGCCTGCCCGTTCACCGTCCGGAGCCGGGGAACGACGAACCGGTTCTGCGCGCTCCAGGTGCCGGACACGGCGCCGTTCCATGCCACCTGGACGATGCGGTCTGCGGGAGCCAGTCGAGCCGTGGCCTGCGCGAGGGCCCGATCCTGCATCACGAGCCTGCCTGCGAGGACGGCGGCGAGGACGGCGGCGCCCGCGACCACGCCGACCGCGATCAGTGCGAGGCGCTCGCCGCCGCTCGCGAGGCGAGCGCCCACGAGGCGCAGCGGGAAGGCGAAACGGCGAAGGAACGTCGACACCGGTAGAGGCACCTTACTGGTGTTTAGACTGTGCGGCAAACCATGGGCCTCCGCTATGACGTCCCGAACGCCGCCCCCGAGCCGCTGCGCCAGGTGCAGTTGCTCGTGAACAGCGCCAACGTGGAGAACGGCGCCGACTGGCTCCCGGAGTGGCTCGCCGAGCGTGGTGCCGGCAGGCAGCTCGAGCGGGCGCGCGTGCTGCGGGCAGCCATGCGGGAGCTCGTCCTCGCCAACAACGGTGTCCCCGTCTCGGCTGACGCACTGCGGATCGTGAACGACGCGGCGTTGCACCTCACCCTCCGCCTCGACGCCGAGCGCACGGTGCGCGTGGCCGCCCCCGACGACGCGCTCGGCGCGGTCGTCGCCGTCGCGTTCGCCGCGATGCTCGACGGCACGTGGGGCCGGCTGAAGGCATGCCGGAACTGCCACTGGTCGTTCTACGACAACTCGCCGAACCGCTCGGCCACGTGGTGCTCGATGCAGCTCTGCGGCAACCGGACGAAGACGCGCGCCTACCGACGGCGCAAACGCGCCTCTCGCTGAGCCGGTCGCCGGTGTCGCGGTTCGGTCCTCCGCATGGGGCGGCGGGACTCGGCCACGAAGCACGGCACGGGGCGTCACAGGGCGGAGTCACGGCACCGGGCGTCACTGCGCCGAGACGTCACTGCGCCGAGACGTCAGTGCGCGGAGTCATGGCGCCGGCGTCCGCCCCGCGTGACGCTACGGAGTCTCAACCTCGGTGCCAGGCACCGTTACGGTTAGGTGACGATCGGCCCACAGCCCTGGTGGAACCGAGACGATCGTCCCCGCAACGCCTCGGCGGAACGGTGACAATCGGGCCTTTGACCTTTGGTGACCCGATAATCGGCCCGGGACCTCTGGTGCCAGGCACCGTTACGGGGATGTGACGATCGCTCCACATCCCTGGCGAAGCCGGCTGGGTTTCGGCATGATCGGCTGCGAGGTCGAAAAGCCTCGGTGCCAGGCAGCGTGACGGGAAGGCGGCGTTACGGGAAGGCGGCGATACGAACGTGACGGCGAGGCCTCGTCACGGAAGTGCCGTGACGGTGGGCGCCGGTTTGAGGTGGCACTCCCGGTGGGATGCCAGCGCCGCTCGGATGCGAGTGGCGGTGGCCACGACCTCGCTGGAACGGACGATTCGATGCACCGAAGCGGCTGAGACGGCATTAGTCGACTTGTGCTGCTCGCCCACGCGCCGGCTCGGGCGGCGATCGGGTTGGCGTCGCGATCGGGCTGCGCTCTACCCCCTCACGGCCCTCCCCGTCGCGGTCAGGCGGTGACGACCAGCGCGAGGAGCGCTTTCTGCACGTGCAGTCGGTTCTCGGCTTCGTCCCAGATCGCCGAGCGATCGCCGTAGAGGACGTCCGCGGTGATCTCCTCGCCCGGATGGGCGGGCAGGCAGTGCAGGACGAACGCCTCGGGGCCGGCCAGTGCGAGGAGTGACGCGTCGAGGCGGTACGGCTCGAGTGCGCGCAGCCGGTCCTCGGCTTCTGCCTCTTGTCCCATACTGAGCCAGGTGTCGGTGACGACGACATCGACACCGCGCACCGCCTCGCGTGGGTCGCGCACCACGGTCACATCGGTCGCCGGCTCGTACCCGCGGGGGCACGCGGCCACGAGCTCATAGCCGAGCACCGTCCCAAGGGCAGCGAGCGATGTGCAGACGTTCGTGCCGTCCCCGACCCACGCGATCCGTACGCCTTCGAGTGAGCCGAGGCGGTCGCGAATCGTGAGGGCATCCGCGAGCGCCTGACACGGATGCTCGTCGGCGGTCAGCGCGTTGATGACGGGAATCGTCGCCCACTCTGCCCATTCCTCGAGCTCCGCGTGGGCGTGCGTGCGCACCGCGAGCACGTCGAGATAGCGCGACAGCGCGCGCGCGGTGTCGGGTAGCGATTCGCCGCGCGACAGTTGAAGCTCCTCCGGCGCAAGGTGGACAGCTGCGCCGCCGAGCTGGGTCATTCCTGCGGAGAACGACACGCGGGTGCGGGTCGAGTGCTTGGCGAAATAGAGCCCGAGTGTCGCGCCGGGGAGAAGCGGCTGCTTCGGATCGGCGCGGAGCGCGACCGCGAGGTCGAGCACCGACTCCGCCTCGGCGCGGGTGAGATCCGCGCTTCGCAGGAAGTCGCGACCGGCCAGTGACACCTGCACCGGCGTCGTCACGACCAGCGCTCCTGCGCGGCGGCGACGGCAGCACCGACGTCGCCGAGCCGGTCGCGTGCGACGGGAGGCTCGAAGCGGCCGTCGCGAACCTGCTCCGCCACACGCTCGTGCGCGTCGCGGAACGGGACTCCCTCGGCTACGAGGGCTTCGGCGGCGTCGGTGGCGAGCAGCAGAGGATCGGAGGCCGCCGCCTCCAGGCGCGCGTGATCGAACTCGAGGCCGCCCATGAGTGCGCCGAGTGCCGCGAGCGCCCCGGCGACGTCCTTCCGCGCCGCGAAGACCGGAGGCTTGTCCTCCTGCAGATCGCGGTCGTAGGCGAGCGCGAGGGATTTCACGGTCGCGAGGAGGCCGGTGAGCCGGCCGATCGCGGTTCCGGCCTTCCCACGCGCGAGCTCGGCGACGTCGGGGTTCAGCTTCTGAGGCATGATCGATGAGCCGGTGGCTGCGTGCTCGGGGAGTCGCGCGAAGCCGAACTCGGCCGTCGTCCAGAGCACGAGCTCCTCGCCGATGCGTGAGAGGTGGACGAAGAGGACCGCGGTGGCGTACAGATAGTCGAGCGCGAAATCACGGTCGGAAACTGCGTCGAGCGAGTTCCGCATCGCATTGCGAGGAACCGGTAGCGGCAGTGTCGACCCGGCGAGTGCGCCCGCTCCGAGCGGCGAGGGTGCAGCCTGCGCGCGCGCGAACGCGAAGCGCGCACGATCACGCTCGAGCATCTCCATCCAGGCGAGCAGATGGTGGCCGAGCGTCACCGGCTGTGCACGCTGCAGATGGGTGTAGCCGGGCATGGCCATCGTCGCCTCCTCGCCGGCGCGGCCGAGGACGACGTGGGCGAAGGCGATGAGCGCAGCCTCGGCCTCACGGCACGCGTCGGCGACGTAGAGGCGGAATGCCGCAGCGACCTGGTCGTTGCGCGAGCGGCCCGCGTGGATCTTCCGGCCGACATCGCCGAGTTGACGCTCGATCGCACTGTGCACGTCCTCGTCATCGGGTTCCATGCTGTCGATCTGCGCGAGCTTCGCTGTCACGTCTTCCAGTTCGTCGTCGTCGAGGATGCCGGCCTCGTGCAACCGCTTCGCATGCACGAGCGTCGCTGCAAGGTCATACGGAAGGAGCTCGGCGTCGTCCGCGTGGAGGAACGACCACACCTCGGGCGCGAGTTCCGTCGCCACGCGGCCGGCCCAGAGGGTCAAAGCGGCCGGCCCAGCTTCGCGAGCATCGCCCGCGAGTCGGCGATGTCGTTGACCTGCACCGCCAGCTGCCCGATGCGATCCTGCGCGGTGAATGCGGTCGAGCTGCGCTCCATGCTCAGCCGCTCGGCGTCGTAGGTGATGCCCGCGCCCGTCGTGTCGAGGATCGTGTAGTCATCGCCGCGACGCAACTCGATCGTCACCTCGCCGGTGACGAAGGACGCGACGAAGCGCTGGAGCGAATCGCGCAGCATCAGCGCCTGGAGGTCGAACCAGCGTCCCTCGTAGAGCAGCCTGCCGAGCCTCCGGCCATCGACGGCGTAACGCTCGAGCGTCGCCTCGTTGTGAACGGCGCTCAGGAGTCGCTCGTAGGCGACGTGCAGAAGCGCCATACCCGGGGCCTCGTAGATGCCGCGGCTCTTCGCCTCGATCACGCGATTCTCGATCTGATCCGAGGTGCCGAGGCCGTGCCGTCCGCCGATCGCGTTCACCGCTGCGATCAGCTCGACGGGATCCTCGAGCGCGTCGCCGTTCACCGTCACCGGCAGCCCGCCCTCGAACGCGATCGTCACGACCTCCGTCGCGATCTGGACGGCCGGGTCCCAGTGGGCGACCCCCATGATCGGCTCCACGATCTTCATCGACGTGCCGAGGAGCTCGAGGTCTTTCGCCTCGTGCGTCGAGCCGAGCATGTTCGCGTCCGTCGAGTACGCCTTCTCGACGGACGCGCCGTGTGGAAGGCCGCGCTCGGCGAGCCACTCGCTCATCTCGCTGCGTCCGCCGAGCTCCTCGACGAACGCGGTGTCGAGCCACGGCTTGTAGATGCGGAGGTGCCCGTTCGCGAGGAGGCCGTAGCGGTAGAAGCGCTCGATGTCGTTGCCCTTGTACGTCGACCCGTCGCCCCAGATGTCGACGCCGTGCTCGGCCATCGCGCGGACGAGCTTCGTGCCCGTCACCGCGCGTCCCAGAGGCGTCGTGTTGAAGTAGCGCCTTCCGGCGGTCTGGATGTGGAAGGCCCCGCACTGGAGTGCTGCCAGTCCTTCGCCCGCGAGCGCAGCCCGGCAGTCGACGACGAAGGCGTCCTCGGCGCCGTAGCGCGTGGCGCGAGCGGGAACGCCTGCGATGTCAGGCTCGTCCGGTTGGCCGAGGTCGGCGGTGAATGCGTAGGGGATCGCGCCGTGCTCGCGCATCCAGGCGACGGCGCAACACGTGTCGAGCCCTCCCGAGAACGCGATGCCAACCCGCTCGCCGACGGGCAGCGAGCCGAGGATCACGCCCGTCGGTGCGGCAGTGACGCTCACGTGTCGCCTTCGAGGTGGTGGCGGAACTGTGCCGCGAGGTCACTGCCGGTGTGCGGGTCACGGGCAGCGACGAAGACCGTGTTGTCACCGGCGATCGTCCCCGCGACCTCGGGCAGCGCCGCTGCGTCGATCGCATCGGCAAGCGGCGTCGCGAGGCCGCGTGGCGTCTGCACGACGAGCAAGGACCCGGACGGCATCAGCTCGCCGGCCCAACGGCGAAGCGCCGACGTGAGCTCGCCGCTCCGCCGCAGGTCGCCCGCGCCGGGCAGGGAGTACACGAGCCGCCCCTCGGGGCTGCGCACCTTCACGAGCCCGAGTTGGGCGATGTCGCGCGACACGGTTGCCTGCACCGCGTTGATCCCCGCCGCGCGCAAGGCGTCGGCGACGTCGGCCTGCGTCGAGAGCCGTTCGGTCTGGACGAGCTTGAGAATCGTTCCATGTCGCTCGAACTTGGTCGTCATGCGAGCACCTCCGTCAGCAGGTCGAGTGCGAGCGTCGCCTCGTCGGCAGAGAGAGTGAGCGGCGGGGTGAGGCGGAGAGTTCGCTCACCCGCGCTTCCGATCACGAGCCCATGGGCGAGCGCGGCCTCGACGACCGGGGCCGCAGGCCGGTCGAGCTCGACGGCGAGGAGCAGCCCCAGGCCGCGTGCGTCGCCGTGGCGCTCGAGCCCCGCACGAAGGAGCTCCGAGATCTCGCGCACGTGCGCGAGCACCGCTTCGTCGATGAAGTCGACCACGGCACACGCCGCCGCACAGGTGACGGGGTTGCCGCCGAAGGTCGATGCGTGGTCGCCCGGCTCGAACGCGACCGGCGCGCTGTCGGCGACGAGGAGTGCGCCGATCGGCAGCCCGTTCGCGAGTCCCTTCGCAAGCGTCAACGCGTCGGGCCGCACGCCGTAGGTCTCCCAGGCGAAGAACGCGCCGCTGCGCCCGACGCCGGTCTGCACCTCGTCGAGGATCAGCATCGCGCCGACGTCGTCCGCGAGCGCGCGAGCCTCGGCGAGCGTGTCGCGACCGAGTGGATGGACGCCACCCTCGCCTTGCACCGGCTCGAGCAGGATCGCGGCGGTCTGCGGCCCCACGTGCCGGGCGAGCGTCTCCGGGGTCGCGAAGCTCGCGCCGGGAACGAGTGGCTCGAAGGCAGCGCGTTTCGCCGGCTGACCCGTGACCGACAGTGCGCCCAGCGTGCGGCCGTGGAAGGAGCCCTCGAGTGCGACGATCTCTGTTCGCCCGGTCGCCTTCTTCGCCCACTTGAGCGCGGCCTCGATCGACTCGGCGCCCGAGTTGCAGAAGAACGCTTGCGCGCCTCCGTAGCGATCCGAGAGCTTCGCTGCGAGCTCCAGCATCGGCTCGGTCCAGTAGAGATTCGAGACGTGCCACAACCGGTCGAGTTGTGCGTGTGCGGCGGCGAGCGGCGACGGATGCCGATGGCCGAGGCCGACGACCGCGATCCCGGCGAAGCAGTCGAGGTACCGCTTGCCGGTGTCGTCGGTGAGCCACGAGCCCTGACCGTCGACGAACGTGACGTCGAGCCGCGCATAGGTGGGCAGGAGGCCCTGCCGAGTCGCCACGTGGGTCATGCGACCACCGCCGTTCGCCCGATCTGGGCGGTGATGCCGCAGCCGGCGGCGACTGCGGCGGCACGGAGCTTCGGAACGATCCCACCGTCGAAGAGGTCGGCCGCGAGCATCGCGTTCGCGCTGCGCACGTCGATCTCGTCGACGACCTCGTCGTCGACGTACAGACCGGGGACATCGGTGAGAAACACGAGCCTCCTGGCGCCGAGCCCGAGTGCGAGTGCGGCGGCGGCGTCGTCCGCGTTCACGTTCAGAGGCCCGACTGCAAGCGGAGCGACGACGGGGATCAGTTCGCTCGCGAGCGCCCGGAGGAGTGCTGCAGGGCGGCACGGCAACGGGTCTCCGACCCAGCCGAGCGGCGGTACCGGGACTGCGAGCAGGCCGTCGCGATCGCCGAAGATGGGCGCGGCAAGGTCTCCGATCGCAGCGCAGAGGTCGGCGTTCACGGTGGCCATCGACTCGCGGACGACGTCGAGGGCCGCGCGCGATGTGCGCCGCCGGCCGTTGACGAACTCGACGGCGATTCCACGGCGAACCATCTCCTGGGTGATCTGTGGTCCCGCGCCATGCACGACGCACACCTCGTGTCCTTCCTCTCGCAGCCCGAGAATGCGGCTCGCCGACTCGGCGGCGACGGCTCCGCCGACCTTCACGACGAGACGGCTCATGAGCGGTACTCCGCGTTGATGCGGACGTAGTCGTACGAGAGGTCGCTCGTGAGATAGGCCGCGCTGCCGCGGCCGATCCCGAGATCGAGCTCGATCGTGCACACGGCCCCGTCCACGGGCGGCTCGGCGTCGAGCGGTGCGCCCGCGAGCAGCACCTGCGTGCCGTTGTAGGTGAGCGAGACCTTGTTCGGGTCGAGTTGCGCGTAGCCGCCGTTGAACGGTGCGCTTCCAGCCGCCATCAGGACACGGCCCCAGTTTGCGTCCCGGCCGAAGAGCGCCGTCTTGACGAGCGGCGAGGTTGCGATGCGCTGGGCGATGGCTTTCGCCTCGGCAGGGCTCGCAGCCCCGTTGACCGTGATCTCGGCAACGAGGGTCGCTCCTTCGCCGTCGGCGACGATCTGGTGCGAGAGATCCGTGCAGACCTTTGCGAGCGCGAGCGCAAAAGCCGCCTCGCTCGCCGGCGTGCGCTCGATCGCCGCGGCACCGGACGAGAGCAGCACGACGGCATCGTTCGTGGAGCATTCCCCGTCGACCGAGATCGAGTTGAAGCTCGCATCGACCGACGGACGCAGGAAGTCGATCGCCTCGCCCGGTCCGAGGGGGTAGTCCGTGGTGACGACGACGAGCATCGTCGCGAGAACCGGATGGATCATCCCGGAGCCCTTCGCCATGCCGCCGACGGTGAAGCCGATGCCCGCTGCAGCCGCCTGTTTCGAGTGAGTGTCGGTGGTGAGGATCGCTTCTGCCGCGTCGTCGCCGCCCACGGGAGAAAGGAGCGGGACCGCGGCACTGATCCCGGCCTTCACGCGGTCGAGCGGCAGCGGGGCGCCGATCACGCCGGTCGACAGCACGATCACCTGCTCCGGCGCGAGCCCGAGTAGCGTGGCTGCATGAGTCGCCGTCGCACGAGCGTCGGCTTCGCCCTGCGCGCCGGTCGCCGCATTTGCAACGCCGGCATTGACGACGACGGCCTGAGGCTCGGCATTTGCGAGGTGTTGCTTCGAGACGGTGACGGGCGCCGCCTGCACGCGGTTCTGCGTCCACATCGCGGCGCCGCTCGCGACCGGCAGCGAGCGGATGACGGCGACATCCTTCCTGTCGCGGCGGATCCCGGCGTGCACTCCGGCCGCGACGAAACCCTGAGCCGTTGTGACGCTCATACGAGCACACCGCTCAGGCGCAGGCCAGCGGTCTCCTCGAGCCCGAGGGCGAGGTTCGCATTCTGTACGGCCTGGCCCGCCGCGCCCTTGCCGAGATTGTCGAGTGCGCAGATGACGATCGTCGTACCGGTGCTTCGGTCCTGGAAGACGCTGAGCTCCGCCGCGTCGGTCGCCTGGACGCGCGCGAGGTCGGTGGTCGCACCCTCGGGCAGCACCCGCACCACGGGGCTCGCCGAGTACGCGTCGGAGAGGAGGGAGCGGACGTCGGCGTCGGTTTGCACGTAGCAGGTCGCGAGGAGGCCGCGACGGATCGGTAGGAGGTGCGGGACGAAGCAGACCGGGAAGCCGAGTTGCTGTGCGATCTCCGGGGCGTGGCGGTGCGCCCCGACCGCGTAGGGCGTCAGGTTCTCGAGCACCGAGCCGGCATGCGAGCTCGCCTTCAGCGACCTGCCCGCCCCGGAGACGCCGGACTTCGCGTCCACGATCGCGCCCGTGATCTCACCGGCGAGTGGGCCGAGCGCGAGCAGCGCCGCCGTGGCGTAGCAACCCGGGTTCGCGATCAGCGCGCCGCGCGGCACCTCGAGCTCCGGGAGGCCGTAGCTCCACGCTCCGGGCGCGACTCCGTACCAGGCGTGAGCGACGCCCGGATCGGTCAGCCGGTGAGCACCCGATAGGTCGATGACGACCGTCTCCTCGGGTGGCACGAACGCGGCGGCGTCGAGGTGGTCGAGGCACAGAAAGAGAACGTCGGCGCCGCTTCGGGCGGCCGCCTCATTCGCGACGAAGGAGGGCAGCTCCGCGTCGAGGCGCGGGTCGAGCGCCGCTGCAGGCTTGCCCGCGAGCGAATTCGAGCCGAGCGCGACCGGCTCGAGCCCAGGGTGGGCGAGTACGCGGTCGAGCGTCTCCTGGCCCGCGTAGCCGGCGCAACCGATGATCGCAGCAGTTGGCATCTTGCTGCGAACTATACACCGAGTGGAGAATTATGCAGTGCCGCGCGGCGTTGACTTCGACCACGCGGGCAATGGAGGTCGAGGTCGTGCGCGCCACGCCGCCGGAATCCACCCGAACGGTGCCAGGCACCGATACGGGGGTGTAACGGCGCGGGTTGCCGTACGTGGTCGGGCGGGTTGCCGGGTGGCGGCTCGGTGCTTGTGAAAGGAGTGAAGGGAGTGCCAGGCACCGTTACGAGTGTGGTACGGCTCGGTCACAGGGTGGCGGTCGGTGGCTTCTGCGGGCAGGATTCGGTGGCGGGGTGGGATGCCTCGTGGTGGTCGGGTGTATTCGGCTCGCGCCACCGGCGCCAAAAAGTCGGCAAGGCGGGTGGGATGCCCGTGCGGGTGCCGGCATAGAGGCCTCGCGCTGAGCCTGGGCGCCGCGCCCTGGTCGGGCTGCAGCCTGCGCCGCCGCCATGCGCTGCAGCCGGGTTTGGGCCCCAGTCCGGTCGTGCTGCAGCCGGCGTTGCAGCCTGGTTGCGCTGCAGCACCGGTAGCCCCGAGCCTTGTTGCACTGGAGCCTGGTCTCGCCGAACCGGGGTCGCGCCGCGACCCGGGTCACCTCTGCGGGCTTCGCTGCGCGCGCGAGCAGCACGCCTCCTCGCGAGCGGCGAGTCATCCGGCCAGTCACGCGATCGAGATCGTGGCGCCGGGCCGGAGCCAGCGCAGCGTGCGCAGCAGGTCGGGCCGGGGCAGCGAGACGCAGCCGTTCGTCGCCCGACCCGTGTCGTCGTGCAGGAAGATCGCCGAGCCGCGCCCTGGGACGCTCGGGGCGTCGTTGTAGGCGATCACCGCGAACTCGCGATAGGCGACCGTCGAGCGCCACAGCGCTTCGCTCGCACCCCGAAACGACGGCGTCGACCCACAGGTGACGTGGCGAAATGTGTTGTAGGTCGGCGAGTGAGGGTCCTCGTCCCACCAGTCGCCGCAGGCGAGGCGCTGGTACCTCAGGTGCACGCCGGGGTCGGCATCGAGGCCGTAGGCGACCGGCCCGAGCGCGTAGGTCCCGAGCGGGGTCGTGCCGTCTCCTTCGTGGTGATGTGCGGAAAGCCCGTGCCGACCTACCCGGGCGGGCCACGGCCCTGCGACGCGGCGGCCGCAGGCGAGCAGCGACGCCGTGGCGGTCGTCGAGCGCAGGCTGGGCGACGTGACTCGAATCCGCTGCGGACACGGGTGCAGTGCCAGTGCAAGAGCGAGCGTCAGCACGTCAGGTGGCCCCGGCGGTGAGGCCGAGGTGATCGTGAACGCGCCTCGCGAAGAGCGCATAACGCTCCGGCACGCGTGCGATCGCGATCGGTTCGCCGGGCATCGGTCGCGCAAGCTCCTCGCCGCGGCGAAACTGCTCCCGCGTCAGGTCGACCTCGAGGCCGGACGGCAAGCGATTCCAGGCGTCGCTCGACCCTCCGGCCATCGAGGATCACGTTCGCGATCAGGATCTCGCCGCCCAGGAGCTCGCGGACGAGGAGGGACGTGACGTCGCAGTGGTGCCGAGCCGGGTTGTCACTCGACCACGTCGCGGGGTCATCGGCTGTCTGCTCGCTCCACGCGGCACGCACCGCAGCCTCGATGCCGGCGAGCGTGACGATGACGGCGGGCGACGGGTCGACTCGAGCGGCAAGCGGCCGCGTGCAGCGAAACAGCCGCCCGCCGCCGTCCTCCGGCGCGGGCTCGACCGAGAATCCACACGCCCTGTAGAAGCCAACGGCGTCCTCGCCGGCCGCGGCGCTGATCGATGGTGCGTTCACGACTTCCGCGAGGGCATCGACGATCGCCCTGCCAAAGCCGTTCCCCCGCCGGCCAGGCGCGACCGCGACCGAATGCAGCTCGACGTCGCCGTCGCCGGAGCGCGAGACCCCGGCGCACGCGACGACAAGGCCATCCACCTCCCAGCCGATGAACGTCCATTCACCGGGTCGCGAGCGCTGCGTGGTGCGCTCCGCCGACTCCGCCTGGTGTCCGGCAGCGAGCGCGAGAAGCGGTGCGACGCGCTCATCGTGCTCGCGCCCGCGGAGATCGACCAGACCCATCGCAGCCCCTTCTACCACGACCCAGTACCCTCCCTGCGAATGGCCGCCCTGCCGCCGTTCCAGGCCTCGATCGCACCGGTGACCGTCCAGCAACTCGGCCGATCGTGGCGGCCAGGCTGTCCGGTCGGGCCCGCCGCGCTGCGCCGGCTCAGAGTGTCGTTCGTCAGATTCGACGGCGAAGCGCACACCGGCGAGCTCGTCGTCGCCGCCAGGGTCGTGCGTGACGTTCGCTCGGTCTTCCGAATCCTCTACCAGGCCCGCTTCCCGATCCGCCGGATGCGGCCGATCTCGGTGTACGAGGCGGACGACGACCGGTCGGCGGTCGCCGACAACACCTCGGCGTTCAACTGCCGCTACGCGGTCGCATCAGGCCCGAAGCGCTGGTCGGCGCACGCCTACGGCGAGGCGATCGACGTCAACGATGTCGAGAACCCCTACGTGCTCGGGGCGAGAGTGATCCCCCCGGCGGGCCGACGCTACCTTCGCCGCTCGCCGTACCGGTCAGGGATGGCGGTGCCCGGCGGCGTGCTCGTCCGCGCCTTCGCGTCGGTCGGCTGGCTCTGGGGCGGCGGCTGGAGCGGCTCGCCCGACTGGCAGCACTTCTCCTCGAACGGGCGGTGAGACCTCCTCCAGGCGGTGCACGCGGGCGAGCGCGGGGAAGAGGCGCGGCCAGACGAGCGCGAGCAGGATCGTCAGCACGCCGCCGGCGACGACCGCCGGCACCGCGCCCACGAGCGCCGCTGCCGCGCCCGACTCGAACGCGCCGAGCTCGTTCGAGGCGCCGATGAATACACCCTCGACCGCGTTCACGCGACCCCGCAGCTGATTGGGCGTCGCGAGCGCCACAGTGGTCGCACGGATGTTCATCGAGAACATGTCGACGAAGCCGCTCACCGCGAGTGCGAGCGCCGAAAGCCAGAACCAGTGCGACAGGCCGAAAACGACCATGCTCGCGCCGAAGGTTCCCACCGCGATCAAGAGCGTTCGCCCGGCGCGTCCTCCGAGCGGCTTCCGTGCGAGCCTGATCGCCGCGATCAGAGCGCCGACCGCGATCGAGCTGCGCAGCAGGCCGAGGCCGAACGGGCCGGTGTGCAGGACCGACTTCGCAAAGAGCGGCAGCAGCGCGACAGATCCGCCGAAGAGCACCGCGAAGAGGTCGAGGGTGATCGCGCCGAGGATGATCGGCGTCGCCCGGACGAAGCGGATGCCGCCGAGGAGGCTGTGCAACCCCGGAGGGGGCGGCCCCGCGTGCTCGACGGCCGGGGGGCGCGAGATCGGCAGCAGGATGATCGACGAGACGACGAGCAGGACGATGCCGGCGGCGTACACGACCTCGGGCCTAATCGCGAAGAGCAGGCCGCCGATCGCCGGGCCGCCGATCATCGCCGCCTGACCGGCGATCGACCGCAGGGCGAGCGCGCCAGTCAGCAGGTGCGTCGGCACGAGCTCCGGGAACAACGCACGTCCCGCCGGATTGCCCACTGCCGCAAGCGTGCCCGTGAGTGCCGCGAGGACGACGAACTGCCAGAGCTGGTGCGCGCCGCGGATCGTCACGAGGAGGAGGAAGCCGGTGACAGCCGCGTCGGCGAAGCCCCAGATGATCACGACGGGAAGCCGTGGCAGGCGGTCGGCGAGCTGCCCGGCCGGAAGTGCGAGGAGCGGAACGGGGGCGAACTCCGCCAGGCCGATGAGGCCGAGATCGAACGCACTGTGGTGGATCTCATAGACCTGCCAGCCGATCGCGACGGCGATCATCTGCATCGCAAGCCCGGACGAGAGCATCCCCGCGAAGAGAAGCCGGAAGTCGCGGTGCCCGAAGGCAGGTGGGACGGAGAACATCGCTCCTACTCTGCCTCTTCGCTCCTACTTAGGTCCCCCTCAGGCGACTACGAGTCACACCGGGTTTCCTGGCTGTGGCAAACAAATCGAAAGGGATCAACCTGATGGCCAGGAATGCGAACACACTTGCGGTTGCTGTCGTCGCCGCTGCACTTGCCGGCGGCGGCGCCGGCGCCGCGGCGGTCGCCTTCACGCACGGCGGCGGGAACCACGTCTCGACGGCGACGGCGACGGCGGCTCCGGCGACGGCGCGCGTTGCGAACGTCGCCGCCACGTCGGCTCTGAGCCTCGAGCAGATCGCCAAGCAGTCAGTGGCGAGCGTCGTCGAGGTCGACGCCACGTCGACAGAGTCGCAGTCTCCCTCTCCGTTCGGCGGCGGAGGCGGAGGCACTGCGTCGGCCACCGGCACCGGGTTCATCTACGACGGCGACGGCCATGTCGTCACGAACGAGCATGTGGTCGACGGCGCGAGCTCTGTCTCGGTGAAGCTCTCCGACGGCAGCACGTGGAAGGCAACCGTCGTGGGGAGCGACACGTCGAGCGACCTCGCGATCTTGAAGATCTCCGCGCCCGCCGCCAAGCTCACGCCGCTTCACCTGGCCGACTCGAGCGCGGTGCAGATCGGCGACGGCGTCGTCGCGATCGGAAATCCGTTCGGGCTCGACGGGACGGTCACGAGTGGCATCGTGAGCGCCGTCGATCGCGAGATCTCCTCGCCCGACTCGACCCCGATCGAGGGAGCGATCCAGACCGACGCCGCGATCAACCACGGCAACTCCGGCGGCCCGCTGCTGAACCTCGAGGGCGACGTGATCGGCGTTACCTCCCAGATCCAGAGCGAGTCCGGCGGCAATGACGGCGTGGGGTTCGCCATTCCCGCCAACACGGTTCGCTCGGTCGCCGATCAGTTGATCGCGACGGGGAAGGCACAGCACGCACTGCTCGGCGTGAACGTCAAGACGGCGTCGAACGGCGTCGGCGTCGCGCAGGTCGAGAACGGCAGCGCAGCCGCTGCGGCCGGGCTGAGGGTGGGCGACGTCATCACCGCCGTCGACGGAACGGCCGTGACGAGCGCTCAGCGCCTCCGCGCGGTGATCGCCGCTCATGTGCCCGGCGACAAGCTGACGCTGTCTCTGCTCCGAAGAGGTACGACCTCAACCGTCACGGTGACGCTCGGATCGAGAAGCTGATGCGGAGCTGAAAAGGAAATCCCGCCGGGCCGGTGGCGCTTTCGTCCACCTCACTGACCGACCGATTCGGGCTTGCGCCTTCCCAGTTCGCTCGGCGAGGCTTCGACCTACTCGCGCTCCGTGCCCTGCGGGAGCCGCACTGTACGACGGGGGTCGAGCCGGGCGCAAGGGCGCTCGCGCGAAAACCGTGCACGTTGCGTCCGAAACCACCAATTGTCGCGAACGAGGGGCGCGGCCGCTGAGAGCCTCACTCGCGGGTGACGCGCACCTTGGCCCCGGCGTTTCTCAGGAGCGTCGAGAACGGACAGCCTTCATCGGCACGTTCGATCGCGGCGTCGAGTGCGTCGTTGGATGCGCCCTCGACCCTCGCGACGACCGTGACGTTGCTGCCGACGATCTGGTGGCCCTGGCCGGGAACCTCGTCCATCACGATCGTGCAGTGCACCTCGATCTGGCCCGCAGGTGTGTCGTCGCGTGCGAGCTCGCTCCCCAGTGACATCGTGAAGCAACCAGCGTGCGCGGCGGCGAGCAGCTCCTCGGGGCTCGTCTTGCCGTCCGGCTTGCCGATCCGGGATGCGAGGATGAACGGCAGCTCGCTGAATGCGCCGGTATCGCCTGTGATATGCCCGCTGCCCCGCGCGACGTTTCCCTCCCACACCACCGTCGCACTGCGTTCGATTCTCGGCATGCTCAGCTTCCTTCCGTCGGAGGGACGGCGAGGGTGCCGTCGGGGTAATACGCCTCGGCGGGCGATCCCGCCGGCCGGAACACACCGAGGACGCGCATCTCCTGCTCGCCCGTGTTCGCGAGACAGTGCACGAGCCGTGCGGGCAGGTGGATGCACGAGCCGGGCGAGAGTGGAGCCCGCTGCCCGTCGATCTCGAGATAGCCCGCGCCCGCGAGCACATAGATCACCTCGTCGTAGGTGTGAAAATGATCCGGCGCGCGGCCCGGCGGGATGAGCCCGATGAATTGCGTCACCGAAGCGCACCCGCTCTCGGGATGCGCGCCGAGCACGAACTGGCGCCCCGCCGTCGCGCGCTGCTTGCCCGATGCGCCCAGATCCAGGACCGCGAACGGGCTTGCCGCCGGCTCGGGATCGTGGACCACGACCGAGAGGATCGAGAGATCGCTCGCCCCGCCGACCGACCACGCCTCCCCGCGCTCGACGAACGCGGCCGTGCCCGGCCCGAGCTCGTGCTCACCGTCATCATGGAGCAGCGACCCGGTGCCGTCGAGCACGTAGAGAATCTCGGTCGAGTCGTCGTCGACGCGCTCGTCAGAATCGCCCTCGAACCGCAGCAGTCGCTGTGAGAACACCGAGCAGCCCCGGTCGGCATCGAACAGGCGGCCGTCCGGATCGTCGGTCTCGTGCATCGCGTATTGCATGTCCATAGGCTACGCACATGTCTCCCGTCGACCTCGTGAAGCGCTCGTACGAAGCGTTCGAGCGCGGTGACATGGACGGTGTGCTCGGGGACATGGATCCCGGCATCGAGTGGGAGCAGGCCCAGGGCTTGCCGCATGGAGGCACGTATCGCGGGGTCGACGAGGTGCGCCGAAATATCTTCGACCCGCTCGACTCAGAGTGGTGGGACGCGTTCTCGGCGATGCCGACGGAGTTCCTCGCCGCCGGCTCGGAGGTGGTCGTCCTCGGCCGCTACCGCGGCGTCGCCAAGGGCACGGGCAAACATTTGGACGTGCCGTTCGTCCACGTATGGACAGTGCGCGGTGAGAGGGCGGTGCGGTTCCGCCAGTTCCTCGACACCGCAGGCTGGGTCGAAGCTCTTTCCTGAGTCCCGAACGCGGGTCGAGATTTGATCAGATCGTTGACACCTCTCGCCCCGATGGGCGAGACTGACTTCCCTCACTGTCGATATTCCCCCCAGCACTCCAGCAAGGAGGACACCGAATGAAGAAGAGCATCGGCTTCGCTCTCGTGGTGCTCGTCACCGCGATCGTCGCGGCCAGTGCCCAGGGCTCGACGAAGGCCGCGGTCTCCGCGTCCTCGTCCCAGGCCGTCAGCTGCAAGAGCACGTTCACGCTTCCACTCGTGACTCCCGTCACGGGCGGCGCCGGCTTCCTCGGCGCCGAGCAGGGCGCATGGGCGAAGTACGCGGTCAAGACGCTCGCCAGGCCGCTCGGGCTGAAGGTGAAGTTCGTGCTCGGCGACACTCCGGTCGAGCAAGGCCCCGCGCCGGCGCAGGCACTGGCGCAGAAGTACGTCGCCGACAAGAGCGTTGTCGCGCTTCTCGGTCCGTCGACCTCGGGAGCGGTCGCCGCCTCGAGCTCGACGTACTTTCAGGCCAAGATCGCGCACATCTCGCCCTCCGCAACGCGCACGTCTCTGACGCAGGGTGGGACAAAAGAAGCCACGTCTGCGTTCTTCCGGGTGATCCCTGGTGACTACATCCAGGGCCCGACGGACGCGCGCTACATGATCGACAAACTGCATGTGAAGAAGGTCGTGCTGCTCGATTTCCAGGAGCCGTACTCGGTCGGCCTCGCCGACGCGGTCGAGAGCGTGCTCAAGAAGGGCGGAATCTCGACGACTCGGCTCTCGGCTCCCAACACGACGACCGATTACTCGGCGTACGTGACGAAGGTCCCGAGCGACGCAGACATCGTGTTCTTCCCGACCCAGAAGCCGCCGGACGCGCAGACGTTCGCGCAGCAACTGCTCGAGCAGGGCAAGAAGGCGAAGGTGTTCGGAGGCGACGGCTCGGACAACGCGGGTCAGTTCAAGGCGGCGGGCTCGTACGTCTCGAACTTCGCACCTGACATCACCGGGATCGCGGCGGACAAGGCGATCATCGCCGGGTTCACGAAGGACAACCCCGGAAAAGCAGTGGGCTCCTTCGGCCCGCCGAGCTATGGGGCCGCGCAGGTCGCGCTGAACGCGATCCACCTGGCGTGCCTGCAAGGGCACGGAACGGTCACGCGCCAGACCGTGCTGCAGAACATCAAAAAGGTGAGGGTGAAGACGTGGATCCTCGGCGGGAGCTTCAAGTTCTCCACGAAGACGAACGACCCGCTGAACGCCAAGTTCTACATCTTCCAGATCCAGTCGAACGGCTCGTACAAGCTCGTCGGCTGACCGACGACGGGTAAGCGGCACGACAAGGGGCGGCTCGGGCAACCGGGCCGCCCCTGATCCATCAAAGCCCCGTGGATACGTTCATCCAGCTCACCATCGACGCGCTGACCCTCGGCAGCGTCTACGCGCTGATCGCGCTCGGATACACGCTCGTCTACGGCGTTCTCAAGCTTCTCAACTTCGCGCACGGCGACGTATTCATGGTTGGCTCGTTCATCGGCTACGGGGCACTTCAGCTGCTCGGCGGCACCGCGAACCCCAAAGTCCCGATCTGGGCGCTCCTCGTTCTCGTCACGCTCGCCGGCATGGCCGGCTGTGCCGTGCTCGGCGTCGTGATCGAGCGTTTCGCCTATCGGCCCCTCCGGGACGCGCCGCGCATCGCGCCGTTGATCAGCGCGCTCGGAGTCTCCTTCTTCCTCGCGAACTCGATGCAGCTGCTCTTCGGCGCGACCCCGCGCAACTACGACACGTTCTCGCTCTCGAACGGCGCGCTCTACCTGCGCGGCATCGACATAGGCAATGTTCGCCTGCCACTGCTGCGAATCATCACGATCGGCTCTGCGTTCGTCCTGATGGTGCTGCTGTGGTTCCTCGTGAACCGCACGCGAACCGGCAAGGCGATGCGCGCCACCTCCTTCGACCGTGAGGCGGCCGCGATGATGGGCATCGACATCGACCGCGTGATCGTTTTTACGTTCGTCCTCGGCTCAGCGCTCGCCGGTGCGGCAGGGGTGATGTTCGCCCTCCGCGTGCCAACTCAGGTCTCGATCGGCTTCGTCGCCGGCCTCAAGGGCTTCACCGCGGCCGTGATCGGAGGTATCGGCTCGATCCCGGGGGCGATGGCGGGCGGGCTGATCCTCGGCTTCGCCGAGTCGTACGCGCAGGGCTACATCTCGACGAAATGGTCCGACCTGATCGTGTTCTCGATCCTGATCGGCTTCATGATCTTCCGCCCGCAGGGCCTCCTCGGACGCGCGGACATTCGCAAGGTATGAGCGTAGGCTTGACGGAGCGATGGACGCGCCGCGCATGAGCGACTCGACACCGCACAGCTCGCCATCTTCGGCTCCCGGCCCGGCGGTCGGGAAGGACGAGTGGGTCGCCCGGCACGCCGAGGGGCGGCTGCTGAAAGGCGGGCGCCTCGGCCCGGTCGAAGACCGCATCCGCGCCGTGTCGTGGTGGGCATGGCTCCTCCTGTTCGTCGCCGCAATGTCGCTGCTCCCCGTCTTCGAGACGAGTGGATACGTACGCCGCGTCGCCTTCGACACCGTGCTCTACATGCTGCTCGCCCTCGGCCTGAACGTGGTCGTCGGCTGGGGCGGGCTGCTCGATCTCGGCTACGTGGCGTTCTACGGCATCGGCGCCTACACCTACGCGCTGCTCGACTCACCGAAGTTCGGCATCCATCTGCCGACGCTCGTCTCGATCCCGCTCGTCGTGATCGGCGGCGCGCTCGTGGGCCTCCTGCTCGGCCTGCCGTCGAGGCGTCTGACCGGTGACTACCTCGCGATCGTGACGCTCTTCTTCCTGCAGCTCTTCCAGACACTGACGACGAACGGCGACAACGCGTTCGGGCACAACATCACCGGCGGCCCGAACGGGATCCTGAACATCGACCCGTTCCATCTCTTCGGCCACAACCTGTCCGTGCAGCACGCCGGTGTCTTCGCGGTCTCCTACTACTACGTCGCCCTCGGCGTGTTCGCGGTCGTCTACGTCGCGCTTCGCTTCGTCAACCTCTCTCGAACCGGACGCGCCTGGCGCTCGCTGCGCGAGGATCCCCTCGCCGCCGAGGTGATGGGCATGCCCGTGAGCTGGTTGAAGCTACTCAGCTTCTCATTCGGTGCCGCGGTGGCGGCGCTCACGGGCACATTGTTCGCCGCTCTCGGCGCGAGCGTCTTCCCGCTGACCTTCTACTTCACGCTCCTGATCACCGTGTACACGATGGTGATCCTCGGCGGCTCGGGCAGCATGCCCGGGGTCGTCGCCGGCGCGATCATCATCGGCCCGCTGCTCGAGCTGCTGCGTGAGCCGAGCAAGGCGCGCTTCGTGTTCGTGATCGCGCTCGTCGGCGGCCTCTTCGTGGCGTTTCGCCGCTCGCGGCTGCTGGGGCTCGTGGCGACGGCGACGCTCGTACTCGGATTCGTCCTGCACGCGATCGCCGGCGGGCTGCACGGCTCGTGGGTCGCCGGTGAGCACGCGGGCGGATTCGCCGGCGCCTTTGCACACTGGGTGATCGTGCCCTCCCACCTCGCAAGCTGGATCGCGCCGACGTCGTACCTCGTGCTGATCGCCGCCGCGCTCGTACTCACGCTCGTCCGGGGCCACCTGCGGCTCGTGCTCCTGCCGCCGACGCTGTACCTCGCATCGTTCGTCTGGGAGAACGTGATGCTCGTGAAGCCTGAGCCGACCCGCTACATCGTCCTCGGGCTGATTCTGATCGCGTTGATGATCCTGCGCCCGAACGGCCTCCTCGGCGAGCGCAGGGTGGAGATCGTGTGAGCGCCCTGCTCGAGCTGAAGGGGGTGTCGCTCGCGTTCGGCGGCCTGAAGGTCGTCTCCGAGCTCGACCTGCACGTCGACGAGAACGAGATCGTCAGCGTGATCGGCCCGAACGGGGCCGGGAAGACAACGCTCTTCAACCTGATCACCGGCATCTACGAGCTGGATGCCGGAGACATCTCACTCGACGGGCAGAGCATTGTCGGCCTCCAGCCCCACCAGATCACCGGGCGCGGCATCGCGCGCACGTTCCAGACCCTGCGTCTCTTCCTGAACATGTCGGTGAAGGAGAACGTGATGGCCGCCGCGTACGGCCACACACGCGCCGGTGTGTTCCGCTCGATGCTGCGGACCCCGGGCATGCGCCGCGAAGAGCGGGAGATCGAGCAGCTCGCCGAAGAGCGGCTCGCGTTCTTCGGTGAGCGACTGATGGGCTATCGCTGGAACCAGCCTGCGTACTCGCTCTCGTACGCGAATCGCCGGCGGCTCGAGATCGCCCGCGCGACGGCGACGAAGCCTCGCATGTTGCTGCTCGACGAGCCGGCGGCGGGCATGAACCCCAAGGAGACGCACGAGATCACGGAGCTGATCGAGAAGCTGCGGTCGGACGGCGGCTACACGATTCTCGTCATCGAGCACGACATGCACGTGGTCGAGGGAATCTCGGATCGCGTGGTCGCGCTCGACCACGGCGTCAAGATCGCCGAGGGCTCGTTCAACTCGGTCGCGACGAACGAGAAAGTGGTCGAGGCCTATCTCGGTCTCCAGACTGCGAGCACGAAGTGAGCTCGAACGGAGTCAGTCCGCTGCTCGAGCTCGACGCTGTCGATACCTACTACGGGCAGATTCATATCCTGCAGGCGCTCTCGATCGCCATTCAGCCCGGCGAGCTCGTGTGCCTGCTCGGCGGCAACGCCTCCGGCAAGTCGACCACGCTGAAGACGATCCTCGGGATCGTGAAGCCGCGCAACGGCAGCGTGCGGATCGACGGTGAAGACGTCACGAAGCGACCGACCAGCTACCGCATCGCACGCGGCCTCGCGATCGTCCCCGAGAACCGCCGGCTCTTCGCACCGATGACGGTGCTCGAGAACCTGGAGATGGGCGCCTATCTGTGGGGAGGCGGCGCGAAGGACGACTTCGATCGTGTCTACGAGCTCTTCCCGCTGTTGCACGAGCGCCGCTCGCAGCTCGCGGGCACCCTGAGTGGGGGCGAGCAGCAGATGGTCGCCATGGGCCGGGCGCTGATGTCGCGACCGAAGCTGCTCCTGATGGACGAGCCGTCCATGGGTCTGGCACCGATCCTCGTCGAGCGAAACTTCGAGATCATCAAGCAGGTGCACGAGTCGGGTGTCGCGATCCTCGTCGTCGAGCAGAACGCCAACGTGTCGCTGTCGATCGCCGATCGCGGGTACGTGCTCTCCACCGGGCGGCTCGTCCTCGAGGGAAAGGCGGCAGACCTGCGCGAGGACGAGGACCTGCGGAAGGCCTACCTTGGCCGTTAGCGGCGCGGTCGCGTCATGCCGCTCTCAGTTTCCGATCTTCGAGCGGCTCGCCTACGTCAACTCGTGCTCGCAGGGCGCACTCTCCGATTCGGTGCGCGCCGCGTACCTCGATTTCCTCGAGGGCTGGGACGACCGCGGCGCGCCGTGGGACTACTGGGTCGAGCGCTCGGAGTCGGCACGGTCGGCATTCGCGCGGCTCGTGAACGGCGTGGCCGATGACGTCGCCGTGACCACCTCGGCCTCGGCGGGGCTCAGTGCTTTCGCGAGCGCCGTCGACTTCGACGATCGCCCGCGCGTCGTCATCTCGGACTTCGAGTTTCCGACGGTCGGGCAGATCTGGCATGCGCAGGAGCTACGTGGCGCGGAAGTCGTCCACGTCCCGGCCGAGGGCAACGACATCTCGCTCGAACGCTTCGACGAGGCGATCGACGAGCGCACCGCCGTGGTGTCGATCACCGCCGTCTGCTACCGCAACGGTGCCCGGCTGCCGGTCGAGGAGATCGCCCGCATCGCGCGCGACCGCGGCGCACTCGTCGTGCTCGACGCCTACCAGGCGATCGGCACCTATCCGCTCGACGTGGAGTCGCTCGGTGTCGACGTTGTCACCGCCGGAGTGCTCAAGTATCTGCTCGCATCCGCCGGCCTCGGCTTCATGTGGACCACACCGGGCCTTGCCGAAGCGCTCCTGCCGACGCAGACCGGCTGGTTCGCCGACCGCAACATCTTCGAGATGGACATCCACGATTACTCACCGTCGGCGACCGCCCGGCGGTTCCAGTCGGGCACGCCGCCGATTCCCGCGATCTACGCCGGGATCGCCGGCATCGAGCTCATGGAGGAGATCGGGATCGCCGAGACGCGCGAGCATGTGAATGGCCTCAACGATCGCCTGATCGCCGGCGTCGACGAGCTCGGCGGCGCCGTCGTCACGCCCCGCGAGCACGAACGACGCGGCGCTCTCGTCTGCATTCGTTCGACCGACGCGCCTGCGCTCGTCGGTGCCCTCCAGGCGGACGGCTGTGTGACCTCGGAGCGCGACGGCAACCTCCGGGTCTCGCCGCACGCCTACAACACCGAAGACGACATCGACGCGGTGCTGGCGTCACTCGCGCGCCATCGGGCGTTACTCGCGTGAGCGACTGCGACCGCCCCGATCGCGGGCCTCGCTCGCGACGCGTCGACTGCGCGCACTCGTCCCTTCGGACGTGTCTGTACTCCGCGTATCCCGTCGCCAAACGACGGCAACAGAATTGCCACGAACGTTCCACCGGTTCGGCCCCTTCGCCTCTTCACAGAGATTTCGCGGTGAAGAGACCCCGCTCGACGGGCCATGACCCTTCGCCAAACGAGGGTGTTAGAAGTGAAACAAACGCTCCACAGAACGCTGCGAGTCGCTCAGCGCGGCGTCTGGGCGTGAGGGCGGGTTCCGATCCGGCGCTCTTGGAACGGCACGTAGGGTGAGGCGGTAGAGACTTGCGTCCAATGGATCAGGCATTTTATAAAATAGGCCGCGATGCTCCTTCGTGAAGTCGGCTACGCGCGGCCCGAGACCCTCACCGAGGCGCTCGCGTTGCTGGCGGCCGACGACGGAGCGCGCGCGCTCGCCGGTGGCCAGACTCTCGTCAACGTGATGAAGGCGCGAGCCGGCTCGCCCGATGCGCTCATCGACCTGAGCCGCATCGACGATCTGAAGGGCATCGACCTGGCGGGTGACGGGACGCTTCGTCTCGGCGCAATGACGACCTACACCGAGCTGATCGAGTCGAGCGAGGCGCGGGCACGTCCGATCCTGGGCGAGGTGTGCGCCCAGATCGCGGATGTGCAGGTTCGCAACCGCGGCACGATCGGCGGCAACATCTGCACGAACGACCCGACGAACCACCTGCCGCCACTCCTCGTCGCCCTCGACGCAGCGCTGACGATCCGAGGCTCCGGCGGAGACCGCACCGTCTCGGCGACCGAGTTCTTCCTCGGCGTCTACATGACGGCGGTCGGCCAGGACGAGCTCCTGACCACGGTCACGATCCCGGCCGGTCGAGGCGACAGCTTCGAGGCGGTGACGCTCGGCGTCGACGGAACGTGCATCGTCAGCGCGGCAGCATCGGTCAACGGCACCGTGAGGATCGCGCTCGGCTGCGTCGATGCGGTTCCGGTGCTGCTCCGGCCCACGTCCGCCGACGCCGACGCCGTGCGCGAGGCTGTGCGCGCGGCGAACCTCGACCCGCCGTCCGACGTGCACGCTTCGAGCGAGTACCGCTCGCATCTGGCCGAGGTGCTCGCCGTGCGCGCCCTCGATCACGCCTCCGAGAAGAAGGGAAGCTGAACGTGGAAGCAGGAACCGTCTCGTCCGCCCGTTCGATCGCGGTCACGATCAACGGCACGACCTACGAGCGCGAGGTCGAGGCGCGCAAGCTCCTGATCCACTTCATCCGCGACGACGTCGACCTCACGGGCAGCCACATCGGCTGCGACACCGGCAACTGCGGGGCGTGCTCCGTGATCGTCGACGGGTCGCTCGTGAAGAGTTGCATGATGCTCGCGGTGCAGGCCGACGGCTCGAACGTCGAGACCGTCGAGGGCCTCGCCGACGATGACGAGCTGTCGAAGCTCCAGCAGGCGTTCAGTTCGCACCACGCCCTGCAGTGCGGGTACTGCACGCCGGGGATGCTGATGAGCGCGACCGCGCTCCTGCGTGCGAACCCGACGCCGTCCGACGACGAGATCAAGAAGGGGCTTCAGGGCAACATCTGCCGGTGCACCGGGTACTGGAACATCTTCGAGGCCGTGAAGGAAGCGAGCGGACAATGACGCCGACGACCGCCAGCACGACCACGATCGCGCCGGAGCAGGTGGAGGTCGAGGCGCCTGTTGAGCAGTACAAGGGCCAGAACGTCCCGCGCAAGGAGGATCGGCGACTCGTCCAGGGCCAGGGGGTCTTCGTCGACGACATCAAGCGCCACGGGATGGGCTACATCCATTTCGTCCGCTCGCCGTATGCCCACGCGCACATCAGCTCGATCGACGTCTCGAAGGCCGAGGAGATCAAGGGCGTCTACGGGACGCTCACCGGTGAGGAGGTCGCGTCGCTCACTGACCCGTTCTTCCAGATCTCGTCCGTGCCCGGCGCGCACCTGAAGGACTTCGCGCTCGCGCTCGGCAAGGTGCGCTACGTCGGCGAGGCGATCGTTGCCGTCGTCGCCGAGACGCGTGAGCTCGCGCGCGACGCCTCGGAGCTCGTCGAGATCGAGTACGAGCCGATCGCGCCGATCACCGATGCGCGGCATGCGCTCGCCGCCGACGCGCCGGCGATCCACGACGACGCGGGCGGCAACCTGATGTGGCATGGCACCTACGAGTGGGGTGACCTCGACGCCGCGTTCGCCGAGGCGGACAAGATCGTGAAGATCGACGAGTTGCACTTCCACCGCTTCAACTCAACGCCGCTCGAGACGAACGGCGCGCTCGTCGAGTACAACCGGGGCACCGGTCAGTGGACGATCCACACGAACAACCAGTTCCCCGGATTCGCGGCGATCATGATGGGGCCTGCGATGCGGACGGGGCTCGACAAGCTCCGCTTCGTCACCCAGGACATCGGTGGCGGGTTCGGCAACAAGATCACCTCGCATCCGCAACTCGTCGCATGCTGCCTGCTGGCGCGCAAGCTCGGCCGCGCGGTGCAGTGGACGGAGTGGCGCACCGATTTCCACTCGTCGATGTCGCACGGCAACGAGCGGTGGTTCCAGGACACGGAGGTGGCGGTCAAGGATGACGGCACCTTGCTCGGCTTCCGCACGAAAGCGCTCGACGATGCCGGCGCGTGGCTGCGCTACGAGCCGCTCGGCGGCGTGATCTGGGCCCAGGTGACCCCCGGCATGTACCGCTGGCGTCACATCTCGCTGGAGTTCACTCAGGTCGCGACGAACAAGGCGCCCGTCTCGCCCAACCGCGGCTACTCGCGCATGCAGCACCTGTGGTTCACCGAGCGGATCATCGACATCGTCGCGCAGGAGCTCGGCCTCGATCCGGTCGAGGTGCGCAAGCGGAACTACATCCGGGCCGAGGACATGCCGTACGAGACGCCGAACGGCTGTGTGTACGACTCCGGCGACTACGCGAAGATGCTCGACATCGGGCTCGATCTGATCGGGTGGGGCGAGCGCGAAGCGCGCCGCGCCGAAGCCGCGTCACGTGGCAAGCTCCTCGGTATCGGGATCGGCTCGACGCTCGACTCCGGCACGAACAACTTCGGCCAGTCGCGCATGATCAACCCGGAGCTGCAGTTCTCGGGCAACAACGAGGTGGCGACGGTGAAGCTCGACATCTTCGGGGAGATCGTCGTCACACTCGGCACGACGCCCCAGGGTCAGGGCCACGAGACGACCGCAGCGCAGGTCGTCGCCGACATCCTCCAGTGCTCGGTCGACGACGTGCACGTCCGAGCCGGTCACGACTCGTACTGGAACTCGCACGCCGGCTTCTCCGGCACCTACGCATCGCAGTTCGCCGTCACGGGGCTCTCGGCGGTCAAAGGCGCGACCGACCTGCTGGCGGCCGAGATCAAGAAGCTCGCAGGGGCGGTCTTCGGCGGCGTCCCCGAAGAGGCGCTCGAGCTCGCGGAGGGCACGGTGCGCATCAAGGAGAATCCGGACGCTGCGCTGCCGTTCATGGCCTGCGGCGCGATCATCAACGCGAACAACGCCGGCCTCCCCGACGATCTCGGTGTGACGCTGAACTGCCGCTACGTCTATCGCCCGCCGTTCCAGGTTCCCGACGTCGAGAAGAAGTTCGGCAACCTGACGCTGACCTACGCCGCCCAGGTGCACGTCGCCGTGATTGAGGTCGACCCGGAGACGGGCTACTACGACATCGTCGATTACGCCGCCGTGGACGACTGCGGCAAGCGCATCAACCCGCAGATCGTCGAAGGCCAGGTGATGGGCGCTACAGCGCAGGCGCTCGGGGCGGTCGTCCACGAGCAGTTCGTCTACGACGACGACGGCAACCTCCTGACGCCGAACTTCTACGACTATCACGTGCCGCATGCCCTCGACATGCCGCCGCTCCGGACCGGCTACCTCGAGAGCCCGTCGCCGTTCACCGCGCTCGGGACGAAGGGGATGGGCGAGGGTGGAGGCGCGGGCATCCACGCCGTCTGCGCTGCGGTGCAGGACGCCCTGCGCGCGCACGGGGCGGCGATCGTCGCCGACAGCGCGAACCCGTACCACAAGGTGTGGGAGATGCTGCGCAACCCGGGCGAGACGAAGAGGCTCGTCACGGTGGTGGACGCGTGAACGTCTCGGGTGAGCGCACCTTCGCCGCGCCTCGCCAAGCGGTCTGGGACGTGCTGAACGATCCGGCCTCGATGGCGAAGACGATGCCCGGCGTTCAGAGCTTCGACGTCCATGACGCAGAGCGCTGGACCGCGAACGTCAAGATCCCGCTCGGGCTGGGCGGGTTGAAGATGAAGATCGACATGACGAAGACCGAGGAGCGCCCTCCGGAGTTCGCGAAGCTGAAGATCAAGGGCACCGGCGTCGGCGCGATGCTGAGCATGGAGACGTCGTTCTCGCTGGTCGTCGCCGGTGACGGCACCTCGATGCAGTGGGCCGCCGACGTCAAGCTCGCAGGACCGGTCGGCTCGATGGGACAGCGCGTGCTGCAGCCGATCGTCAACCAGCAGGTACAGCACGTCCTGAAGGCGCTCGAGGATCAGGTGAACGCTGCGGTCTCGAAGAAGACCGGCGAGACGCCGGGCGGTGAGGGCACCGCCGGGCACGACCGGGAGCCCGCGACGGACGTCGAGCTTCCGCCGGCGGAAGGGCCGAAGGACTACGGGCAGCCCGCCGCTGCCACGCCCGACCCCGACCCGCCGTCCGGGACGAGCGGCGCGGACGAGGGTGTGAGCCCCTGGTCGCCCGAGGCGTACGAGGCCGACCCGCAGGGGCCGACCACCTCCACCGAAGACGAAGGCTAGGGCCGACACGATGGCCGTGCCCTTCCGCATCGGTGTGATGCAGCTGACCATGGAGCCGCTCGACGAGATGATCGCCTCGGCCCGCGCCATGGACGCGGCCGGCATGGACACGATCTGGCTCGCCGAGGCATACCCATGGTGGCGCAAGCACGGCATGGAGGCGCGCTCGTCGACCGGAGTCGCTGCGCTCATGGCGCGTGAGACGGAGCGGCTGACCATCGGCTGGGGCATCATCGCGGCGTCGACGCGCCACCCGGTGCAGGTCGCGATGGATGCACGCGTCGTGCAGGAGGCCGCGGGGCCCGGTCGCTTCATCCTCGGCTTCGGCACCTCGAAGATCTTCCTGAACAACACGAAGATGCAGACCAAGAAGACACTCGGCCCGATGCGCGACGCGGTGTCGATCGTGCGCGGCGTGCTTGGAGGCAAGCGGTTCGAGTACGACGGCGACACCTGGAGCGCCGATGTGCCCGCGCTTCAGTCGGACGCCCACTCGCCGCGAGAGGTGCCGCCCGTGTACGTGGCCGCGACCGCGCCGAAGATGCAGGCGCTTGCCGGCGAGATCGGTGACGGCTGTTTGACTCCGTCGATCACGACGCCCGACTTCGTGCGCTACACCCTCGAGAATGTGCAGGCGGACATCGACATCGGCTGCACGATCGTCTCCTCGATCCACGCGACCGACCGCGACAAAGGCCGCGATGGCGCTCGAGAGATCGCGGGGATGTACCTCGCGAACAAGGTGCAGAACATCCAGGGCTCGGCCGACACGCTGCTCGACCTCGCAGGCCTGACGCAGGACGAGATTCGCCCGGTGGCAGAGGCGATGGAGCAGGGTGGCCGCCTCGCCGCGAAGGCACATGTGACCGACGCGATCCTCGACAAGTGCAAGCCGATCGCCGGCACGCCGGACGACTGCATCGCGGCGATCGAGGAGTACAAGGCGGCCGGCTGCACGCACGTGATGCTCGAGCTGTGGGGCGAGGATCGCCACGAGCAGATCAGGCTCTTCGGAGAGCAGGTCTTGCCGCACGTGCGCGGATGAAGATTCAGGAAGCTCGGCTCGTCGAGACGGCGAGCGCGATGATCGACGTCGCGAGCTTCACGGGCGACGAGCAGCCGATGGCGGAGCTCATGGTGTCGCTGTACGAGGAGCTCGGGCTGCAGGTGCAGTGGCAGCAGGTCGAGGACGGCCGTGCGAACGCGGTCGGGACCTGGGCTGGCAGCGGCGGCGGCAAGACGCTGATGCTCAACGGCCACATGGACACGTCGTACTCGGGTCGTGAGCCGTGGCTCCAGGATGTGCGCGGGTTCCAGCCCCACGCCTTCGTGCAGGACGGCCGCCTCTACGGCCTCGGCATCTCGAATATGAAAGGAGCGCTCGCCTGCTATGTCGAGGCGGTGCGCGCGCTTCGGGACGCCGGTGTGAAGCTGCGCGGCGACGTGCTCATCGCGGCGGTGTGCGGCGAGATCGAGAAGACGCAGCACGACGAGGCGCAGGGCGCGCAATACCGCGGCTACGCGGCCGGGTCGCGCTACCTCGTCACCCACGGCGGAGTCGCCGACATGTGCCTGCTCGGCGAGCCGACCGAGGGGAAGGTGGTGCTCGGGCACTTCGGTGCGCTCTGGCTGCGCATCCGCGTCCATGGCAACTTCATCCATACGGCCTTCAGCGAGGGTAAGCGCTCGCAGAACTCCGTCCTGCGCATGCACGAGGTGACGAGCGCGGTGCTGGAGTGGATCCCGACCTGGGAGAACGACCCGGCGAACGCGTATCGCGGCGCGAAGGCGATCGTCAACGTCGGTGCGGTAGGCGGCGGCTTCGGCTGGCGCGTCTCGCGCACGCCTCACCACACCGATCTCTTCCTCGACGTCCGCGTGCCACCGACCAAGCCGATGGCGCTCGCGCGACGCGAGGTGCTCGATCTCGTGCGCTCACTCGCCGAGCGCTTTCCCGACTACGGGATCGAAGGCGAGGTGTACGTCACCGCCCCTGGCAGCGAGATCGATGAGGGCCATGAGCTGGTGGCGGCCGTCGACGCCGCGCACGAGGAGGTTTTCGGGTCGGTGCCGGCGCGTGATGTCACGCGCTGGTTCAGCGACGCATCGGCACTCACGCGCTACGGCATCCCCACGCTGAACTACGGGACGTCGACCGGGCTGATGGATGTCTCACTCGGCGAGAATCTCGAGATCGAGGGCCTCGTGAAAATGGCCGAGACGTATGCGCTCGTCACGAGGCAGATCTGCTCTTGAACACGTTCATGACGAAGGTGTGTGGATGAGGCTCGTCACCTTCGACGACGGCAAGGTCGGCCGGATCGAGGGCGACGAGGTCGTCCGCCTGGATGTTCCGACGATGCGCGACTGGTTCGAGCGCGGCGGCGCGGACGACACGTCCGAGCGGAGTGCGCTCGCCGACATCACCCTGCGCGCGCCGATCGTCCCGAAGAAGTTCTTCCATACCGCCGGCAACTTCCGCGAGCACGAGGAGGAGTCGCGGAACGTCAACTGGGCGCACGCGATCGCTCCCTGGATCAACTTCTTCCAGAACGTCGACGCGATCATCGGGCCTGATGCGCCCATCATCTACCCGGAGCACCTCACCGAGGAGCTCGACTACGAGCTCGAGCTCGCCGTCGTCCTGAAGAAAGCCGGCAGGTGGTTCTCGCCGGACGAGGCGGCCGACTACATCGGCGGCTACGTGATCTTCAACGACATTACCGCGCGCGACATCCAGCGGGGGGAGATGAAGTCCGGCGTCTTCAGCTTCTGCAAGGCGATCGACACGTTCTGCCCGCTCGGCCCGTGGATCGTGACGCCGGACGAGATCCCGAACCCGCACGCCCTCGCGATGGAGCTGCGGGTGAACGGCGAGACGCGCCAGGAGTCGCACTCGAGCCGCATGAGCGTGACGATCCCGGAGATCCTGTCCAATTTCTCGGCGCTCGGGTACTCGGCGGGCGACGTGCTCTCGACCGGGACGGTCTCCGGCGTCGCAGGCTTCAAATCGCCGGAGGAACGGGCGCTCCTCTACCTCAAGCCCGGTGACGTGATCGAGGCGGAGATCGAAGGGATCGGCGTGCTCCGCAACCCCGTCAGCTCGTGGCAGGAGGGCCACGGCGAGCCGGCCCCACCGCGGATCCGCCCCTGGGGCGACGCTTGAGCTGGGAACGCGACGACGTGAAGCTCGGGCGCGTGCGTGCGCTCATGGCCGAGCACGACCTCGACGCGCTGGTCGTCCGCGCGCCCGACGACGTCCTCTACCTGACGAACTTCTGGAGCATGAAGGGCTACGACGCGTGTGTGTTCCCGCGCGAAGGCGAGCCCGTGCTGATCTGCCTCGAGGCCTCCGAGGAGGACGCCGCCCGCACCGCGTGGACGAGCGACGTGCGGCTCGTGCGCGGCTACGTCGCCGACGATCCCCGCCCGGTTCCCGCCCGCACGCTCGAGGCGGCACTCGCTGCGGCCGGGGACTACGGCAACGTCGGTCTCGAGCTCTCGCTCGGAACGCAGGCCACCGACCGGATGGTCGGCGAGCCGACGACGTTCACGAAGGGCTGGTTCGATGCCTGGCCCGCGGCGCGGGACGCGATGGGTGCGCTCAACGCCGCCCGCGCGATCAAGTCGCCCCAGGAGATCGAGCGGCTGCGGCTTGCGAACGAGATCTGCGCTGCCGGGATGGAGCATGTGCGCGGACTGCTCCGTCCCGGGATGAAGGAGAGCGAGGCCGCGGCGATCTGGCAGGGCTACGTCCACGGGGAGGGGACCGGGTGGAAGGGAAAGGTCGCGCTCGCCCTGCCGTTCTCGCTCGTCTGGTCGGGCCAGGGCATCAAGACCTTCACCGCCACCGGCGAGCGGTTGGTGGCGGTGGACGAGCCGACACTCTTCGAGATCTGGGTCTGTGCCGACGGCTACTGGGCCGACCATACGAAGCTGCTCTGCCCGGGTGAGCTGCGCTCCGACTACCGCGAGCTCGAAGCAGGCCTGCTCGCCACCTACCACGCCGCGATCGACCACTGCGTGCCGGGCGCCGGCTTCCCAGAGCTCGACCGAACGGTGCGCGCGGGCATCGCCGAGCTCGGCTATCCCGGCCAGCCGAGCCACCCGGTCTGTCACGGCGTCGGCGCGCGCGCACACGAGCCGCCCTACGCGCATCAGGCAGGCGGCGGCGAGATCGCCGAGGGCATGGTGCTCGCGATCGAGCCCGGGTGCTACTGGCCGGGCGGAGGCGGGTTGAGGGTCGAGGACAACTTCCTGATCACCGCGTCGGGCGCCGAGAAGCTCTCGCCCTTCCCGGACGGGGTGGTGCAATGTCAGAGCTGATCTGGACCGGGTCGCTGAACGACCCGTACCGTCTCAACGGGCACGTCGGCCTGTACGACACGACGCTTCGCGACGGCGAGCAGACCGTCGGCGTCGTGCTCGATCCGGACGAGAAGCTCGAGATCGCGCACCTCCTCGACGATCTCGGCGTCGACCGGATCGAGGCGGGGTTCCCGCGTGTTTCCGAGGACGACTGGCGCGCGGTCGAGCTGATCGCGGCGGCCGGCTTGCATGCAGAGGTGTGGGGATTCTCACGCTCGGTTCCTGCAGATCTCGAGGCGCTCGTCGAGCTCGGCGTCTCGTATTCGGTGATCGAGTCGCCCATCTCCGACCTGAAGCTCGCTGCGATCGGCGTGTCGCGCGAGACGATGCTCGAGCGAATCGCGAAGGCGATGCGCTTTGCGTCAGACCACGGCATCCACGCCGCATTCTTCGGTGTCGACTCGACCCGGGCGGAGCTCGACTTCTTCCGCCAGGTGTACGAGACGGCCGTGGAAGCAGGCGCGAAGGAAGTCGTCGTCGTCGACACGCTCGGGATCGCGACCCCGGAGGCGATCACGGATCTCGTCGGGCGCACGATCCAGTGGCTCGACCGGACGCCGGTGCACTTCCACGGGCACAACGACTTCGGCCTCGCCACGGCCAGCGCCGTCGCAGCAGTGCGCGCAGGCGCAACGTGGGTGCAGGGGACGATCAACGGCATGGGCGAGCGTGCGGGGAACGCGAACCTCGGCGAGGTCGCTCTCACCCTGCGCGCGCTGTACGGCGTCGAGTCGAACCTGCGGCTCGATCGCATTCGCGACGTGTCGGCTCGGGTTCGCGAGCTCTCGGGGTACGAGCTCGAGCCGTGGAAGCCCGTCACGGGGGAGACGCTGTACCGCCGTGAGAGCGGTGCCGTCGCGTCGCAGTTTCACGACCCGCCGTCGATCGAGCCGTACTCGTCCGAGCTCGTGGGGGCGCGGCGCTCGATCGTCCTCGGCAAGAAGAGCGGCGTCGACTCGATCCGCATCAAGGCCGACGAGCTCGGCCTCGACGTGCCGGAGGGACGGCGCGCCGAGCTCCTCGCTGCGGTCAAGAAGCTCGGGGCCGAGAAACGAGGTCTCGTGACCGACGACGAGTTCAGAGCCCTCGTTGGCTGACCGCCATGACGCGGTCATCGTCGGGAGCGGCGTCAACGGCCTCGCCTGCGCCGCGCTCCTCGCGAAGGCGGGCTGGAACGTCTGCGTGCTCGAGCGCAACGACTGGTTCGGCGGAGCGATCAAGACCGCCGAGATCACGGCACCGGGCTTCCACCACGATGTCTTCAGCGCGTGGCATCCGCTGTGGGTCGGCGGCCCGGCGCATGCCAAGCTCGGCGCGGACCTCGCACGCCATGGGCTCGAGTACCTGAACACCGAGCTGCCGACCGGAACGGCATTCCCCGACGGATCGAGCGCATTCCTCGGGCGCACGGCCGAGGGAAACGCCGGTGAGCTCGGCCCCGAGTGGGGCCCGATGCTCGAGTCGTTCTTCCCGAACGCCGACCTCGCCTTCGGCGTGCTCGGCACGGAGCTCTGGTCGCGTCACGGCGCAGGGCTCGGGTTGAAGGCCGTGCGACGACTCGGCCGCGAAGGCTCGCGCGACTTCGCGGGGCAGCTGCTCGTCTCGGCACGTGACTGGCTCGAGACGACCTTCGCGTCACCCCGGGCGCACGGTGTCCTCGCGCCCTGGGTCCTGCACACGGGGCTCGGCCCCGACGCTGCCGCGTCCGGCTACATGGCGCAGGTGATCGCGGTTGCGGTGCAGGAGGGCGGCATGCCGATTCCCCGCGGCGGCGGGGCGAAGCTCGTCGACGCGCTCGTTGCGTTCATCCGCGAATGCGGAGGGGCGTGCGAGACGGGCGTGCACGTCGCACACGTGTCGAGCGCGGGCGTGCGCACGGCCGAGGGCCGGGAGATCGGCGCCGAGCGCGCCGTCGTCTGCAACGTGACCCCGACCCAGCTCTACGGCGCCCTCCTCGACGGGCACGCGGAGAAGGCAGACGGCTTCCGCTACGGGCGCTCTGAGATGCAGATCCACTACGCGCTCTCAGAACCGGCCCGGTGGGCGGGCGATGAGCGTCTCGGCGAAACGGCGATCGTGCATCTGACGCCAGGCCTCGACGGCGTCTCACGCGCGGTCAACGAGGCAGAGCGCGGGCTCTTGCCGGCGGAGGCGACCGTGGTCGTCGGGCAACCCTTGACGATCGACCCGTCGCGCGCCCCGGAGGGCAACGGGCTCCTCTGGATCCAGCTGCAGGAGCTGCCGTGGCGGAGCAAGGGCGATGCAGCAGGGGAGATCGACGTGGGCGACGGCACGTGGACCGAGGAGTTGCGCGAACGCTATGCCGATCGCATCCAGGAGCGGATCGCCCGCCACATCCCGAGCTTCGAGTCGACGATCCTCGCGCGCACCTGCCTTTCGCCGGCCGATCTCCAGGCGTCGAACGTGAACCTCGTCCACGGCGACCCCTACGGTGGCGCGCTCGCACTCGACCAGAACCTCCTCTGGCGCGGGGATCACAGGACGCCCGTGCCGAAGGTCTGGCACGTCGGCGCCTCGACCCATCCAGGGCCGGGACTCGGCGGAGGAAGTGGCGCGCTCGTCGCGCAGCAGCTGCTCTCACCGCCGCTTGCAAGGCGGCTCGTCGGGCGCGTTCGCAGATCCTGAGCACTGCTGCCCCTGCGCGGCCCCCGTGGACGACTGACACTCCGACGCCGAAACGTGGTCTGACCACATGGTGCGCGAGTGAACGGCGACGGCCCTCCGGCGCCTCTCAGCGATCGAAGATGCCTCGCTCGCCGAGCTCGGGCGCATAGAACCGGCCCGCCAGGTCGAGGTGCTCGTAGAGCGCCGCCGACGCGAGCTCGGGGTCGTGCGCCGCGCAGGCCTCGAGGAGGCGCCCGTCCAACTCCCGGTGCGCGTCCTGCAGCTCGCCTGCTGCCGAGAACAGCGCCGGGCGGAAGCGCTCCGAGCGGTCCCAGGCCGGCCGGATCATCTGCGGCAGCCACGGCGCTCCACACGCGTCGTAGAGCGAGAAGTGGAAATCGGTGTGTGCGCGCATCGCCGCGAGCACGTCGCCGGCGGCGCGCGCCGCATCGAGGCGCGCCAGATGCTCGCGGGCGACCGCGAGCTCGTCGTCGTCGATCCGCAGGGCGGCCCGTCGTACGGCAAGTGCCTCCAGCACGAGGCGAACCTCGAAGAGATCGCGCAGATCGTCGACGTCGAACGGCAGCACCCGCGCACCCTGATGCGGCACGTGCTTCGCGAGCCCCAGCGCCTCGAGCTGCCGCACGGCCTCGCGAATCGGCGAGATGCTCATGCCGAGCGACCGTGCGAGCTCGTCGAGCCGGAGTGGGGTCCCCGGCTTCAGCTCGCCGAGGATGATCGCCTCGCGCAGCTCCTCGAGGGCGAACTCGGCCATCGTCCGGTGCCGGATCCGCCCTGCCTCGGTGGCGCGCGCACGTGGCATCTCGCCGAGGACCGTCCCATGCGCTTGATCAGATGTCAAACGCTGTGCGAGGATCACCCGATGACCCTCGGGCGCTTGACCCGGCGGACTTGATCCCACACTGTCCAACCACCCCGTCGCCGCTTCGCGGCGGCAGACCATGAAGGAGTCGAAGATGAGACGACTGAGTTCCCGTGCGGGGCTCATCCTGCTGGTCGCTGCAATGGCGCTCGTCGCCGTCGTCGCGACCGCGGCTGCGCGGACGGCCGCCCCGGCCGCGAGCCCGATCACGATCGGGTGGGCGTTCGACAGCAAGGGCGCCATGGCGCCGTTCGACAACCCGGCGCTCGCCGCGGCGCAGTTGCGCATCAAGCAGTGGAATGCGAAGGGCGGCGTCAACGGCCGGCAGCTCCAGATCAAGACGTGCGACACCCAGGGCAACAAGCCGGCGATCGCGAAGGCCTGCGCGCTGAAGCTGCTGAGCCAGGGCGCAAACGTCATCTTCACCACCTGCGACGTCGACCTCGCGGCGCCGGTCGTGCAGGAAGCGATCAACCGCGGTGTGCTCGCCGTCGCACCGTGCATCGGCACCGACCAGATGGGCCCGAAGCGCTTCGGGCCGAAGGGCAAGCTCGCCTTCAGCTTCGGGAACGTCGCGCAGGACGAAGGCTCCGCCATGGCCCAGTACGCGTGGGCGAAGGGCTGGCGCAAGGCGGCGCTCGCGACCGACGGCGTCATCGTCTACTTCAAGAACGTCGTGCAGGCGTTCAAGGCGCGCTGGATCCAGCTCGGCGGGAAGATCGTCGACGAGGAGACCTATCACTCGCTCGGTGGCAGCGATGTCAACAACACGGTCAGCCGAGTGAACGGCGTGAAGGCCGACGTCGTCGTCACCTCGACGGCCGGTGCGTTCGGCGCGCTCTCGACCCTGATCTCGGGCATGCGGAGCGCCGGGAACGACACGCCGGTGATCAACTCGTGGGCCGGTGACGGCACGTACTGGTTGCCGAAGAGCCCGAAGGTGACGAACTACTGGTTCGTCACGTACGCGTCGATCTTCGGCGACGATCCCAACGCAGCGGTCAACAAGCTGGCGAAGCAGGTTCATGCCGGCACCGGCGGCTTCGTCACGGGCCCGGCCGCGATCGACGGCGTCGTCGCCGCCATCAGGCGCGCCGGCGGCTCGACGAGCGGCGCGGCGCTGGCCGCTCAGATGGTGAAGTTCAAGAAGGTGCCGACCCTTTCGGGGCTCGTCAGCTTCTCCGCCTCCTACCACGCGGTGTTCGGACGGCAGTACCGCGTGATCAAGATCCAGGACAACCAGGCGCATCTCGTCGGCACCGTCACGGCCAAGGTCGTTCCCAAGATCTAGTTGGCACCCACCGCGCAAGCAGTGGAACGCGGCAGCGAGCGGAGGCCCGAGGGAACACTTCGGGCCTCCGCTCTGTCGCGGTCCTTCGACGGGGTGAAGGCATTGAACGGCGTGTCGCTCGAGCTCGCGCGCGGCGAGGTCGTGGGGCTGATCGGGCCGAACGGTGCCGGCAAGTCGACGCTCGTGAACGTGCTCAGCGGCTTCGACCGGCCCGATGAGGGCTCGGTCTCGCTCGCCGGTCGCGACATCACGAGCTGGTCGCCGAACCGGCGCGGCCACCACGGGCTCGCGCGCACGTTCCAGTCGAGCCACGGCTTCCGCGCGCTGTCGGTGCGCGAGAACGTCGAGGTCGCGGCTCTCGGGGTCGGCGCAAGCCCGCGCATCGCTGCACGGCGCGCGAGCGAGCTGCTGGAGCAGCTTGCGCTCACCCGCTACGCCGACGGGGCCGCCGCAGCCCTTGCGCATGGGGACGAGCGGCGGCTCGGGGTAGCACGGGCGCTCGCCATGGAGCCGCAGTTCGTCCTGCTCGACGAGCCGGCTGCCGGATTGCCCGAGGCGGAAGTGCCGGCATTCGCGGCCGTCGTGCGCTCGGTGAGTGACGAGCACGGCGCGGGGGTGCTGCTGATCGACCACAACATGGCGCTCGTCATGCAGACCTGCGACCGCATCGTCGTGCTCGACCAGGGCCGCACGCTCGCCGAGGGGACCCCTGCTGAGATCAGGGCGAATCTCGACGTCGCCGCGGCCTACCTCGGCGAGGCGCCGGTGAGCGACGGATGAGCGAGTCGCTCGTCGTCGAGAACCTGGACGTTCGTCACGGAGGCCGTCAGGCCGTGCGCGGGCTCTCGTTCCACGTGAGCCCGGGCGAGATCGTCGGCCTGATCGGCGCGAACGGCGCGGGTAAGTCTTCGACCTTGCACGCGATCATGGGGATCGCGCCGGTGACCCGCGGCGAGATCCGGCTCGGCACGAGATCTCTACTGGGCCGGAGACCCGAAGACATCGCACGTAGCGGCGTCGCGCTCGTGCCCGAGGGACGCCGGATCTTCGGCGAGCTGACGGTCGAGGAGAACCTGCGGCTCGGTCTCGCGGCGCGTCGCGTCCGCGGTGGAGAGGCCGCGATCCTGCGTCGCCTCTTCGATCTCTTCCCGATCGTCGAGGAATTCCGTCACAGGCACGCCGGCGCGCTCTCGGGAGGGCAGCAGCAGCAGCTTGCGATCGCGCGCGCGCTCGTCGCAGAGCCCGACGTCCTGCTGCTCGACGAGCCGTCGCTCGGGCTCGCGCCGACGGTCGTCGATGTCGTCTTCGACGCACTCGCGGCGATTCGTGACAGTGGGCTCGCCATTCTGCTCGTCGAGCAGCGCGCGCAGCGAACGGTCGCGCTCGCAGACCGCTCCCACGTGCTCGCAAACGGCGAGCTGCGGCTCACCCTCGCTCCCGAGAACGCGAACGACACGGCCGCGATGGTCGAGGCGTACTTCTCATGATTCTCGGGATCCTGAACATCGACTGGCAGACGCTGACCGACGCGATCGCGCTCGGTGCGATCTATGCGCTGATGGCGGTGGGGATCGGGCTCGTCTTCGGCGTGCTCCGGCTCGTCAACTTCGCCTATGGACAGCTCGTGATGGCGGGCGCCTTCGCGCTGGCGCTCGCCTCGCAGTGGGGCTTCCCCGTGTGGGCCGGGATCCTCCTCTGTTTCGCGGTCGTGCTCGCGCTTTCGCTCGCGATGGACAGGCTCGTCTTCCGGCCGCTGCGTTCCCATTCGCCCGCCGTCATGCTCGTTGCCACCTTCGCCGTCGCCTTCCTGCTGCAGAGCGTCGCCGTGCTGTGGTTTGGCTCGCTGGGGAAGATCGCGACCTCGCTCGCCTCCCTGAACCGGCCGGTGACGATCTCGAACGTCGACATCCGCAAGATCACGATCGTCGCGGTCGTGATCGCCGCCCTGTGCCTGCTCGCACTGACTCTGCTGCTCGAGCGGACGACCATCGGGCTGCACATGCGCGCGGCGTCCATGGACTTCCAGACGGCTCGGATCCTCGGTGTACGAGCGAACCGCGTGATCGCGGTTGCCGTCCTTGCCTCCGGTGCGCTCGCCGCGGTGGTCGCCGTGATGCTCACCGTGCAGACCCCGCTCGTGACCCCGGACTTCGCGCTCAGGGACACGATCATCGTGCTCGCAGGAGTGGTCCTCGGGGGGATGAACCGGCCGGTGTCCGCGACGCTCGGCGGCTTCGCGATCGGCTTTGCGAGCGGCCTCCTCGGTGGTGCGCTGCCGACCGACAGGAGCCAGTACCTGCCGTCGTTCCTCTTCGCGGCGGTCATCCTCGTCCTGCTCGTGCGTCCCGGCGGGCTGTTCGCACGGAAGGGCGCCGTGGAGCGCGTATGAGACGCGTGCTCGATCTGCAGGAGCTCGCGGGGCCGGCGCTGCTCGTGATCGCCGCCGCGCTCGTCGGCACCGTGGTGTCGATCTCGACCCAGTCCTACTTCACGGACGCGCTCGTCAAGGTGGCGATCGTCGTCGCGCTCTATCTGTTCATCGGCAACTCCGGCGTCCTCTCGTTCGGGCACATCAGCTTCGTCGCCGTCGGCGCCTGGACCGCGGGTGTGCTCTCCGTGCCGGCGGCCGAGAAGCCGGCGATCATGCCCAGCCTCGCTCCGTTCCTGCGCGACCGCACCGTAGGCAACCTCTCGTCGCTCGCACTCGCCGCCCTGGCCGGCGGCATCTGCGCGCTCGTCGTCGCCTTGCCGCTGATGCGCCTCTCCGGGCTCGCCGCCGGCATTGCGACCTTCGGCGTGCTCGAGATCACGCACAACCTCCTGCGCTACGAGGAGAAGATCGGGCCCGGGTTGAACACGTTCTCGTCGGTGCCCGAGACGACCGGGTTGCGCCAGGCTGCGCTGGGCGCGCTCGCGGTGATCGTCGTCGCCTTCGCCTACGGCCGCAGTCGCTTCGGACGCCTGCTGCGCGCGACCCGGGAGGATCCGGCAGCCGCCCGCGCAGCCGGCGTGTCGGTCTATCGCCAGCGACTCACGGCGTTCGCGCTCTCCGGGTTGCTCGCCGGCCTCGCCGGTGGCCTCTATGTGCACCTGTTGCCGGTGAACACCGAGTCGGTCTACCTCGACCTGACGTTCATCACGCTCGCGATGCTCGTGATCGGCGGCTCGACGAGCCTGTGGGGCGCCGTCGTCGGCGCACTCGCCGTCAGCGCCCTCGATTCGTACCTCGCGGTCGCGGAGAACGGAACGTCGCTCCTCGGCTGGCACCTCGACCTTCCCGCCGGCACGCGCGTGATCGTCGTCGGCGCGCTGATGGCGGTCGTCCTGATCCTGAGGCCGTCGGGGCTGACGGGAGGCCGCGAGCTGCGCCTGCGCCGGGTCCGGGTGCGGGGGCTTCGCTGATGCGTGTGTGTGTCGCCGGAGCCGGGGTGATCGGCAGCCTGTTCGCGGCGCACCTCGCGCGAGTCGCCGAGGTGACGGTGTTGACCCGTCGCGAGGAGCACGCCCGCGCCCTCAACGAGCAAGGGCTGCGCGTCAGCGGACGCGCGCAGTTCACTGCGAGCCTGACCGCGGCGACGAGGCCCGATGCGTTGCCGGAGCCCGACCTCGTGATCGTCGCGAGCAAGGGCGGTGACGTCGATGCCATCGCGGCGCAGCTCGCGGGTCACTGGGACGACGCGATCGTGATGACCGTCCAGAACGGGATCGGGGCGGACGAGATCGTGGCACGTCACGGCAACTGGCGCCAGCTGACGAGCGTCACCTTCATGAGCGGGACGCGCCAGACCGACGCGCACGTCGAGTATGTCCTCGACACGGCGACGTGGATCGGGCCGTCTCGTCGGACGACTCCGGCCGATGCCCGGCGGGTCGCCGGGTTGATCGTCTCGTCGGGCCTCCACGCGGAGGCATTCGACGACCTCCGTCCCGCTCAGTGGTCGAAGCTGATCTTCAATGCGACCGTCAACACCGTTGCCGCTCTCACCGGCCTTCCGCACGATCCGCACTTCGCAGCCCTTGCAGGGCCGGAGGACCTCGGCCATCTCGTGCGCGCCCTGATGGACGAGGGGAAGGCTGTTGCGTCCGCTGCGAACGTGACGCTCGGCGAGGATCCGTGGGAGATGAACGTGCTCGCGACGAAGCGCGGCTCCCGTCATTACCCTTCGATGCTCGAAGACGTCGCCGCGCGTCGCCGCACCGAGGTCGACATGATCACCGGGTCGCTCGTGCGCGAGGCGAACCGGCTCGGCGTGCCGGTGCCGCTGCACGAGACCATGTACCGCCTGATCAAGGCCAAGGAGGCTTCCTGGGAATGAAGGTATGTGTGGTCGGGTGTGGGGCGGTCGGGTCGCTCTTCGCGGCGAACCTCGCAACGCTCGAGGACGTGGAGGTCTGGGCGTACGACGCCGCCCGAGCGCACGTCGATGCGATCAACCGCCACGGCCTGCGGCTCGTCGGCGCCGGCGAGGTGACCGGCCACGTCCGTGCGACGACCGACCCGGACGACCTTCCGGCCTGTGATTTCGGGATCGTCGCCACGAAGGCGATGCACACCGAGTCGGCGATCGCAGCGACGGCGCATGCGTTCGTCGGCGGCTCGGTCGCGACCGTGCAGAACGGCCTCGGCAACGAGGAGGTGGTCGCCGCCCACTGCTCGCGCGTGATCCGCGGCACCACCTTTCCGGCGGGAAAGATCCTCGAGCCGGGCGTCGTGCAGTGGGACGTGAAGGGGGAGACGACTCTCGGCCCCTTCGAGGCGGCGCCTGCGCCTCTGGACGAGATCGAGCTGCTCGCGGAAGCATGCACGCGCGGGGGGATGCCGACGGCGGCGGTGGCCGACGCGCGCGGCCCGCAATGGCGCAAGGTGATCTTCAACGCCGCGACCAACCCGGTCGGGGCCCTGACCGGGTTGACGCACGGCCGCGTCTGTGAGCAGCCGGCGCTGCGGTCGCTCGTGACACGCCTCGTCGACGAGGGCAAGGCAGTCGCAGCCGCGCAGGGAATCGAGCTCGACTCCGACCCGGAGGAGCTGATCGACTACGCCGCCCGGCCGGAGATCGCCTACGACCACAAAGCATCGATGCTCCAGGACGTCGAGGCACGCAGGCAGACTGAGGTCGACTATCTGAACGGCGGCATCGTGGAGTTCGGGCGGCGGCACGGCGTCGAGACCCCCGGGCACGCAGCCATCTGGGCACTCGTCAAGGGAATGGAGGCGTCGTGGAAGCAGCAGTGATCGGAAGCGGCGCCGGCGCCGTGCCTCAGGCGGAGATCGACAGGCGCTATGCGGCGATCCGCGAGGCCATGGCACGCGACGGCCTCGACGCCGTGATCGTCTCCGGCAACGAGTACAGCGGTTTCGAAGGCGCGGTCACATACACCTCGGGCTTCGTGATCGTGCATCGGTATGCCTACGTGCTGCTGCCGATCGAAGGCGACCCGTCGATCGTCTTCCCGCGCGAGGCGCGCTTTGTCGGTGAGCACGGCACGACCTGGATCGCGGAGCAGGAGTTCGTCGATCTGCCGGGCGAGTGGCTCGCCGACCGTGTTCGCGGCCGAAGGGTGGGTGTGTACGGCCTCGACTACGTGATGACGGTGCGCGACTATCGCGCGCTCGCGGGTGCCGCGGAGGTGGTTCCCTGGGATCTCGGGTTCGATCATGCACGCGCGGTGAAGAGCGAGTTCGAGCTCGCGTCGGTGCGCGAGAGCGTGCGCATCAACACTGAGGGCTTCTGGATCTTCCTCGATGCCTTCGAGATGGGCAAGAGCGAGCGAGAGATCCTCGCACCGTGTGAGGAGTACTTCGTCGCGCAGGGGTGCGGCCGCCTGACGATGGACATGGTGCTGACGGGTGCCGGCGGCGCGGCACGGCCCGAGTTCAAGATCGCGGGCGCGCGGCCGGTGGGGCCTGGCGATCTCGTGCTGCCATCGCTCGAGATCGCCGGGCCGGGCGGCCATTGGGTCGAGGTCTCGCGCGCGATCTGCACCGGCGAGCCGAGCGACGAGACGAAGCGCATGCTCGAGGCCTATGAGGAGTACTACGCGGCCGCCCGGGACATCCTCAGAGACGGCGCCACGGCACACGACGCGCATCGCGCGGTCTCGCAGGGCTTCACCGACCGCGGCTGGGCGCTCGGCCACGTCACCGGCCACTCGATCGGCATGACGATGATCGAGTTCCCGAAGGTCGGCGAGGGCATCGACACGCCGCTGCGCAGCGGAATGGTGCTCTCGATGCATCCGCATGTCATCTCCGACGACGGCAACGCGTGTCTCTACATGCAGGACACCTGGCTCGTCACGGCGGACGGCGGTGTGCCGCTCGCCGACCTGCCGATGCGGATCTTCGACGCCGGAGAGGGACGTCCGTGACCGACGAGCAGAGCCTTGCGAAGCCGATTCTCGCCGGCACGGCGCCGAGTGACTACGAGCGCTACCTGCGCACGGAGGAGCTGCTGGCGCTGCAGAAGGATCCCGACGAGTGGATCCACCGTGACGAATTGCTCTTCCAGTCCGTGCATCAGAGCTCGGAGATCTGGCTGAAGCTCGCCTGGAACGAGGTCGAGGAGGCTTCGCGACTCGTCGACGGTGGCGACCTGCCTGCGTCGATCAGGCTCCTGCGCCGCGCGAACGACTGCTTGAAGATCGTCACACACGCGCTCGACATGCTCGAGCACATGTCGCCGTGGGAGTACACGGAAGTGCGCAAGGTGCTCGGTCATGGCAGCGGCTTCGACTCGCCTGGTTTCCGTGAGATTCGCCGCGTGACGCCGCCTCTCGGCACTGCCTTCCATGCCGCACGCGAGCGCGCCGGGCTTTCGCTCACCGACGTGTACGTGCGCGGACGCGAGTTCGAGGATCTCTACAACCTCGTCGAGCAGCTGATCGAGCTCGACGAGCGCGTGATCGTCTGGCGCGTGCGCCATTTCAAGGTCGTGCAGCGCGTGATCGGCGCGGGAGTGGTCGGCACGCAGGGGACGCCTGTCGAGGTGATGGGCCGGCTGATCCACAAGTCGTTCTTCCCGGAGCTCTGGAACGTTCGCAACGAGCTCACGAACATGAATCCGCCCGAGTGAGGTTCGCCGGGGTCGCACTGGGTTGCGGCAATTTCGGCGGCATCGGCTCGGCGCCGGAGTTCTTCGGACAGGGCATCGACGACGACACCGCCTTCGGGATCATGGACACCGCGTGGGCGAACGGGGTTCGCTTCTTCGACACTGCCGACGCCTACGGCGGCGGCAAGAGCGAGGAGCTGATCGGAGCGTGGCGGGCCGAGCGCCGGCCGGGCGGCCTCGTGCTGACGACGAAGGTCTTCCATTCGACACGTGGAGATGCGAGCGACATCGGGCTCGCACCCGACCGGATCCGTCGGCAGCTCGACGGCAGTCTCGATCGCCTCGGTGTGGAGAGGGTCGACCTGTACCTCGCGCACGAGCCTGACCCGGACGTTCCGCTGCGCGACACGATCGCCGCCTTCGAGGCGCTGCGCGAGGAGGGGCTGATCGCCGCCTGGGGGCTCAGCAACTACGACGAGGCGGGCATTCGAGAAGCCCTCTCGATCGCAGCACCGGCGCTCGTGCAGAACTCGTTCTCGCTCCTCGAACGCGGCGACGAGCGCGACGTGATACCTCTCTGCGCCGAGCACGGGATCGCCTACGTCCCGTTCGGGCCGCTCGCGGGCGGCTGGCTCACCGGCAAGTACCGCCGGGACGAGGCGTTTCCCGCAGGGTCGCGCATGACCCAGCGCCCGGGCCCGTACGAGCATCTGCGCACCGATGCTGTGTTCGACGGGCTCGACCGCCTGGCGGAGGAGGCCGCGGCGCGCGGCGTCGACACGGCGACGATCGCGTTCGCTTGGGTGCTCGCGCACCCCGGCGTGAGCGGCGCCGTGTGCGGGCCGATGCGGCCCGAGCACCTCGGGCCCGTGCTCGCCGCACGCGAGCTCGAGCTCACCCCGGCCGACCATCGACGAATCGGAGGGCTCTTCGCATGAGTGTGCGCATCCTGGACGAGCACGACGTCAGACGGCTGCTGCCGATGACGGACTGCATCGACGTCATGGCCGAAGCCCTCGCGTCGCTCGCGCGGGACGAGCTCCACAACCCGCTTCGCTTCGTAATCCGACCGCCGGGCGAGCAGACGCTGATGGGGCTGATGCCGGCCCACCGGTCGTCGCCGGCGCCTCTCTATTCGTTGAAGACGGTCGTGATCGCGCCGGCGAACGCGGCGCGGGGACTCGATCTGCACCAGGGCTTCGTCGCGCTCTTCGACGGTGAGACCGGCGAGACGCGCGCACTGATGAATGCCGGTGGGATCACCGCGGTGCGCACCGCAGCGGTCTCCGGTGTCGCGACGCGCCTGCTCGCACGGGAGGACGTACGTACGCTTGCGATCCTCGGTGCGGGCATCCAGGCGAAGGCCCATCTCGAGGCCATGCGCGCGGTGCGTGACTTCGACCGGGTTCTCGTCTGGAGTCGCACGCCAGGCCGCGCGCTCGAGCTCGACGGGGTCGAGGAATCGCCAACCGCGGAGGCGGCGGTACGAGATGCCGACGTCGTCGTGACCGCGACCTCTGCCCACGAGCCGATTCTCGCCCGAGCGTGGCTGAAGGAAGGCGCCCATGTGAACGCGGCCGGCTCGAGCATCCCCACGACGCGCGAGCTCGACACGGCGACGATGATGGCCGCTTCGCTCTTCGTCGACCGGCGGGAATCGACGCTGAACGAGGCGGGCGACTACCTCTTCCCGCTGCGTGAGGGTGCGATCGGTCCCGAGCACATCCGCGGCGAGCTGGGCGAGATCCTGATCGGTACCGTGCCCGGCCGCAGGTCGGAGGACGAGCTGACGGTGTTCAAGTCGCTCGGTCTCGCGGTCGAGGATCTCGCCGCCGCCGAGCACGTCCTGCGTCGCGCCGAGGCCGAGGACGCAGGCACGGTCGTCTCGTTGTGATCGCGCTCGCGGAGATCGAGCGAGCACGCGACGTCATCGCCGGCATCGCCGTTCGCACCCCTCTCGTCCGTCTGAACGTCGATGCAGATGCCGAGATCTACGTGAAGCTCGAGACGCTCCAGCCGGTGAACTCGTTCAAGATCCGTGGCGCGGGCAACGCCGTGCTGCAGGCCACGGACGACGAGCTCCGCGACGGTGTCCTCACGGCGAGCGCCGGGAACATGGCCCAGGGCATCGCGTATGCGGCGAGGTTGCGCGGTGTGCCAGCGACGATCGTCGTCCCCGAGCACGCCCCCGAGACGAAGCTCGCCGCGATCGCTCGCTACGGAGGCCGGACGATCAAGGTGCCCTACGACGAGTGGTGGCAGGTGCTCGTGACCGGCCGCTACGAAGGGGCCGAGGGACTCTTCGTCCACCCGGTCGCGGACGACCGCGTGATGGCCGGCAACGGCACGATCGGGCTGGAGCTGCTCGAGCAGCTCGACGACTTCGACACGGTCGTCGCGCCCTACGGCGGCGGCGGGCTCGTCACGGGCATCGCCAGTGCGGTGAAGGCGGTGCGACCCGAGGTCAGGTTCTACTCGGCCGAGCCCGAGACCGGAGCTCCTGTCGCAGCCACGCTCGCTGCCGGCACGCCAACCGCCGTCTCGTACGTGCCGTCGTTCGTCGACGGCTCGGGGAGCCGCGAGCTGATCCCGAAGGTGTGGGCGCATGCCTCCCAGTTGCTTGACGGCGGCTTTGCGATCCCGCTTGCAGACGTCGAGGCTGCGGTGCGCATCCTCGCCGAGCGGGCGCGAGTGATCGCGGAAGGCGCGGGCGCGCTCAGCGTGGCGGCGGTGCTCACCGGCCGCGTCCCGAGCGCTCGCAAGGCGGTCTGCATCGTGTCGGGCGGCAACATCGACTTCGGAGTGCTGACCGAGATCCTTGGAAAGGAGCCCGCATGACCACCGACAGCTTCTCGGTCGAGGCTGCCCGTGAGCGGTTCTCGTCACTTCGTTCGGGCTTCGCCTTCTTCGACGCACCCGGGGGCACACAGGTGCCCGACGAGGTCGGCCAAGCGATCGCCAACGCGCTCCGCGAGGCGTCGGGGAATCTCGGCGCGCCGTACGCGACGGGCCGGGCGGTCGAGGCGATCCTCGCGCGTGCGAAGAACGACGGCGGCCGTTTCCTCGGTTGCAGCCCCGATGAGATCTCGTTCGGCATGAACATGACCACGCTCGACTTCGCGCTCGCCCGCACCGCGGCACGCGACTTCGGGGCCGGTGACCGGATCCTGACGACGCAGCTCGACCACGACGGGGGCGTCGCGCCGTGGGTGGAGCTCGCTGCGGACAAGGGGATCGAGGTGGGCGTCGTCACCGCCACCGACGAGCTGACAGTCGACTACGACGACCTGGCCCGGCGACTGCGCGAGCGGACGAAGGTGGTTGCCTTCGCGCTCGCGTCGAATGCGACCGGATCGATCGCCGACGCGAAGCGCATCTGCGACATGGCGCGGGACGTCGGAGCGATCTCGTGGATCGATGCCGTGCATTACGCCGCGCACGAGCCGCTCGACGTCGCGGCGATCGGCTGCGATGTCCTGATCTGCTCGCCGTACAAGTTCTGCGGCCCCCATCTCGGCGTCGCCTACGTCCGACGTGAGGTGGCCGAGGCGTGGCGGCCCTACAAGGCGCGCCCGTCGGCGAGCTCACCCACGGGCCGGCGGTTCGAGACCGGCACGCTGCCCTATGAGCTGCTCGCCGGGTTCAGCGCGACGATCGCCTACCTCGACTCGCTCGGGGGCATGAAGGTGTTGCGCGACTACGAGCGTGCGCTCGGCGAGCACTTCCTTGCGAGCCTCCCCGGCAACGTGACGCTCTACGGCCCGCCGACGATGGCAGGACGCGTACCCACGTTCCTCTTCAACGTCGAGGGTAGGCAGGCCGAGGACGTCGCACGAGACTTCGGGAAGCGCGGGCTCGGGATCTGGTACGCCGACAATTGGTATTGCGTCGCGCTCGGCGAGCGCCTGCCGGCGCAGTCACTGCGAGCCGGGCTGATTCACTACAACACGCGCGACGAGGTCGACCGCCTGACCGCCGAGCTCGCCGCTGCGTCATAGGGCGGCCCGGCACTTGCCCGGTCGGGCGCGGGGTGCCCACCGTCGTCTCGTCTGAGCGAGCCGCTTCGAGCCATGCCCCGCGGTCAGGCCAAAGGTGGCCGATGTGTGACGTCCTCCTCCGCGGGGACGTGTCGCTCGCCTCAGGACCGCATCGGACATACTCGGCGACCGTGACGTCGTCGCAGGTCGTCGAGGTGATTCGGGAGCGGCACGGCCTGACTTTGCATGCGGTCGGCGCATTTGCAGGCGGAGAAGTGGGCGCGACCGACGTTCGCGGTGACGACGGCGCGCGGTACGTCCTCAAGTGGTGGGACGGGGACGTCGCGTCGGGCCGTCGCGTCGCCGAGCTCGTCGAGCGGCTGCGCGGGCGGGCATATCCGATCCCTCGCTTCATCCTGGCCGACGAGGTGTGCGGGGTGACCGTGATGCTCCAGGAATTCGTCGAGGGAACCGTCAGCGACGACGTCTCCGAAGAACTGGTCGAAACCCTGGTCTTCCTGAACGCACGTCAGAGAGGAGCGGGCCGTCCTGAAGATGCTGACTGGCGGAGCTATCTCGCAGGCTCACTCGCGAACGGCTGCGAGGGCTACTGTCTGCACGCGCCACTTCGCGACTACGATGGACGGACGGCGGCGCTCCTCGAGACGATCCTTGCCGCAGGGGAAGCGGTTGAGGCGCTGCCCACGGGCGACGCGGTGCACCTCGATTTTCATCACCGCAACGTTCTCGTCGTCGACGGCACGGTCGGTGCCGTGATCGACTGGGAGGGCTGCCGGTCAGGCGATGCGCTGTTCGATCTCGTGACGCTCGCGTTCGGCCTGACTCGCGCCCGGGTCCCTGCTCGTGCGCGCGAGCGGCTGTGGGATGAGATATCCCGGCGAGCGACGCCAGAGGTGCGACGGGCCTACGCGGCCCACATGGCCCTCCGCCAGGTCGACTGGTCGATCCGCCACCGCACACCGAGCGACGTCGATCACTGGCTCGAGGTCTCCTCGGAGTTCCTCGACCGAGCGTCCTGATCGGTCTTACGAGCCGCCGAAATCGGGCGTGTCGGAAGAGCTCAGGAACGAGCCGTCCGGGCCGTAGAGCACGAAGTGGACGAGTGAGGGGTTGAAGATCGTGCTCATCTTGATCCGCACGACCGCCGGAAACTGCTTGACCGCAGGTGTCGTCGTGTAGCGGTGCAGCACGATCTCGGCCTGTGACTCGCCGCCCTGGAGCGCGTCGATCAGACCCCACTGGAGGGTGACGTGCTTACCGGCGACACCGCCGACGCTGATCGTCGTGCTGGCGACCGCCCTGCCGTTTGCAATCTCGACGTGCGCCTTCGCGACCTTGGCGATGATGCCCCCGGCTCCCTTGCCGCTGCCGCTCGAGCCCCCGCCGGCATCGCCGCCCCGGCCATTCGAGCCGCAGGCGGTGACGGCGAGCACGAGCACGAGGGAGGCCCCGGTCGCGAGTTTCCGAACGTCGGTCACACCGGATTGTGACCGAAATCCAGTCGGCATGTTCGCCCGTAGAGTGCGGTATGCGCATCGCCCTCGTGATCGCGGCCGGTTCGGCGGCGCTCGTCCTCGCGGGGCCGACGGCCGCCGACAACCCGATGCTCATCGGCAACGTCGGGCCAGGATTCTCGATCTCGTTGCACGATCCCGCAGGCAATGCCGTCAATCACATCGATCCGGGCACATACACGCTCGTCGTCCACGACCAGGCGGACGTCCACAACTTCGATCTCTCCGGTCCCGGTGTCAGCGTGAAGACCGAGATCGAATTCGTCGGCGACCAGACATTCACCGTGACCTTCGTGGAGGGCCGCTATACCTACGTCTGCGATGCCCACTTCGCGACGATGAACGGCAAGCTGACGGTCGGCAACCCCCCGCCGCTGCCGCCTCCGCCCGCGCCGAAGGCGCATCCCATCACCGTGCGCGTCGGGCCGGGCCGGGCGCTCGTCTTCCCGAAAGCCGTTGCGATCGGCACCTACGCGATCACGGTTCGCGACCTGAGCGCCTCGGACAACCTGCACCTGAAGGGGCCCGGCATCGATCGGAAGACCGGTGTCGCCTTTCGTGGCACGGTCAGGTGGACCGTCAACCTGAAAGCCGGCACCTACCGGTCGGCAGCGATTCGCACAAGACGCTCGCACACACCGTCGTGGTCGATTAGGCGCAGCCCCCGCGCGCGGGGGCTGCGCGAGCTCAGTCCGGTGGGGTCGAAGACCACCGCGCGAGCTCCTCGGCGATCAGGTCCGTCCAGCGGCCCGCGCGGGGCAGCCGTACCGGTGAGCCCGAGGGGGCACGCAGCGCCACGCCGTGGAGGCCGCCTCGGACGAGCGTGTACTCCCCGGTCGCGCCGAGGGCGAGTGCCCGGTCGAAACCGCGACGTGACAGAGTGGGGCTGACGCCCGGCACGCCGGGGAGGTAGCGGTCGAGCGATCCGTGCAGCACGCGTAGCCGCTTGCCACGTAGCGCATCCACCGAGATGCGATCGGGGATCCACGGCGCAAGACCGAGCACGCCCGAGACGGTCGGCTCACCCGCGCAGCCGATCGAGACCGCCCCGCCCATCGAGAAGCCGAGCAGCAGCGTTCGCGGCGCGTCGATCTCGTGGATGGCCGCCAACGCATCTTCGATGCACCAGTCGAGGCGTCGCCACGACTTGATCCGGTAGCGCACCTCACCGAAGCAGAGAGCTGGGAAGCGAGGTGCGAGTCGTTGCACGAGCCACTCGAGCGTTGCGCTCCACGTTCCCTCGACCTCGGCCGCCTGGCCGCCGTTCACGCAGATCACCGTGTCCCCGGAGCCGGGCCCGCGCAGGCGCAGCTCGGCACCCGTGGAGAGCTTCACGACGGACATCTCAGTTCGGGTCGACGAACCCAAGCTCGAGGAGCTCGCGCATGGCGTCGGCGACCTCACGCCGGAGCTCGCCGGCCGAGCGCCCCGTCAGCTCGAGCCGCTTGATCGTCCGTTCGGTCGCGCGGCCGAGCGAGGTCCTGCCGTCGAGCAGTACGAGAACGTCGGCGGTCTCGGGATTGACCTCGATCTCGGGCATCGTTCCTTCGTGCAGCACGACCGTTGCCGCTTCGCCACCGTCCGGATCGAAGCTGCGGTCGATACGGACGTGCTCGGCGAGCGTGAATCGTCGATCGAGGAGCTCCTCGTCGCGGCGGATCGTCGCGAGGTAGGCGTGCGCCGCGAAGGCCCGCTCGATCTGCGCGCCCGCTTCTTCGAGGTCGTCCTCTTCGATCGGCTCGGCGCGCACCGCATGGTCGGTGCCGCTGCGGCGGTGCAGCAGCACCGCGCCTTCGGTGATCCAGCCGACGCCGAGCGAGCGGAAATACTCGTTCCACTCGTCGAGGGCGGCGCCGAGCGCCTCCTGGTCGTCGACGAGGTGGTTGTTCCACGAGAACGCGTGGTCGAGAGGGTCGGCGCTGCTCATCCCGAGGACCCAGGCGTCGCACCCGGAGCCTTCGAGCCACGCGAGCAGCCGTCCGTCCGGCTCGTCCCTGGTCTCGGCGACCCAGCTCACGAGCATCGACGCGTAGCCGCCGTCGGCGAGCGCCAGCCCGGCTTGCCGGACGACGAGCTCGGAGATCCGGTCGGCGGGCATCCCCGCGTCGCGGTACTGCCACTTCGATTCCGGCGAGACGACGTACGGGGCGTTGCAGGTCACCAGGTCGAACGTCTCGCCGGCGACCGGCTCGAACAGGCTGCCGAGCCGGGTCTCGATGTTGTCGAGCCCATTCAGGGCCGCGTTGATCTCGGTGTAGGCGAGCGCGCGTGGGTTGAGATCCGTCGCGACCACCCGGTCGCTGTGGCGGGCTGCGAGCAGCGCATGCGCGCCGTTCCCGGTACCGATGTCGACCGCTGCTCCCACACGACGGCGAGGGGTCAGTGCCGCGAGCCAAGCCGTGGTGGGAGAGAAGGTCGACACGTAGCCGTGCGGGTCGTCGCGCGTCGAGAACCCGTCGAACGAGATGAGCAGACCCTCGACGGGCATGATCCGCGATCGCGGCACGAGCGTGCCTCGATCGGTGACGACGAGCCCCAGGGTCAGCAGCGCTTCCACCGCCTCCTGACCGAGTGCGATCGATCCCTCCGCCTCCGAGACGGGGAGTTGCAGCAGGAGCAGGCGGAGCGCGACTCCGATCGGCGTGCCGGGCAGCCGGCGGCTATAGATCGCTACGTCGTCGGGGCCGGCTGCGACGCCGTCCTCACCGAGCAGTGCCTCGACCGACTCCTCGCCGTAGGCGAGTCGTGCGAGCGCGACGCTGAGGGCTTCGGCCGCACTGCGGTCTGCCACCGGGTCCCAGCTCGCGTCGAGTGCGTGCTCGTGGGTCTGCGTCGACACGAATGCGGATTGTGCATTGCGTGGAGGTCGCCGCGCGCGGGCCTTCGTCGACTCGCTCGAATCGTGCTGAGCTATCTCCTCAGGCGCCTGCTGTGAGTGATCGTGCTCAACGTCTCGGTGACGGCCGTGACCCGTCTCTACGCCGGGATCGACCCACGGATCCGCACCAGGGGTTGCACCACGGATCCTGCCGCTAGAGTCGGATGATGAGCGGACGCGTTGCCATCCTCGGGGCCGGCCGTCTCGGCGAGTCGCTGACTCGCGGTCTCCTCAGCTCGAACTGGCGTGAGGCGGGTGAGATCACCGCAACGAGCCGGCGCCCCGAACGCCTGGTGGAGCTGGCCGAGCGCTACGGCGTCGCGACGACCAGCGACAACAGCGGCGCCATCGACGGGGCCGGACTGATCGTCGTCTCGGTGAAACCTCAGGACATGACGACGGTCCTGGCGGAGATCTCCGAGACGGTGACGGCCGAGCAGACCGTGCTCTCGGTCGCGGCGGGCATCAGGACGGGGTCGATCGAGGCGCACCTGCCTCCCGGTAGCCGCGTGGTGCGCGCGATGCCGAACGCACCGGCGCTCGTGCACGAGGGGATCGCCGGTCTTTGCGGCGGCGCGCACGCCCGCGATGTCGATCTCGACCTGGCGACCGAGGCCCTCGGGCACCTCGGAGGCGTGGTGCGGGTCGCCGAGGACGACATGGACGCGGTCACGGCGCTCTCCGGCTCGGGGCCAGCGTACTTCGCGCTCCTCGCGGAGGCCATGATCGAGGCAGGGCTGCTGCTCGGGATCAGCCGGGAGGTGTCCACCCGCCTCGTCGTGCAGACGATGTTCGGGAGCGCCCTGCTCCTGCGCGACGAGGGAATGCATCCGGTCGAGCTTCGAGAAGCGGTCACCTCGCCCGGCGGTACGACGACCCGTGCGATTCAGGAGCTCGAGCGGAGCGGGGTACGCGCGGCGTTCTTGAATGCGATCACCGCGGCGACCGAGCGGTCGCGCGAGCTCGCACAACGCGTCACCGACTGACGGCCGGCGCGTCAGGCCCGGCTACCAGTCGGTCGGCGTGTAGTCCTTCAGGAACTGGCCCCACCTGTGCTCGCCGGTGTTGAAGCCGTCAATGATCGGGTCGACGATACGCGCGGCGCCGTCGACGATGTCGAGCGGTGGTCGAAAGCGATGCTCGATCGCCTTCTGCTCGGCGATGTGGAGCGGATCCTCGTCGCTCACCCAGCCCGTGTCGACGCTGTTCATGTGGACGCCGTCGCCGTGGTAGTCCGCAGCCGAGGTGCGCGTCATCATGTTCAACGCGGCTTTCGCCATGTTCGTGTGTGGGTGGCGCGTGGTCTTGAACCGGCGGTAGAACTGTCCCTCGACCGCCGACACGTTGACGATGTGCTTGTCGCGCTCGGGCGTTCGCAGCAGCAGCGGCTTCAGGCGCGCGTTCAAGATGAAGGGCGCGACGGCGTTCACGAGTTGCGTCTCGAGCAGCTCGACGGTCGACACCTCCGCGAGGAGCAGACGCCACGAGTTGCGATCGCGTAGGTCGATCTGCTGGAGGTCCTGGTCGAGCCGGCCCTCGGGAAACAGGTCGTCGCTTGCGGCGAGGTCATCTCGTAGCAGCGCCACCTGCGTCAGTTCGGCGGACCGCGTGACGCCGACCGCGCCCGCGGGGAGCATCTCCGTCCTGCGAAGGCCCTCGTAGCCGCCGAGCAGGCGCCGCAGGTCGGCCGGCATGTCGCGTGCCGCCTTCGCCTCGCCGGCGAGCATGTGGCGGTAGAACTTCGCCGGTCGGCGCACCGTCTGGCAGGCGTTGTTGACGATGAAGTCGAGCCGATCGCGCGTCGTCCCGAGGTGAACGCAGAACGCCTCAACGCTCGGGGTGTGGCGAAGGTCGAGACCGAAGATCTCGAGCCGGTCGCCCCAGTCGCCGAAGTCGCCCTCGCGTGCGTAGCGCGCCGCCGCATCGCGGGGAAACCGGGTCGTGACGATCACGTGTGCCCCGGCCCGCAGAAGCTTGATCCCCGCCTGGTAGCCGATCTTCACCCGGCCGCCTGTGAGCAGCGCCACGCGGCCGCCCAGGTCGGCGCTCTCGGTTCGTTTCGCGAAGTTGAGCTCGGCGCAACCGGGGCACATCTGGTCGTAGAACGGATGGATCTCGACGTAGAGGCGCTTGCAGACGTAACAGTGCTGCTCCTCGTCCACCTCGCGCGAGCCCGCATCCGGTCCGGCCTGCTCGAACCCGGCGGGCGGGAAGACGTTCGGCGTCGTGAAGACCGGGCGGCCACGCAACACGCGGATTCCCGTCGCGGCGAGCACGGTCTCGTCCACCCGACGTTTCGCCGCCTTATCCTGACGGCGGAGAGCTTTCGCCGAGCGGCGGCGCTCGGCGATGTCGGGGTTGAAGATGCTGCCCGCCGCGGATCGCAGGCGCGTGCGCTCGTCGAGCGTCAGGTGGCGCAGAAGCCCGCGGTCTCGGACGGCCGCTTCGAGCGCCTCGATTGCGGCGCGGAGCTCGTCCGGCGACGCATCGTCGTGGCCGTTCGACATGCGCGGCAGGGTAGCGAGGCGCCCTTGGCCTAGACCGTGCCTCGCGGTCGCGTCGCCGCGTCACTCCGCAGCGGGGGCTGCGGGCGGTGCTTCCAACCGGCTCGGCCCCGACGAAACCGTGCGTCAGACGGACGGGTGGTCGAGACGGACTGCAGGTCGGACGCAAAGGTGGTTTCAGAGGGACTGCAGGTCAGACGACCGGTGGCTCGACGGATGGTGGTTCGGCGGACAGTGGTTTGACGGATGGTGGTTCGGCTCGAAATCCTCCTCGGTGCGATCGTGGCTCAGATCGATCACGAAGGCCTCGCTCGCTCTCGCCGAGAGAGCGCCGGCATCCCACCGGAGAGGCGCCTCGAACTCGTGCCCACCGTCGCGACACTTCGTAACGGTGCTTTCGTAACAGTGCTTTCGTAACGGTGCCTGGCACCCGGGCTGATCGACCGCCGTGCCGATGATGCCGCCGCCCCGGC